>JAFBAO010000012.1 GCA_019247715.1 Caulobacteraceae bacterium
GGCAAGTCGGTGGGCATCAATGCCATGGTGTTGAGCCTTCTTTACAAGGCCACCGCCGAGCATACCCGGCTCATCATGATCGACCCGAAGATGCTGGAGCTGTCGGTGTACGAAGGGATTCCTCACCTGCTCATCGCCGGCACCACCGGCTCGGGCAAGTCGGTCGGCATCAACGCCATGATCTTGTCGCTGCTCTACAAGCACACGCCGGATGAGTGCCGCTTCATCATGATCGACCCGAAGATGCTGGAGCTGTCGGTCTATGACGGCATCCCGCACCTGCTCGCCCCCGTGGTCACCGACCCGAAGAAGGCGATCGTCGCGCTGAAATGGACCGTGCGCGAGATGGAGGACCGCTATCGGCGGATGTCCAAGATCGGCGTGCGCAACGTCGGCTCCTACAACGAGCGCGCCAAGGAGGCCGCCGCCAAGGGCGAGCACTTCGAGCGCACCGTGCAGACGGGCTTCGACGACAACGGCCGGCCGATCTACGAGAGCGAGAAGATCAACCCCGAACCCATGCCCTACCTGGTGGTGGTCATCGACGAGGTCGCCGACCTGATGATGGTGGCCGGCAAGGACATCGAGGGCGCCGTCCAGCGCCTCGCGCAGATGGCCCGGGCGGCCGGCATCCACCTGATTATGGCGACGCAGCGCCCGTCGGTGGACGTCATAACCGGCACCATCAAGGCCAATTTCCCAACCCGGATCAGCTTCCAGGTCACCTCCAGGATCGACGCGCGGACCATCCTCGGAGAACAGGGAGCCGAGCAGCTGCTCGGCCAGGGCGACATGCTCTACATGGCAGGTGGGGGCCGGATCACCCGCCTGCACGGCCCGTTCGTCTCGGACGGCGAGGTGGAGACGGTGGCCAAGTTCCTGCGCGAGCAAGGAGAGCCGCAATACCTCGAAGAAGTCACCGCCGCGCCCGAAGAAGACGGGGCCGAAGGCGGCGAGGGCCTCGGCGAAGGCGGCGGCGCCGATCTCTACGACCAGGCGGTGGCCGTGGTCACCCGCGACCGCAAGGCCTCCACCAGCTACATCCAGCGCCGCCTGCAGATCGGCTACAACCGGGCCGCCTCCCTGATGGAGCGCATGGAGCGCGAGGGCGTCGTGGGCCCGGCCAACCATGCCGGCAAGCGCGAGATTCTGGCCGGACCGCCGCCGTAGGCCTCCAAAAACGCATCGCCCGCGCTATCTAGCCGCCGGGGAGCCTCGAGGAGACCCAATGCAGTTCAGCCGACGCGGCGTCATCGCCCTCCCCTTGCTGGCCGCGATCCCGGTCCGCGTCTTGGCGGGAGTGAGCCTCACGCCCGCGGATCAAGCGCTCGTCGATCAGGCGGTGGGCTATCTCGAAGGCCTCGGCGACGCCAAGGGCCGCTTCCGGCAGACCGACTGGCGCGGCGGCGTGACGGAGGGGACGATCTACGTGGCGAGGCCCGGGCGGGCCCGCTTCGAATACGACCCGCCAGCAGGCCTGGTCATCGTCTCCGACGGCAAGACGGTGACCGTCGCCAACGGCCGGTTGAAGACGAACCGCCGCTATCCCCTCGACAGCACGCCGCTCGGGCTCTTCCTGGCCAAGCAGATCCGCCTGGACCGCGGCGTTCGGCTGACCGGCGTGCAGCGCCGCCGGGAAGGCGGCTTCAGCATCACCGCCCGCGACGGCCGCGGCCGGGCTCAGGGCGAAATCACCCTCGACTTCGACGAGGCGCCCCTGCGGCTCTCCGGCTGGGCCATCACCGACCCGCAGCATCGCACGACCACGGTCCAGCTGGCTGATTTCGCGCGGGTGGGCTCTCTCTCGCCGGACCTCTTCGCGCCGCCGGACGAGCGCGGCTGAGTGTTACAGAAAAATCACGCTCAAGAGGCGGCCGTTTTCTATTGACTTTTCTCGGTGAAAGTTGCAAATATGCCACTATCGCGTTGGGCGCCCGACCTGCCCTTCGCGGACCGCGCCGGATCCAATCCCCTCCCGGCGGCGGCATGAGAGACGACTGAAGAGCCCGGACGCTGATGCGCCCGGGCTTCTTTTCGGGCATGGACGGGACAATGCGGTTGAGGCTCGCCACCTGGAACGTCAATTCCGTGCGGTTGCGGGCGGAACAGGCGGCGCGGTTCGTCCGCGAACAGGCGCCCGACGTCCTTTGCCTGCAGGAGATCAAGTGCCGGGACGGCGAGTTTCCCGTCCAGGCCTTCGTCGAAGCGGGGCTCCCGCACCTGAAGATCAGCGGCCAGAAGGGCTGGCACGGAGTGGCCATCGCCTCGCGCCTGCCGATCGAAGAGGCGCCCCCGCTGGACCTCTGCCGCGAGCGGCACGCGCGGGCGGTGTCGGCGCGGGTCGCCGGCGTCGAGCTGCATAACCTGTATGTCCCGGCCGGCGGCGACGCGCCCGACCGGGCCGCCAACCCCAAGTTTGACCACAAGCTGGACTTCCTCGAACGGCTGACCGCCGAGATGGCCCGCCGCGACCCCCTGGCCCCCCTGGCTATCGTCGGCGACCTCAATGTGGCGCCCGGCGAGCACGACGTCTGGAACCACCGGTTCATGTCCAAGGTGGTGAGCCACACGCCCCAGGAGGTGGCCGCCATGGAAGCCCTTCGGGCCAGCCTGAAATTTCTCGACCTGACCCGGGAGGCGACACCGGACCCGCAGAAGCTGTTTTCCTGGTGGAGCTATCGGGCGCTGGATTTCCGCAAGTCCGGCCGGGGCCTGCGGCTCGACCACATCTGGGTGACGCCGGGCCTGAAGGACGCGGCCTTCCGCCTCGGCTCTGCGGCCAGCCGCATCCACGACGACGTGCGGGCCTGGGAGCGACCCAGCGACCACGCCCCGGTAAGCGCCGACCTGGTTTTCTAAGAAGCGCCGCCAAGCCCATTCGGGGCCGGGCCTTCCGGCAGGACCACGCCCATGATGAGCGATTGTTCGCCTGTCTTCACCAGAACCTGCCCGCCCGCCCCGCGCACCAGGGCGAACAGGTAGAAGGCCTGGACCCAACGCCCGGGCAGTCCCTCGCCGAGGGGCGCGCCGGCCAGGCCCTCCGCCACCTCGGGATAGAGCCGCACTCTCGCGCCCAGCGCCTCGACCCGGATCAGCAGCTCCTGGGGGCGCCGGCGCGTCTCGACCCGGGCGGTTCCGCCCATCGGCAAGGCCCCGGCCGCCAGCTGCACCAGGTTGAGCATGGCCCGGGCGGCCGGCTTCGGCAGGGTCTGCGGCCCGACCGCCCAGTCGAGCTCCGCCCGGCCATAGGCGAAGACGCCCTGCGCCAGCCGCTGCAGCTCGGCCGAATCGAAGCTCTCAGCCGCCGCCGAAGCGCCGAACGCCACCCGCGAGAACTGAAGCAGGTCGGTGAGCTTGCGCGCGCTGCTGGCGATCAGCGCCATGGCTTCGTCGCGCATGTCCTTGGCCGCCGGATCGTCGAGCAGGTCGAGGCCCGAGACGATGGCGCTGGCCGGGCTGATGAAGTCGTGGCAGAGCCGGGCCGCCAACCGGGCCGCCAACTCCTCGGCGGGCATCTCGCTGGGCTGGACAGGGGAAACGCGGGCGCCGGCTTCACTCATGGCCCGGACGATCGCCTGATTTGGGGCTTTGGCAAACCGCCCGCGTAGGTCATAGAACCCCCTCCATGACGCAGTTCGCGGCCGCCGACATCGGCGCAGACCTTGCCGAGATCGTCGCCGAAGCGGCCGCGCTGATCCTGCCGTTGTGGCGGACCGCCCTGGAAGTGACCGCCAAGTCGGACAACAGCCCGGTCACCGAGGCTGATCGTCGTGGCGAGACCCTGATCCTCGAGCGGCTTGCCCTGCGGTTTCCCGGAACGCCGGTGGTCTCCGAGGAGCACGCCAGCGAATTCGGCACGCCGGACGCGATCGGACCCGACTTCTTCCTGGTCGACCCGCTGGACGGCACCAAGGCCTTCGTGCGCGGCGACCCCCACTTCACCGTCAACATCGGCCTGATCCAATCGGGCCGCCCCACCGCCGGGGCGGTGGCGGCGCCGGCAAGCGGCGAAGTCTGGTTCACCGCGCCCGGCGGGGCCCTCAAGCGGCATGGCGGCGGCGGGGCCGAGCGCGTGCGCCCGCGGCCCTGGCCGGAAGGCCAGGCGCTGGCGCTGATCAGCCACACCATGAAGGAGGAGGCGGCGGACAAGCTGGCGGCGGAATACAGTTTCCACCGGCGCGAGCCCATGGACTCCTCGATCAAGTTCTGCCGCATCGCCGAGGGCGCGGCGGACATCTACCCCCGCCACGGCCCCACCATGGAGTGGGACACCGCCGCCGGGCACGCGGTCCTGGTCGCCGCCGGCGGCCTGGTGACGACGCCGGAGGGCGCCCCGCTCCTCTATGGCAAGACGGACCAGGGCTTCCGGAACGGCTTCTTCGTCGCCCGCGGCCTCTGAGGCCTAACGCGACAGCAGCGGCGCGAGCGCCATGTAGCCGGCGAATCCCAGGGCGAAGAACACCGCGGCGATCCAGACGAACGGCCGCACGACGTCGGCGGGACGGTCGAGTCTGCGGCTGCGGCGCATCGGGATATCCCTGTTCGGCCTGGCGCGAACGCCGCAGAAGCGCTCGGGGTTGCGCGCGAAGGCGCCGGGACTAGACCGGATTTCGGGCGATCAGTTGGCGGGCGATGATGATCCGCTGCATTTCGTTGGTCCCCTCACCAATCATCAGCAGCGGCGCGTCGCGGTAGAGCCGCTCGATCGGGAACTCCTTCGAATAGCCGTAGGCGCCGTGGATCCGCATGGAATCTGTGGCCACCTGGAAGGCGGTTTCGGTGGCGAACCACTTGGCCATGCCCGCTTCCATGTCCACCCGGCCGCCGCGGTCGTAGGCGCGGGCGGCGTCCTCCACCATCAGCTCGGCGGCGCGGGTCTTGGCGGCCATCTCGCCCAGCATCAGCTGGATCGCCTGGTGCTGGGCGATCGGCTTGCCCATGGTCTGGCGCACCTGGGCGTAGGCCACCGCCTCCTTCAGGGCCCGGCGGGCGATGCCGACCCCGCGCGCGGCGACGTTCACCCGCCCCACCTCGAGACCGCCGGTGGCCATGAGGAAGCCCTTGCCTTCCTCCCCGCCCACGAGGCTGAGGGCCGCGTCGACCGGGCAGTCGTCGAAGGCGATCTCGCCAGTGTCCACGCCGCGATAGCCGAGCTTGGGAAGCTTGCGGCCGCGCATGACCCCCGGCATGTCGCCGCCGGTGGCCTTGTCGCGGGTGGGCACGATGAACATGCTCATGCCGCGATGGCGCGGCTGGGCCTCGGGGTCGGTCTTGGCGAGCACGGCCAGGACGTCGCCTTCGATCGAGTTGGTGATCCAGAGCTTGGCGCCGTTGAGGACGTATTTGTCGTTCCCCGAGCGGCGGGCCGTGGTGCGGATGCCCTGCAGATCGGTCCCGGCGTCCGGCTCCGTGAGCGCCAGGCCCCCGCGCATTTCGCCAGTGGCGAAGGTGGGCAGCCAGTGCTCCTTCTGGGCCTCGGTCCCGAACTTCTGGACGATCAGACCCATCATGACGTGGCTGTTGAAGACCCCGGTGAGGCTCATCCACTCCTCGGAGACCCTGGCCACGATCCGCGCGTAGGTCAGCGCCGGCAGCCCGAGGCCGCCGTACTTGGGGTCGATGAGCGCCCCCATCAGGCCCAGCTCGCACATGTCCTGGACGAGCTCGGTCGGATACTCGTCGGCCTGCTCGAACTTCGCGGCGACCGGCGCGACCTTCTTCTCCAGCCAGCGGTCGATGGAATCCAGCAGGGCGCGCTCGTCGGCTTCGCTGATCGTGGAGGTTTCGCTCATCGGCTCACCGGTCATCCTGTTGTCGTCGCGCGGCGAGGCGAGCGCCGCTGCCGCCGCTGGGGCGGGCGCCCCTGGCGCTAGGCTATAGGTCCGCCGCCCGCCTTCGTCGATGGCGTCCGGACGCGGACGGCGCCCAACCCGGGGCGGCTCACGAGCTCACCGGTCCCAGGTGGCCGGCGTCGCCCGGCGTGACCACCGCGGCGCTGGGCACGTGGTTCACCTCCAGCCGGATCCCGTCGGGGTCCTCGAAGAGCACCGAGTAGTAGCCGGCCGCGAAGTCGTCGTCGCGCGGCGGGTGGACGATGAGCGCGCCGATGGAGAGAAGGAAGGCGTGGACCTCCTCCACGTCCTCGCGCCTGCGGGCCCGGAAGCAGATGTGGTGAAGCCCAGGCCGGTTCTGCTCGAAGCGCTGGCCCTGGTGTTCCGGCGCGGGTGGCCGCAGCCCGATCCCGGCCCGCGCGCCGTAGCAGTAGTAGGCGTTCGGGCCGTCGATCGCCTCGCGCAGGCCGAGGAAGGGCAGCAGCTGGCGATAGAAAGCCCGCGACCGGTCGAAATCGCCGGTGGTGATGAACACGTGGGCGATCCCGTTGATTTCCATCGGTCACCTCCAGGGCGAGGATATGAGCCCTTTCGCCCCGCGCGCCAACCGCGGGCTTCCGCTGGAACGCCTCCCGATGCTAGAGGCCGGCCAAAGGGAGGGCCGATGGCCGAAGCCGCCGTAGACGCCGAGCCGGCGCAAATAAGACCCGCGTCCATGGCGACCGTGGTGGCCGCTTCCACCGCGGGCACCGCCTTCGAGTGGTACGACTTCTTCATCTTCGGCAACCTCGTCCAGGTCATCTCCAGGAATTTCTTCGCCCAGCTCGGCCCGACGGCGGGACTTATCGCTTCGCTGGCCCTGTTCGGAGTCGGGTTCGCGTTCCGTCCGCTGGGGGCGTTGGTGTTCGGCCGGCTGGGCGACCAGATCGGCCGCAAGGCGGCTTTCCTGACCTGCGTGCTGATGATGGGAGGCGCCACCTTCCTGATCGGCGCGCTGCCTACCTCCGCCCAGGCCGGGGCGATCGCGCCCATCCTGCTGATCCTGCTGCGGGTGCTTCAGGGCGCGGCGGTGGGCGGGCAGTACGGCGGGGCGGCGATCTTCGTGGCCGAGCATGCGCCGGCGGACCGGCGCGGCTACTTCACCGGCTGGGTCCAGACCTCCGCCGCCTTCGGCCTCACCGCCGCCCTGGCGGTGATCTTCGTCACCCGGCGCAGCCTCGGCGAGGAGGCGTTCGCGGCCTGGGGCTGGCGCCTGCCGTTCTTCGCCTCCGCCGTCCTGGTGGCGGCTTCGATCTGGATGCGGCTGAGGCTCACCGAGAGCCCGGCCTTCCAGCAGCTGAAGGCCGAGGGCGGGGCCAGCGCCGCGCCCTACGCCGAGGCCTTCGGCCGCTGGTCCAACCTCAAGCTGGTGTTGATCGCCTTCCTGGGGATCATGTGCGCCCAGGGCGCCTACTGGTACACGGTGTTCTTCTACGCCGACGTCTTCATGGAGAAGTTCCTGAAGGTCGAGGGCGATTACGCCAACCTGGTGATCATGATCGGCGCGCTCGTGAGCGCCCCATCCTACGTCTTCTTTGGATGGCTTTCCGACCGCGTGGGCCGCAAGCTGGTGATGTGGGGCGGGATGACGCTCGGCCTCGTCGCCCTCTTCCCGGCCTTCATGGTGATCAGCCAGGCGGCCAACCCAGCCCTGACCCATGCGGCGCGAACGACGCCCGTGGTGGTCGTCGCCGATCCAGCCGACTGCTCGCTGCAATTCGACATCACCGGGAAGGCGCGGCCGGTGACCAGCTGCGACATCGCCAAGAGCCTGCTGGCGGGCGGCGGCGTCGGCTACGCCAACCGGCCGGCGCCGGCGGGAAGCCTCGCCGTGGTCCAGGTCGGCGCAAGGCGCCTGGCCGCCCCTGAGGGCCGCGGGCTGTCAGGCCCGGCGCTGAAGGCGGCGTCGGCCGCGTTCTCCGCTCAGCTGAGCAAGGCGCTCGCCGCCGCCGGTTATCCGGCCGGCTCGGACCCCGCCCAGCGCGACGGCCCGCTGCTGATCGGCGTGTTCCTGGTGCTGGTGATCGCCGCGACGGCCCTCTACGGTCCCATGGCCGCCGCCCTCGCCGAGCTCTTCCCCATGCGGGTCCGCTACACGGCGCTGTCCCTGCCCTACCACGTGGGCGCCGGCTGGATCGGCGGCTTCCAGCCGGTGGCCTCCTTCTCGATCGTGGTGGCCACCGGCGACATCTACGCTGGCCTCTGGTACCCGGCGATCTTCACCGCGGTCAGCGTCGTCTGCTGTCTGCTGTTCTTTCCGGAGACCCGGGGCCGATCCCTGGCGCCCGCCTGAGCCTGATCAGGGCCTGCCGGCCGCGGGCGGCAGCACCTCGTGGGCGACCGGCAGCCGGGCCACCGCGGCCTTCCGTGGCTCGAGGTCCCCTGCCGGGACCACCACCGTCACCACGCGCCCCGCCTGGGCCTCGGCGACCAGGAAGGCTTCGTCGACCTCGGTAAGGGACTTGCGGCTCGCATCGCGGCGCGCCAGGGCGAGCAGCCCCTCGTCGACCCCCTGCCCCGCCACCAGGATGTCCGCGCTGGCCAGCGCCCGGGCGGCACGCAGGGAGAGAAGGTCGCGGGCCGCCGGCGCCTCGATCAGCCAGACCTTGCCGGCCGCCGCGACGCCTGCCTGGATCGCCGCCTGCAGCCGCGCGCGCGCCGCTGCCAGGTCCCCCGACAGGGCCGCCTCGGCCGGCGGGCCCTCCAGAACCGCGCGCAGGAAGGCGCGGCGCTCACCAAGGTCGGCGAAGGCGCTGCGGATCGCGGCGCGCTGTTCGCCGAGCAGCCCGGCCAGGGCGCCCAGCCCCTCGGGGATCTGGGCCTCGAGCTCGGAGCGAAGCAGGGCGGCCAGCATAGGCGCGGTCCCGGCGGTGCCGATCGCGGCGACCACCGGTCCCCGGTCGATCAGCCCCGGAACGTGGAAATCGGAGAGCTCCGGCGCGTCGGTCACGTTGACCAGCGTTCCGGCCGCGCGGGCGGCGGCGGCGGCGGCGGCGCGGAAGGCGCGGTCAGCGTCCGCCACGAAGGCGAGCCTCACGCCGGCGTAGCTCGCCGTCTCGCAGGCCGCATCCCGCCTCAGCCGCTGAACCGTGGCCGGCGAAGAGGCCAGCAGCCTTGCCCGGGCGTCCGCGAGCTCGCCTTCGCCGGCGATGGTGAGCCGGGCGCCGGCCAAGGGGATGAAGGCGGGGAAGGCCTCCATGGCGTCAGGTCACTGGACGGTCTTGAGATAGTCGATGATCGCCTGGCGCGTCGCCGGGTCGGGGGCGCCGGCGTACATCTGGGTTCCAGGGGCGAAGCTGGCCGGGTCGGTGAGGAAGACGTCCAGCGTCTGCTGGTTCCAGGTCCCGCCCTTGGCCTTCAGGGCGTCCGAATAGGCGAAGTCCGCGCGGCCGGCGATCTTGCGGCCGAACACGCCCTTCAGGGTCGGCGCGAGGGGATCGCTGGCCGGGCCGACCGTGTGGCAGGACCCGCATTGCTCGTCGAAGAGGCTCGCCCCCGATCCGGCCGCCGACGAGGCTGCCGAGCTCGAGCTTGCCGGCTGCGAAACCGCAGGGGTTCCGAGCCCGGCCGCCGAGGCGGCCATCAGGAAGAGACCGAGAGTTCGAAGCACGGGCGCCGACCCCTTGCTGGCGGGCTGGCCCGCGAATCGGCAATCGATACCGCGGCTCGGCGCCGGCGCCGAGCACAATCGCGGCGTTCGGCGATCGCCGATTGCGGCTTCACCTGGCGATGCAACCAGCTTAGCCTTTCGTCGCCTGAACGAGTCGATGGACCGCATGGCCGTCATCCTCAACATCAACGGCAAGGACGTCACGGTCTCCTCGCCCCCGGAAACACCCCTGCTGTGGGCGCTGCGCGACGAGCTGGGCCTCACCGGGACGAAGTACGGGTGCGGGATCGCCCAGTGCGGCGCCTGCACCGTGCACCTGAACGGCCAGCCGCAGCGGTCCTGCCAGACGCCGGTCGGCGCCCTGGCCGGGGTCAAGATCCAGACGATCGAGGGTCTCGGGGGGGCGCATCCTTTGCAAACCGCGTGGGTGGCTCGCGACGTGCCCCAGTGCGGCTATTGCCAGTCCGGTCAGATCATGAGCGCCGCGGCCCTGCTCGCCCGGACGCCCCGGCCCACCGATGCGGACATCGACCAGGCCATGAGCGGCAACATCTGCCGGTGCGGGGCCTACCAGCGGATCCGCGCGGCGATCAAGGAGGCCGCCGGCCTCGGCGCCTGAGGCGGCTCTGGAAGGAGGACGGCCGTTGAATGCTCCCCTCGCCCCGAGCCGGCGCGCCTTCGTCATCTCGGCGACCGCCATCGCCGGCGGCGCCCTCCTGGTGGGCTGCTCGGTGGCCGACGCCCTCAGCATCGGCGCGGCCGACCCCGATTTCGGCGCTTTCGGCCCGTTCATCCAGATCGGGCCCGACGGCGCGGTGACGGTGATCTGCAAGCACATCGAGTTCGGCCAAGGAAGCCACGCGGGCCTCGCGGCCATCGTCGCCGAGGAGCTGGACGCCGACTGGTCGAAGGTGCGGGTCGTCGAGGCGCCGGCCGACGCGAAGGTCTACGCCAACCTGACGCTGGGCGTTCAGGGCACCGGCGGCTCCTCGGCGATCGCCAACTCCTGGGACCAGCTGCGCAGCGCCGGCGCGGCCGCGAGATCGATGTTCGTCTCCGCCGCCGCCCAGCTCTGGAGCGTTCCGGCGACCGAGATCTCGGTCAAGGACAGCGTCGTCTCCCACGTGTCCGGCCGCCACGCCAGCTTCGCCGAGCTGATTCCCGCCGCCGCCAAGATCGCACCGCCGAAGACCCCGGCGCTGAAGGACCCGAAAACCTACACCCTGATCGGGACCGACCGCGTTCGCCGCAAGGACTCGGCCGCCAAGTCGACCGGCCTCGCCCGCTACACCCAGGACGTCCGCCTTCCCGGCATGCGCGTGGCCATGGTCGCCCATCCGCCGCGGTTCGGCGGCAAGGTGAAGAGTTTCGACGACACCGCCACCCGCAAGGCTCCCAGCGTGGTCGACGTCTTCGAGATACCCTCGGGCGTCGCGGTCGTCGCCGAGAGCACCTGGGCCGCCCGTCAGGGCCGCGAGCTTCTGAAGGTGGTCTGGGACGACAGCAAGGCCGAGACGCGCGGCACCGACGAGCTTCTGGCCTTCTACCGGACGGTGGCCGCCGGCCACGGCCCCGACAGCGTCAAGTGGCAGACATTCGAGACCCGCGGCGATGCGGCCGGCGCCTTCGGCGGCGACGTGCTGCAGGCCGCCTACGACTTTCCCTACCTCGCCCACGCGACGATGGAGCCGATGAACTGCGTGGCCGAGATCGGGGCCGGCAAGAAGAAGCTCACCTTCGGGTCCCAGATCCCCACCATCGACCAGCTCAACACCGGCGCCATCATCGGCGCCCTCCCCGGCTCGGTGGAGATCGAGACCCTGTTCGCCGGCGGCTCGTTCGGCCGACGCGCCAACTTCCAGTCGGACTACGTCGCCGAGTGCGTCCACATCGCCAAGCGCCTCGGGGACGGCCGGCCGCTGAAGCTGGTCTGGACCCGCGAGGACGACATGACCGCCGGCTATTACCGGCCCCTGGCCCACCACGCGCTCCAGGTCGCCCTCGGGCCCGACGGCCTGCCGCACGCCTGGCGCCAGCGGGTGGTGATCCAGTCGGTCATCAAGGGCTCGCCCATGCCTCAGAGCGGCGTGGACTCCACCGCCGTGGAAGGGGCCATGGGCTCGCCCTACCTGACCGGGACGCCGGTGGTGGACGGCCGGGTGGCGCTGATGGAAGTCGGGGCGCCGGTCCTCTGGTGGCGTTCGGTAGGGGCGACCCACACGGCCTTCGTCATGGAGCACACGATCGACCGGCTGGCCCGCAAGGCCGGCCGCGATCCGGTGGACTATCGCCGCGCGCTCTACCAGCGGGCCGGCCCGGCGGGCGCCCGGCACCGCGCGGTGCTCGATCTGGCCGTCGCCAAGGCGCCCTGGGGCAAGCCGGCCCCGGGCTATGCGCAAGGCGTGGCGGTGCACGCCAGCTTCGGCTCGGTGGTGGCCCAGATCGCCGAGGTGAAGCTCGACGGGAAGGTTCCCCGCGTGGGCCGCGTCGTCACCGCCATCGACTGCGGAACCGCCGTCGCCCCCGACCAGATCGCCGCCCAGATGGAGGGCGGAACCTGCCTCGGTCTGGCCGCCGCGCTCTATGGCGCGATCACCCTCAAGGACGGCTATGTCCAGCAGCGCAACTTCGACCGCTACCGGGTGCTCCGGATGAACGAGGCGCCGCAGGTGGAGACCTACATCCTGCCCTCCACCGCGCCGCCTAGCGGGGTGGGAGAACCGGGCACGCCGGTGATCGGGCCGGCGGTGGCCAACGCGCTGCTGGCGCTGACCGGCCAGCCGACCGAGAGCCTTCCCTTCGTCGCCTGAGACTAGCCGGGCGTCGCGGCGAGGTCGTCCGGCCGGTCCACGTCGAAGACCACACCGGGATCGTCCGTCTCGATGAGGGCGAGGGCGGGCCCGAGCTGCGCAAGCACCTGCCGGGCGCCCTCGTCGCCGGCGAGGCGCGCCAGCTGCGGCAGCAGCGGCGCGGCGAACAGCACCGGATGACCCCGACGGCCCTCGAACACCGGAGCCGCCGCCGGCGCCCCGGCGCCGACGGCCTTGGCGAGGCGCAACGCCATCCCTGCGGGGACCAGCGGCATGTCGCCCAGGAACAGGAAGAGGCCGGCGGCGTCGGAAGGAAGACTCGCCAGGCCCGCGCGGAGGCTCGCGGCCATGCCTTCGGCGTGGCCCTCGGCGTGGACGATCCGAAGCCGGGCCCCCTCCCCCGCCCGGGCTGCGTAGGCGGCGGCCTCGCTCTGGAGGGCCGGGTCGGCCCCGGTCACCAGGGTGACGCCGCGGACCGGCGCGGCGAAGGCGGCGGCGAGCGCACCGTCGATCAGCCGGCCGCCCCGCCAGGGCGCGGTGAGCTTGGCGCCGCCGAACCGGGCCCCCGCCCCGGCCCCCAGGACGATGGCCTCGAAGGCCGCCCTCGCCTCGCCCCCTGTCGCCAAGCGTTCAACCTTTCTATGTTACGGGGCGATGTCGCCCTACGACTCCCCTGGGACGCAAGTCCGCGCAGGCCGCGCTGCGCCGCTGATCGACGGTTTCGGCCGTACGGTGACCTATCTACGCGTGTCCGTCACCGATCGGTGCGATCTGCGCTGCGTCTACTGCATGGCCGAGCACATGACCTTCCTGCCGAAGGCCGAAGTGCTGACCCTGGAGGAGATCGACCGGATCGCTACGGCCTTCGTGGCGTTGGGAACCCGCAAGCTGCGGCTCACCGGCGGGGAGCCCCTGGTCCGCAAGGGGGTGATGACGCTTGTGGAGCGCCTCTCACGCCACCTGGCGGCCGGCGACCTGGACGAGCTCACGCTCACCACCAACGGCACCCGGCTGGCCGTCTTCGCCGGCGACCTGGCGCGCTTCGGCCTGCGGCGGGTGAACGTCTCGCTGGACACCCTCGATCCGGCCCTCTTCACGCGGATCACCCGCGGCGGAGACCTGGGCGAGGTTCTGGCCGGGATCGAGGCGGCCAAGGCCGCTGGCCTCAAGGTGAAGATCAACACCGTGGCCCTCGCCCATGACAACGCCGACGAGATCCCCTCCCTGATCCAGTGGGCGCACGGCCGGGGCTGCGACATGACCCTGATCGAGACCATGCCGCTTGGGGAAGTCGAGGCCGACCGCACCGACCAGTTCCTGTCGTTGGCCAAGGTGCGCAAGACCCTGGAAAGCTTCTGGACCTTGCGGGACATTCCTCTCTCCACCGGCGGGCCGGCGCGCTACGTGGAGATCGTCGAGACCGGCGGCCGGCTCGGCTTCATCACCCCGCTCAGCCACAACTTCTGCGAGGCCTGCAACCGGGTGCGGCTCACCTGCACGGGCACCTTGCACACCTGCCTCGGACGCGAGGACGCGAAGGACCTGCGCGCCGTGGTCCGTGCCGGCGCGGACGACGCCGGGCTCATCGCCGCGATCCGCGCGGCGGTGGATGCGAAGCCCAAGGGGCACGACTTCCAGATCGCCCGGGGCGGCGCGCCGGCGGTGGCCCGGCATATGTCCACCACGGGCGGCTAGCTGTGCGGGTCCTGCTTTTCGGGCGCCTGGGCGACCTCGCCGGCTGGCGCGAGCGCCCCTTCGATCCGCCGCCGGCGACCCTGGCGGAGCTCAAGCGACGGATCGCCGCCGAGGATGCGACGCTGGGCGAGGCGCTGGACGGTCCAGGCGTGCAGGCCGCGGTGGACCGGGCGCTGGTGCGCGGCGAAGCGACGCTGGCGGGCGCGGCCGAGGTGGCCTTCCTGCCGCCCATGAGCGGCGGATGATCCGGCTCGCCGCAGAGCCGTTCGAGCCTGGCGCGGAGCTGGCGCGGTTCTGCGCGGGCCGCACCGAGACCGGGGCGGTGGCGAGCTTTGTGGGAATCGCCCGAGCCGAGGGCGGACAGGCGACCGCCCTGGAGCTGCAGGCCTATCCTGGCTTCACCGAGATCGAGATCGGCAGGATGGCCGATGCGGCGACCCAGCGCTTTTGCCTGGCCGACGTGCTGATCGTCCACCGCCACGGGGCGATCGCCCCTGGCGAACCGATCGTCATGGTCGCCTGCGCCTCGGCGCATCGGCGCGAGGCTTTCCAGGCTTGCGACTACCTGATGGACTACCTGAAATCCCGCGCACCCTTCTGGAAGAAGGAGCTCGGGCCGGACGGCGCCCGCTGGGTCGAGCCCACCGCTCGGGACTTGGAGGACATCGCCCGCTGGGACTAACGTCCGGGCGAGAACCCGAAGGATTTCGCCATGACCACCCTTCTCGCCCCCGGCGGCCGGCTCGACGAGTCGGCGCCGCTGACGCCGGTGCGGATCGCCGTGCTCACCATCTCCGACACCCGCGACGAGGAAAGCGACACCTCAGGCCAGGTGCTGGTCGACCGGCTGACCGGCGCCGGCCATGTGCTGGCCGACCGGGCCCTGGTGCGCGACGACGTGGAGCAGATCCGCGCCCAGGTGAAGGGCTGGGCCCGGTCGGGGGACGTGGACGTGATCCTCACCACCGGCGGCACCGGCCTCACCGGCCGCGACGTGACCCCCGAGGCGATCGCGCCGATGCTGGACAAGCAGATCGACGGCTTCTCCGTGGTCTTCCACCTGGTGAGCTACCAGACTGTGGGGCTCTCGACGCTCCAGTCGCGGGCGCTGGCCGGGCTGATCGACGGGGTGTTCGTCTTCTGCATGCCCGGCTCCAACGGCGCGGTCCGCGACGGCTGGGACAAGGTCATCGCCCCGCAGCTCGACAGCCGCCACAAGCCCTGCAACATGGTCGAGCTCATGCCGCGGCTGCTGGAGACATGAGCCGTCTCACCCACATCGACGCGCAGGGCCGGGCGCGGATGGTCGATGTCTCGGCCAAGCCCGCCACCTCCCGCGAGGCCAGCGCCGAGGGGCTGGTGCGCATGTCCCCCGAGACCCGGCTGCTGGCCCTCTCGGAGACCGGCAAGAAAGGCGACGTGCGCGCGGTGGCCGAAGTGGCCGGGGTGATGGCCGCCAAGCGGACCGCCGAGCTCATCCCCCTCTGCCATCCCCTCACCCTCACCAAGGTCGAGGTGACGGTCGAGCCCCACGAGGCGGGCCTGGCCGTCGCCGCGCGGGTGAAGACCAATGGGCCCACGGGCGTGGAGATGGAGGCGCTGACCGCCGTCTCGGTGGCGTGCCTGACCATCTACGACATGCTGAAGGCCGCCGAGCGCGGCATGAGCATCGACGCGGTGCGCCTTCTGGAGAAGTCGGGGGGCGCTTCGGGCGACTGGACGCGCAAGTGAACCTGCTGACGGTCAGCGAGGCCCGCGAGCGGATGCTGGCGTGGGTCGAGACCCTTCCCGCCGAGACCTTGTCCATCGGGGACGCCCTGGGACGGACTCTGGCCGAGGACGTGGTCGCCCTGCGCGACCAGCCCCCCTTCCCCGCCTCCGCCATGGACGGCTGGGCCGTCCGGGCCGCCGATACGCCCGCGCGCCTGCGGATCGCCGGGGAGAGCGCAGCGGGCGCCCCCTTTGGGGCCCCGCTCGGGGCCGGCGAGGCCGTGCGGATCTTCACCGGCGCCGCCGCCCCGGACGGCGCGGACGCCGTGGTGATCCAGGAAAACGCCGCCCGCGAGGGCGAGGTCGTGATCGTCCCCGCCACGAAGCCTGCCGCTAACCTGCGCCCGGCGGCCCTCGATTTCGCCGCGGGGGCGCAGCTCCTCGCCAAGGGCATGCGGCTCGACGCCTGGCGCCTCTCCCTGGCCGCCGCGGCCGGGCGCGGCCAGCTCGAGGTGGCGCGGCGGCCACGCGTCGCCCTGCTATCCACCGGCGAGGAGATCGTCCAGCCGGGCGCTGAGCCCGGGCCCTACCAGATCTTCGAGTCCGGGACCGTCGCCCTTGCCGCCTTATGCGCCGGCTGGGGCGCCGACGCCTGGCGGTTGACGCCGGTCCGCGACGACGCGGAGGCCACCGTCGAAGCCGTGCGCGGCGAAGCCTGCGACCTCCTCGTCACGGTCGGCGGCGCGTCGGTGGGCGACCACGACCTCGTCAAGCCGGCGCTGGCCCAGCTCGGGCTCGAGCAGGCGGTGGGGAGCGTGGCGGTGCGGCCAGGAAAGCCTACCTGGTTCGGGCGGCTCGCCGACGGCCGGCGGGTGCTCGGCCTGCCGGGCAACCCCGCCTCGGCCCTGGTCTGCGCCGAGCTCTTCCTGCGGCCCGTGCTGATGGCCATGCAGGGGGCGGCGACGGACCTGCCGATGCTCTTCACCCGGGCCGGCCACGCCTTTGAGGCCAATGGCCCCCGAGAGCACTGGATGCGGGCGCGGCTCTCGCCGGAGCCGGACGGCGCCTTGCGCGCCGAAGCCTTCGCCGATCAGGATTCGTCGCTGGTCTCGGTGTTCGCCACCGCCGGCGCCCTGGTGCGCCGGGCGCCCGGCGCCCCGGCTTTGGCGTGCGGCGATCCCATCGAGACGCTGCCGCTCTCGCGGGCGTAGCGGACCGCGGTGATCTCGGCCAGGACCGAGACCGCCACCTCCCACGGCGCCTTGCCGCCGATGTCGAGCCCGATCGGGGTCCGCAGGCGGGCGATGGTCCGCTCGTCCAGCCCCGCCGCCCTCAGCCAGGCCAGCCGATCGGCGGTCCGGCGCCGGGCCCCGAGCGCGCCTACGTAGAAAGCCGGGGAGGGCAGGGCGACGGTGAGGGCCGCGTGATCCGTCTCGGCCTCGTGGGTCGCCACCGCCACCGCCGTCCACGCATCCAGCCCGACGGCCTGAAGCGCGGCCCCCGGCTCGTCGCGCAGATAGGCCACCTCGAACGGCGGCGGCGTCTCGGGACCCTTGGGGCGGGCCAGGGTGGTTTCGTAGCCCGCCTGCGCGCCCAGCCAGGCGAGGGCGAGGGCGGTGGGATCGGCGCCCAGCACGATCAGGCGCATGGCCGGCTCGAAGCGGCGCTCGAAAGCGCCTTCCCAGGCGGCCGGGCGAGCCTCCTGGGCCGCGCAGAGCCTGCGTCGCCCGTCGCTGATCCAGACCGCCGGCCGGCGCGCGTCCCGGAAGGCGAGGAGCTCGGCCACCGCGAGATCGTCCGGGGCGATCCGCTCCATCAGCAGCTCGATCCGCGCCCCGCAGAGGAGCCGGATGTCCGGCCATGGACTGCCGGTCCCATAGACCAGCCGACGGGGCTCGCCGTCGGCGAGGCAGGCCTGGGCGTGTCCGGCCACGTCTCCTTCCAGGCACCCCCCGGACAGGAATCCGGACAGGATCCCCTCGCCGATGACCATCTGCGAGCCCACCGGACGGGGGCCGCCGCCGCCCAGGCCGACGATGGTGACCAGGGCGACGGGCTTGCCCTGCTGGCGCGCGGCGGCGAGGGCGGGGCGAGCGTCGTCGGCGAAGCCGAACGTCGGCCAGTCGGGCAAGACGAGGTCCATCGCCCGGAATTTAACCTCCGATCCAGGCTCTAGATACCGGTTCTTTAAGAGTGCCGAGGCATCCTCGCCGCCAATCTCCTCGGGCCAAGGCGGCGGTGGGCGCTTCATGAGACCCTTAATTTCGAAGCTCGGGCTCGGCGCCGCCCAGTTTTGCGCCAACGACGGCTTCTCACGGGGTCGCTCTCCCGAGGCGGAGGCCCGCGACATGCTCGCAGCGGCCGTCCGCTCGGGCCTCGGCCTCATCGACTGCGGCGGCGCTTCGGCGGCGGCGGAACAGATCATCGGCGCCCAGCTGCCCGGCGCGACTGCGACCCCCATCCTCATCAAGTCCATCCGCGGCGACCGCGGGCCGGAGGCGGTGGAGCAGGAAGCGCGCGCCGCCCTGGCCCGCCTCGGCCTTTCGCGGGCGCGAGCGATCGTGGTGCAGAGCGCCAGCGACCTCTTCGCCCCGAGCGGCGCCGAGCTCTGGAACCGGCTGAAGGCGATGCGCGACGCCGGGCTCTTCGACCAGGTGGGCGTCTCCGCCTACGCCTCAGACGACCCGGTTGGCCTGGCCCGGCGGTTCAAGCCCGACCTCCTGCAGGCCCCCGCATCGCTCCTGGATCAACGCCTGCTTCTCGACGGCAGCCTGATGGCGGTGAAGGAGCTGGGGATCGAGGTGCATCTGCGCTCGATCTTCCTGAACGGCCTGCTCTTCCTGCCGCCGGACCGGGTTCCGGCTCAGCTGCGCGGCGCGGCCGGCAGCCTCTCGCGGGCGCGCCGGATGATCGCCGAGGGCCGCTCAGACCCCTTGCAGGCGGCGCTCGGCTTCGCCCTCTCGCGCCCGGAGGCGGACGCGGTGATCGTCGGCGCGGCCACGGCCCGCGAGCTCGCGGCGGTCATCGCCGCCGCCGCCAGTCCCCCGCCCGATCTCGACTGGGACGAGATGGCGATCGACGATCCGGTCGCCCTCGACCCAAGACGCTGGGCGGCGGCCTGAGGTCTACTCCGCCGCCATAGCCAGCGGCTCGCGCAGCCTGGCCGAATAGTGCGAGGCGTTGGTCGCGCCGGCCGCGGCCGCGCGCGCAAAGCGGATCAGGTGCCTCGACACCAGCCCTGCCTGAATCAGCGGCTCGATCTGGCCGCGCTTCACCTTTGGCCAGGCGAATGCCCAGAAGTCGCGCCGGAAGTCGCTGGCCACGCCGAGGTCCCAGACGAGGCGGGCCGCCAGGCCGAGCCCCTTCTGGAGGTCGACCCAACGCACCGCCCGCCGCCGGATGCGGTTGGGGTAGGTGTGGGCGATCTGGTGGTCGAAGCGGGCGTAGAGCGCCGCCGGGGCGTAGGCCCTCTCCATCGTCTCGCGCCAGGCGCCCACCACCGCCTCGTACGGCAAGAGGAACTTGACGTTGGATTCGCGGCTCTCGTCGTCGACCAGCCGTCCGGCCCGCGCAAGCCGTTCCCAAAGCGGCGTCTTGGGCAGCGCCTGCAGCAGATTGATGGTGAGCATCGGAATCCGGGAGGCTTCCACGAACTCGAGGATCCTGAGGCCAGTCTCGGAGGTGTCGGTGTCGAGGCCGACGATGATGCCGGCGACCACCTCCATCCCGTAGCGGTTGAGGGTTTCCACCGCCTCGAGGATCGGCACCATCATGTTGTGCGACTTGGCGATCGCCGTCAGCGCCTGGGGCTCGGGGGTCTCGACGCCGCAGAAGACGGTCTCGAACGCCGCCTCGCGCATCATCGCCAGGAGGTCCGGGGCCCGGGCGATGTTCAAGGTCGCCTCGCAGGCGAACGAGATCGGATAGCCCCTGGCGCGCTGCCACGCCACCAGCCGCGGCAACAGCTCCTTCACCGCCCGACGGTTGGCGATGAAGTTGTCGTCCACGAAGTAGGCGCTGTTCTGGAGCCCAAGCTCGAGCAGCGTATCGAGCTCGCCAAGGATCTGGTCGGGCGCCTTGAGCCGCGGCACGCGCCCATAAAGGCCGGGGATGTCGCAGAACTCGCACTGGTAGGGGCAACCGGAGGAGAACTGGATGCTGCCGAGGAAGTAGCGGTCGACGGCGGCGAGCGGGTAGGCGGGGGTGGGGAACTCGCGCAAGGGTCGGCGCTCACGGTTGGCGAAGACCACCTGCGCGTCCGGCCGAGAGCAGTCGGACGCCAAGCGCGCGAAGAGCGCGGTCGTGGCGTCGCCCAACTCCCCGAGGTGCAGGTAGTCGAAGTCGGGGTAGTACGCCGGGCACGCGGAGACGGACGGGCCGCCGAGCACGGCGGGGCGCCCTGCGCCATGGGCGCGCCGGCCGATGTTATGGATCTGCCGCCGCTGGACGTGCATGCCGCTGACGAAAACGACCTCGGCCCAGGCGAAATCCGCCTGGCTGGCGGGTTTGATGTTCTCGTCGACGAACCGCACCTCCCAGGAGGCCGGAACCGACGCGGCGATCACCAGAAGGCCCTGAGGCGGCATGAACGCCTTCACGCCCTTCATCAGCTCGTAGGCGTATTCGAACGTGCCGAACGACGGAACGTACTTCGGCGATACGCAGAGCACCCGCCGGCCGTTCAGCTCTTCCATCCCGGGTCCAATCGCATCGCCCTCGCGCCGCGAGAGGCGACGCCAGCCCGGAACGCGCCCGGGCCGCTTTGCGATCCGGACTCTGCCGCCCGGGCGACGGCGCCCCGATCAGGCCGCCTGGGCCGCCGGCCCGCCCGCGCGGTACCAGTCGACGCCCTGCGCGTCGCGCTCGCGGTTCGCGCGGCCGTGCGCCATCAGCCAATGCAGATGGGCGAGGCTCTCGCCGGTGGCCATGCTCAGCACCTCCGGCGTGATCTGCCGCTTGAACAGCGCCCCGAAGACGTCGACGGCCCGCTTCGGCTGGGCGATCAGCCGCTCCAGGCGGGCGAGCGAGTCCTGATGGAACCGGATGATCTCGTCGATGCGCGCGTGCAGGCCGCGGAAGGGATCGTTGTGGGCGGGCAGAACCAGCACGTCGTCGGGGACGATGGAGCGGATGCGCGCCAGCGAAGTCAGCCAGTCGTCCAGCGGGTTGCCGTCGGGTTCGGTGGGAAACACCGAAACATTGGTGGTGATCCGCGGCAGCACCTGGTCGCCGGAGATGAACAGCTTCAGCTCCGGGCAGTGGAGGCAGGCGTGCTCGGGGGTGTGGCCGGCGCCCACCACGACGCGCCATTCGTGGCCCCCGATCGTGATCTTCTGGCCATCGGTCAGCCGGCGGAAACTGTCGGGGAGCGCGTGCAGGGCGCGGCCGAAGCCGCCGAACTTGGCGGAGTAGGTGTCGAGGGCGTCCTGGTCCCAGCCAGCCGCCCGGTAGAACTCGACACCGTCCTCCGGCGCCTCGCGCCCGGTGTCGCCGGCCAGCATCCGACACATCATGTATTCGGTGCGGGTGATCCAGAGCCGGCAGTGGAACTTGCGGGTGATCCAGCCCGCCATGCCGATGTGGTCGGGGTGCATGTGGGTGACGATCACCCGCCGGACCGGCGCGCCCGCGAGGGGGCCGGCGAAGACCCGTCGCCAGGACTCGGTGGTCTGCGGACCCTGCAGGCCGGTGTCGATCAGGGTCCAGCCCCCTTCGTCCCGCACCGCCCAGACGTTGATGAAGGCCAAGGAGCCCCCCAGCGGCATCCGCATCCAAAGGACCCCGGGGGCGATCTCGACCGCCTCGCCGTCCTTCGGTCCTTGGGCGAACGGATAGGTGAGACCGCTCGGACCGGCCGCGTCGCTCTGGAACCCGTCGCGCACGAAACTCCTCCTTCTCGAAGCGCCCTCGTTCTGGACCAGCCGGAGCCTCTAGCCAAGGCGCGCGAGCCTCGCCGGCGGGATTCGCCTGCGTCTTGACCGCCGGGACCCGGAGGGGCTTAACGCTCCACAAACAAGTCGACTGCCGAGGAGAACGCCCCGATGAGGTTGATGGTCATAGGTCTTCTGTGCGCCCTGCTGGGGGTGGCGCTGGCGCCGACGGGCGCCCTGGCGGCCGGTATCGACGCCGGCATGAAGACCAAGGGCATGGCCGCAGCGCCGGGGCTCGTTCAGCGCGCCGGGCTCGACTGCCAGCCCGTCTCCGCCGCCCAGCTCGGCCAGCAGCAGGACCCGAAGACCCATGCCACCTCGACGATCGTCGAGATCGCCTGCAAGGATCGGGAAGGCTTCCTCGTCGTCGACCACGGAGCGGCCGCGGCGCCCGACGCCTACACCTGCCTCGAGATGTCTGGCGCCGCCGGCGGCAATCTCAAGTGCTCCTTGCCGGAGAACGCCAATCCGGCCCAGGGTCTCCAGTCGCTGGTGTCCAGGGGCGCCGCCGGCTGTCAGGTCGCCAAGGCCAGGGTGCTCGGCCATGCGCCGAAGGAGACGTTCTTCGAGGTGGCCTGCCAGAACGGCGACGGCTACGTCATGGAGGCCGCCGACACGCTCAGCGGCAAGGCGCCTACGGTCTCCCCGTGCCTCGCCTTCCTGAGCTCCAACAACATCAAGTGCACGCTCTCGGACACCACGGCTCAGCTCGCCAGGGTCGACCAGCTGGCCGCTCAGTCGGACAAGCCGTGCCAGGTCAAGGACCGCCGCTACATCCTGACCTCGGAAGACAACAACAACTTCTACGAGGTCGCTTGTCAGGACGGGAAAGGCTACGTGCTGCAGCAGGGGCCGGACGGCAAGCTGGCGAAGACCATCAGCTGCGCCAACGCCGACTACATCGGCGGCGGCTGCACCCTCACCAACGCCCGCCAGGCGCAGAGCGAGGAAGCCGGCATCTATACGGCGCTCGCCAAGAAGGCCGGGTTCGACTGCGCGGTCTCCAAATACTCGCCCTTCGAGGTCGCCAACCCGGGGCATGAGGTTGTCGAGCTCGCCTGCTCCAATCGTCCGGACGGCGCGATCGGCGTCTTCCCGGCCAGCGGGTCCGAGCCGGGCAAGATCCTGCCGTGCGGCCCCTCCGAGCTGGCGGGCTACCGCTGCGGCCTCACCCCGCAGGCCGCCGGCTACTCCAACCTGACGGCCGCGCTGCGCAAGCTCGGAAAGACCACCTGCGACGTCTCCTCTTCCCGGGTCGTCGGTCTGACGGCCGACAAGCAGGACGGTCTGATCGAGGTGGGATGCTCGGACGGCAAGCCCGGCTTCCTGCTCGACTATGCGGTGGCCTCGCTCACCCCGAAGGAAGCCACCGCCTGCACCTTCGCGGGCAAGAGCTGCACCTTGCCGGGCAACACCCCGGCCAAGTAGCCCTCGAGGCGCGCTGCGAGCAGAGCGGGCTCGGAATCATCGCAGCGCCCCTCAGGGAAGCGCCGCCTCGATCAGCCGGGGCCCGGGCTCGGCCATGGCCCGGGCGAAGGCGGTCTCGAAGGCGTCGGCGTCGTCGCACCGCGTCGCGGGCACCCCCAGGCCCTTGGCCAGGCTGAGCCAGTCGATCCGCGGGTCATCGAGGCTGAGTAGCTTGGCGGCGGCGGGCCCCGGATTGCCCGCGCCCGTGCGGCCGAGCTCGATGTTCAGCACCCGGTAGTTCCGGTTGGCGAAGATGATCACGGTGACGTCCAGGCCCTCGCGCGCCAGCGTCCAGAGCCCCTGCGGGGTGTACATGGCCGCGCCGTCGCCGTTCAGCGAGATCACCTTGCGTCCGGGCGCGGCCACCGCCGCCCCGATCGACATCGGGATCCCGAGCCCAATCGCCCCGCCGGTCAGCGCCATCCAGTCGTGCGGCGGGGCGCTGCGGGTGGCGTTGAGGATCGGCTGGCTGGCGGTGACTCCGTCGTCGCAGACGATGGCGCCTTCCGGCAGGTGGCGGCCGACGGCCGCCCCGACCGTGCTCGGCGTCAGCACGCCCGGACGCGGCGCGGGGCGCTCCAGCGGCTGAACCGGACCGGACGCCGGCGCCCCCAGCGCCTCGGCCAGCATCGATATCGCCGCCGCGCCGTCCTGCTCCCGCGAGGCGAGCACCGTCGTCTCGCATCCCTCCGGGACCAGCAGGCTCGGCCGGCCCGGATAGGCGAAAAAGGCCGCCGGGGGATCGGTCTCCACCAGCGCCATCAGATCGACGCCCGCGAGATCCTCCAGCGCCTGCTCGCCGAAGTACATCATCCGGTCGGGGAGGAAGCGCCCGGCGCCGCGCGGCTGGCGGCCGATGAAGGTGTCGGTGAGGATCCTCACGCCCAAGGTGGCCAGCCGGGCCGCCGCCGCCAAGGCGGCCTCGCCGCAAGCCCCCTGGCCAAGCACCAGGACCGGCTTCTTCGCCGCCTTCATCCGGCGCGCCACCGCCTCCACCGCCGTCCCGTCGGGGTGCGACTTCCCGCGGCGGATCGCCTTGGGCCTAGCGGCCAGGACGGCCGGCGACCAGGCGCAATCGGCGGGCAGGATCAGGCTCGCCGAACCGCCGGGCGGCCCATAGCTTGCGCCCACCGCCTCGGCCGCCAGGTCGGCCACCTGGTCGGGCCCTTCGGCGCTCTTCACCCACACGGAGTTGGCCCCGGCGATGGCGGCGATGTCCGAGGCGAGCGGGGCGTCGTAGCGGCGATGATAGGTGGCGTGGTCGCCGATCACGTTGACGATCGGGGTGAAGGCGCGGCGGGCGTTGTGGAGGTTGGCGAGGCCGTTGCCGTAGCCCGGACCGAGATGCAGCAGGGTGCAGGCGGGCTTGCCGGCGATCCGTCCGTAGCCGTCGGCGGCCCCGGTGGCCACGCCCTCGAAGAGGCAGAGCACCGGCCGCATCGCCGGCTGCCGGTCGAGGGCGCTGACGAACTGCATCTCGCTGGTGCCAGGATTGGCGAAGCAAGCGGTGACGTCGTTCTCGATCAGCGTCTCGATCAGGGTGTCGGCGCCGTTCATGTCAGGCCTCCAGGTTGAAGACGTCGGAGTCAGGCGCGGCGGCGAACAGGTGCTGGATCTCGCCTTGCCGCAGCCGCCGGGCGCGCATCTGGTTGATGTAGCCCTTGTCGGTGATCTCGCCGGCGGCGGGATCGGGCTGGTCGGCGAGGATGACGGCGCGGGCGATGCGTGCGCCGGCGCTCCTGGCCTCGCGGTTGAACGCCAAGAGGCCCTCGCGCACCGCCGTGCGGGTCTCGTCCGGTCCAAGGCCGCTGGCCTCGTTGCGGAAGATCAGCAGGCCCACGCCCGCCTCGCCCTCGCCGCAGACGATGGCGTCGCGAACCGCCGGTCCGAGCGCGGAGAGAACCGCGACACGCAGCGCGCCCGCGTTCACGAAGGCGCCGCTGGCCAGCTTGAAGTTCTCCGCCAGGCGTCCATCGAAGGCCAGACCCTGCTCGAGCCGGGCGGGATCCACGGGGCGGACGGCGTCGCCCAACCGGTAGAAGCCCTCCTCGTCGAAGGCCGCGCGGGTGGCTTCGGGCGCCCGGTAGTAGCCGGGCGAGACCTGCGGCCCCTTGATCCGGGCCTCGAGGCGCTCGCCCACCGGGGCCATCTTCAGCGAAACCCCGGGAAGCGGCAGGCCGACCACGCCCATGGTGTCGTTGGGCCAGTGGACGTTGGTGGCGCTGGGGCCGGTCTCGGTGGCGCCGAAGGCGCTGCCGAAGGTGATTCTTTCGCCCACCGCGCGCACCGCCGCGGCCTGGATCCGGTCGCCGACCGCCTGGCCCAGCGCCGCGCCCCCGTACTGCATCACCCGAAGACGGCTGAAGAAGGTTCGGGCCAGCGCCTCGTCGCGTTCCAATTCGCCGGCCAGCAGGTTCCAGCCCGCGGGCACCATGTTGTGGTAGGTGGGGCCGATCTCCCGGAGGTTCCGCACCGTCTCGCCGAACCGCCCCGGCGCGGGCTGGCCGGCGTCGATGTAGAGACTGGCGCCCCGGTGGAGGGCCGTGTGCAGGATCGCGTTCGATCCCATGCTGTGGCTCCAGGGCGCATGACTCACCAGCACCTGGGGGTCCGGGTCGTCGTAGCAGGCGGCCAGCTGGGCCCCGTTGTAGGACATGTTTCGATGCAGGGTCATCACCGCCTTCGGATCGCCCGTCGATCCGGAGGTGAGCAGGAGCCGGGCGATGTCCTCCGAGGCGGCGACGCTGTCGGTGTCGCGCCCGCGCCGCAGGTCGTCGAGGCTCAGGTGGCCGCGTCGAGGATTGCGTCCGGCGATCACCGGCAGGCCGGCCACGAACGGGGCGTCGAGGGCCTCGGCGAAGGCCTCGGCGTCGTCCACGTAGAGGGCCGCCGGACCGATCAGCCTCACCGCGTGGGCGAGGCGCGAGAGATCCGCCCCGGCCAGGCCATACTGTGCCGAGACCGCCGCGGCGGGCAGCGCCTGGCTCATGATCGCGTAGGTGACGAGCGCCGTGTCGATGCTGTTGCGCGCGAGGAGCAGGACAGGGGCGCCCGGCGGCAGGCCGAGCTCTGCGAGCCCGCCCGCCAGCCGCCGCACCTGGTCTCGCCCCTCCTGGTACGAGAGCCGCCGCCAGCCCGCGCCGGAACGCTCGGCCAGCCAGGCCCGCGAGGGGGCGATCTCGGCCCAGTGCCCGAGCGGCTCCAGCGTGGTGGCGAACACCCGCCCCACCGGCCGCGGATTGGTGAGGATGACGGCGCCGTCCGCGGCCTGGCTCACCTCCAGCGCCCGCGGCGCGAAGCGCGCGTCGCGCATGGGAGCGCCGGCCAGACCCGCGGTCACGGGGCCATGGTCTCGCCGAAGCGCATGGGCGCGCCGAGGCCCGGCCTCAGGATCTCCTCCTCGCGCATCACCGCTACGCCCCGGATCACCGTCGCCATCGGCCAGCCCTTGGCCTGGAAGCCCTCGAAGGGCGTCCAGCCTACCCGGGTGGCCATGTCTTCGCTGCGGATGGTCCGTCGGGCCTTAAGGTCGACGAGGGTGAGGTCGGCGTCGTAGCCCACCGCCAGCCGCCCCTTTCCGGCGAGGCCGAACAGCCGCTGCGGGCCCGCGCTCGTCAGGTCCACGAACCGCTCCAGGCTGAGCCGGCCCTCGGCCACATGGGTCAGCATGACCGGAACCAGGGTCTGCACCCCGGGCATGCCGGAGGGCGAGGCCGGGTAGGGGCGAGCCTTCTCTTCGAGCGTATGGGGGGCGTGGTCGGAACCCAGTACGTCGACGACCCCGGAGGCGATCCCGCGCCAGAGGCCCGCCTGGTGGGCGAGGCCGCGGATCGGCGGGTTCATCTGGGCAAGGCCTTTCAGGCGCTCATAAGCCTCCGGGGCGGCGAGCGTGAGGTGCTGCGGGGTGACCTCGACGCTCGCCAAGTCCTTGTGCGCGGCCAGCAGCTCGATCTCGTCGGCGGTGGTTACGTGCAGCACGTGGATGCGCTTGCCGAGCGCCTCGGCGATGGCCAGCAGGCGCCGGGTGGACTGGATCGCCGCCTGGGCGTCGCGCACTTCCTCGTGGCTCGTCCAGTCGCCGGTGCGGGCCAGCGGCCGGCGCTCGGCAAGCCGGTATTCGTCCTCCGAGTGGAACGCCGCCCGCCGGCCCACGTGCTTCAGGATCTCCCGCACGCCCTCGTCGTCGGCCACCAGCAGCGACCCGGTCGAGGCGCCCATGAACACCTTGACCCCGCAGCAACCGGGAAGCCGCTCGAGCTCGCCGAGAAAACGGGCGTTCTCGTGCGTGCCGCCCACATAGAAGGCGTGGTCACAGCACATCCGGCCCCGCGCCCGGGCGAGCTTGTCGGTGAGCGCGGCGGCCGCGGAGGTGACCGGCTCGGTGTTCGGCATCTCGAAGACGCCCACCACCCCGCCCAGCACGGCGGCGCGTGAGCCCGTCTCCAGATCCTCCTTCCACTCGAGGCCCGGTTCGCGGAAATGCACCTGAGTGTCGATCACTCCGGGCAGCACCGCCAGGCCGGCCGCGTCGATGATCTCGCCGGCCGCCGCCTGGCCAAGATCGCCGATCGCCGCGATCCTTCCGCCGCGCACCCCGACGTCGGCCGCGCCACGCCCCGCGTGGTTGACGATCTCGCCGCCGCGGACGATCAGGTCGAAGGTCTCAGACGCCAAGTGCGGTCTCCTCGAGCAGGGCCTCGGCGGCGGTGAAGACGCTTTCGGCCGAAAGGTCCACCATGTGGCTCACCGCGGCGGTGAGGGTCGGGTCGACCTTGCGGATATCCTCGAGGGTGCGGGCGCCGCGGACCACCCGCACGTTCGCGCCCCACGGCCGCCAGATGCGGTCGTCCGAAGGTCCGAACAGCGCCAGGGTCGGCGCGCCGGCGGCCGCGCTCAGCTGACTGAACCCGGTGTCGTTGCCGATATAGAGCCGCGCGTTCCTGAGCGCCGCGTAGGCCGTCAGCAGATCGACCTTGCCGACGAGGTCGATCGTGCGATGACGCGAGGTCACGCTTCGGAGCGCATCGGCGGCGTGGGATTCCGAAGCCGATCCCAGGATCATCAGCCGCCCCTCCGGCAGCGGGCCGCCGGCCGCCAGGAGCCGCCGGGCCACTTCGGCGAAACGCTCCGGCGGCCAGGCCTTGCCCATCCATTCCGCGCCTGGCGCGACGGCCAGGATCGGTCCGCCGCCCTCCGTGAGCGCCTTGGCGCGGGCCTCGGTGGCGGGGGCGGTGAAGAGAAAGGGCGCCGGCGGCTCGTCTTCCAGGCGCATCAGCCGCGCCGCCTCGATCAGCTTGTGCGCCGGCTCCTCGTGGCGGCGACGCAAAGCCTTGCCACGGGGGCGCAGCCGGCCGGTGGTCACCCCGGCCGGTGCGTCCACCACCAGCGCCCACCGGCGGGCGCGGATCGGACCCAGCAGCCCCAGCCAGCGCCGCGGCGACGATTTCTTCCGGCTGACGAGGATGCGCTCCACCTTGGGCATCTCGGCGAAGAGCGGCGCGACCTTCGGATCGGCGACGATGGTGAAACGCGGATTGGGCGCCTCATCGTAAAGCTTCTTCAGGAGGCCGGACGCCAGCACCGCTTCGCTCAGATTGGCGGAAGCGATGAACAGGATCGGGAAGGTCTTGGCCGCCATCGACGCAAATCTATAAGCGGCCTTGCCCTGGCGCTCCAGCCGCCCGGCCGCCACATTGCCCACATGGCCGAGCCGCTCCGCATCGCCCGCCTGGACTCCCGCGCGCTGATTTCCATCCGCGGCCCGGACTGGATCCCGTTCCTGCAGGGGCTGCTGACCCAGAGCGTGGAGGACCTGAAGCCAGGAGACCTGCGGTTCGCCGCCCTGCTCACGCCGCAAGGGCGGCTCCTGTTCGATCTCTTCCTGATCGGAGGGGACGAGGGTTGCCTGATCGATTGCGAGCGCGCGCGCCGCGCGCTGCTGATCCAACGCCTGACGTTCTACCGGCTTCGCGCGAAGGTCGAGATCGCCGCGGACGAGCGGCCCATCTACGCGGCCTGGGGCCAGCGGCCAGACGCCGAGGCGTGGGCGCCCGACCCGCGCCTTGCGGGGCTCGGGTGGCGCACCTGCGCCGCCGTGGCTGCGCCGGGCGCCTCGGAGGCCGACTACCAGGCCCATCGCCTCGCTCTCGGCGTTCCCGGGCCGGCCGACTGGGGCAGCGAGGCCGTCTATCCTCTGGAAGCGGACTTCGACCTTCTGAACGGCGTCGATTTCAGGAAGGGCTGTTTTGTGGGCCAGGAGACGACCTCGCGGATGAAGCGGCGGGGGGCGCTCCGCTCGCGGATGCTGCCCATCGATTTCGAAGGCCCGCCGCCCGCGCCGGGGACCGAGGTGCTGACTGGCGCTGGCCTGCGCGCCGGCGAGTGCCTCTCCGGCGCGGGGGGGCGCTCGATGGCCCTCCTGCGCCTCGATCGGATCGAGGGCCAGGCCCTGAGCGTCGACGGTCGTCCTTGCCGGGCGGTGCGACCGCCCTGGATGGAGGGCGAGTGATGCGGCGGCCACGCGCGGCCGCTTGACCACGCCCGCCGTCGCCGCCGACATTGGCGCCATGTCCAACCGTCACGTTGCGCTTCAGGGCGCGAGCAATTTCCGCGACTTCGGCGGCTATCCCACCGAGGCGGGGAGGGCGGTCAAATGGCGCCGCCTCTACCGGTCGGACCACCTATCGGAGCTGACCGCCGCCGATTTCGAGCGGCTCGCCGAGCATGGGGTGCGCCTAGTGTGCGACCTTCGCCGCGACTCCGAAGCAGAGGCCAAGCCCACCCGCTGGCCGGGACCGGGCGCGCCGGTTCTCGCCCGCACGCCGCTGTTCAACGACGCCGACGGCCTCAACACCTTCCAGAGGATCGACGGCGACGAAGACGCCCGCAACGATCCGGCGGCCTCCCGCGCGGTCATGCGCGAGCTCTACCTGCGGCTGGTCACCGAGCCAGGACCGCTCGCGGCGCTGCGCGGGATCTTCGAGCGGCTGGCCGAGGCGGAGACCGCGTTCCCGGTGCTCTTCCACTGCGCCGCCGGCAAGGACCGGACGGGCGTCGTCTGCGCCCTGGTCCTGGGCGCCCTCGGGGTCGCCCGCGCCCACATCGTGGAGGATTTCATGCTGACCCAGCAGCTCTACGACGCCTCAGCCGCGCGCCGCGAGCGCATCTCCCAGATCATCGAGAGCACCCAGTTCCGTTCCTGGAGCGCGGCGGCGCTTCGCCCTATCTTCAGCGCCGAGCCGGAATACATCGAGGTCGCGCTGAACGAGGTCGAGGCGGCCGGCGGCGTCGTGACCTTCCTCACCGGCCGGGCAGGCGTCTCGCCGCAGGTTCTGGAGCGGCTGCAGGGGGCCTTGCTGGAGTGATCTTGGCGCCTTGACACCGCGCCGCACCCGGCGCGGAGCGGGGCTGACTAGCGGGGGGAGGGCGAGCCGGTATGATGCGCGCCATGGCCCAGGCAAAGACGATTCTGATTGTCGACGACGACGCAGACCTCCGCGCCTTGCTGTGCGAGCAGCTGGAGCTGCACGAGGAGTTCGCCGCCCGTGAGGCCGCCACTGCGTCGGAAGGCCTGAGGTTGGCGCGGGAGACACGTCCGGATCTCATCCTTCTTGACGTGGACCTCCCGGACATGGACGGCCGCGAGGCCCTGAAACTTCTTCGCGGCGGCGGCGTCTCGATCCCGGTGATCATGCTCACCGCCGCCTCGGGCGATTCCGACACCATTCTCGGGCTCGAGTCCGGGGCCAACGCCTATGTGACGAAGCCTTTCAAGTTCAACGTCTTGCTGGCGCATATCCGGGCCCAGCTACGGAGCCACGAGCAGTCCGAGGACGCGGTCTTCCGCATCGGTCCCTATGAGTTCCGCCCCGCCGCCAAGCTGCTCCTCGACGCCCGGGCGCGGAAGATCCGCCTGACCGACAAGGAAACCAACATCCTCAAGTACCTCTACCGCGCCGGCGCCAAGGTCGTCTCGCGCGAGGAGCTGCTCACCGAGGTGTGGGGATACAACGCCGGCGTCGACACCCACACCCTCGAGACGCACGTCTATCGGCTGCGCCAGAAGATCGAGCCCGACCCCGGCGGGCCCAAGCTGCTGATCACCGAAGCCGGGGGCTATCGGCTGGCGCCCTAGGCCCCAAGACCAACCGGTCCTTAACAAAAGGAGCCGACAAAAGGGGCTTCACGGCCCTTTGGGGAGCTCGGCCCGAATGAGGACCTGCCTCGTCGTCGACGACAGCCGGGTGATCCGCAAGGTGGCCCGGCGCATCCTCGAGGATGTGGGCTATGAGATCGCCGAGGCGGCGGACGGGATGGAAGCGCTAGCCTGGTGTCGCGCCGCGATGCCCGACGCCATCTTGCTCGACTGGAACATGCCGGTGATGACCGGCATCGAGTTTCTCCGCCGCCTCAGGGCCGAGCCCGGCGGCGATGCGCCGGTGGTGGTCTTCTGCACGGTGGAAAACGACCCCGTCCATATCAAGGAGGCGCTGGAGGCGGGCGCCAACGAGTACGTCATGAAGCCTTTCGACGGCGACATCATCGTCGAGAAGTTCGCCGAGGCGGGACTGTGAACGCCGAGGAAGTGGCCATGGCGGTCTCCCTCACCCGGGCGCGGGCAGGCCTGAGGCTCGCCCCCGAGAAGACCTACTTTATCGAAAGCCGCCTCGCGCCGGTGGCGCGTCGCGAAGGGTTCGAGAGCGTCTCCGACCTACTCGCCGCCATCCGGGCGCGCCGGGACGAGGCCCTTATCTGGGCGGCCGTGGAGGCGCTGGCCGCCGGCGAGACCTGCTTCTTCCGCGACCGGACCCCGTTCGTCCTCTTCAAGACCGAGCTTGCGCCGCAGCTCGCGGCGGCGCGGCGAGGCCGGTCCGTGCGGATCTGGAGCGCGGCGTGCGCCACCGGCCAGGAAATCTACTCGCTGGCTATGTTGGCCGACGAGCTGGCTATGGAAGATCCTGAGTTGCAAATCGAGCTCGCCGCGTCAGATCTCTCGGGCCTCGCCCTCGAGCGCGCTCAAAGTGGGCTCTACGACCAGTTCGAGATCCAGCGCGGCCTGCCGATCCGCCGGCTGGTGCGGTATTTCGAGAAGGTCGACGATCACTGGCGGATCTGCCCCGAGGTGCGTCGGCGGGTGCGCTGGCGGCGCATAAACCTGGTCGCCGGCCTGAAGGCGATCGGCCGGTTCGACGTGGTGTTCTGCCGCTATGTGCTGAGCAGCATGACCGAGGAGGCGCAGCGCAAGGTGGCCCAGGAGCTCGCCGGGGTGCTGGCCGAGGACGGCTTTCTGGTCCTGGGGCTCAAGGAGAGCGTCGCCGGGCTCGGCGAGGCCTTCCAGCCCGTGGTGGGGCGTCCGGGCCTCTATCGCCGCAATCCCGCCTTCCGCGCCGCGGCGGCTTGACTGGGGCGGCGGTTTTGCCTTCCGCGCCCGCGCCGCCTAAAGGGGGCTGATGACCCTCGCCGTCCCTGACGCCGTCGAGCTCGCCCAGGCGCTCATCCGCCGCCCGTCCGTCACCCCAGCCGACGCCGGGGCCATGGATCTCGTCGAGGAGGCCCTGCGCGCCCTCGGCTTCGCCTGCCGGCGCATGCGGTTCGGCGAGATCGAGAACCTTTACGCCCGGCGAGGAACGGCGCGGCCCAATCTCTGCTTCGCCGGCCACACCGACGTGGTCCCGGCCGGCGACGCCGCCGCCTGGTCGGCCGATCCCTTCGCGGCGCGGATCGATGGGGGCGTCCTCTACGGGCGTGGCGCCGCCGACATGAAGGGCGCGATCGCCGCCTTCGTCACCGCGGCCGGAGGCGCGCTCGGGGCGGGGGAGGTGACCGGCTCGCTTTCCTTGCTCATCACCGGCGACGAGGAAGGCGAGGCCGTCTGCGGCACCAAGGCGGTGGTCGAAAGGCTGCGCGCCGAGGGCGAGGCGATCGATCATTGCCTGGTGGGCGAACCGACCTCCGCCGCCGAGCTCGGCGACATGATCAAGATCGGCCGCCGCGGCAGCCTCAACGCATGGCTGACCGTCGAGGGCTCGCCCGGGCACGTCGCCTATCCGGGCCGGGCCGCGAACCCGGTCCCGGTCCTGATCCGGCTGCTGTCGGCCCTGCAGGCCCGTCGTCTCGACGAGGGTTATGCCCAGTTCCAGCCGTCGAACCTCGAGATCACCACCGTGGATGTCGGCAACCCGGCGGCCAACGTCATCCCCGCCCGGGCGGCCGCCCGCCTCAACATCAGGTTCAACCCGAACCATACCGGAGCGTCCCTGGCCGAGTGGATCCGGGCCGAGACGGCCAAGGCGGCGGCGGACTTCGCCGGCCGGATCGATGTCCGCACTCATGCGAGCGGCGAGGCGTTCCTGACCCCGCCCGGCGCCTTCACCGAGCTGGTGGCGGGCGCCGTCGCCAAGGCGGCGGGACGGCGGCCGGAACTGTCCACCACCGGCGGCACCTCGGACGCACGGTTCATCCGCGACCTCTGTCCGACGGTTGAGCTGGGGCTGGTGGGCGCCAGCATGCACGGAATCGACGAACAGGCGCCGCTCGCGGACATCCGCCAATTGGCTCTGATCTACCGAGAGTTGATCCGACGCTACTTCGAGAGCCCCCCCACCCACTAGACTAGAGCGGGTCGAGTTGGATCTGAATCGCTCCTCTCATCGTCACCCCCGGACGGCCTGAAAAGGCCGATCCGGGGTCGGACCCTCCGGCTCTCAGACGAACGCCAGCTTGGCGTCGGCCCGTCCGGCCCCCTTCGCCCGCGGTGACGGGGTGGATTGTTCGATCCTATCTCAACGCGATCTCGTGTGGTGGATCAGAAGTTCGCCCCATTGTCGCGGCGGCCGCTGTGGCGAACTTCTGATCCGTAAACCACACTAGAAACATATACTTGGCTAGTGTCCTCATCGATTCCGAAGTTCGAACGGAGGCGCCGCTCACGCTAGCGAACTTCGGAATCGGGACACTAGCGGCGGGTCAGCCGCCGGCAGAGGTCGTCGAGCTGCTCGAGGCTCGCGTAGCGGATGCGGACCTCGCCGGCGCCGTCGCGGTCGCGGATCTCCACCGCGAGACCCAGCGCCTCGGCCAGGTCGGCTTCCAGAGCGAGGGTGTCGGGATCCTTTCCCCGGCCGCGGCCCTGGCGCGCGCCCCGCGGGTTCTGCCGCCCGGCCTCCCTCTGAGCGAGAGCTTCGGCGTCACGCACGTTGAGGCCTCGCTCCACGACCTCGCGGGCCAGCGCCTCGGCGTCCGGCTTGCCGGCGAAGGGCCGCGCGTGCCCCGCCGTCAGGCGGCCGTCACGGACCATCTCCTGCACCGCCGGCGGCAGCTGCAGCAGGCGCAGGGCGTTGGCGACATGGACCCGGCTCTTGCCCACGGTCTCGGCGACAGCCGCCTGGGTGCGCCCGAAGCGGTCGATCAGCGCCCGGAAGCTTTCCGCCTCCTCGATGGGGGAGAGGTCGGTCCGCTGGACGTTCTCGACGATGGCGATCTCCAGGGCCTCGGCGTCGCTCAGATCGCGGACCAGCGCCGGCAGCAGCCGCAGCCCGGCCCGCTGGGCGGCCCGCCAGCGTCGCTCGCCGGCGACGATCTGGTACTCGCCTGCCGCGCCAGGCGCCGGGCGCACCAGGATCGGCTGCAGCACTCCCTTCGACCGGATCGAGTTTGCAAGGTCGTCGAGGTCGGCTTCGTCGAAGCGCCGCCGCGGTTGCGCCGGGTTCGGCCGCACCAGCTCGATCGGAACCTCGGCGGCGCCCGCCCGCGGCGCGGCCTCCGAGGCGGCGGCCGGCGTCTCCAGCTCGTCGAGCAGCGCCGACAGCCCCCGTCCCAGTCCCCGTCTGCCCTCGGCCATGCGCCCTCCTGCCCCAGCGTGGCGTGCGGGTCAGCCCGCCGCCCTCAGTCTTGCCCGTTCCCGGCCCACCAGCTCGCGCGCCAGCTGCACATACGCCTGACTGCCCGCGCACTTCAGGTCGTAGATCAATGCCGGCTTGCCGAACGACGGCGCCTCCGAGATCCGGACGTTGCGCGGGATCTGGGTTTCGTAGACCAGTTCGCCGAAGTGCGCCCGCACGTCCTGAGCCACCTGAGAGGAAAGGCTGTTGCGGCGGTCGTACATGGTGAGCACCACCCCCTGGATCTCTAGGGTCGGATTGAGGCTGCCGCGGACGAGCTCGATGGTGCGCATGAGCTGGGTGAGGCCCTCCAGGGCGAAGAACTCGCACTGCAGCGGCACCAGGACCGCATCCGACGCGGTCATAGCGTTGACGGTGAGGAGGGAGAGCGCCGGGGGGCAGTCGATGAGCACGTAGTTGTAGGTCCGCGCCGCGCGGATCGGCGCCAAGGCGTCGCGCAGCCGGTAGGACCGCCGCGGCGTCTGGCCGAGCTCGACCTCGACGCCGGAAAGGTCCGGCTCGGCCGGGAGCAGATCGAGGCCGGGGAGGGTGGTGGCGATGGCCGCTTCCGTAGCCGGAAGATTGTCCATCAAGACGTCGTAGAGGGTCTTGCGCCGCAGAGCGCGGGAGACCCCGAGGCCCGTGGAGGCGTTGCCCTGAGGGTCGGCGTCGACCAGCAGCACGCGCTCACCCACCGCCAAGAGGGCGGTGGCGAGATTGATGGCCGTGGTCGTCTTGCCGACGCCGCCCTTCTGGTTGGCGACCGCGAGGACCCGAGTAGGCTTCGGCTCAGCGGACACGCGCCACGTCCCAAATCCGCAGGACCCGCCCCTGCGGGTCGCTCAGGCTCGGCGTCGAAGCGAGCTCGAAGCGCCAGGTCTTGCGGGCTTCGGCCACTTCCGCCTCCGCCCCCCGTCCCTTCAGGAAGATTCCAACGGCGCCCAGATCCAAGGTGGGCTTGGCGAACGCCAGCAGCCTGGTGAGGGGGGCCACCGCGCGCGCGGTCACGACCTCAACGGGGAGGGCGAGATCCTCGGCGCGGGCATGGCGCACCTGAACGGGGAGGGCGAGCGCCTCGGCGACCGCCTCCAGGAAGCGGCAACGCTTGGCGAGGCTTTCCACGAGCTCGACGCGGGCGCCGGGCTCGTCCTTCAGGAGGATCGCCAGCACCAGGCCGGGAAAGCCCGCGCCGGACCCCAGATCGGCCCAACGGCGCGCGGCCGGCGCCGACTTCACGAGTTGGGCGCTGTCCCAGACGTGGCGGGACCAGAAGTCGGCCAGACCCGAGGGACCCACGAGGTTCATCCGTTCATTCCAGTCGGCCAGCATCTCCTGGAGGTGTTCGAGGTTGGCCATCTGGCGCGGGCTTGCGCCGGCGGCCGCCGTGAAGCCGGCCCCGTCCATCGCCGCCGGGCGGTCAAGCAGCGCGGGGGCGTCGGACATGAGCCAAGAGGGCGGTGAGCGCGCCGGGGGTGATCCCCTCGATCCGGCCGGCCTGGCCGAGGGTGGCGGGCCGGACAGACGCCAGGCGTTCGCGCGCCTCGGCGGAAAGGCCGCCGACCGTGGCGTAGTCGAGGTTCGCCGGCAGCGCCAGCGCCTCGTCGCCGCGGAAGGCCTCGACGTCGGCGTCCTGCCGCCCGAGATAGCCAGCGTAGGCGGCGTCGATCTCGATCTGCTCGCGCACCTCGGCCGGCCAGGCGCCGACCTGGGGCCAGATCCTGGCGAGGTCTGCGAACCCTATCTGCGGATAGGCCAGGAGCTGCAGCAGGCTGCGCCTCTGGCCATCGGGGTTGACGTTGAAACCCGCGCGGATCGCCTCGTTCGGGGTCAAGGCGAGGCCGCCGGCCAGGGTCCGCGCCTCGTCCAGCCGCTCGGCCTTGGCCCGGTAGGCGCTCGCCCGCTCCGGCCCGACGCAGCCCAGCGCCAGGCCGCGCGGCGTGAGCCGCTGGTCGGCGTTGTCGGCCCGCAAGCGCAGCCGGAACTCGGCCCGGCTGGTGAACATTCGGTAGGGCTCGGTGACGCCGCGCGTCACCAGGTCGTCGATCATCACGCCGAGGTAGGCCTCGTCGCGGCCGAAGCTGGCCGGCTCGGCGCCGGCGGCGGCGCGGGCGGCGTTGAGACCGGCCACCAACCCTTGGGCCGCCGCCTCTTCGTAGCCGGTGGTGCCGTTGATCTGGCCAGCCAGATAGAGGCCCGGCAAGCGCTTGGCCTCCAGGGCCGGGGTCAGCTCGCGCGGGTCCACGTAATCGTACTCGATGGCGTAGCCGTAGCGTCGGACCTGAACCGCTTCCAGGCCGGGGATGGTGCGCAGGAAGAGGTCCTGGGTCGCCTCCGACACCGAGGTCGAGACGCCGTTGGGATAGACGGTGTCGTCGTCTGCGCCTTCGGGCTCCAGGAAGATCTGGTGGCTGCTCCGGTCGGGGAACCGCACCACCTTGTCCTCGATCGAGGGGCAGTAGCGCGGGCCGCGGCCTGCCAGGCGCCCGCCGTAGACCGCCGATTCGCCCAGCCGCTCGGCGATGATCCGGTGGGTCTCGGCGGTGGTGAAGGTGATCCCGCACTCCACCTGGGGCGTGTCGATGGCGGCGGTGAGGAAGGAGAACGGGGAGGGCAGGGCGTCCCCCGGCTGCATCTCCAGGCGCTCCCAGGCGATGGTCCGCCCGTCCAGCCGCGCGGGCGTCCCGGTCTTCAGGCGGCCCATCCGCAGCCCCAGGCCGTAGAGGCGATCCGAGAGGCCGATGGCCGGCGCCTCGCCGATCCGGCCGGCGGGGATCCGGGTCTCGCCCCGGCACACCACCCCCTTCAGGAAAGTGCCGGTGGTGAGCACCACCCGCCCGGCGCGGTATGCCTGGCCCGCGGCGTCGGTCACGCCCGCGACGCGCCCGCCTTCAACGATCAGGTCCTCCACCGCCGCAGCCTGCACCTCGAGGCCGGGCTGCGCGGCGAGGGCGGCCTGCATGGCGGCGCGGTAGCGGGCCCGGTCGATCTGCGCCCGGGGACCGCGCACGGCCGGCCCTTTCGACCGGTTCAAGAGGCGGAACTGGATGCCGGCGGCGTCCGCCAGCCGCCCCATCAGGCCGTCGAGGGCGTCGATCTCGCGCACCAGGTGGCCCTTGCCGAGCCCGCCGATCGCGGGGTTGCAGGACATCTCCCCGATGGTCTCGGGCTTGTGAGTCAGCAACAGGGTGTCAGCGCCGGCCCGCGCGGCGGCCGCCGCCGCCTCGCAGCCGGCGTGCCCGCCGCCGATCACGATGACATCCCAGATTCGCATGCCGCACCCTACCGCATTACGGGCCGGCTGGTCGAGGAAGTGGGGGTGTTTCACGTGAAACGGCGCCGCACCTTCACGCGGCTTTCGCCCCCAAGCGTTTCACGTGAAACAGCCTCACTTGCCGATGCAGAAGCTCGCGAAGATCCGATCGAGCACCTCCTCGGCCCCGATGCGCCCGGCGATGCGCTCCATGGCGCGGGCGGCCAGGCGGAGGTCCTCGGCGGCTAGTTCCGGCGTCGCCAACTCCGCAGCGCCCCGCCGAACGCAGGCGAGCGCTTCCTCGAGCAGCGCCGCGTGCCTCTGACGCGTCACCGCCGGAAAGTCGGCGCCCGCAAGCTCGCCCCGCACCCGCGCGGCGAGCGCCTCCCGCAGCGCCGTGATCTCGCCGCGTCCGGCTGCGACTTCCAGGACGGCGACCTGCTTGGCGGCGGCCGCGGCGGCCGCGGCCCCGGCGTCGGATCCGCGCGGCAGATCGGCCTTGTTCAGCACCAGCAGGTCGCCTGCCTGTGTCAGGGCGGCGGCCTCGCCCCAGGCGCCGTCGCTGGCCCCGCCGTCCACCACCCAGAGCCGCAGCGCCGCCGCCTCGGCCCAGGCGGTGGCGCGGCGCACGCCCTCGGCTTCGATGGGCTCGCACGTGGTGCGGACCCCGGCCATGTCGGCCACCAGCACCTTGAAGCCTTCGATTGTCAACGGCGCCTCGATCACGTCCCGGGTGGTCCCAGGCGTCGCGGTGACGATCGCCGCGTCGCGGCCGACCAGGGCGTTGAGGAGGCTGCTCTTGCCGGCGTTTGGGGCCCCGACGATGGCGACCCGGTATCCTTCCCGAACCGCCTCGCCGCGCTTCGCCTGGCCGAGCGCCGCCGCCATCTCCCCGATCAAAGCGTCCAGTCCCAGGCTCGCCCGCTCGATCAGATCCGGCGGCAGGTCTTCGTCGGCGAAGTCCACCGCCGCCTCCAGGAGCGCCAGCGCTTCCAACAGCGCGCCGCGCCACGCCGTGTAGCGGGCCCCCAGCGCGCCGCCGAGCTGGGCCAGGGCCTGGCGCGCCTGCCCCTGCGTCTCGGCCTCCACGAGGTCTGCGACCGCTTCGGCCTCATCGAGGTCGAGCCTCCCCCCCTCGAAGGCCCGCCGGGTGAACTCGCCCGGCGCCGCGAACCGCAGCCCCAGCGCCCCGAGCGCCTCGGTGACCCCCGCGACCACCGCCGCCCCGCCGTGCAGCTGCAGCTCCGCGCAGTCTTCCCCGGTATAGCTCGCCGGGCCGGGAAACCACACAGCCAGCGCCTCGTCGAGGGGCTGGCCGTCCCAGGCCAGGCGCCGCCGGCTGAGCGTGCGCGGCGGCGGCAGGCGGCCGGCCAGGCTTCGCAGCGCCGCGGCGGTCTTCGGACCCGAGATTCTCACAACCGCCACCGCCGAGCGGCCCGGCGCGGTGGCCGGTGCGAAGATGGTGTCCCTCATCCCCCGCTTCGGCCGCGCAAGCCCTGGCCCGCCGCCGCGCTCATCAGTTTCATGAACTGCTCCGACGCCTGGCCTCCGAAGGCCATCCAGCTCTTCATCAGCTCGTCCGGCGCCAGCATGGCGATGTTGGCGTCCATGCGCTTCTTCATCTCGCCGACCAGGTGATCGTTGAGGCCGCTCACGTCCGGCAACCCGAGAAAGGCGCGCGCCTCGGCCGGGGTGCAATCGAGTTCGATGGTGACCTTCATGGCGGCTCCCTTACGCTCAGCTCTTCTGTTTATGGCCATCGCCCGGCTGGCGCGCCAGCGAAAGGGCGACCCTGCGAGAGGAGGCGATCATGGGCGAGACGGTGAAGATCAGGACACCGGATGGCGAATTCTCGGCCTACGTGGCCCGCCCAGCAGCCGCCAAGGCGCCCGCGGTGGTGGTCATTCAGGAGATCTTCGGGGTCAACGCCGTGATGCGCGCCATCACCGACGACTACGCCGCCCAAGGCTTTCTTGCCGTCTGCCCGGACCTCTTCTGGCGCATCGAGCCCGGCATCGACATCACCGACCAGAGCGAGGCCGAATGGAAGCGCGCCTTCGAGCTCTTCAACGCCTTCGACGTCGATCTGGGCGTGAAGGACATCGCCGCGGTCATCGCCCATGCCCGCCAGGACCGAGGCTCGGCCGGCAAGGTCGGCGCGGTGGGCTTCTGCCTCGGTGGCCTGCTCGCCTTCCTCACCGGCGCCCGCACCGATTCGGACGCGGCGGTAGGCTATTACGGGGTGGGGATCGAGAAGCACCTCGGCGAGGCCGAGAAGCTTAACGACCCGCTGATGCTGCACATCGCCGAGGAGGACCAGTTCGTCCCCAAGGAGGCCCAGGCGCTGATCGTCGCTTGCCTGAAGAACCATCCTCAGGTCGAGATCCACACCTATCCGGGCCGCGACCACGCCTTCGCGCGCAAGGGCGGCCAGCACTACGACGCCGCCGACGCCGCCCGCGCCAACGAGCGCACCTTCGCCTTCTTCCGGAAGCACCTCGCCTGAGCGGCGGCGCGCCTGACGCCGTCCCGTTTCTCAGGTGTTCATCGACTGGAAGAACTCGGCGTTGTTCTTGGTCTGACGCAGCTTGTCGAGCAGGAACTCGATGGCGTCCTGCGCGCCCATGGGGGCCAGGATCCGCCGCAGCACGTGGGTCTTGGCGAGCTGGTCCTTCGGCGTGATCAGCTCGTCCTTGCGGGTGCCTGACTTCAGGATGTCGATGGCCGGGTAGATCCGCTTGTCGGCGACCTTGCGGTCGAGCACGATCTCGGAATTGCCGGTGCCCTTGAATTCCTCGAAGATCACCTCGTCCATCCGGCTTCCGGTGTCGATCAGCGAGGTGGAGATGATGGTCAGCGACCCGCCCTCTTCGACATTGCGGGCCGCCCCGAAGAACCGCTTCGGCCGCTGCAGGGCGTTGGCGTCGACGCCGCCGGTGAGCACCTTGCCGGAGGACGGCACCACGGTGTTGTAGGCCCGGCCGAGGCGGGTGATGTTGTCGAGCAGGATCACCACGTCGCGCTTGTGCTCGACGAGGCGCTTGGCCTTTTCGATCACCATTTCGGCCACCTGGACGTGCCGCGTGGCCGGTTCGTCGAAGGTCGAAGCGATCACCTCGCCCTTCACGGTCCGCTGCATGTCGGTCACTTCCTCGGGCCGTTCGTCCACGAGGAGCACGATCAGGTAGCATTCCGGATGATTGGCCGCGATCGCCTTGGCGATGTTCTGCATCATGATCGTCTTGCCCACCCGCGGCGGAGCGACGATCAGGCAACGCTGGCCCTTGCCGAGCGGGGAGACGATGTCGATCACGCGGCCCGACCGGTCCTTGAGCGTCGGATCGTCGATCTCCATCACCAGCCGCTCCTCCGGGTAGAGCGGGGTCAGGTTGTCGAACAACACCTTGTGGCGGACGTTCTCGGGGTTCTCGAAATTGACCATCTGCACGGTGGTGAGGGCGAAGTACCGCTCGCCCTCCCGGGGACTACGCACGCCGCCGTCGACGGTGTCGCCGGTGCGCAGACCGAACTTCCGGATCTGGGAGGGGCTGACGTAGATGTCGTCGGGACCGGCCAGATAGTTGGCCTCGGGGCTGCGCAGGAAGCCGAACCCGTCCTGCACCACCTCCAGGGTGCCCGACCCGAAGATCTCCACCCCTTCCTCGGCCAGCGTCTTCAGGATCGCGAACATCATGTCCTGCTTGCGCATGGCGTTGGCGTTCTCGATGTCGAGCTTTTCGCCGAACGTCAGGAGGTCGGCCGGCGACTTTTGTTTCAGCTCCTGCAGCGAGATGCGGGTGAGGCCGAGCTCGGCGATGGCCTTGGCCGCCGCCGACGGCTCGCCGGCCTCCGTCGCTGCGTCGAGGTCGAAGGCGCCCTGCGCCTCGGGCTCGAGGTCGACAGGTTCGATTTCAGTGATGTCGGACATTGGGATATTTCGGCTTGGAAGTTACTTCGGTTGGGATGCCGATGGAGTCTCGGAGGAGACTCTTCAGCGAGCGCCGCACCTTTTCAGTCGGTGAAACGCGCGGCGGACGGTCTGGGAGCCGGGCAAGCGACGCTTTTTGGCGGTGGTCCGGCAGGAGGCGGGAAAGCGGGGATCGCGGATGCGAGTCGCTTCGGACTTCAGCGGAACCACATGGCGCGAACTGCGTCAAGAACTCACTAATGGCCAAGGCGCCCTTCGGCTCAGAAGGCGAACTTGGTGGTGATGGTCAAAACCATGACGATGGCGGCCAGGAACGGCAGCTCGTTCGTCATCCGCCAAAAGCGCTCGCTGCGGGAACGCCGCCCCGTCGCCAGGCTCTTGCGCGCGAGGCCTAGATAGTGATGCCAGCCGGTGAGGAAAAGAACCCCGGCGAGCTTTGTCAGCATCCAGGGCGTCAGCAGGAAGGCCCAACCCCAGCCCAGCACGGCGGCGTCGAACCAGATGAGGGTAAGCCCCAGCAGCCAGACCGCGATCATCGCCGGATTCATGATGATCCGCAGCAGCTTGACCTCCATGACCCTGAAGGTCGCGTCGAGCTCGGACCCGGCCGCCGCGCGGGTGTGGTAGGCGAACAGCCGCGGCAGGTAGAGAAGCCCTGCCATCCAGGCGATCACCGCCAGAATGTGTAATCCTATCAATAGATTATGGTAGAAGGCCAGGTGCTTCAAAGGCCGGCTCCCGTTTGCGAGCGACGCAGCGCGCAGCGGCCGAATCTCGCCGGGCAGGCGCCCGCGCCTGGTCTAACGCCGGGCCACGCCAGCGCCGCTTCGGCGAGCTTCGCGAGGCCTTCGATGAACCGGGGTTCGCAGCTCAGGGTCGGCACGCGCAGATAGGCCGGCGCCCCCGCCCGCCGCGCCGCCTCGGCGTAGTCGCGATCCAGCTCCACCAGGGTCTCGACGTGCTCCGAGACGAAGGCGATGGGATCGACGATCACCCCAAGCCCGGCGTTCGCGGCCGCCTCGATCGCTTCGACGGTGGAAGGGCCGATCCATCTCAGCGGTCCGACCCGGCTCTGGTAGCAGACCTGCCAGTCCCACCCGTCGCCCAGCCGCGCCGCCACCTTCGCCGCCGTCTCTTCCACCTGCCACTGGTAAGGATCGCCGCCGGCGAGCGTCCGCTCGGGCAGTCCGTGCGCGGAGAAGAGCAGCCGCAGGCCCTCCGGCCTGCCCGCCGCCGTCCAGGTCCGCTCGATCGCCGCCGCATGGGCGTCGGCCAGGGCCTCGTCGTCGAAGTAGCAGCAGACCGTGCGAACCGCCTTGCCCTGCCAAGCTTCGCTCCATGCCTTCAGGGACGACCCGGTGGTGGTGGTGGAGAACTGGGGATAGAGCGGCAGCAGCACGACATCGTCGGGGGCGAACCCCGCCACGGCCGCCGCCGCCGCCTGGATCGTGGGCGCCCAATAGCGCATGGCCACGAAGCACCGGACCTCGTCTCCGGGCATGCGTCTGGCCAGTTCCGCCTCGAGCGCCGAGGCCTGCGCTTCGGTCTCCCCGCGCAGCGGCGAGCCGCCGCCCAACACGGCGTAGTTGGCGCGCGCCAGCGTCTCGCGCGAGCGCGAGATCACCTCCGACAGAAGCATCCGGATCGGCCCCGGCGCGGCGATGATGGCCGGGTCGCGGAAGAGGTTCCTCAAGAACGGGCGGACGTCCTGCGGCCGGTCGGGACCGCCGAGGTTGAAGAGGACGACCGCAACCCGGCTCATCGACTGCGCCAGGCGGTCACCTGATCCACCACCGCGGCGATATGCGCCAGGGGCGTGTCGGGCAGAACCCCGTGCCCGAGGTTGAAGATGTACGGCCCCGGCGACCATTGCCTCAGCAGCGCCTCCACCCGACGCCCGAGCGCCTCGCCGCCGGCGCGCAGCAGCAGCGGATCGAGGGCCCCTTGGATCGCCACGGCGCCCTGCAACCGTCGGCCCAGCGCCGCAGGGGCCTGCACGTCGAGGCCGACGCCTTGGACGCCGCTCTCGGCGCCGTAGCGCTCGACAAGGGCGCCTGCCCCGCGTGGAAAGCCGATCACCGGCGCGGCGATACCCTCCTGGCGAAGACGCCGCACGATCTCCGCGTGGGGTTGGATGACCAGCCGCTCGAACACGTCCTCGGGCAGCAGCTCGGCCCAGGATTCGAAGATCTGAAGCGCCTGGGCGCCGCTGCGCGCCTGCATGACGAGGTAGCGCGCGGTCGCCTCCGTCAGGACCGCCACCAGCGCCTCCACCTTGGCCGGATCGGAGAAGACGAGGGACCGGGCGAGGGAACGGTCGCTTCCGCGTCCTTCGAGCATGTAGGTGGCCACCGTCCAGGGACCCCCGGCGAACCCGATGAGGGCGCGCTCAGGCTCCAGGGCGCCGCGCACCCGGCCGAGCGTCTCGCCGACCGGGCTCAGGCGCGCCGAAGCCGCTGCGGCCTCACGCTCCAGGGCGGCGATCGAGGGCAGGGGGCCCAGCCGCGGACCCTCCCCGGTCTCGAACCACACCTCCTGGCCGAGCGCCCGGGGCAGCAGCAGGATATCGGCGAACACGATCGCCGCGTCGAGGGCGAACCGGCGCATCGGCTGCAAGGTCGCCTCGGCGGCCATTTCCGGATCGAGGCAGAAGGAGATGAAGTCGTCGGCGCGGGCTCTCAGCGCGCGGTATTCGGGCAATGAACGGCCCGCCTGGCGCATCAGCCAGATGGGCGGTCGGTCCGTCGTCTCGCCGCTGAGCGCGCGCAGGAGGAGAGGTCTAGCCGCCATGGCCTCCTTAAACCGGCTCCCCTCGGCAGGCTCAAGGGTCTGCGGGAGGCGACCTCCTCTTCATCTTCCTAAATAAAATATGAAGGAATGACGGAAGAAGAGATGGGGGGCCGGAGTCATGGGGACGAGGCCCCCACCGTCCATTCGGCGCCCTTGCCCGGCGCCCGCGGTCCAGCGTTCGTCCCAAGCCTTCCGTGCGGCTGTGAATTACGGGAAGAAACAGGCAAGCTGTTGCCGGGCAAGGCGGTTTCCAGCGCCGGGGCGGGATCCTTCTTGGGAGCGACGGGAGTTGTGCACGTCTGTGGCTAGAATCGAAGACGTCGCCGTCCCCGGCGCCGAGGTGTTGGGGATAGGCGGCCGCATAAAGCCTCCGTCCGTCCCCAGGCGGCGGCTGGCGCCGCGAAATGGGCGGATTCGTCCACGCCTGCGCGCCGCCAGCCGGGCTGCGGTTAACCTTTCGTTAACCATCCGCTCACAGCTTTTTTTGGGATCGCGGGGCGGCCGATGAGTCACGTCTCCAAATTGGCCACCTACTTCCACGTCCACCTGGTGTCCGACTCCACCGGCGAGACCTTGAACGCCCTGGCCCGCGCGGTCTGCGCCAGGTTCACCAACGTCCTGCCGATCGAGCACATCTACGCCCTCGTCCGTTCGCCCAGGCAGCTGGAGCGGGCCCTGGAGGAGATCGCCAACGCTCCCGGCGTCGTCCTCCACACCATCATCGACGGCGGCCTGCGCGAAGCCTTGGAGGTCGGCTGCCAGAAGCTCGACATGCCGTGCATCGCGGCGCTCGATCCGCTGGTCTCGGCGCTCTCGCGCTACCTCGGCGCGCCGCTCTCCACCCAGGTAGGGGCCCAGTACTCCCTCGACGCCGACTACTTCAACCGGATGGAGGCGCTCAACTACGCGCTGGCGCACGATGACGGCCAGGGCGGCCAGGACCTGGAGCGGGCCGACGTGGTCCTCGTGGGCGTCTCACGAACCTCCAAGACGCCCACCTGCATCTATCTCGCCCATCGCGGGGTTAGGGCCGCCAACGTCCCCCTGGTTCCCTCCGCGGAGGCGCCCGCGGCGCTGCGGGTGCTGAAGGGGATCCCCATCGTCGGTTTGACGCTGGCGCCCGACCGGTTGCTGGAGATCCGCCGCAATCGCCTGAAGAGCCTCAACGAGCATCGCGACAGCACCTACGTCGACGCCGACGCGGTCCGCCAGGAGATCGTCCAGGCGCGCCGGTTGTTCGCCCGCGAGGGCTGGCCGGTGATCGACGTCACCCGCCGCTCGGTGGAAGAGACCGCCGCGGCGGTGATCAACATCCTCTCCGGCGGACGCGGACAGGTCGAGGTCCTGCGGTGATAACCCTCGCCTCGAAGAGCGCTTCGCGGGCGGCGATCCTAGCGGCGGCCGGCGTCGCCTTCGCCGCGGTCGACTCCGGGGTCGACGAGGCGAGCGCCAAGGCGCGGCTGGCGCAGGAGGGGGCGAGCCCGCAGGTGACGGCCGAGCGCCTGGCGGCGCTGAAGGCAGGGGCGGTCTCGCGCGGGCGTCCCGGCCTGGTGATCGGGGCCGACCAGACCCTCGAGCTCGACGGGGTGCTCTACGACAAGGCGACGACAAAGGCCGAGGCGCGCGGGCGGCTGTTGGCGCTGAGGGGCCGGACGCATAGTCTTCACACGGCGACGGCGGTCGCCGAGGATGGCCGGATCGTGTGGGAGGCCATGGAGAGCCCCCGCCTTCGCATGCGCCCCTTTTCGGAGGCCTTCCTGGACGACTATCTGGAGCGTGCGGGGTCCGCGCTCACGGGCTCGGTGGGCGGTTATTATCTGGAGGGCCTCGGCGTTCAGCTCTTCGAGCGGATCGACGGCGACTACTTCGCCGTCCTGGGTTTGCCGCTGCTGCCCTTGCTGGACTTCCTGCGCAGCTGCGGAGCCCTGGCGCCATGAACCCGCCGATCTCGGGGACAACGATGGTGGCGGGCGTGGCCGGAGCGCCGGTGGCCCACTCGCTCAGCCCGATCATCCACAACGCCTGGCTGGCGGCGGCGAGGATCGACGCGGTCTACGTCGCCTTCGCCCCGCCGAGGGAGCGGTTCGCGGCTTTCGCTGAGGGTCTTCGGAGCGGCGCCGTTCGCGGACTGAACCTCACCGTCCCGTTCAAGGAACAGGGCCTCGCTCTGGCGGACGAGGCCAGCGCGGCGGCCCGGCGGGCAGGGTCCGCCAACCTGCTGCTCTTCGAGCCGGACGGGCGCATCTGCGCCGACAACACCGATGGGGTCGGGCTGCTGGCGGCGCTCGCCGCGCAGGCGCCGGGCTTCGATCCCAGGCATGCGCCGGCGCTGATCCTGGGGGCCGGCGGAGCGGCCCGCGGCGCGGCTGCGGCCTTGCTGGAAGCCGGCGCGCCGGAGGTCCGCATCATCAACCGCACTCACGCGCGCGCCGAGGCGCTGGCGGAGGCGGTGGGCGGCCTTGTCCGGGTCTTCGACGAGGTCGACGACCGCGCCCTCTGCGACGTGGGCCTCATCGTCAACGCCACCACCTTGGGGCTTGGCGGCGGCGCAGGCCCCGCTGTGTCGCTCGGGGCCGCCCCCGACTCGGCGGTGGTGATGGACATGGTGTACCGCCCGCTCCGGACGGAGTTCCTGCACCGGGCGGCGGCGCTCGGAATGCGGACGGCGGACGGGCTGGAAATGCTGATCGGCCAGGCCGTCCCGTCCTTCGCCGCCCTGTTCGGCGTCCCGCCGCCGGCGATCGACGTCCGGGGGCTCTGCCTGAAGGCCCTCGAGGAGAAAGCATGATCGTCGTCGGCCTCACCGGCTCCATCGGCATGGGCAAGTCCGCCACCGCGGCCATGTTCCGCGAGGAAGGCTGCCCGGTCCTCGACGCCGACGCCGGCGTGCACGCGCTCTACGCGCCCGGCGGCGCCGCCGTGGCCCCGCTGGAGGCGGCGTTCCCAGGGGTCGTGAAGAATGGGGCGGTGGACCGCGCGACGCTGAGCGAGCGGGTGATCGGCGACCATGCAGCCATGGACCGGCTGAACGGCATCGTCCATCCGCTGCTGCGCGCCAGCCGCAACGCCTTCTTCGAGCGGGCGCGCGCCGAGGGCGCCAAGATCGTGGTGCTGGACGTACCGCTGCTCTTCGAGACCGGCGGCGAGCGGAACGTGGACGCGGTGGTGGTGGTCTCAGCGCCGGCCGACGTCCAGCGCGAGCGGGTGCTGGCGCGGGAGGGCATGAGCGCGGTCAAGCTCGACGGCATCCTGGCGCGCCAGACGCCCGACGCGGACAAGCGCGCGCGCGCCGACTTCGTGGTGGACACCAGCCGCGGATTCGACAGCGCCCGCGCCCAGGTCAAGGACATCGTCGCCGCCTTGCAGGCCAGGGCCGAAGCGGCTCAATAAGGTCCCATGGCGCGCGAGATCGTTCTCGACACCGAAACCACCGGCCTCGATCACCGCGACGGGCACCGGCTGATCGAGCTCGCTTGCGTCGAGCTCGAGGACCAGATTCCCACCGGCCGCTCTTTCCACCGCTACATCGATCCCGAGCGCGACATCGAGGCGGGGGCCGAGCGGGTCCATGGCCTCTCCGTGAGCTTCCTGCGCGGCAAGCCGAAGTTCGCCGACGCCGAGGTGGTGGAGGCGTTCCTCGACTTCGTGGCGGACGCGGCCATCGTGGCGCACAACGCCGCCTTCGACCGGGCCTTCCTCAACGCCGAGCTGGAGCGCGCGGGCAAGGCGCTGCTCGCCGATCATCGGTGGGTGGACACCCTCGCCCTGGCCCAGGCGCGGTTCCCGGGGATGTACAATTCCCTCGACGCGCTCTGTAAGCGGTTCAAGATCTCGCTGGTCGAGCGCGAAAAGCACGGCGCGCTGATCGACGCCAAGCTGCTGGCCCACGTCTATCTGGAGCTGAAGGGCGGGCGCGAGCGGGGCCTCGATCTCGAGGTGGCGGTCGCGCGGCCCGGCGCGGTGGTCGCCGGGCCGGTGGGCGGCTACGGCCCTCGCCCGCGGCCGCTGGCGCCCCGGATCACCGCCGCCGAGCTCGCGCGCCATGCGGCCTTCGTGCGCGACGTCCTCACCGGAGGCCTCTGGGCGGCCTTCGAAGCCTGACTTCAGGCCATTTCCGCCCGGACCCGGGCGCGCAGCACGTCGATGGGCGCAAGACCCTTGTCGGTCCGGAAGTGCCAGTAGGTCCAACCGTTGCAGGCCGGCGCCGCCTGGACCATGGCGCCCAGCTTGTGGATCGAGCCGGAAAGCTCTCCCATCACCAGGCTGCCGTCGGCCCGGACCTTGGCGGCCCGCTCGCCGCGCGGACAGTAGAGGGTGTCGCCGGGCCGCAGCAGGCCCGCCTCGACGATCTGCCCGAACGGCACCCGCGGCTCGTCGCGCCTGGAGCCGGTGATCTCGAGCTCGTCCGGCGCGACGGCGACGACCTTCTCGATGCGCGAGCGGGCCAGGGAGACATAGCCGGGGTTCTGCTCGATGCCGATGAACCGCCGGCCGAGCCGCTTGGCCGCGGCGCCGGTGGTGCCAACCCCGAAGAAGGGATCGAGGATCAGGTCGCCGGGACGGGTGGTCGCGAGGATCAGCCGGTGCAGGAGCGCCTCGGGCTTCTGGGTGGGGTGCGCCTTGGCGCCGGTCTCGTCCTTCAGGCGCTCCTCGCCGGTGGCCAGCGGAAGGGTCCAGTCCGAGCGCATCTGCAGGTCGTCGTTGGCGACCTTCAGGGCGTCGTAGTTGAAGGTGTAGCGACGTGCGCCCCGATGCTTGGCGGCCCAGATCAGGGTCTCGTGCGCGTTGGTGAACCGGGTGCCCTTGAAGTTCGGCATCGGGTTGGCCTTGCGCCAGACCACGTCATTGAGGATCCAGAAGCGCAGATCCTGCAGCGCCGCGCCGACCCGGAAGATGTTGTGGTAGCTGCCGATCACCCAGAGCGCGCCCTCGTCCTTGAGGACCCGCCGCGCCGCCGCCAGCCAGGCGCGCGTGAAGGCGTCGTAGGCCTCGAAGGAGGCGAACTGATCCCAGTCCTCGTCCACGGCGTCGACCTTGGAATTGTCGGGCCGCAGCAGCTCGCCGCCGAGCTGGAGATTGTACGGCGGGTCGGCGAAGACGAGATCGACGCTCTTTTCCGGCAGCCGGGCCATCTCGGCGATGCAGTCGCCCAGGATGATCCGACCGGGCTCCTCGCCACGCTTGTTCGCCATCGCCAACTCCTGGAACGCCAAGCCAGCCTGGCGGCGACGCGGTTAAGGGCAATTTAAGGGCGTCACCGTGGGCCGGCCGCAAACGGCGGCCGTATCAGGCGCCCTCCTAATCTGCGAGCCCTCCCCAGTCGATCCAGGCGCCGTGGGCATGGACCGTGGCGAGGCGGCAGTCCAAGCCCCCGGGCCAGACGCTGAGGCGAAGCTCGAACGGCGAAGCCCCCGCGCCGGGCTCCATCCGAAGCCAGGCCAGGGGCGCATCGTCGCTGGCGGCGGCCCCGTGATCGGCGATCGCCTCGGCGAGGGCCTGCTGAGCCCCGGCGGCGAGGTACTGCCAGAACACCGAGTGGTAGATCACGGTCGCCAGGCCCGGGCGCGGCGCCGCGGTGCTCCGGACCCAGTCGACCGCGTCGCCGGCCTCGACCGCGACGCCGGCCGCCAGGGCCATCCGGACGGCGCGTTGCAGCCGCTCCAGGCGCTCGGCCTGGTCGGGCCAGACGTAGGCGGCGAGCCGGCGCCGGGCGGCCGGGTCGGAAAGGCGCACCGGCGCGCGATCGCAGGCGGCGGTCTCAACCACCGTCACCGCCACGCCCAGCGGCGGCGGCGAGCCGCGCCATTCGGCCTCCAGGCAGACCGGCGAGGCGGGGTCGCCCCAGGTCCCCCATGCGCCATACCGGTAGCGAAGCTGGGGCCACAGCTGATTGAGGCCGGCGCTGGCCCCGAGCTCCAGGCAGCGGAGCGGCAGCCGCGTCCGCCGCCCCACGGTGAGGAATCCGGGCAGCAGGCAGGCGGCCCGGCCGACCTCGTTGGTCTGGGGCTCGTGTCCCATGAAGGCCTGGATACGCGCTCCGTGGTCCTCGATCGCCGCGAGCGCCGCCGGCCAGGCGCGCGCGGCGTCAGCGTGGGGCGGAAAGAAGCGGGCAAGGTCCGGCGCAGCTGCGTCCAGCACCAGGTCGTGGAGAGCGCCCACGAATCGGAGCGCGACGGCGTCGGCCATCAGCGCCTCGCGCGGTCGGCCCTCCCAGGGCGCGAAGAGGGCTCGCAGCGGCGGCGCGGGATCGGCCGCGGCGGCCTGCAGCAGGGCGGCGTTGAAGGGCGAGCCGAGGTGGGCGCAGACGCTCGATTGCAGGCGCAGCGCGGCGGCGAGGGGGTCGTCCATGGCCTCACCTCGGCCCCGGCGCCCGAGACGGTCAAGCTTGATCGGGCCGGTCAATCTTCGGCGAACGGCAGCTCTTCCTGGAAGGCGGCCTCGTAGGCCAGCATCGGGTCCTTCCCAATCAGCGCGAGCTTCACCGGTCCCCATCCCAGCCGGTGGATCGGCGAAGGACCGAGGCGAAGCAGGGCCTCGGCGTGGACCCGGGCGCGATAGCCCTTGTGGCCGGCGAAGCCGTAGCCAGGATAGGCGTCGTCCATCTCGGCCATCAGCCGGTCGCGCGCCGTCTTGGCCAGGATGGAAGCGGCGGCGATCGACGCCGAAAGCCCGTCGCCGCCCACCACCGTCCGCACCGGACAGGGGAGGTCGAATGGGTAGTTGCCGTCGACCAGGGCGAACACCGGCGAGACGGTCATGGCCGCCACCGCCCGGCGCATGGCCAGGCCCGTCGCCTGGACGATGTTGAGGGCGGCGATCTCCTCCACCGAGGCGAAGCCGATTCCCCAGGCGAGGGCGCGCGCCTTGATCTCCAGCTCGAGCTCGGCGCGCCGGGCGGCCGACAGCTTCTTGGAATCGTCCACCCCTTTGGGGGCGGCCCGGGGCTTCAGGATCACCGCCGCGGCGCAGACCGGTCCGGCCCAGGGTCCGCGGCCGGCCTCGTCGATCCCGCATACGGGCGCCGGGCAGTCCTTCTCCAGGCGCATGTGAGGCCCGGGGCGGGCGGCGCGCGCCATCAGGACCTCGCCAGCTCCGCCACCGCCTGGTGGCGAAAGCAGCTCGTGACATGGTCGTTGACCATGCCCACCGCCTGCATGAAGGCGTAGACGATCACCGGCCCGCAGAACTTGAAACCTCTGGCCTTCAAGGCCTTGGCCATCTCCACCGCGGCCGGCGACTGGGCGGGAACCTCGGCGATGGCGCTCCAGGCGTTGGCCACCGGCTTGCCGTCCGTGAAAGCCCAGAGGAATTCGGAAAAGTCCTCGCCCCGCTCGCGCATGTCGAGGAAGACCCGCGCGCCGGCGATCGCCGCATCGATCTTGGCCGCCGAACGGACGATCCCCGCGTCGGCCAGCAGGCGGGAGCGGTCCATCGCGCCGAACCTCGCCACCGTCTCCGGATCGAACCCGGCGAAGGCGGTCCGGAAGGCCTCCCGCTTCTTGAGGATGGTGATCCAGGAGAGCCCGGCCTGGAACCCGTCCAGCACCAGCTTCTCCCAGAGCGCGCGGGGATCGTATTCCGGCACGCCCCACTCCTCATCGTGGTAGGCCACGTAGAGGGGCTCCTTGGGATTGGCCCAGGCGCAGCGCCCTTGGCTTTCGTAGACGGCCAGGCCCACCGGCGGCTCCTCGCGGACGACGCCCTTGATCTGCCCAAGAATCGGCCGGCCGACAACCGCAGCGTCGGATGGTCGTGGCGCCATGGCGCCGCATCGTGCTTAGGATGCCGTCATGGTCACCCTAGCCCGGCGCCGGCCGCTCGCCGAAGAGGGCGGTCCCCACGCGCACCGAGGTGGCGCCGAACCGGATCGCCGTTTCGAAGTCGGCGCTCATGCCCATGGAGAGCTTCGCAAGCCCGTTACGCGCCGCGATCTTGGCGGTCAGGGCGAAGTGCGGCCCGGGCGGCTCTCCTTGCGGGGGGATGCACATGAGCCCTTCGACGGCGAGGCCGAACTCGCCCCGGCAGCGGGCGATGAAGGCGTCCGCCTCGCCTGGCCGGACGCCGGCCTTCTGCGGCTCCTCGCCGGTGTTGACCTCGACATAGAGCCGCGGCGCGCGCCCGAGCCGCTGGCCCTCACGGGCGATCGCCTCGGCCAGCTTCGGCCGATCCAGGGTCTCGATCACCGCGAAGAAGCCGCAGGCGTCGCGCGCCTTGTTGGTCTGCAGCGGGCCGATCAGCCGCAGCTCGAGACCGGGCGGGCCATCGCGCCAGTGGGCGAACGCCTCCTGGACCCGGTTTTCGCCAAACACCCTCTGACCGGCCGCGAGCAGGGCGGCGAGCCGCTCGGGCGGCTGGGTCTTGGAGACCGCCACCAAAGTGACGGTCGCCGGATCGCGGCCGGCGGCGCTCGCGGCCGCTGCGATCCGCGCAAGGATGCGCGCCCGCGCCCCGGCGAGATCTCCAAGGGGGTGTCCGGCTGATGGCGAAGTCGGGATCGGCGGAGATCCTGTGGCGAGCGGCGCGGACGCTAAGGCCGGCGCGGGCGCGGGGGAAGGCCCTTCCGCGCCTGCTGTTCTTCACCGATCCGGCGCGCGTGGCCTCGCCCGAGGCGGTGATCGCGGCCCTGCCGAGGGGAGCGGGGGTGGTCTACCGCGCCTTCGCCGCCCCCGACGCCCTCGCGAAGGGCCGAAGCTTGGCGCAGCTGGCGCGTCGCCGCGGCCTCGTCTTCCTGGTGGGGGCCGACCCGGGCCTCGCCTCGCGGCTGATGGCCGACGGCGTGCATCTGCCGGAACGGACGCTGGCCCGGGCGCGGGGGCTGAGGCGCGAGCGGCCCCGGTGGCTCGTCACCGGCGCGGCCCACTCGGCGGCCGCCCTGGCCCTGGCCCGGCGCGCTGGCCTGGACGCGGTGGCGCTTTCCCCGGCGTTCGCCAGCCGCAGCCCCTCGGCGGCCAAACCGCTGGGGGTGTTGCGGTTCGCCCAGCTGGTCGGGGGGGCGCGGCGCCCGGTCTACGCGCTGGGTGGGATTCGCGCCGACAACGCCCGACGGCTGGTCCGCCCCGGCGTCGCCGGCCTGGCGGCGGTGGAAGCGCTCGCGCAGAGCGCCTCGCCTAGAACTTGAAGGTGGTCTCCAGCCTCACCCGGGGGGCGGGCTGCTCGAACGCGTGCGCGTCCGGCGCCGGCTCATTGCCGAGGCTGACGCCCACGCCGGTCCGGAGACCGGGCGCCACCCGGTAATTCAGCCCGATCCGCGCGTCACGCCAGTCGCCGGTCCGGTTAGGCGATTGGTTCAGGTCCAGATTGAGGCCCCAGCGACCTTTGCGCGCATCCCACTGGAGCACCCGGTGCGGGCTCTGCGCCTGGGATCCCGGCTGGTTGGTGGCGAAATCGTTCTGCTGGGCGAAGGGGTCGAGCGGCGGCGCGGCGCGCACGGCCGTTCCCGCCGCGGCCAACGCCACCGCGGTTGCAACGACCATCATCGAGCGGGCAGATCCCGACGCCACTTCCCCCATCCGTCCCATAGACGCAGTCATTCTGCGCCCACATTCCGCAGAACCGATTAAGGGCCGGCCTCGCGAAAGGTCAAGGCGCAGGGACCACGGCGGCGACGAAACGGCGTTTTCGCTGCGGCGCTGTGGCCGGAAGGTCACGTGATTCCTGTTTGGCGTGCTTAAGGGGATGTTATAGACCCGCTCCCACGGGGACGAAGCCGCTTCGCGGCGTCAGGCGTTTGAAACCACTGGAGCTGACAGCATATGCCCTTCCGAAGCGGGGTTGCGACGCGTGGAGCCCTGATGGGATTGGCGGTGATCGGATTTTTCGGCCTGGCCGGGTGCAACGGCTTCCATAAGTCGAGCGGGCCGCCTCCGACCCCGGCCACCGCCATCGGCGTCAACGCCTATCTGTGGCGGGCCACCCTCGACACCCTGGCCTTCATGCCGCTCGCCTCCGCCGATCCCTACGGGGGGGTCATCATCACCGACTGGTATGTGAACCCCGAGAAGCCGGACGAGCGGTTCAAGTGCACGGTCTATATTCTCGACACGCGCCTCAGGGGCGACGCCATCAAGGTGACCGTCTTCAAGCAGATCGCCAACGGTCAGGGCGGCTGGACGGATGCGCCTGTGGCCGACCAGACCCCGGAAGACATCGAGAACGCCATCCTGACCAAGGCGCGTCAGCTCAGGCTCTCCAACCTGCGGGGCTGATCCCAAAGCTCCTTCATGGCCCGCTACAATCCCAAAGAGGTCGAGCCGAAGTGGCGCGCCGCGTGGGCCGCGGCCGACGTCTTCCGAGCCGATAACCGTTCTGCCAAGCCGAAGTACTACGTGCTGGAGATGTTCCCGTATCCGTCGGGACGGCTGCACGTGGGCCACGCGCGCAACTACGCCATGGGCGACGTGGTGGCGCGCTTCAAGCGCGCCCGCGGCTACAACGTGCTGCACCCCATGGGATGGGACGCCTTCGGCCTGCCGGCCGAGAACGCCGCCGCCGAACGGGGCGTCGATCCGGCGAAGTGGACCTACGACAACATCGCGGCCATGCGCGAGGAGTTGAAGCGGCTCGGGGTTTCGATCGACTGGTCCCGGGAGTTCGCCACCTGCGATCCGGCCTATTATGGACGCCAGCAGGCCTGGTTCCTGCGGCTGCTGAAGAAGGGCCTCGCCTACCGCAAGGAGGGTCTGGTCAACTGGGATCCGGTCGACATGACCGTGCTCGCCAACGAGCAGGTGGAGAACGGCCGCGGCTGGCGCTCGGGCGCGCTCGTGGAGCGGCGCAAGCTCACCCAGTGGTTCCTGCGGATCACCGACTACGCCGACCCCCTGCTCGAGGGCCTGAAAAGTCTCGACCGCTGGCCCGAAAAAGTCCGGCTGATGCAGGAGAACTGGATCGGCAAATCACGCGGCGCGCGGCTCGCGTTTCCGTTCGCGGGGTCTGCGCCCGAGGGGTTCGAAGACGGCGTCTTGGTCTACACCACCCGGCCCGACACCCTGTTCGGCGCCAGCTTCGTCGCCCTTGCGCCCGACCATCCGATCAGCGAGGCGCTGTCGGCCGCCGATCCCAAGCTCGCCGCCTTCATCGCCCAGTGCCGCAAGGGCGGGACCTCGGAGGCCGAGATCGAATCCGCCGAGAAGCTCGGTTTCGATACGGGCCTCAGGGTGGTCCACCCCTTCGATCCGAATTGGACGCTGCCGGTGTGGATCGCGAACTTCATCCTCATGGACTACGGGACCGGGGCGATCTTCGGCTGCCCGGCCCACGACCAGCGCGACCTCGAGTTCGCGCGCAAATACGCCCTGCCCGTGAAGCCGGTGGTGCTGCCGCCGGGGCAGGATCCCGGCAGCTTCGCGATCGGCGACGAGGCGTACGTCGGCCCCGGCCAGGCGTTCAACTCGGGGTTCATGGACGGGCTCGAGGTCGAGGCCGCCAAGCAGGCGGCGATCGACAAGATCGAGGCGCTGGGTCTCGGCGAAGGCGCGACCGTCTATCGGCTGCGCGACTGGGGCGTTTCGCGCCAGCGCGGCTGGGGCTGCCCGATCCCGGTGATCAACTGCGCGGTCTGCGGGGTGGCGCCGGTCCCGGAGGACCAGCTGCCGGTCGAGCTGCCCAAGGACCTGGACTTCAGCCGCCCCGGCAATCCCCTGGCGCGCCATCCGACCTTCCGGTTCACCACCTGTCCCGGCTGCAAGGGCCCAGCCGAGCGGGAGACCGACACCCTCGACACCTTCGTCGATTCCTCCTGGTACTTCGCCCGCTACGCCAACCCGGACGCGGCCGAGCCGATCGACAAGGTGGCGGCTGACTATTGGCTGCCGGCCGACCAGTACATCGGCGGTGTGGAGCACGCCGTGCTGCACCTCCTCTACGCCCGCTTCATCACCCGGGCGCTGGCCGACGAGGGCCTGCTGAGCGTGCGCGAGCCCTTCGCCGGCCTCTTCACTCAGGGGATGGTCACCCACGAGACCTATCGGCGGCAGAATGGCGACTGGGTCGACCCGTCGGAAGTCGAGATCGTCTCCGAAGGCGCGACCCGCACGGCGCGTCTCGTCGCGGCCGGCGAGCCGCTGGTGATCGGCGACGTGGAGAAGATGTCCAAGTCCAAGCGCAACGTCGTCGCGCCGGCCGACATGGCCGACCGCTACGGCGTCGACGCCGCGCGGCTGACGGTGCTCTCCGATTCTCCGCCCGAACGGGACGTGCAGTGGACCGCGGCCGGCGTCGAGGGCGCCTGGCGTCTGGTGAACCGGGTCTGGGCGGAGTTCGACTCCCCGCCCGCCGCGGCGACCGAGGCATGGGAGCCGCGCGCGGCGCGCCGCATCGTCCACCGGACGATCAAGGCGGTGACGGAGGCCGTGGAAGGCTTCCGCTTCAACAGCGCGATCGCTCGCCTCCACGAATTCGTCAAAGTCGTTTCGACCATGCGCGCGCCGGCCGGCGACCCCGAGCGCTCGCAGGTCCGGCGCGAGGCGCTCTCGGCGCTCGCCAGGCTGGTCGCCCCCTTCGCCCCCCACCTGGCGGAAGAGTGTTGGGCTGAGCTCGGTGAGACCGGATTGGTGGCCGCCGCCCCCTGGCCCGTCTTTGAGCCGCAGCTCGCCGAAGACGAGCAGCGGGTCTTGCCGGTCCAGATCAACGGCAAGCGGCGCGGAGAGATTCGCGCCGACGTCGGCGCTTCGGAGGCGGAGGTGGAGAAGATCGTGCTTGACGATCCGGAGATTGCGCGCCGCCTGGAAGGCCTCAGCATCCGGCGGGTGATCGTGGTCAAGGACCGCATCGTCAACATCGTGGCCGCATGAGACGCCTCGCCCCGGTCCTGGCGGTTCTCGGGCTCGCAGCGCTCGGCGGTTGCGGCTTCACGCCGCTCTACGGGGGGCCGGGCGCGACCTCCGGGCTCTCGCACATCGACGTCGTGGCTCCCGAGGGCAGGGTGGGCTTCCTGCTCCGCGAGGATCTGGACGACGCCCTCGGCCACGACAAAGGCGCCCCGCCGGCCTATCGCCTGGAGCTGGCGATCAGCCAGGGACGGGCCGCCCACGGCCTGACCGTCAGCGGCGTCTCTCAGCGCTTCGAGATCGACCTCGGCGTCGACTACACGCTTACCGACCTCGCCACCGGCAAGGTCGCCCGCACCGGTCACGTGACCAGCGACATCAGCTACGATTCCGCGGTCCAGCCCTACGCCGGCATCGCAGCGCGGCAGAACACCCAGGAGCTCGTGGCGCTCAACGCGGCGGCCAAGATCCAGCGTGAGCTGGCGGCCTGGATGGCGAACGGCAAGCCGGGACCGCCCCCGCCCAAGCCCCCGAAGCCGGCGACGGCGGCGACCGCGGCCACGGAGGCGAGGTGATCCTCGGCCGCCGGCCGGACGTCGAGCGGTTCCTGGCCAGGCCGGACCCCAAGATCAACGCGGTCCTCGTCTACGGGCGCGACCTGGGCGTGGTGCGCGAGCGAGCCCAGGCGCTGGCGGAAAAGGCGTCCGAGCGGCCGGACGATCCGTTCGACGTGGCGCGCATCAGCGACGGCGACCTCGAGTCCGATCCCGCCCTCATCGCCGACGAGCTCGCGGCCTATTCCCTGATGGGAGGGCGCCGGCTGGTGCGCCTTCGCCTCTCCAGCGAAAAGGCCCAGCTCGACCGGCTGGCGGCGAGCGCCCTGGAGCGTCATGCGGCCGGCGAATTCAATCCCGAGGCCCTCCTGCTGATCGAAGCGGGCAATCTAGGCCGGGAGTCCGCCCTGCGTCGGGCCGCGGAGAAGAGTCCGGCGGCGGCGGCCATCCCCTGCTACGAGGACGAGACCGGCGATCTCGCCCGCCTGACGCGCGAGGCGCTGGGCGCCGACCGCCTCGGCCTGACCGCCGAAGCGCTCGACCTCTTTGTCCGGCGCTTGCCCCACGAGCGTGGTGTGGCCAGGCGGGAGATCGAGCGGCTGGCGCTCTACCTCGGCCCCGGAAGCGGCCGGGTCGGCGACGTCGAGGATCTCGCGGAATTCCTGGGCTCAGAGCCGGAAGCCTCCCTCGCCGATGCGGCTCAGGACGCCTTCGGGGGCCGGCTGGCGGCGGCGCAGGCGGGTCTGCGGCGGGCGGCGGCCGAGGGCGAGGGCGGGCCGTCCGCGGTGCGGGCGTTGGGCGTCCATCTGGGACGGCTGCGGCGGACGGCGGCGCTCAGGAGGTCGGGCGCCGAGCTCGCCGAGGCGGCCAAGGCCGCCGGGGTCTTCTGGAAGAACGAGCGGGAATTCCTGCGCCAGGCGCGGGCCTGGGACCTGGAGGAGCTCGATCAGCTGCAGCCGGAGCTGCTCGCCGCCGATCGGGCCTGCAAGCAGGCCGGCGCGCCCGACCGGCTGATCGCCGAACGCCTGGTGCTCGGCATCGCCGCGCGGGCGCGGCGGCTTGGGCTCTGAGCCCTCAGTAGTCTACCGCCGCCAGGTAGAGCCCGTGGGCCGGGGCCACCGGCCCGCAGGCGGCGCGGTCGCGGGCCTCAAGCGCCGCGCGCAGATCCTCCGGCGTCCAGCGGCCGGCCCCGACCTCGGCGAGGCTTCCGGTCATCGAGCGGACCTGGCGGTGCAGGAAGGAGCGGGCGGCGAAGGCCAGCCAGATCTCGGGTCCCTCGCGCCGGACCTGGGCCAGGTCGAGGGTCTTCATCGGGGAGGCCGACTGACAGTCGACGTCCCGGAAGGTGGTGAAGTCGTGGTGGCCCACGAGGATTTTCGCCGCCTCGGCCATGGCCGCTGCGTCGAGCGGCTTCTTGACGTGCCAGACCCGGCCCTGGTCGAGGGTGGGCGGCGCCATGCGGTTGACGATCCGGTAGAGATACCGGCGGCCCTTGGCCGAAAAGCGGGCGTGGAACCCTTGCGGGGCGAGGCCGGCGGCGAGCACGGCGATCGGTTGCGGGACCAAATGGGCGTTCAGGGCGTCGCGCACCACGGCCGGCGCCCAGGCCTTCTCGAGATCGAGGTGGACGACCTGCTGAAGGGCGTGAACGCCCGCGTCGGTGCGGCCCGCGGCCTGCAGCCGCACGTCCTCGCCGCAAAAGGCCTTCACCGCTCGTTCGACCGAGGCTTGGACGGTGGGAAGCTCGCCCTGAGCCTGGTAGCCGTGGAAACCGCGGCCGTCGTACTCGAGGTCGAGCCGGTAGCGCGGCATCAGCCGAGCATGTCGCCGGGCCGCAGCGGAAAGCCGCGCAGGAACTCGGCGGCCGCCTGGGGACCGCGCCCCTCGCGCTGCACCTCGAGCAGCCGCACCGAGCCCCCCGCGGCGCCGACCAGCAGGGCCTCGTCCAGGATCTCGCCGGGGACGCCGTCGGCGTCTTCCGCGCGGGAGAGCAGGGCCTTCACCCGCACCGGGCCGCGCTCGCCAGGGACTTCGAACCAGGCGCCGGGATGGGGCGAAAGGCCGCGGATCTGCCGGTCGATCGCCGCGGCGGGCTTCGACCAAAGGATCCGCGCCTCCTTCGGCCGGATCTTCTTGGCGTAGGTGACGCCTTCGGCCGATTGCGGAGTCTCGACCGCCGTCCCCGAGGCGATGGCCGCAAGCGTCCGGACGAGCAACTGGGCGCCGGCCGAGCCGAGCCGGCCCTGCAGGGCGCCGGCGGTGTCCAGGGCGTCGATCCTCAGGCGCTCCTCGGCGAGGATGGGCCCTTCGTCGAGCCCCTCGGTGAGCCGCATCACCTGGATTCCGGTGATCTTGTCGCCGGCCATGATCGCCCGCTGGATCGGCGCCGCGCCGCGCCAGCGCGGCAGCAGCGAGGCGTGCAGGTTGAAGGTCCCCCGGGCGGGCGCCTCGATCACCTCGCGCGGCAGGATCTGGCCGAAGGCGACGACGACCGCCGCATCCAGGGCGAGGGCCTCGAACGCCTGGGCGACCTCCGGCTCGCGCATCGAGGTCGGGGTGCGGACCGCAAGGCCCTTGGATTCGGCGAAGGCGTGGACCGGCGAGGGGGCGAGCTTCCGCCCGCGGCCCCTGGGCGCCGGCGGCTGGGTGTAGACGCACGCCACCTCGTGGCCGGCCTCCAGCACGGCCGCGAGGCTGATGACCGCGAACTCAGGGGTGCCGAGAAAGGCCAGACGCATGGCGAGCGGTTTAGCGGCGCGGCCGGGCGGGCGCAAAGGCGCGAGCTAAAGCGCCTCGGCCTCCGTCTTGGCGGCCTTCTTCACCTTGCTGACCGCCCGCTGGCGCTTCAGCCGCGACAGGTGGTCGATGAAGAGCACGCCGTTCAGGTGATCGATCTCGTGCTGGATGCAGACCGCGAAGAGCGCCTCGGCGTCTTCTTCCACAAGCCGGCCGTGATAATCGAGCGAGCGCAGGCGCACCTTGGCCGGCCGTTCCACCTCGTCGTAGATCTCCGGCACCGAAAGACATCCTTCCTCGTAGACGCCGGTCTCCTCCGAGGCCCAGACGATCTCGGGATTGACGAAGAACCGGGGCGCCTTCGGCTCCTCGCCGCGGGCCAGATCCATGACGATCACCCGTTTGGGCTCGCCCACTTGGATGGCGGCCAGGCCGATGCCGGGCGCGGCGTACATGGTCTCCAGCATGTCGTCCATCAGCGCCCGCAGGTCGTCGTCCACGGCCACGACCGGCTGCGATTTCTTCTTCAGCGTCGCAAGGTCTGCATCGACGGTGAGGATACGGCGGACGCTCATGCCGCGGACGTAGGCGCCGGCGCTTTCACCGTCAAGATCGTCGCCCGGGGCGGCTCCTCGGCGACGAGTTTGGTCAACGGACGGGCGCCGACGTCGACCGTCGGGGGCTCCGGGAGGCGCCGGCCCTCATGGTCGGAAGCCAGATCCTCGAATCGCCGCGCCTGGGTGAGGACCTGGGTCTCCAGCGAGGCGACGAACTGGTTGTAGCGCCCGACCGCCGCCTCGAGCGCCTTGCCCACCCCGGCCACGTGGCCGCCCATCACCGAAAGGCGCTTGTAGAGCTCGCGCCCGAGCGCCGCGGTCTCGGCCGCGTTCAGGGCCTGTTTCTCCACCCGCCACCCGTAGGCCACCGCCTTGCAGAGGGCGAAGAGGGTGGTGGGCGTCACCAGGATCACCCGCCGCTCCATGGCCTCGGTCATCAGGTCCGGGAGGCGCTCCAGGGCCGCCGCCAGGAAGGCGTCGCCGGGTACGAACATGGCCACGAAGTCGGGCGAGGCCTCGAACTGGTCCCAGTAGGCCTTGGCGGCGAGGCTCTGGACGTGGGTCTTCACGCTCTGGGCGTGGCGCTGGTAGCCGGCCTCGCGGGCGCCCTCTTCCGCCGCGTCCTGGGCTTCGAGGAAGCCGTTCAGCGAGCACTTGGCGTCGATCACGAACGCCCCGCCGCCGGGCAGCCGCACCACCACGTCCGGCCGGCGCGCGCCGCCGTCCGTCTCGGCGTGCACCTGCTCCTCGAAATCGATCCGCGCCTTCAGGCCGGCCAGCTCCAGCACGTTGCGCAGCATCTGCTCGCCCCAGCGCCCCTGAACCCCGGCCCCGCGCCGGAGCGCGGTGGAGAGCTTGCGCGCCTCGGCCTGGGTCGCCGCCGTGGCCGTCAGCAAGGCCTCGAGCTGCTGCTTCAGACCGCCGGTCTCGGCGGCGCGCGCCTTCTCGGCCTCAGTCACGCAGGCCTGGAACTTGGCGAGGGACTCGGCCACCGGCTTCAGCTTTTCTTCCATCCGCGCTTGGGCGACCCGCTCCTGCGCCTGGAAGCTTTCCGTGGCGCGCTGCACCAGGGCCTCGGCCACCGCCTGGGCCGACTGGGCAGCCTGGGCGGCAAGGGTCTCGGCGTTGGCTTCCAGCAGGCGGGCGCGCATCTCGGACCGGGCCGCGCGGCCGCGCTCGAGGATCGCCCAGGCGACGGCGGCGGCCGCCGCGAGGCAGGAGAGCAGGGTCGCGAGCATGAGGGCGTTCATGCTCCGTTCGTATCCGAGTCGGCCCGCCTTGGTAAGGCGCTAAGCAGGCCGCCTGGCGCGCAAGGCCTGGGCGATGGTGCCGTCGTCCAGCCAGTCGAGCTCGCCGCCCACCGGGACTCCGCGGGCCAGCATGGTCACCGCCACGCCGGTCCCGGCCAGCCGGTCGGCCAGGTAGTGGGCGGTGGTCTGGCCGTCCACCGTGGCGGGCAGGGCGAGGATGACCTCTTTGACCGTCCCGTCCCGGGCTCGTTCGGTCAGGCTCGCCACCCTGAGCGCCTCGGGGCCGACGCCGTCCAGCACCGAGAGCAACCCGCCTAGGACATGATAGCGCCCGCGGTAGGCTCCGGCGCGCTCCATGGCCCAAAGCGCCCCCACCTCCTCGACGACGCAGATGAGGCTGAGATCCCGTTCGAGGTCTGCGCAGACGGCGCAGGGGTCGCGGGTGTCGAGGGCGCCGCAGATTCTGCAGGCGACCACTTGATCGGCGGCCGCGGTCAGCGCGTCCATCAGCGGCAGGAGCAGCTGTTCGCGCCGCTTCAGGAGCGACAGCGCCGCGCGCCGGGCTGACCTCGGCCCAAGGCCAGGCAACTTGGCCAAGAGCGCGATCAGCCGCTCTATCTCCGGCCCGACCGAGGACACCTAGGCGCTCAAAACTTCGGCATTCCGGGCAGTCCCGCCAGAGGGCCGGCCGCGTCGCGCATCACCTCGGCCTGGCGCGCTTCGAGTTTGCGGCGCGCGTCGGCGTGAGCGGCGACGATGAGGTCGGCGACGATCTCGCTTTCGCCTGGGGCGAGCAGGCTTTCGTCGATGGTGACGCGGGCGAGCTCGCCCGTTCCCCGCAGCGCCAGCCGCACCATGCCGCCGCCGGCGGAGCCGTCCACCTCCATCTCCGCCAGACGCGCCTGGGCGGCCTGCAGCTTCTCCTGCATGGCCTGCGCCTGCTTCATGATCTCGCCGAGGTCCTTCATGTCAGTCCGCGTCCTCCTCGTCGTCGTCGGGCGGAGCCGAGGCCGGCTCCGGGGCCGCAAGCTGGCGCACCTCGATGAGCTCGGCGCCCGGGAAGGCCTCCATCACGCTGCGCACGAAGGGGTCCTGAAGCGTTTCCGCCCGCGCCTTGTCCGCCTCCCGGCGGCGCTGCTCGGCGAGGCTCTCGGCGCCGCCGCCGCCCTCGGCCGCGACCAGCCACGGAAGCCCGGTCCATTCCTTCAGCCGCGCGGCCAGCCGCTGAGCGAGGTTGTTCGGCGCGCCCGGCGCGGGCTCGAAGGCGATCGCTCCGGTCCTGAAGCTGATGAGGCGGACGTATTGGTCCACGTCGAGCTTGAGCGCGATGTCCCGACGCGCCTCGATCAGCGCCACGACGTCCTCGAAGCTCCTCAAGCTCGGCTGCTGGTCGATGGCAGGTCGGGCCGCCGCCTTGGGCTGTGCGCCGCCGCGCGCCGCAGGTCCGCCGGTGGGGGGCGCGGCGGGCGCTCCCCCTGCCATGGCCTCGCCGCCGCGCAGCGCTCTCAGCGCCTCTTCCGGGCCCGGCAGATCGGCGGCGTAGGCGAGACGGACGAGCGCCATCTCGACCGCCGCCGGCGGATCGGGCGATCGGCGGACCTCTTCGTAGGCCTTGAGCAACATCTGCCAGAGCCGCGACAGCGCCCCGGCGTTGCAGGCGGCGCCGATGGCGGCCAGCTTCTGGGACTGGTCGCTGGGGAGGAGGAGGGCGGCCGGGCCGAGGGTCTTGGCCACGGCCGCCCCGTGGCAGTGCTCGAGCAGGTCGGCGACCACCGCGGCGGGCTCGGCGCCGTAGCCGTAGAGGGTGCGGAAGGCGCCGATCGCTTCGGCCGCCTCGCCGCGCACCGTCTTCTCGAAGAGGTCGATCGTCTGGCCGCGGTCGGCGAGGCCCAGCATGTCGCGCACGACGGCCGCGCCCACGACCGCGCCCGCCTCGGCCTGCACCAGCGCCTGGTCCAGCAGCGACTGGGCGTCGCGAACCGACCCCTCCGCCGCCCGGGCGATGAGCGCCAGGGCCTCTGCCTCGATCCGCGCCCCTTCGGCCTCGGCGATGGCCGAGAGGTTCCCGGCGATCACCTCCGGCTCGACCCGGCGCAGGTCGAAACGCTGACAGCGCGAGAGGATGGTGACCGGTACTTTGCGGATTTCGGTGGTGGCGAAGATGAACTTGGCGTGCGGCGGCGGCTCCTCGAGGGTCTTCAGCAGGGCGTTGAAGGCCGCTGTCGAAAGCATGTGCACTTCGTCGATGATGTAGACCTTGTAGCGGGCCTCCACGGGCGCGTAGCGGACCCCGTCGAGGAGCTCGCGCATCTCGTCCACCTTCGAGCGGCTGGCGGCGTCGAGCTCCAGCACGTCCATGTGCCGTCCCTCGATGATCGCCGGGCAATGGCGCCCGTTCTCGGCCAGGCCCTCGATCGAGGGCTCGTGGACCGTCGCGCTCTCGTAATTGAGCGCGCGGGCGAGCAGGCGGGCGGTGGTGGTCTTGCCGACCCCGCGCACCCCGGTGAGCATGAAGGCGTGGGCGATGCGGCCGGTGGCGAACGCGTTCTTCAGCGTCCGCACCATGGCCTGCTGGCCGATCAGGTCGTCGAAGGTCTTGGGCCGGTACTTGCGGGCGAGGACCGTGTAGGCGGCCGCCGCGCTGGGCGCCGGCGGCGCCCCGAACATGTCCGCGGTCGCCTCGTCGCCCTCGACCGGGACGGCGCGGTCCAGGTCTGTTTCGGGCGTCAGGTCGTGGTCGGCCATAACTCGCTGAGGCTGAGGGCGCGGGTGGAGACCGGCAGACGACCCGGAGCAAGACTCGTTACGGCTGCTTCCTTCCGGACCTGACCGGGTTGGCGAGGCCTCCGCCCATCGCCGATCTCCGCCGCCTATATCGCGTGCGCGAGGGGCGGGCGCAAGCCGGCCGCTGGCGACACAACCTCACAGTGCTGACGCGGGCGCGCAGGCGCGCTATGAGCGGCGCATGCCGCTCAACGCCTTCACGAACGTGTTCGCCGGCAACCCCCTCGACCGGGCGAGCGATCGACGCATCGACCAGGACTGGGTGGCCGCGCGCCTCGCCGACCCCGATAGCCTGGCGCTGGCGATCTGGAACGGCAAGCCGATGGTCGAGGACGGCAAGGAGGCGAAGGCGCAGATCGCCTACGTGCGGGCCGACCTCGCCCGCGAGCTTTCGGGCGGAACCGAGCGGCTGCTGTTCATGGGCCTCTGGAAGGAGACCGCCGTCTTCGCCCTCGACCTCGACGGCGCCGCCGATCCGGCCGACGGTCCGCTGGCGGGCCTGGGGCGGTTCGAGGAGCTGCGCGCCATCGCGCTCGAGCTGCCGGCGGCGGACGCGGCGATCCTGGCCACCGCCAAGGCGATGTTCGAATGGCGGCGACGCCATCGCCATTGCGCGGTCTGCGGAGAGGCGAGTCAGCCCGCCGACGGCGGCTGGAAGCGGGTCTGCCCGTCCTGCAAGGCCGAGCACTTTCCCCGCACCGACCCGGTGGTCATCATGCTGGCGACCCACGGGGAGCGCTGCCTCCTCGGTCGGCAGGCCGCCTGGCCCAAGGGGATGTTCTCGGCCCTCGCAGGTTTCCTCGAGCCGGGGGAGAGCATCGAGGAGGCCTGCGCGCGGGAGCTCAAGGAGGAGGCGGGCCTCATCGCGACCCGGGTCACCTATCATTCCACCCAGCCCTGGCCCTATCCGAGCTCGCTGATGATCGGCCTCATCGCCGAGGTGGAGAACGAGGACGCCGCGCCAGACCAGACCGAGCTGGAAGCGGTGCGCTGGTTCAGCCGGGAGGAGGCGAGGGCGCTGGTGCGGGGCGAGCTTGCCGGGGTCGGCGCGCCGGGCGGCATGGCCATCGCCCACCAGCTGATCAAGGCCTGGGCGAAGGGTTAGGCGCCGGCGCGCCGGCGGAAAGGGTCCGCCGGGTAGACGCCCATGATCTCGAAGTGGTCGGAGAAGAAGGCGAGCTCTTCGAGCGCCCGGGCCAGGGGCGGATCGGCTGGCCGGCCGTCGACCTCGGCGTAGAAGAAGGTGGCCGTGAAGGCGCCGTTCTCCATGTAGCTCTCGAGCTTGGTCATGTTGACGCCGTTGGTCGCAAAGCCGCCCAGCGCCTTGTAAAGGGCCGCCGGCAGGTTGCGGACCCGGAAGAAGAAGCTGGTCACGCAAGCGCTCCCGGCCGGCGGGTCGGGCGGGTTGGGATCCCCCGTCATCACCAGGAAGCGGGTGGTGTTGTGGGTCTCGTCCTCCACGTCGCGGGCCAGGATCTCCAGGCCGTAGAGCTCGGCGGCCAGGGCCGGGGCGAGCGCGGCGCGCGACGGATCGGGGTTCGCCGCCAAGGCCTTGGCCGCTCCGGCGGTGTCGCCCGCCGATTCGGTTCGCGCCTTCAGCTGGCGGATCAGCTTGCGACACTGGCCAAGCGCGATCGGCATGCTCGCCACCACCTTGACGTCCGCCAGCTTCGCTCCCGGCGCGCCCATGAGCTGGAAGTGGATCGGCTTGAAGCGCTCGCCGATGATCTTGAGGCCGGAGTTGGGCAGCAGGTGGTGCACGTCGGCCACGCGGCCGGCGGTGGAGTTCTCCACAGGGATCATCCCAAGCTCGCAAGCGTGCGACTTCACCGCCTCGAACGCCTCCTCGAAGGTGGCGCAGGGGACCGGCTCCAGTTCCGGATAGGCGGCCTGGCAGGCCTCGTGGCTGTTGGCGCCCAGCTCGCCCTGGAAGGCGATCTTGCCCTTGCTCATCGAACTTCCCCCTAAAGCTGTGCGGCGTAGGCGCGGGCCTGCGCGAGATCGGTGGCCGTGTCCACCGAAATGGGCGCCTCGGCGATCATCGCCGCCCAGATCGAGAGCCCCAGTTCCATGGCCCGCAGCTGCTCCAGTTTCTCGCGGCGCTCCAGCGGCGAAGGCGGGGCGGCGTTGAATCGGGCCAGGGCTGCGCGGCGATAGCCGTAGATGCCGACGTGGCGCCAGACCGGGCCTTCGCCGTGCAGCGTCGAGCGGGTGAAA
>JAFBAO010000036.1 GCA_019247715.1 Caulobacteraceae bacterium
TGGCACTGGTGCTCGCTGAGCATCTCCATGACCCGCCCGTCGCGGGCCAGGTGGTCGTCCCAGGGATAGGCGTCCGCCTCCCAGGCCCGGTTGGTCACCTCCAGGGCGTCCTGCCAGCGGTTGGAGTTGTTCTCGTCCGGACTGAACAGGCGGAAGTTCCGCGCCTCCATGTTGAGCTTCAGCACGTCGCGCAGGAAACGGCCCATCACCCGGGTGGACTCGGCGGTCGCCGCGCCCGGCGCCGGAACCTCCACCGCATAGTCGCGGAAGTCCGGCAGCCGCAGGTCGCGCAGCAGCAGGCCGCCGTTGGCGTGCGGGTTGGCGCTCATCCGCCGCTGTCCCTTCGGCGGCAGGTCGGCGAGCGCGGGACTGAGCCGGCCCTCCGCGTCGAAGAGCTCCTGCGGGCGGTAGCTCTTCATCCAGGCTTCCAGGATCCGCACGTGCTCGGGGTTCTCGTGCATCTCGCCCATGGGCACCTGGTGCGAGCGCCAGTAGTCCTCGGTGCGCCGGCCGTCGATCTCCTTGGGGCAGGTCCAGCCCTTGGGGGTGCGCAACACGATCATCGGCCAGCGCGGGCGCTCGGAGACTCCCTTGCGGGCGGCGTCCTGGATGGCGTGGATCTCGGCGACCACCGTGTCCAGGGTCGCGGCCATCAGGGCGTGCATGGTCGCCGGGTCGCTCCCCTCCACGAAATAGGGCGTGTAGCCGTAGCCGCGGAAGAGATGGTCCAGCTCCTCGTGGCTGATGCGCGCCAGCACCGTGGGGTTGGCGATCTTGTAGCCGTTGAGGTGCAGGATCGGCAGCACCGCCCCGTCGGCGGCGGGGTTCAGGAACTTGTTGGAGTGCCAGCTGGTGGCCAAGGGCCCGGTCTCGGCCTCGCCGTCGCCCACGATGCAGGCGACGATCAGGTCCGGGTTGTCGAAGGCCGCGCCGAACGCGTGCGAGAGCGCATAGCCCAGCTCCCCGCCCTCGTGGATGGACCCCGGCGTCTCCGGCGACACGTGGCTCGGCACCCCGCCCGGGAACGAGAACTGCTTGAAGAGGCGCTGCATCCCCACCGCGTCGGCGGTGATGTTGGGGTAGACCTCGCTGTAGGTCCCCTCGAGGTAGGCGTTGGCCACCAGCGCCGGGCCGCCGTGGCCGGGGCCGGTGATGAAGATCATGTCGAGGTCGTCGCGTTTGATGACCCGGTTCAGGTGCGCGTAGATGAAGTTGAGCCCCGGCGTGGTGCCCCAGTGGCCGAGCAGGCGCGGCTTGATGTGCGCCTTGGAGAGCGGCGCCTCGAGCAGCGGGTTGTCGTAGAGATAGATCTGGCCCACCGACAGGTAGTTCGCGGCCCGCCAGTAGGCGTCGAGCAGCTCGCGCTCCCGATCCGACAACGCCTGGGTCTCAGGGTTGGACAGCACTTCCGACACCTTCGCCTCCGCCGATTGGCTTCACCGCAGCGGCCCGAGCGCCGCCGATCTCAGTCGTCGCGCAACGCCCGTCCGGGCGCGCCGGCGCGCACCGTGAACAGGGTCTGCTCTAGCTCGTCCGTGTAGGTCCCGAGGCAGGCGGCGCTGTTGCAGCGCGCCCGGTGCGCCAGCGCCTGGCCGCCGGCGGCCAGGCCTTCGTCGCGGCCATGCCAGGCCTGCAGCGCGTCGTCCTGCAGCGCCCGCCCGTAGGAGAAGCTGATCGCCCAGGGCTTGGGCCCCGGCGCGCGGTTGATGGCGTCGAGATGCAAGGTGGCGAGCCGGGCGTCCTGGCCGCCGGAGAGGAAGACGATCCCCGGCGCGGCGGCCGGCACGCACCGGCGCAGGCAGCGCAGGGTCGCGGCCGCCACCTCGGCCACCGAGGCGTCCTCGGCGCACTCGTCGCCGCTCACCACCATGTTGGGCTTCAAGAGCATGGCCTCCAGCGCCACGCCCTGCTCGTCCAGCGCCTCGAACACCGCGTGCAGCACCTGGCCGGTGACCGCCTCGCAGCGCTCCAGGGTGTGGTCGCCGTCCATCAGCACCTCCGGCTCGACGATCGGGACCAGCCCCTGCTCCTGGCTGAGGGCCGCGTACCTCGCCAGCGCATGGGCGTTGGCGGCCACGCACATGCGGCTGGGCAGGGCCTCGCCGATCTTGATCACCGCCCGCCACTTGGCGAACCGGGCGCCCAGCCGGTGGTATTCGGCCAGCCGCTCGCGCAGGCCATCGAGGCCCTCGGTCACCGTTTCGGTGGGAGATCCGGCGATCGGGCGCGCGCCGGCGTCGACCTTGACGCCCGGCAAGATCCCCTGGTCCGCCAGGGTCGCGGCCAGCGGGCGCCCCGCCGAGCCCCGCTGTCGGATGGTCTCGTCCTGCATGATGACGCCGCTGATGAACTCGGCGGCGCCGGGAGCGGTGAACAGCATCTCGCGGTAGGCGCGGCGGCTCTCTTCCGTGCAGGCGATCCCCAGCGCCTCGAAGCGCCGGCCGAGCGTGCCCGGCGTCTCGTCGGCGGCCAGGATGCCCTTGCCGCGCGCCACCAGGGCCCCGGCGACGCCTGTGAGATCCTGGGTCATGGCCGTGGCCTCCGCCGCCTCAGCCCCCCGGGACGGTCGCCAGGCTAGCGGCAAGCCGCCGCCCTGGGAATCAGGTGAAGCCGGGGGACATCTCAGGTGTTGGACGCAGGGCGCCCCCGATCGGCCTCCCTATCCTTCTCCCGCGCCGGCGGCTGCCTCGGCGGGCGTGCGCACGCTCGCGGATCGGCCCTGGACCCCTTGTGCGATCCTTCCAGGGAGATTGGCCATGACCGTGTCGGCCGCGATCTTCGACGTCGACGGAGTCCTGGTCGCCTCGCCCCATGAGCAAGCCTGGCGCGAGGCCCTGGCCGGCTACGCCGACCCCGACGGCTTCACCACCGCCTTCTACCAGGCGCACGTGGCCGGCCGGCCGCGCCTCGACGGCGCGCGCTCGGCCCTCGAGCATCTGGGCGTCGTCGACGCGGCCCGGCTCGCCCCCGCCTACGCCGAGACCAAGCAGGCGCTCATCGACGACCTCATCGGCCACGGCAAGTTCGAGGCCTTCCCGGACGCGGTGCGGCTTGCCGACTCCCTGCACCGGGCCGGCGTGCGCCTGGCGCTCGCCTCCTCGTCCAAGAACGCCGACGCCATGCTGAGCCAGCTTTCTCTGCCCGACGGGCGCCCGCTGCTCTCGGCCTTCGACGCCGACCTCAGCGGCGCGGACGTCCCACGCGGCAAGCCGGACCCGGCCCTCTTCCGCCTCGCCGCCGACGCCCTGGGCGTGGCGCCCGCCGAGTGCCTGGTGGTGGAGGACGCGCCGGCCGGCGTCCAGGCGGCCCACGCTGGCGGCATGCTGGCGGTGGGCGTTGCCCGGCTGGGCGACGAGGCCCTGCTCGCCGGGGCCGGGGCCGACCTCGTGGTCACCAGCCTCGACCAGGTCGACCTCGCCGCCCTGGGCAAGGGCGCCCTGCGCGCCCGGCCCGGCGCGCCCGCCACGCCCATGCAGGCGGCGATCGGGGTCGCCCAGCCGCCCAACTGGGTCCTGCGCCACGACGGCTACGACGTGATGAGCGAGAGCGCGGTGGAGTCGCGCTTCGCCATCGGCAACGGCTTCCTCGGCATGCGCGCCTCGCGCTCGGTGAGCCGCGGGCCCACCTGGGCGAGCTGGCTCGGCTACCTTCGGTGGGCGTCATGGCCGCGCTGCTACGTGGCGGGCCTCTTCGACATCCCCAACACCGAGCCGCCGATCCCGGCCCTGGCGCCGGTCAGCGACTGGACGCGGGTGCGCGTCCTGCTCGACGGCCAAGTGCTGCTCGCCAGCGAGGGTCAGGCCATGTTCAGCGCCCGCGAGCTCGACATGCGCCGCGGGCTGCTGCGCTCCACCGTCACCCATCGCGCCCCCTCCGGGGTCACCGTCGCCGGCGAGGAGCTGCGGCTCGTCTCGCAGGCCGACCGCGCCGCCGGGCTGCAGCTGATGCGGTTCTGGCTCGACCGCGACGGCGTCGACGTGCAGGTGGAGGCGAACTTCAGCTTCTCGGGGCTGGCCCTGGAGCCGGTGCGGCTGGAGCAGGACGTCACCGCCTGGCGCACCGAGGTCACCGGCAAGGGCCTGGCTATGGGCGGGGCGGCGCGGCTGACGGTGGGGGGCGAGGCGCTGGCGCCCGAGCGTCCGTTCCCGCTGAAGTGGGTGTGGCGCTGGAGCTCGCGGGCCGGCGAGGTCGCCGAGCTCGACCGGATCGCGACCTTCGCCCGCGCCGAGCGAGGCGAGGATCCGCTTCCCGCCGCCGCCCACACCCTGGAGGCGGTGCGCAGGCTCGGCTGGCGCGCTGCGCTCGACCGCCACGAGGCGGCCTGGGACCGGCGCTGGAGCGACGGCGACGTAGCCATCGACGGCGACGAGACCCTGCAGCGGGCCGCGCGCTTCGCGATCTACCATCTGGTGAGCACCGCGAACCCCGAGGACGAGCGGGTCTCGGTGGGCGCCCGGGCCCTGAGCGGCGACGCCTATTTCGGCCACGTGTTCTGGGACACCGAGATCTACCTGCTGCCGTTCTACACGGCGGTCTGGCCCGAGGCGGCCCGGGCGATGCTCATGTACCGCTTCCACACCCTGCCCGCGGCCCGCGCCAAGGCCGCGCGGATGGGCTGGCGGGGCGCGCTCTACGCCTGGGAGTCGGCCGACACCGGCGAGGAGACCACGCCCGACCATGTGGCGGGCGCAAACGGCGAGCGGGTCGACATCCTCTGCGGCCGGCTGGAGCAACACGTGAGCGCCGACATCGCCTACGCGGTGTGGCGATACTGGCGCGCCACCGGCGACGACGACTTCCTGCTCGCCGCCGGGGCCGAGATCCTGCTGGAGACGGCCCGCTTCTGGGCCTCGCGCGCCGAGCCGGAGGCCGACGGGCGCCGGCACATCCGCGCCGTCATCGGTCCCGACGAATACCACGAGGAGATCGACGACAACGCCTTCACCAACGTCATGGCCCGCTGGAATATCGCCCGGGCGCTGGAGGCGGTGGAGACGATCCGGGCCCGCTGGCCCGAGCGCGCCCAGGCCCTGCTGGGGCGGCTGGGGATCGACGCGGCGGAGCTCGCGGACTGGGCCGACGCGGTCGACAAGATCGTCACCGGCTTCGATCCGGCCACCGGCCTCTACGAGCAGTTCGCCGGCTATCACCGTCTGGAGGCGATCAACCTCGCCGACTACGCCGGGCGCACGGTCCCCATCGACGTCATCATCGGGCGGGAGCGCACCCAGGCCTCACAGGTGGTCAAGCAGGCAGACGTGGTGGCGTTGCTGGCGCTGCTGCCCGAAGCCTTCCCGGGCGTGGCGGCGATGACCAACTTCCGCCACTACGAGCCGCGCTGCGCCCACGGAAGCTCGCTGAGCCCGGCCATGCACGCCCTGGTCGCCGCCCGGCTCGGGGACGCGGACCTGGCGCTGCGCTACCTCGACCGGATTTCCCGGCTGGACCCCGATCCCAACGCCGCCGGCGGCGTGCGCATCGCCGGCCTCGGCGGCATCTGGCAGGCGATCGTCATGGGCTTCGGGGGTCTCGACATCTCCGGCGAGACGCTCGCCATCGACCCGAAGCTGCCGCCGCGGTGGAAGAGCCTCTCCTACCAGGTCTGCTTCCGCGGGCGAGCCGTGGCGGTCCGCATCGGGGACGGCCAGGTCCAGGCGACGCTGGTCAGGGGCGAGCCGATCGAGGTGCGGATCGCGGGCGTCGAGTCCCTGCTGACCGCCGACCGCCCTCTGGAGGCGGCCGCCTAAAGCGCGTTCCGCGCCTTCGGCTCGGGCCCAGCTCGCAGGTCAGCTCGAGCGTCGCAGTTCCCGCCGCGACCGCTCGGCGCCGTCATTTGCGCCCTTGTCCGACCCGAGCCGGAGCACCGCTTCGCGCAGGGTCGCGACGTTGTCGCTGAGCGCCAGGTCGGCGACGAACGTCCGGCGAAGCTCGCGCTCGCGCAGATAGGAGGCCGTGACGCACAAGAAGAACGCCACCACCACATTGATGGCGTAGGCCGCGTCGGTCTCGAAGGACAATCGGGCGAAGAGGCCGAGATAGACCACGTAGAGCGCCAGGATCGGCAGGGAGAGGCAAAAGGTGGTGCGCGCCGGGACGGGTATCAGCGCGACGATCCCGAACATCACCATGATGTTCATGGTGGGAACCGCGAGATTGACGCCGAACGCGCTCTTGGTGGCGATGAAATAGATCATCACCAGGCCCACCCCCACCGCGGTGGCGAGGTAGGCCGGCACGGCGATCCGCCAACGCCGTCTCGAGAGGTTCGTTCGGGACATGAGGAAGGCGGCGATGAGGATCGGAATCAGAAGCATGAATCTGACCCGCGTGATCAGGGCGTTGCTGACCCCCGCCATGGAATCGGTGGCGCTGTAGACGGCCATGACGGCGATCGCCAGCAGAAGGCCCCCCTGGGTGGCCCGGTAGACCCCCTCCGAAAGCCGCTCGAGGAACTGGTCCTCCTGGCCGGCGCCGGGAAACCTCAGACCCATGGACACCAGGGCGCGGTCCATGCCGCTCAAGCCGGTCCGCAAGACGCTTTCGTCGCCGGCCCCGGGCGCCAGCGGCGGGGGCGAAGCCGCGCCGGGGTCCGTCGTCAGCCGGCGGCGCAGGGCCCTCTGCAGGACCTGGAAGCGCGCGTCGTCGGCGCGGCCGTCCCAGCCGCCCAGCTCCACGTTGTGGACGTGCAGGAACTGCAGCGGCGGCAGCGCCTGGTCGATCACCACCGGCACGAGCTTGCCGCGGTCGAGGGCGAAGGCGGCCTCGGCCCGCACCCAGCGCGATTTCACCGACGCTTCGGACCAGAGCACGATGACCACCGTGGCCTGGCCGATCGCCGCCTCTATCTCCTCGTCGAACTGGGTCCCCTCGGCGAGCCCGGTGCGGTCGATCCACACCGACCAGCCATCCGCCGCCAGCGCCACCGCCAAGGCGTCGGCCACAGCCGCATCCTCGTGCGCGTAGCTCACGAATACGTCCGTCATCCCCCGATCTGTGGCGCCTCGCCGCCGCTCGCGCAACACGGCCAAGCTTGCGGGGGCGCCTGGGCGAACCGGCGATTGTGGTCGGGAAGGCGGTCCTTCGGGTGAACACCGGATCGTCCCCGGCGGCGGGCCGATCTACCCTGCGAGGATCGGAGGCGGCGAGCCCCGCAAGGTTGCGAGGGATGAACATGACACCCAATGCATCTCGCCAACGATCGGCCGCGGCCCTCGCCGCCGCCGCGCTGGCCATGGGCGGCTGCGCCACCCAGGACTACGTCGACCAGCAGATCGCCGTCACCAACGCCCGCATCGACGCGGTGCAACGTGACACCCAGGCGGCGCTGGCGCGCGCCGAGGAGGCCCACCGGCTGGCCAGGGGCGACTTCCAGCACACCGTCCTGATGACCGACGACTCGGTGAAGTTCGAGACCGACAAGTCGGCCCTGTCGGACAGCGCCAGGGCCTGGCTGGCCGGTTTCGCCGCGCGGCTCAAGGCCGAGAACCGCAACGTCCACGTCGAGGTCATCGGCCACGCCGACTCCAGCGGGCGCACCCAGCACAACCTGCAGCTCGGCCAGCGGCGGGCGGACGCGGTCGTCCGCTTCCTGCACGCCCGGGGCGTCCCGCTCCACCACATGAGCGCCCTCTCCTACGGCGAGCACATCCCGAAGGCGCCGAACGAGGCGGCCGCGGGCCGGGCCGAGAACCGCCGCGTCGTCCTCGTGGTCATGGGCTGAAGACGGCGCCGGCGAGGCGGAAACGACGACGGGCGGATGCGGGCCGCCGCGATCTTCGTCTCGCTTCCGACGCCATTGAAGCGCAAGGTTCTTCGTATCGCAGGTCACGGCCCCCGAGCGCCATCGGCTGAGAGAAGTCCGGACACTCGCCGGCGCACTCCCGCTCGACGGAGTGCGACGATGTGGAAGACCTGCAGATTACGGCGGCCTTTGAGGCTGCCGTCCTCATCCTGCAGAGGATGCGCGCGAAAAGACCGGCGGCTAGATCGGCCTTGCAGGCCGTCCGGGGTGACGATGAGAGGAGCGATTCCAACTCGACCCGCTCTGGCTTCGGCGCGCTTGGCTCGCCCGCGCCCAGCCCGCGCTATGGATCGCCGGCCGGCTCGGAGGCGAGGTGACGGTGGACGAAGGCGATCGCCATGCTGCCCTCCCCCACCGCGGCGGCGACCCGCTTGATCGGCCCGGAGCGGACGTCCCCGCAGGCGAAGACGCCCGGCACGCTGGTCTCCAGCAGGAAGGGATCGCGCGCCAGCGGCCAGCGCGCGCCCTTGCGCGCCTCCGCGCCGGTCAGGACGAAGCCGCGCTCGTCGCGCGCGATCTCGCGCGGCAGCCAGCCCGTTTCGGCGTCCGCGCCGATGAAGATGAAGAGGCCGCCGCACCCCTGGCGCTCGACAGCGCCGCCGGCCTCGCAGACGTCGATGGCGACGAGCCGCGTCTCACCGTGCGCCGCGCGCAGCTCGGAGCGCAGGCGCACCTCGATGTTCGAGCGCGCCGCGAGCTGGTCGATCAGGTAGCGCGACATGGTCTTCCCCAGCGCCTCGCCGCGCACCAGCATGGTCACCTGGCGCGCATAGGTGGAAAGGTGGAGCGCGGCCTGTCCGGCGGAGTTGCCGGCTCCCACCAGGCAGACGTCGAGCCCGGCCACGTTCGGCGCGTCGCTGCGCGCGGCCCCGTAGAAAACGCCCCGGCCGATCAGACGCTCGACGCCGGGTCTATCCAGCCTGCGCCACGAGACGCCGGTGGTCAGCACGAAGCTGCGCGCCATCACCCGTTCGCCGCCGTCCAGGAGCACCTGCCGCGCCGCCGGGTCGATGCGCTCCACGCGCCGTGTCACCAGGATCTCGGCGCCCAGACGCCGCGCCTGCTGCAGCGCCCGGCTGGCGAGCTCGTCGCCGGAGACGCCGTTCGGAAAGCCCAGATAGTTCTCGATGCGCGACGAGGCGCCGGCCTGCCCGCCCGGCGCCTCGCGTTCGATGACGACGGTGCTCAGCCCCTCGGAGGCCCCATAGACCGCCGCCGCGAGCCCCGCCGGGCCGGCGCCCACGATCGCCACGTCGTAGGCGCCCAGCCGCGGACGGGTCTGCAGGCCGAGCCGGTCGGCGAGCTCGCGCGGCTCCGGGGCCACCAGCACCTCGCCGTCGGCGAGCCGGACCAGGGGCCGGCCGGCCGCCCCCCAGGCCTGCGGCCATCTGGACTTCAGGTCCGGCGAGTCGGGGGACAGCTGCTCGAACGAGATCTGATTGCGCGCGAGGAAGGTGCGGAGCGCACGGCATTCGGCCGCGTCCTCGCGCGCCACCAGGGTCACCCTCGGCGCGTGCGGCTCGGCGCTGATGCTCTGCAGGCCGCCCAGGCGCTCGCGCGCCAACGCGCCCACCTTCTCTGCGAAGTCCGTCGAGGCGGCCGCCAGGCGGTAGTACTCTTCGAGGCCGACGCGCATCACCCGCGAAGGCTCGGCGGCGCGGTAGCCGCCCGGAAAGGGGGAGGCCAGCGCCAGCGGCACCTCGCCGAAGACGGCGCCGGGCCGGCGCCAGCCCAAGGTGCGCTCCACCCCGTCGAACAGCTTGACCACCTCGAGCAGGCCCGAGAGCACCGCGAACAGCGCCCGCTCGCCGCCTTCCGCCACGGCGAACTCGCCGGCCGCCAGGCGCACGTCGGCCGAAGTCCTCGCGAGCCGCTCGAGCAGCTCCGGGGGCAGCGCCGCGAAGATCGGAACCGCCGAGACCTCCGCTGTCGTCAGCATCTGGCGCCCCCCGACGCGTACGGGCCCGCGCTCCGCCGCCCGAGCGCGACCGTATCGGGCCGCCGACCGGGCGCGCAAGCCGGATGCCCGCAGCCGGGCGGGCGCGCAGGCGCCGAGGGCGCTTGACCTCCGTCAGCTTTGCGCTCGTGATCGGGGGGGCCATGCCGGCCGGCGAACTGGAACTTTGGCGGGGATCGCGATGAGGGGGCTGACGCTCGCGGCGGCCGGCGCGATGGCGCTGCTGGCCCTGACCGCCTGCCGCAAGGACACGCCTCGGCAGGCCGCCCCGGATCCCCCCGCCCCATCCGCCGGCGCGCCGGCCAGTCCGGCGCCGCCCGCCGACCAGATCGCCGCCGCGCGTCAAGCCCTGTCTGCCTGCCAGCGCGCCGCCGCGGTCCCCAACGCCCAGGCGGTGGGCCCGTGCATGTACGACCACGGCTGGACGGACAGGATGACCCTGGACTGTTCCTACGGGAACAAGCCGGACGAGCCCGCCTGCTACCTTCCGCGCGGACGGTAGGGCCGCCAGGAGCAGGCCCGGGCGCTCACCCGAGCGGCCAGACCAGCGCGATCAGCGGGACGCCGGCGAGGATCACCAGGGCCGCGAGGGGGGCGCCGAAGCGGGCGTAGTCTCCGAAGCGGTAGCCGCCGGGGCCCATGATCAGGGTGTTGCACTGGTGGCCCACCGGGGTGAGGAAGTCGCAGCCCGCGCCGGTCGCCACGGCCATCAGGAAGGCGTCGGGATTGAGGTGGAGCTGGCGGGCGAGCGCCACGCCGATGGGACCCAGCACGAGGACGGTCGGCGCGTTGTGGAGGAAGGGCGCGGCGGCCATCGCCGCCACCATCAGCGCGCCCAGAGTGAGGAGCGCCGGCAGGCCGTGTGCAAGAGCGGCCAGGGCCTGGGCGATCAGGGCCGCGCCGCCGGTGTCCTGCACCGCCTGGCTGAGCGGCGTCAGGGCGCCTACGAGGACCAGCACCTGGGCGTCCAGGGCGTTGTAGGCCTCGCGCATGGAGAGCGCCCCGCTGGCCGCCATGAGCGCCGCCGCCCCGAAGAAGCCCACCGCCACCGGCGTGACCTTCATCACCACCAGCGCCATGGCGAGGGCGAGGATGGTCACCGGCAGGTAGCGCCGCGAGGCGCCCACCACCTGCACGTCGCGCTCCACCAGGGGCAGCAGGCCCAGCCCCACCAGAGCGGCCGGCAGCGTCCGCTCGCCCGCCTCCAGGATCAGTACGTCGCCCGCCCGCAGGGTGAGGGTGCGCAGCTGCTGAGAGATCCGCGCGCCGCTGCGGCTCACGGCCAGCAGGTTGACCCCGAACTGCGCGCTCAGCTGCATCCGCGCCGCCGAGCGGCCCGCGAGCGCCGATTTCGGCTGGATCACCGCCTCGATCTGGCGCGTCTCCTCGCGCCCGTCCTCCGTGGGCGCCGCCTTGCCGGCTCGGGTGTGGATCAGCGGCGTTCGGCTGAAGACCGCGTTCAGCGCCTCCTGTGGGCCTTCGATCACCAGGATGTCCCCTGCCCTCAGCCGCTGGCGCGGCCCGGGCGCCTGGACCGTCCGGCGCCCGCGCGCCAGGGCGGTGATCCTCACCCCGTCCGCCTCCAGCTTCAGGTCGCCGACCCGGGCGAGCGCCGCGGGCCAGCCGTCCGGCAGCGCCGCCTCGGCCACGTAGGCGGCGGCCAGCGCGTCGCCCAGCGCCGCCCCCGGCTGGCGGTCCCGGGGCAGCAGGCGCCAGGCGAAGCTCACATAGAGGAAGCCGAGGGCCGTCAGCGCCAGTCCCACGGGGGCGAAGTCGAACATCTGGAACGGCTTGCCGAGCGCCTGCTCGCGCACCTGACTGACGATGATGTTGGTGGAGGTGCCCACCAGGGTCACCAGCCCGCCCAGCAGCGCCATGAACGACATCGGCATCAGGAGGGAGGCGGGCGAGGCGCCGGCCCCACGCGCCGCGCGGACCGCCACCGGCATCAGGATCGCAAGGGCGCCGACGTTCTTGGTGAGCATGGAGAGCGCCGCGGTCGCCGCCGCCAGCACCGGCGTCAGGCCGGCCGGGGTCTTCAGGCGGGCGAGCAGCGGCTGCAGCGCCTGCTCCACCACCCCCGAGCGGGCGATGGCGGCGCTGATCACCAGGGCGCTGGCGATGATCACCACCACGTCGCTGGTGAAGCCGGAAAAGGCCTTGGCCGCCGGCACCACCCCGCAGGCGACCCCGGCCAGGAGCGCGATCAGCGCCACCACGTCGTAGCGGAACCGTCCCCAGACGAAGAAGCCGATCGCCCCGGCGACGATGGAGAAGGCGAAGGCCTGCGGCAAACTCATGGACTCTCCGGCGAGGCTTGGCCGGATAGAACCGCCCGCCCGCAGCTGAGGTTCCGGAGGGATGGCCGGCGCGGCCGGCGCACAGGCTTTGCCGGGCAAGGGAGGAATCCAGCCTCGCCCCCGGCGGACCGACCTCTGGCGAGACGGGCGAGGCTTCTGCGTTCAGCTCGCGAGGAGGCCCTTCTTGGGAACCACGGCATGTCCGCTACCGCTGGCCGGAGGCCGACCCTAAGCCCCGGCGACCTCGGGGAGTTTTCTTCGAACCTGGCCCGCGCGGCGATGATCGCTCACGGCGCGGTCCTGGAAAGCGGGCTGCAGCAGGCCGGTCGCCTCCACCCCAATCCTGATCCTCTCAACCTGGCGCCTTCGCTGATCGACGTGTTCATGCGGACCGCCCAGCGCCCCGAGAGCATCTGGGGCGCGCAGGCGATGTTGCTCGACAGCGCCCTGGAGATGTGGCGCTCGGGCTTCCAGCGGATCATCGGCCAGACCGAGAAAGCCGGGGCGGCCGACAAGCGTTTCGCCGACCCTAGCTGGGACCAGCCGTTCTTCGACGCCATCCGCCAGGCCTATCTGGCGCAGGCTAAGTGGCTCAACAGCCTGGCCGGCAGCGTCGCGGCCAGCGACCCTTCCACGAGGCGCCGGGTCGCGTTCTTCACCAAGCTGCTCACCGACGTCTTCGCGCCTTCCAACTTCCTGGCCTCCAACCCCGACGCCCTC
>JAFBAO010000085.1 GCA_019247715.1 Caulobacteraceae bacterium
CCGGTCTGGGCGACGCCCAGGAGGTCGCGCCCGGCGAGGATGGGAGGGATGGCCCGGGCCTGGATCGCCGTCGGGATTTCATAGCCTTCGGAGCGGACCGCAGCGAGGAGGCTGGGCGCGAGGCCCAGATCGGAAAACGTGGTCAAGCAGAGACTTTCGTATTGTGAGACGCAAAGACCCGCTCGGCCGCTTTCGCCGGTGCGGGTGGGCGTCTGGATTTCAGGGCGCCCCGCGTGATCGGACGCCCACATGGAAGGGGATGAAGGCGCAAGGCGATACGGACCCTTGAGGATCCCGCACGCGGCCACGTCGCCGATGTCGCCCGCCCAGGCTGTCGCCCAGGTCCGGCGCGCCGCATATGGCGGCTGCGAATGTTAAAGTCCAGTCAAGGCCCGCCACTTCCGAGCATTCCGCTGAAAACGCCGCGGGTGCGCCACACCGCGCGACGCAGAGCCTTGAGGCTCTTCCCATGATCGCGCACCTTGTGGAGAAGCTAGGCGCCCGACCCCCGGGGGCCTCTCGGAACGAACCAGAAACCCTACGAGTGAGGACATGAAGCTAGGAATCGGCATCGGCTATGGCGAACCGCACTACCAGGTCCCCATCGAGAGGATTCAGCGGGCCGAGGCGCTAGGGTACCATTCTGTCTGGACCGCCGAGACCTATGGCGCGGACGCCCTTTCCCCCTTGGCCTTCATCGCGGCGCACACGAAGCGCATCAAGCTCGGGACCGGAGTCGTACAGCTAGACGCCCGCACCCCTGCCAATCTGGCGATGACCGCCCAGACCATCGACGCCATGGCTGGGGGCGGCCGCGTCATGATCGGCATCGGGGTTTCGGGGCCGCAGATCGTCGAGGGCTGGTACGGCCGCCCCTGGGGCAAGCCCAATCCGAAGCTTCGCGACACCGTCGCCATCGTGAAGAAGATCCTCCAGCGGCAGGGCCCGGTCTCCCACGAGGGCAAGGCCTTCAGCCTTCCATATCGCGGGGAAGGCGCCATCGGCCTCGGAAAACCGCTCAAGAGCATTCTCTACGGCGATCCCAACCTGCCGATCCTGCTTGGGACCACCACCGAGCTCAACGTCCGCATGACCGCCGAAGTCGCCGACGGCTGGCTCTGCGGCCACGTCGTCCCCTCGATGATGAAGCAGTACTTTCTGCCGATCCTCGAGCAGGGCCTGGCCAAGCGGACCGACGGCAAGACCCTCAAGGACTTCGACATCGTCTGCGGCGTCGGCGTGAACATGACCGACGACGTCAAGGCGGCTCTGCAGGCGCCCAAGCAGCACATCGCGCTGTTCGTGGGCGGGATGGGCGCGAAGGAGATGAACTTCCACACCGAGGGTATGATCAGGCGCGGGTACAAGGACGCCGCCCTGCGGATCCAGGAGCTGTTTCTGGCCGGCCGCAAGCAGGAAGCCGTCGAGGCGGTGCCGGACGAGTACGTGGACGAGGAGTGGCTCATAGGGCCGCCGGCCCGGCTCAAGGAGCGCTACGCGGCCTGGCGGGACGCCGGCTTCACCGAGCTCACCGTAAGGCGCAGCTCGCCGGAGGCCATGGAAGCGATGGCGAAGATCGCCCTGTAGAAGCGGGGGCCGCGAGCCCTCGGGCTCTACAGCCCCGCGCCCTTCAGGAAATCCAGGACCGCCCGGTTGAAGGCCTCGGGCTGGTCGATGTTGGCGCCGTGGCCGGCGTTGGCGATCACAGCCTTCTTCGCGCCGGGGATCTTGGCGGCCATGTAGTCCGTGGCGGTGAGGTAGCGGGCGTCGTCGGCCCCCACCAGCACCAGCGCAGGGACCTTCACGTCGGGCAGGGTGTCCATCACCAGGGCGTCGTGCTGGGTCAGCATGCCGCGCGCGGCCTTGACGAGGCCGTCGGCGGAGCGGTGCTCGGCCATCTGCGCCTCGGCGCTTCCGGCGGCGAGCCGCGCCAGCCCCTCGGCCTGGTAGCGGTCGGCGGCGTCGTTCGCGTAGACGTTCCAGTCCTCGCGGGCCTTGGCGTTGCGGTAGCCGGGGCCGGTGTCGAAGATAAGCAAGCCCAGTGTCCGCTCCGGGTGCAGGGCGTAGAAGGCCATGGACATGTAGCCGCCCAGGGAAAGCCCGCCGATCACCGCCCGCGTGGCGCCGACCGCGTCTAGGATGGCGGCCATGTCGGCCACGGTGGCTTCCCTCGAATAGGCGCCCTGCTCGGCAGGGTATTCCGAGCGACCGTGGCCGCGCATGTCCCAGGCGATGAGCTGATAGCCTGCGCCGGTCAGCGGCGCCACTTGCCCCCGCCACATCTGCGAGGTCGCCGCGTAGCCGTGGGTGAGCAGCACCGGCGTCCCCTGCCCATGGGTCTCGTAGTAGAGCTCGACGCCGTCGCGGATGAGCGTAGGCATGGCTCAGCGCCTGGTTCCAAGAAGGTTGCGGGCGACCACCCATTTATGGATCTCGGTGGGCCCGTCGTAGATTCGCATGGTCCTGAGCTTGCCAGCCATCTGCTGCAGCGGCAGCTCCTTGGTCATGCCCATGGCGCCAAAGGTCTGCATGGCGCGGTCCACCACCTCCCAGGCCATCTCGGTGGCGTAGCCCTTGATCATCGATATCTCGGTGCGCGCGTCGCGGCCCTGGTCGAGCTTCCAGGCGCAGTCGTAGGTCATCAGCCGGGCGGCGTGGATCCGGGTCGCCGCGTCGGCCACCCACCACTGGATCGCCTGGCGCTCGGAGAGCGGAACCCCGAAGGTGATCCGCTGGGGCGTGTATTCGATCATCATCTCGAGGGCGCGCTGGGCCATGCCGATAGACCAGGCGGCCATCTGGATCCTGCGGGTGCTAAGACGCACCTGCATCGGCGCGAAGCCATTGCCCTCGGTCCCGAGAAGCTTCCAGGCGGGGACGCGGCAGTCCTCCAGCAGCACCTCGTAGGTCAGCGCCCCGCCCACCATGGGGATCGGCCGCACCACCTTGAAGCCGGGCGTCCCCTTGTCGACCAGGAAGGCCGAGATGCCGCCGCGGGCCCGCTTCTCGCGGTCGGTCAGCGCCATCACGATGGTGAAGTCGGCGTCCGCCGCCCGGCTGATCCAGATCTTGCGGCCGTTGATCACCCAGTCGTCGCCGTCGCGCACCGCGACGGTGGTCATGCCCGCCGGGTCGCCCCCTGCGCCGGGCTCGGAGATGCCGATGGCCGAGACGGTCTGGCCGGCCACGTAGGGCGCGAGGTAGGCCGCCCGCTGGCGCTCGTTCACCGTCGCCATGAGCATCTTCAGGTTCGGGCTGTCCGGGGGCAGGGTGTAGGGGGTGACCGTGCGGCCGATCTCCTCCTCGACCCCGACCATCGCCAGCATCGGCAGGTTGGAGCCCCCCACGTCCTCCGGCGCGTCGAGGCCCCAGAGGCCGAGGCTGCGTGAGACCTCGTCGATGCGCTTGCGGTCAGCCTCGTCGATGGAGAGGCCATGGCCCGCCGCCTCGGAGGCGAGCACCTTCGGCTCCAGGGGAATCAGCTCGTCGCGCACGAAGCGGGCGACGAGGTCTTTGAGCATCCGATGCTCTTCGGAAAGTTCGAAGTCCACGTCCCGTCTCCCTGCAACTCGACCTTCCGTCACCATTAGAGACATTGTAGGCGGGCCAAAAGAGGCGGCCCCGGCGGAGGAGAACCGGCATTGGAAGCGCGCGAGCTGGCGGCCGAAGCGACCGGTCCGCTGAAGGGGGTGCGGGTCCTCGACATGACCGGCGTCGTCTTCGGCGCCTATGCGACCTCGATCCTCGGCGATCAGGGGGCGGACGTCTTCAAGCTCGAGTTCCCGCGCGGCAAGCGCGGCGACGGCGGCGACACCATGCGCTGGAACCCGATCACCCCGGCGCGGGCCCACGGACTGGGCCCGATCTTCATGACCATCAACCGCAACAAGCGCTCGCTGCTGCTCGACCTGCGCGAGGAGCGGGCGCGCCGGGCGCTCAGGCGGCTCATCAAGACCTGCGACGTCTTCGCCGCCACCGTCCGTTATGAGGGCCTGAAACGCCTGGCGCTCGACTACGAGTCGGTAAGGGCGATCCGCCCGGACATCGTCTACTGCCACGGGTCCGGGTACGGCTCAGGCGGCCCCTACGCCGGCGATCCGGCCTATGACGACCTCATCCAGGCCCAGTCGGGCCTCAGCGACCTCATCCCCCGCGCCGATGGCGATCCGACCCCGCGGCATCTGCCGACGCTGGCCGCCGACAAGGTGGCGGGCCTCTTCATGGCCCAGGCGATCACCGCGGCTCTCTTCCATCGGGCGAAGACCGGCGAGGGCCAGTTCGTCGAGGCCCCGATGCTGGAGTGCTCGGTGGCCTTCAATCTGCTGGAGAACTTCTTCGGCCACGTCTACGAGCCGCCGGCCGGCCAATGGGCCTACAATCGCTCGGCCACCCAGGCGCGGCGGCCCTACGCGACCAGGGACGGTTACATCGGCCTCTTGCCCTACAGCGACACCGACTGGCGCAACTTCTTCGCGCTCGCCGGAATGCCGGATGTCAGCAGCGATCCGCGTTTCGTCGACTTCCCGAGCCGCGCCCAGAACGTCGACGCCCTCTACCAGATGGTCGCCGAGGCGGTGGCGACCAAGACCACCGACGAGTGGCTGACGCTGCTGAGGCCGCTGCAGATTCCCGTGGCCCGCATGAACCGCCTCGACGAGCTGATGGACGACCCGCATTTGAGGGCGGTGGGGCTCTTCGAGCGATACGAGCATCCGACCGCCGGTCCCTACAACACGCTCCGCCCGCCGGTGAGGTTCTCGGCCACCCCGGCCAACATCCGCCGCCATCCGCCGCGCCTCGGCCAGGACACCGACGCCGTCCTGGCCGAGATCGAAGCGCTGGACCTCGCCGATTGAGCTTGGGCGATCAGCGGTCGGTGATGGCGCTGCGGAAGCCTACCGGGTCGGTGATCTGAGGGATGGGGTCCCAGCGGGCGCCGATCCCGTGGATGGTGACCGTGCCGAACCCGAACAGGCGCCCGATCAGGGTCTGGTCGACGTCGACGCTCTCGACCTTGTCCACGTTCATCTCGACCGTGTGCAGCGAGAAGAGCCCGCGCTTGACGATCACCCGATGGTTGGTGACCCCGAACTCGGTGGTGGACCAGTCGAGCAGCCGGCGCGCCAGCGTCATCAGTCCGAGCACCACCAGGAGCAGCGCCCCGAGGTAGAGGGCGGGCGTCAGCTTCGTCTGCGCTGCGAAGGCGGCCCAGGCCGTGACCGCCAGGGCCGCGACGAGCGGCGGGACGGCGCTTAGGAACATGATCCAGTGCGGGCGCGCGCTGACCAGCAGCGTCTCGCCGGGTTTGACGATCCGATCGATGTAGGTCACCTGACGCTCCCCGGCCGCGCTCTTGCTCGCCCAGCATCGCCAGCGTCGCCGAAGCCGTCCAGTGCGACTCGCGCCTGCGAGGACCCGGACCCGAGTTTCGACGTTCGCCGGCGGATGGACCAGACTAGCGGCGGGCCGCGCCCGCGTGCCACATTGAGGCTGGCCTTAGGATCAGCCGCGGAGGCGCCGATGTACATCGCCATGAACCGGTTCAGCGTGCTTCCCGGCGAGGAAAAGGCCTTCGAGGCGGTCTGGCTGGGGCGAGACACCCACCTCGGCGGCGTGCCGGGCTTCGTCGCCTTCCATCTGCTCAAGGGGCCCTCGGCGGAAGACCACACGCTCTATTCCTCGCACACGCTGTGGCGCTCGAAGGCGGATTTCGAGGCGTGGACGCGCTCCGAGGCCTTCCGGGCCGCCCACAAGGACGCCGGATCGAACAAGCCGCTCTATCTTGGGCACCCCAAGTTCGAAGGCTTCGAGGTGATCCAGGAGGTGCTGCCGGCCTGACTTCGGGTCGTTGCGCCGTCGCGCTTTCAGGCGGCGGCCGGGGCGGGCGAGGCGTGTATGGCCGGGATCACCTCTTCGATCAGCCGCCGCGTCTGCAGGGCGAGATCCTCCTCTTCCTTCCCTATGGGACGCAGCACGAACTTGGTGATCCCCGCCGCCTGATAGTCCCGGACCCGCTGGACGATGTCCGCCGCCCCGCCGGCGACGATCAGCTTTTCCATGTTCCGCCCGGGGTAGGCCTTTTCGAACAGGGCCCGGCGCTGAGCGATAAGAGGATCGTCGGGCGGGCCGAACCGGTACGAGAAGCCGGCCCCGAAGTGTTCGGGGTCCATCGGCCGGCCGATCGCTTCGGCCTCGGCCTTGATCGCATCCACGACCTTGCCCACCGCCTCCGGCGACTCCAGGCCCGCCAGCCAGCCCGTGCCGTAGCGGGCGGTGCGCCGGATCGCCGCAGGGCTGGAGCCGCCGATCCAGAGCGGCAGCGGCTGCTGCACCGGCAGCGGCTGGATCTTGGCGTCGCGGTAATGGAAATGCGGTCCCTCGACGTCCACGGTCTCGCCCCGCCAGAGCCGCGCGATGATCTCCAGCGCCTGGTTGGTGCGCCCGCCCTGGCCGCTGCTATCGCGGCCCAGCGCCGCCCAGTCGCCGGAATTGGGGCTGCCGATGCCGAAGGCGGGCAATAGGCGCCCGCCGCTCAGGAAGTCGATGGTGGCGCACTCCTTGGCGACGATGAAGGGCTCGCGAAGGCCGAGCGAAAGGACGCTCATGCCGAACTTCATCCGCTTGGTCGCCCCCGCCAGGGCCGCCATCAGGCTCATGCACTCGAGGAAGGCCGCAGGCCCGGCCAGGCGATCCGCCTGCCAGAGGGAATCGATGCCGCCCGCCTCGCAAAGCTCCACCCACCGCCAGAATCCCTTGCCGTCGGTGAAGGGGAAGTCCGCGAGCCCAAGTCCGATCCTGACGCCCATGGCGTGCTCCGCGCTGAATCGTCGGCGCCAACCCTAGACCGGCGCCGCCGCGGGGAGAACAGCGCGCGTGGGGCGCCCCCTACCGCCCCTGCCGGCTGGACATCCGGCCCCGCCTGTGCGTTTCCTCACCCTTACAATCGGAGTCGCGGGCTGAAACTGGAGGGCTTCGCGCCATGTGGAGAGTGCTGGGAACAGCCGTGGCCGCCTTATTGATGGCGACCTCCGCGCAAGCGGCGACCCGCCACCACCACGCCTCCCACCGCCACTATGCGTCTTCGACGGCGAAGGCTCGGCTGCGTCCCGCCCGGGCCACGGTGCGCAACGTTCAGGACGTCGCGCCGGCGCCCGCCGTGCAGCCGGCGGTCGAGCCCGCTTCCCCGCCTGCGGCCCCCGCCGCTCCGACCGACGGCAGCCTCAGCACTGAACAGCTCACCCAGGCGGTCTCGGGCACGTCGGTAATCGCCGGCCAGGACCCCAACTGCGACTCCGCCGCCGCCGCCGCGGGCTGCGCCGCGGTGAGCTCGGTGGTGGGCAAGCCGGCGCATAACGAAGCCACCGAGCTCTACGCCGGCTATCAGCAGTCGGTGCCCGCCGCCAACACTGCGGCCGAACGCGCCGCCCAGGCCATGCCGAAATTCCAGGTCTCGACCTCGCCGGGCGCTACAACCGTCCTCCCTTGAGCCGCGGGCGAAGCAGCGCAGCCGGCAAGGCAGCCCCGATAACCGCAAGATACGCAGCCGCTGACGATCCCTGATCGTTAGGGTATTATAAATCGACCTGCGGGAGGCGGGGAATGTACAGGAAGATCTTGCTGGCCTACGACGGCTCGGTGGAAGGCGCGGTCGCCTTGCGGGAAGGCGCGTTGCTCGCCAAGCGCCTCGGGGCCAAGGTCTTCCTGCTTTCCGTGGTCGCCGAGTCGGGCGGGATGCTGATGGCCGAGGCGGCGCACGGCGGCGCGGTCGCTCACCAGATCGACACCTACAAGGCCGTGCTCGAGCGGGGGGTCGCCCGGCTGAAGCAGCTGGGCCTGGAGCCGGTCGCCCGGCTGGTCCAGGGCGAGCCCACGCCGGCGATCGGGGCGGTCGCCACCCAGATCGGCGCCGACCTCGTGGTGATCGGGCATCACCGGCAGAACCCGATCGCCCGATGGCTGTCGGGCTCCACCCGGGCCCAGCTCAGCGACTACCTGACCTGCAGCCTGCTCATCGCCCGCAATCCGATCAGCGACGAAGCGTTCGCCGTGGAGCTCGCGCAGGCGGACCGGGCGGCCCAGCCCTAACTTCGGGCTTTCAGGCGCCGGCCCGGCGCGCGGGGGAACGGCCCGATGGCGCCCAAGCCATTGACGGAAAACCTGGGCTATGGCCTCAACGACAGCCAGGCAGCGCCCGATCAGCCGTCAAGAGGAAACGCATGACCGCCATCAACGCCGTGACCGACTACACCCTGGAAGGGGACGTCGGCGTCGTCACGCTGAACTCCCCTCCGGTGAACGCGCTCTCGGCGCCGGTCCGCGACGGCCTCTTCCACGGCATGGCGGCGGCCAGCGCCGATCCGAAGGCGAAGGCGGTGGTGATCATCTGCGAAGGCCGCACCTTCATCGCCGGCGCCGACATCGCCGGCTTCGGCGGCGCGCCCCAGGGCGCTAGCCTTTCCGACGTCCAGAGCGCGTTCGAGAATTCCCAAAAACCGGTCATCGCCGCGATCCACGGCACCGCCCTCGGCGGGGGGCTAGAGACGGCGCTCGCCTGCCACTATCGGGTCGCCGTCCCCTCGGCCAAGTGCGGCCTGCCGGAAGTGAACCTCGGGCTTCTGCCGGGCGCCGGCGGCACCCAGCGGCTGCCCCGGATCAGCGGCGTGGAGAAGGCGCTGGAGATGGTCACCTCCGGGCGCCACGCCCCCGCCCAGGAGTGCCTGGAGATGGGGCTGATCGACGAACTGGTCCCCGAAGGACAGCTGCGCGAGGGCGCGGTGGCCTTCGCCCGCAAGGTGGTCGCCGAAGGCCGGCCGCTGAAGAAGGTCCGGGACATGAACGACAAGATGCTCGCCGCCCGCGGCCATCCCGAGATCTTCGAGGCCTTCCGCAAGGCCAACGCCCGCAAGTTCCGCGGCTTCATGGCGCCGGAGTACAACATCCGCTGCATCGAGGCGGCGGTGAACCAGCCTTTCGATGAGGGGCTGGCGACGGAACGGGCCCTCTTCAACGAGGTCATGGCGAGCTCGGAATCGGCGGCCCAGCGCTATGCGTTCTTCGCCGAGCGGGCGGCCAACAAGATCCCCGACGTTCCGGACGAGACGCCGGCGATCCCAGTGAAAAAGGTGGCGGTCGTGGGGGCGGGAACCATGGGCGGCGGCATCGCCATGAACTTCGCCAACGTCGGCGTTCCGGTGACCCTGGTGGAGGCCAAGCCGGAGGCGCTCGAGCGGGGGCTGAAGGTGATCCGCTCGAACTATGAACGGACCGCCGCGCGGGGCGGCCTCACCAACGCTCAGGTCGAGGAGCGGATGGCGCTCCTGAAGGGCTCGCTGAGTTTCGACGACCTCAAGGACGCCGACCTGGTCATCGAGGCGGTGTTCGAGCAGCTGGACCTCAAGAAGGATGTCTTCCGCAAGCTCGACGCGGCGGCCAAGCCGGGCGCAATTCTGGCCTCCAACACCTCCTACCTCGACCTCAACGACATCGCCTCCGTCACCAGCCGGCCGGAATCGGTGATCGGCCTGCACTTCTTCTCGCCGGCCAACGTCATGAAGCTGGTCGAGGAGGTGCGCGGGGCCAAGACCTCCAAGCCGGTGATCAACACCTGCATGAAGCTGGCCAAGAAGATCGGCAAGATCGGGGTGCTGGTGGGCGTCTGCCATGGCTTCGTCGCCAACCGGGTGATGAGCGTCCGCTCGCGAGAGGCCAACGCCCTCATCGCCGAGGGCGCGATGCCCTGGGACATCGACAAGGCGCTCTACGATTTCGGGTTCCCCATGGGGCCGTTCCAGATGGGCGACGTGGTCGGCCTCGAGGTCACCTGGGACAAGGCCAACTCCAAGGGCGAGACGGTGCGCGACGTCCTTTGCGAGATGGGGCGGTTCGGCCAGAAGACCGGCGGCGGCTTCTACGACTACGACGAGAACCGCAACGGCCGCCCCTCCCCCGTCACCGAGAAGATCGCCCACGACCTGATGGCCCGCAAAGGCGTCCAGCCGCGCGCCTTCTCCGCCGAGGAAATCGTCGAGCGCTGCCTCTATCCCGTGGTCAACGAGGGGGCGAAGACGCTCGAGGAGGGCATCGCGATCCGCGCTTCCGACATAGATGTGATCTGCGAGAACGGCTACGCTTGGCCGGTCTACAAGGGCGGACCCATGTGGTGGGGGGAGCGGGTCGGCCTGGGCAAGGTGCTGGCCAAGATGAACGCCCTCGAGGCCGAAAAGGGAGAGCTCTACAAGCCGTCGGCCCTCCTGGAGCGGCTGGCGGCGGAGGGAAAAGGGTTCCAGAGTCTTTAACCGCTTCGTTGTAGGCTGGCGTTCAAGTCGGCTATGTTTCCAACTCGCGACCAATCGGGGGTGCTCATGCGTAGATCGTCCGTCGCCGCGCTGTCGCTCGGCCTCGCCCTCACCGCACTCGGCGCCGCCCAGGCGGCGCCTGACCAGCCTTACGGGATGGACCGGCATTCGGGGAACCAGCTCGCCCCCGAGCCGCCGCACTGCGACCGGCCCATCGGGGTCGCCGCCATCAAGGAGCCCGACCGCGACTGGTGGTCGCCGCTGGGCCTTTCCAACCCCGAGGCGGTCCTCAAGATGTTCGCCTTGCGATCGGGCTGCGTTCGGATCGTCGACCGCAACCAGGGCCTCGCCATGCGCAACGAGGAGGAGGACCTGTCGCGGGGCGGAGAGCTAAGGCGCGGCTCCAACGTCGGCCGCGGGCAGATCGTCGCCGCCGACTACTTCATCATCCCCGACATCGCCCGCCAGAACTCCAACGCCAGCGGCGGCGGCATCGGGGGCATGGCGAGCCACTTCCTGCCGGGCGGCTGGGGCGCCATCGCCGCCAACATCAACATCCACAGCTCCGAGGCGAACACCCTGCTGACCCTGGTTGACGCACGCAGCACCGAGCAGCTCTACGTCGCCGAGGGCGCGGCCAAGAAGACCGACATCGGCTTCGGCGGCGGCTGGGGCGACTGGTCCGGTTTCGGGGGCGTGGCCGCCGGTGGCTACACCAATACCGACATCGGCAAGGTGATCATGGCGGCCTACTTCAACGCCTTCGTGGATCTCATCCACTACATGCAGGGGCAGCATCCGGGATCGGCGGAGATGAACGCCGCGATCGCGGCCCAGCGCACGACCACTGACGTCCACCTGCGCACCGCGCCTTCGACCTCGGCGCCGATGCGCTACACGGTGAAGACCGGGGCGCTCGTCTATCCGACCGGCAAGCGGGACGGCATCTGGATGGAAGTGGACGACGAGAACGGCAACCGCGGCTGGATGTCGTCGGCCTACGCCACGCCGCGCTGACGCTCCTAGTGGAAGTCACGGCTCCGCTGGAGCCTGAGGTTCGAGGGACGCCGGGGCCAGGGATCGGCCTCGGCGTTTTTCATGTCGGCGAGGCGGGCGCTTAGATCGACGAATCGCTCCGCCACCACGTGGATCACCTCGCCGGCCCGCTGCACGCGCCCGCCCACAAGCAGGAATGACGAACTCATCACCGCGCGCCGGTTGGCCTGGAAGACGTCCTGCCAGACCACCGCATTGGCGACCCCCGTCTCGTCCTCCAGGGTCACGAACACCACACCCTTGGCGGTGCCGGGCCGCTGACGGATCAGGACGAGCCCGCCCACCGCCGCCCGAGCCCCGTCCTTCAGGGTCTTCAGCTGCGCCGTGGTCACCGCGCCCAGGCTTTCGAGGAGGGGTCGGAAGAAGCCGCAGGGGTGGGCCTTCAGCGACAGACTGGTGGTCCGGTAATCCTCCGCCACATGGGCCGGCAAGGTCATGCGCGGCAGCTGGACGGCGGGCTCCGCCAGCCCGAGCTGCGCCAGCAGCGGCGCCTCGGACGCCGCGTTCGCCTCCGTCGCCAGGGCCTTCACCCGCCAAAGCCCTTCGCGGCGACTGAGGCCCAGGGAGCCAAAAGCGTCGGCCTCGGCGAGCAGCTCCAGCGTCCGCCGCGAGAGCTGGGCGCGGACGGCGAGCGCCTCCAGCGAGCCGGCGCCTGCCGCCCGGGCGGCGACGATCCGGTCGATCTCCTCCCGCTTCAGCCCCCGCACCTGTCGCAGCCCCAGGCGGACGGGGAGACGGCGCCCTCCCTCCCCATCATGGGGAGGGACAGGCCGCGAAGCGGCCAGGGTGGGGGAGTCTGGAGACATGCGCAGGCGCAGGGGATCAGCCTTAGAGCGACGCCCAGATTCGTTGACGCTTCGGACATCCCCACCCTGCCGATGCTCCGCATCGGCTGTCCCTCCCCATGCAGGGGAGGGAGATTCCAGCTTCGAATCCCAGTCGCTTAAGAGGACGTCCGGGGCCAGCACCTCCACCCCGTGCTCGCGCGCGTCGCGGACCAGCTGGGCCGGCTGGTAGAAACCCATCGGCTGACTGTTCAGCAGGGCGGCGCAAAAGACGTCCGGGTAGTGATGCTTGATCCAGGCCGAGACGTAGACCAGGAGCGCGAAGCTGACCGCGTGGCTCTCGGGAAATCCGTAGGAGCCGAAACCCTCGATCTGGTGGAAGCAGCGCTCGGCGAACGCCGGGTCGTAGCCGCGCCGGACCATGCCGTCCACGAACTTGCGCCCATATTCCCCGACGCTGCCGTAGTGGCGGAAGGTGGCCATGGAGCGCCGGAGGCCGTTGGCCTCCTCGGGGGTGAACTTGGCCGCCTCGATGGCCAGCCGCATGGCCTGCTCCTGGAAGAGCGGCACGCCGAGCGTCTTGCCGAGCACCGATCGCAGCTCGTCCGCCGGCCCGTGCTCGGGCGACGGGGCCGGATAATCCACCGGCTCCAGCCCGTCGCGGCGGCGCAGATAAGGGTGCACCATGTCGCCCTGGATCGGCCCGGGCCGGACGATCGCCACCTCGATGACGAGGTCGTAGAAGGTGCGGGGCTTCAGCCGGGGGAGCATCGACATCTGCGCCCGGCTCTCCACCTGGAAGACGCCCACCGAGTCGGCGTGGGACAGCATTTCGTAGACGGCGGGATCCTCGGCCGGGATGTTGGCGATGTCGTCGATGACGAGGCCGTGGTCCTGCCGGAGCATGACCAGGGCGCGCTGGATGGCGGTCAACATGCCCAGCGCCAGGACGTCGACCTTCATCAGGCCGAGGGCGTCGATGTCGTCCTTGTCCCACTCGATGAAGGTGCGGTCCTTCATCGCCGCATTGCCGATCGGCACGGTCTCGTCGAGCCTGCGCTTCGTCAGCACGAAGCCGCCGACGTGCTGCGAGAGATGCCGGGGGAAGCCGAGAAGCTCGGCAGCCAGATCGGTGGCGCGCCGGATCTCCGGATTGGCCGGGTCGAGGCCGGCCTGGCGGATGTGGTCGTCGGGAACCCCCTCGCCCCAGCTCCCCCAGACCGTGCCGGCGAGGGCGGCGGTGATGTCCTCGGTGAGGCCGAGCGCCTTGCCGACGTCGCGGATGGCGCTGCGCGGGCGGTAGTGGATGACGGTGGCGCAGATGGCCGCCCGCTCGCGGCCATACCGTTCGTAGACGTACTGCATCACCTCCTCGCGCCGCTCGTGCTCGAAGTCGACGTCGATGTCGGGCGGCTCGCTGCGCTCCTTGGAGATGAAGCGGGCGAAAAGCAGGTCGTGGATCGCCGGGTCGACGGAGGTGACGCCGAGGCAATAGCAGACCGCCGAGTTGGCCGCCGAACCCCGTCCCTGACAGAGGATGCCGGCCTCCCTCGCCCAGCGGACCACGTCGTGCACGGTGAGGAAATAGTTCGGGTAGTCGAGCGCCTCGATCAGCGCCAGCTCCTGGCGGATCAGCCGCTCGACCTTCTGCGGCAGGCCTTGCGGATAACGCCACCTGGCGCCGGACCAGGCGAGGTCGGTCAGATGCTGCATGGCGGTCTTGCCCGGCGGGACCGGCTCGTCCGGATATTCGTAGCGCAGCTCGCTCAAGGAGAACCGGCAACGCTCGGCGATTTCGAGGGTGCGGCGGACCGCTTCGGGCCACGGCCTGAAGAGGCGGACCATCTCCTCAGGCGACTTCAAGCGCCGCTCGGCGTTGGCCTCGAGCCTGAGACCCGCCTCGTGGATGGAGCATTTCTCGCGGATGCAGGTGAGGACATCCTGAAGCGGACGTCGTTCGGGGGCGTGGTAGAGAACGTCGCCCACCGCCACGATCGGCGCGCCGGACCGCGCGCCCAGGGCGGCGAGACGGGCGATGCGGCTAAGGTCCCGGGCCGCATAGGGGCGCGCGACGCCCAGCCAGACGCGGCTCCGGAATTCCTCGGCGATCTTGGCCAGACGCGGCTCGAAGGCGGGGCTCAGGTCAGCCGGCGGGATGACGATCAGCGCCTGTCCCTCGCCGTGGGCGACGAGATCGTCCCAGATGAGCTCGCATGCGCCCTTCTTCGCCCGTCGCTGGCCGAGGGTGAGGAGCCGGGTCAGCCGGCCGTAGGCGTCCCGGCTCTCGGGGTAGCAGAGCACGCTGGGCGCGCCGTCGGCGAAATCCAGCCGGCAGCCCAGCACGAACTTCAGCCCCAGCTCCTGCGCCTTGATGTGGGCCCGCACCACCCCCGCCAGGGTGTTGTGGTCGGTGACCGCCAGCGCCTCCAGCCCCAGGGCCTTGGCCGTCAGCGCCAGCTCCTCCGGATGCGAGGCGCCGCGCAGGAAGGAAAAGTTGGTGGCGCACTGCAGCTCGGCGTAGCTCAAACTCCCCTCCCCTTCATGGGGAGGGAAGGCCGCGAAGCGGTCAGGGTGGGGGAGTCCGGAGAAATCCGCCGCCCGTGAGGATTAGCTTTTAACTGGCGACATGGCTCGTTGACGCTTCCGACTCCCCCACCCTGCCGAGGCTTCGCCTCGGCTGTCCCTCCCCATGAAGGGGAGGGAGGAGTCAAAGCGAGTTCGATCGTTCGAACCACGCCGTCGAGGTCGGTGGTGATTTCAAAGTTCCAGAATCTCAGGGTTCTGAAGCCGGCCCTGCGCAGAATGGCGTCGCGCATGGCGTCATGGGCGGCCTGGGCGTCTTCCGAATGGTGGGAGCCGTCCACTTCGACCACGAGCCGATGCTTGAAGCAGACGAAATCAAGATAGAAGCCGAGCAGAGGCGCTTGTCGCCTGAAGTGGAAACCGATGGCGCGCATTCGGCGAAGCTCCCGCCACAGACGCGCCTCCTGGGGCGTCAGCGATTTCCGAAGTTCGCGAGCGCGTTTCGTAGGCGAGGTCACGGGAGGTTTCCGGACTCCCCCGCCCTGCCGAGGCTTCGCTTCGGCTGTCCCTCCCCATGAAGGGGAGGGATGGGGAGGGGAGTTTTATCCGAACAGGCCATGGAGCCACCATTTGGGCGGGGCCGCGCCGCCGTAGAGGCCGGCGCGGAAGATCCAGTAGCGGGCCCCGGTCTCGTCCTCGACGCGGTAGTAGTCGCGGACCTCGGACGGCGAGGTCTGGCCGGGGGGCTGGCGCCACCATTCCTCGGCGAGCCGTTCGGGTCCCTCGGCGCGCCGCACCCGCCGAAGCTGGCCGCGCCAGCGGAAGAAGATCGGCGGATCGTCCGGGATCGGCGCGGCCGCCTCGATGGGCTCGGGACGGCGCAACAGCCGCACCGGCCGCGGACGACCGCGGTCCCAGTCTCCGGCGGCCCGCGGAGCGAAGGGGGGGCGGCGGACCACGGCCCGCTCGGGGATGTGGCTGGCGAAGGGCTCGGCCCGCCAGACGCGCGCCTCGCCAAGACGATTGGCGATCCGGTCGATCAGGGGGCCGATTCCGTCCTCGGGAGCGATCTCGCCAAGGGTCTCGAGACTGGTCTGGCGCTCGGCCAGGGGCTCCACGCGCTCGGCGACGAGGGTCGCCGCCTCGATCCCGAAGCCGGGATCGACCTTCTCCAGCAGGGGGGCGAAAAGGCGGACGATAGGGGCGGAGCGGCGGCCCGGCAGGGAAAGGCCCACCGACAGCCGCTCGGACCGCCCGTCCAGGCGGTGAAAGGCGAGCTCGAAGCGGCCCGCCCCCCGCCCCTCGGCCTCCAGGCGCCGGCAGAGCAGGGCGGTGATGTCGCCTGCGACCCGGCCTAGATCCTCCGGGGCGCTGATCGGCTCGGCGAAGGCGAGGCGCGCGAACCAGGGCGTGGGCGGACGGCGGAAAGCCAGCGCTTCGGGCGCCCGGCCGAGGGCCTGGTCGAGGCGCAGGAGCGTCTGGGCGCCGAACCGGCGGGCCAGCTGGTCGCGCGGCAGGGCCACGAGCTGGCCGATCCTGGAAAGCCCCAGCCGGGCCAGTTGGGCGGCGTCCTCGGGCCCCAGCCTGAGGGCCGCGGTCGGCAGGAAAGCCGTCACCGCCGCCTCTTCGCCGGTCTCGGCCACCGTCCGGTCCATCCCGAACCTGGCCAGGGCGAAAGCGGCGCCCGCCGACCCCGCCACGGCCCCCCGGGCGGGGACGCCGGCGGCCGCGAGGCGGTCCAGCAAATCGTCCAGCATGGCCCTTTCTCCGCCCCAGAGATGGGCCGCGCCGGTGATGTCGAGGAAAAGCCCGTCCGGCGGGTCGGGGGCGACGGCCGGAGAGAAGCGGACGCACCAGTCGGCCAGCGCGTTCAGGGCGGCGAGGTCGCCGGCCGGATCGGCGTCGGCGGTGGCGAGCTCGGGGACCAGGGCGACGGCGTCGGTCGCCTTCTGGCCAGGATAAAGCCCCAGCGCCTGGGCCGCCGCGTCCGCCGCATAGAGCCGCCGCACCCCGCGGTCGGCGGCGATGAGGGCGAAGGGAAGCTGCATTTCGCCCCCTCCCCCAACCGACTTCGCCGGTTGGTCCCCCTCCCCCGGTTCGCGAGGGAGGAAGGCGCTCTCAGCCGGCGCGTCTGAGCGGCGCTTCCGCCGCCAGACCGCGATCGGCCAGTTCGGCGACCACACGGAAAGGATGCGCGGCATCTTGGTCCTCCCAAGCTTCCATCAGCCAGGCCCCCGTCCGTCCCCCGCGGCAGCGCTCCAGGGCGACTCGCCAGCGCGGCGGCCCCAGGCCCGTCTCGCCCGGCGCGGGCTCGCTGGGGGCGGCGGCGATGCGCCAGCGGGTGGCGGCCGCCGAGCCGGCGGTCCGAAGCGGCCTGCCGCCATAGGGTCGCCGGCGCAGGATGAAGCCGGCAGCCGAGCCCCGCTCGCAGGCGAGTTGCAGGCGCCTTCCTTCGACGAGGCCCACCCCTTCGGCCTCGCCGAAGACCGCCCAGACGCCCGGGGTGCGCAGCGCATCCTCGATCACCGCCAGGGCCTCGGCCTCGTCGCGGGCGCAGACCTGGATCAGCCGCTCCGCCGGGAACCCGAGGCCGGCCAGCCCCGGCGCGTAGAGGTCATCGCGCCGCAACACCCAGACGATCTCGCCCCGCCTCGCCATCGGCCGGGCCAGGCAGGCGGCGAAGGCGGCGGGGGCCGCGGCGGTCTCCAGCTCCAGGCCCTCGCCGGCGAGCTCATGCCAACAGCCGAGCGTCAGGCCTCCGCCCGGCAGGCGCCCATCCACCCGCGCATCGCCGAACGCCAGCACCTCGCCCGAAGACGCCGGGGCGGACGCCAAGGCGGCGATCTGGGCGCGGGCCTGAGCCAGACGGACCTCTCGGAGGGGCATGATGCTCCAACGTTTTTTGTTCTTCTTTTGTTCTAGAACGGAGACGGGGAGAGTCAAGAGTCCTGGGTAGCCCTCGCCCCGCGCACCGGAGAGAGGTCCGCCGAAGGCGGGGTGAGGGGGCCGGGCGCGAAGCGTTGAGCGCGCCTCAGCGCGAGCGGCTTCGCCGGCGTGTCGGCCTTGGCCGACCCGCGCCCCTCACCTACCTCTCCCCGCTCTGTGGGGAGAGGGCTACGGAAGGCAGAGCGATCGGCGGCGGCGAGACCTCGAGCGTCGGAGGCGGGGGCGGAGGCGGGGCCGGCGGCGGCGGACCGGGCGGGATGGCGCCCACCGGCAGACGCTTGACGGCCTGGACCATGAAGCTGCGCCAAAGCTCCGCCGGGGCGCTGCCGCCGGTGATCCCGCGCATGGGGCTGTCGTCGTCGCGGCCCATCCAGACCACGGTGGTCAGATTGCCGGTGAAGCCGCAGAACCACGCGTCCTTGAAGTCGGAGGTGGTGCCGGTCTTGCCGGCGATGTCGTAGCCGGGGATGGCAGCCCGCGTCCCGGTGCCGGACGCCACCACCGCGCGCAGCATCTGGTCCATCTCGCCCAGCGCTGGGTTGGCGATCGCCGGCGCGGGAGGCTTGGCCGGATGCTGATAGAGGATGCGCCCGCCGGCCATCCGGATGCGTTCGATCCCGTAGGCCGAGATGCGATTGCCGCCGTTGCCGAACGCCGTATAGGCCTCGGCCATCTCCAGCGGGGTGACGAGGCTCGCGCCCAGCGCCATGGCCGGATCGGTGCTGATCGGGGTGACGACGCCCAGGCGGCGCGCATCGGCCGCCACCGCCCCTCGCCCCACCTCGTCGGCGAGCCGCGCGGCCACGGTGTTCACCGATTGGGCGAGGGCCTGCTGCAGGCTGATCGGCCCCAGGTAGCCCGGCTCGAAGTCCTGCGGCGACCAGCCGGCGATGGTGACCGGCTCGTCGGTCTCGATGCTCTCGGGGGTGCGGCCCGCCTCCATGGCCGCGAGATAGACGAACGGCTTCCACGAGGAGCCGGCCTGGCGCATGGCGGTGGTCGCCCGGTCGTAGGGGCTGGCGGCGTAGTCGACGCCGCCCACCAGGGCCCGCACCCGCCCCTGGCCGTCCAGCGCCGCCAGGGCGACCTGGCTGGCGCCGGTGCGGGCGAAGCGGTCCACGGTCTGGCGGGCGGCCGCGGCGGCGGCGAGCTCCGAGGGAAGGTCGAGGGTGGTCTCCACCACCAGGTCCTGCTTCGGCTGACCGACCAGCTGGCGGGTCTGGGCGTCCGCCCAGTCGACGAAGTACTGAGCCGGCCCCTCCGGCGCCTCGCGCCAGACCCTGGGCTGGGCCGCCAGCGCCCGCGCCCGCTGGGCCGGCGTGATCGCGCCCGTCTCCACCATGGCGTCCAGCACCAGCGCCGAGCGCTCAGCGGACTGATCGGGGTGGTCGATGGGGTTGAAGTCGGTGGGCGATTTCATCAGCGCCGCCAGCATCGCCGCTTCGCGAACCGTGAGCTTGGCCGCCGGCTTGCGGAAATAGCGGTCGGCCGCCGCCTCGATCCCATAGGCGCCGGCGCCGAAATAGACCCGGCTGAGGTACATGCCGAGGATCTGCGCCTTGGAGTAGGTCTGCTCCAGCTCCACCGCATAGACCACCTCGGTGGCCTTGCGCTCGAGGGTCTTGTCGGAGCCCAGGAAGAGGTTGCGGGCGAGTTGCTGGGTGATGGTGGAGGCGCCCTGGGCCGCCCGGCCCTGGCTGAGGTCGGCCACCACCGCCCGGGCGATGCCGGCGACGTCGAAGCCGGGGTGGGAATAGAAGCGCTTGTCCTCGATGGCGACGAAGGCGCCCGGCACGTAGGGCGGCAGCTTGGCCACGTCCACCGGCGGGCCGTAGCGGCCGCCGCGCACCCCGATCCGCGCCCCCGAGCGGTCCACGTAGACGATCTGGGGATCGCGCCGGATGGGCGGCAACTCAGGGACCTGCGGCAGACCGAGCGTGGGCACGGCCAGCGTCAGGGCGAGGACGAGGGGGACCAGGAAAGACGCTCCGCCAAGGCCGGGCCCTCAAGGCCCGCATCGCCGCCCCGTTTGTCCCGCCGGCCGCGCCGCCGGCCAAGATAATTCGCGGTAATCTTCGGTCCGAGCCTCAGGGCGCGGGTCGCCTCGCCGCTGCGGCGGGGCGATAGAGCGTCGCCGAGGCCCCCTCGCCCGGGATCCGGTAGACGGCGACCGGGGCGTAGCGGGTCTGGGCGCGCATGGCGTCGATGAGGCCGGCCAGGCTGGCGTAGGGCGCCTGCACCGGGCTGTTCGCGAAGGCGGGGGCGTCGATGGCCACCCAGACGTCGGCGCGGGAGGCGGCGATCTGGGCCAGCATGGCCGCCTTCACCGCCGCGCGCGAGGCGTTCGCGGGCGGCCACGGGCTTTCCACGATCACCTTGCACTGGCAGCGCTCCTCGGTGGCCCAGCGGAACAGCTCCGAGGATCCGAAGGTGGCGGCGACGCCGATCACCCTCGCCCCGGCCAGCGCCGGCAGGTAGGGGCGCACGAGGTCGAGGTCGGAGGGGCCGAAGACGGTGCGGATGGCGTAGTGGGCCGCGAGCGGCGCGGGCGGCTGCAGGATCGAGGCGGCGGCGAAGGCGGTGGCGGCAGCGGCGGCGGCGAGCGCGCGCAGGCCGCCTCGGCGGGCCTCGATCAGCCAGCCGAGCAGCAAGGCCGCGCCGGCCCCGGCGCAGATCCAGACCGAGAAGATCCAGGAGGCCAGGAAGCGTCCCTGGTGCTGCGGATGGGCGACGAGGGCGAGGGCGCAGAGCAGCGCGCAGGCGATGGTCGCCCGGGTTCCCTTCGGGAACCGCCGCGCCTGGCCGACCGCCAGGGCGGCCAGGACGAGGGCCAGCGCCGCCGACCAGGCGGCCACGCTGAATCCGTCCGCGAAGCTCGCCCAGTAGAGCCGGGCGCCGCTTGAGGGATCGTAGGCGGCGCCGGGGGTGCTGTTGGCCGGTCCCACGAACCAGAGGAAGCCGGCGAGCCGCTTGGGCAGCAGGAAGGAGACCGCCAGCGGCGCCGCGTGCCAGGCGACCAGCGCCCGCTCCGGAACGCCCAGACGCTGGCCGAGGCTGCCGCGCCGCCAGAAGAGCCAGCAGCGGGCGAAGAGAGCCCAGTAGGCGCCCGTCACCAGGTTCTCGGGCGGATAGAGCGAGATCCGCCGCCCGAACAGCGCCGCCTCCAGGGGACCGTGCGCATAGATCGCCGCCGAGAGCCCGGCCAGGAGCGCGAAGACGAAGGTGAGCGGGTGGGCGAGGAACCCGGCGGCCGCCCCGAGAATGCGCCGTCGCCGCCCCTTGTCCAGCGCCGCCGCCCGCAGGCGCCCCCAAGGGTCCCCGAATTCCGACGCGGCCGCCGCGCCGATGGAGGCGGCGATCAGGCCCCAGTAGTTGGCCTTCTCGAAGAAGAGGGCGGTGAGCAGCACGCCGAGAAGGCGCCAGCGCCCGCGGCTCGCCAGGTCCTCGCGCGCCCTGGCGTAGGCGAAGAGCGCCGCCGCCGAGAGGCCCGCCCCCAGGCCCTCGAGCATGACGTCACTGCCCAGGAGCCGGAAGGCGGGGCTGGCGATCACCCAGACGCTCGTCATGGCGCCCGCGAAGAGCCCGAGCGCGCGGTCGGCGAACATCCGCCGGGCGATGAGGAAGCTGAACGCCGCCGTCGCCGCCCAGCCGACCAGGCTGGGGATGATGGCGAGCCGGTGATCGACGCCGCCCAGGAGGAACACCCCCGCCAGGGCGAGGCCGTGCACGGGCCCCCACACCCGCATCGCCAGCAGCTGGGTGAAGAATCCCCCCGCATCGCCGGTCTTGATCGCCAGGGCGAAGTTCATCCCGGCGGCCAGGTGGCCGTTGCGGTCGTGGTAGAGGTCGCGCCACAGATCGTCCGGATGGGCGTAGTAGGCGGCGAACATCGCCGCGGCGATCCCTAGAGCGGCCGCACTCACCACCGCGAGCGCGATCATGTCGATCCGCCGGCTGGCGGCGGCCGGCAAGAAGTCCGCCGCCGGCCTCACCGGCGCAGGCCGCGCCCGTCGCCCGTCGCGCCGGTCACGGACGGCGCACGCCTCGCCAGGCGTCGGGGCTGAGGGGGTTGAAGCTGCGCCGCCCGGCCGGATCCGCAGATTCGTCCTCCGGGGCATCGGCGCCCACGACGCCGATCCGGCGCTCGCCGTCCCAGACTTCCACCCGCCGGCCGAGACGGCCGCCCACCAGCAGGGCGTCGGCGTCGGTCGCGCAGCGCAGCGTCACCTCCGCGATCCCCTGCACCCCTGCATCGCGCCGCACGAATCTGTAGGTCCGGCTCATCGGGCCAGGCTCCCTGAAACAGTCCGTCCGTCCCGCTCAGCCTATCGGGACGAATCGTCGGGGCGCAAGCGCGGGCTCTGGGCTTGGTGGCGCAAGCGGCCATGCTAACGGTCTTCCATCCACGGAGGGTTCATGGCCGGCGACTTCCACAGCGTGCTGATCGCCAACCGCGGCGAGATCGCCATCCGCCTCGCCAGAGCCCTTGCCGAGCTCGAGCTGCGCTCGGTGACAGTGTTCGCCGAGGACGACGCCCGCTCCCTGCACGTCACCGCCGGGGATGCTTCCCTGCCGCTGAAGGGGGCCGGGGCCAGAGCCTACCTCGACATCGAGGGCCTCGTGGCCGCCGCCAAGGCCGGCCAGTGCCAGGCCGTGCATCCCGGCTACGGGTTCCTGTCGGAGAATGCCAGCTTCGCCCGCGCCGTCCGGGCCGCCGGGCTCGCCTTCATCGGCCCCGGTCCGGAGGCGCTGGAGGCCTTCGGCGACAAGCTTCGCAGCCGGGCCCTCGCCAGGGCGGCCGGGGTTCCGCTGATCGACGGCCTGGAGGGCCGGGCGAGCCTGGGCGAGGTGAAGGCCTTCTTCGCCGGCCTTCCCGAGGGGACGGCGATGATGATCAAGGCGGCGGCCGGCGGCGGCGGGCGCGGGATGCGCGTCGTCCGCGCCGAGGCCGAGATCGAGCCGGCCTTCGCCGCCGCCGCCCGCGAGGCGAAGGCCGCCTTCGGCGACGACGGCCTCTACGCCGAGCGGCTGCTGGAGCGCGCGCGCCACATCGAGGTCCAGATCGCCGGCGACGGGCGCGCCATCGCCGTGCTCGGCGACCGCGACTGCAGCCTCCAGCGCCGCCGCCAGAAGCTGGCGGAGATGGCGCCGGCGCCCAACCTCGATCCCGCCCTGCGCTCGGCGCTGGCCGAGGCCGCGCGCCGCCTGGGAGAGGCGGCCGCCTACGAGAGCCTGGGGACCGTGGAATTCCTGGTCGAGTCCGATGGGTTCGCCTTCATCGAGGCCAACGCCCGGCTGCAGGTGGAGCACACGGTGACCGAGGCGGTGAGCGGCCTCGATCTCGTCAAGCTGCAGATCGCCCTCGCCCAGGGCCGCACGCTCGCCGAGACGGGCGCCTCGGCCGCCCCCGCCGCCCGGGGCGTGGCGATCGAGGCGCGGGTCAACCTCGAGACCATCGAAGCCGACGGCGCGGTGACGCCTTCCGGCGGCGTCCTTTCGGCCTACGAGCCTCCCAGCGGGCCGGGGACCCGGGTCGACGGCTACGGCTACGCCGGCTACGAGACCAGCCCCGCCTACGATTCCCTGCTCGCCAAGGTCGTCGTCCACGCCCCCAGCCTCGCCGAGGCCATCCGGCGGGCCGGGCGGGCGCTGGCCGAGTTCCGGATCGAAGGGCCGCAGACCAACCTCGCCTTCCTGCGCGCCCTCCTGAGGCGCCCCGAAGTGGCGGGCGGAGAAGCGACCACCGGCTTCGTGGACGCCCACGCCGCCGAGCTCGCCGCGGCGGCGGCCGCGATCGGGCCAGGCCCGGTCCATCCCGCCCCCGCCAAGGCCCACGCCCAGCGGATGGAGAGCCTGCCGGGCGCTACGGCCGTTCGCGCTCCGCTGATGGCCACGGTGGGCGAGCTGCGGGTCGGCGAGGGCGCCCTGGTCCGTCCCGGGCAGGAGCTGGCGCTCCTGGAGGCGATGAAGATGGAGCACCAGGTGCTCGCGCCCGAAGGAGGCGAGGTGGTGCGGGTCGCGGTCGCCAAGGGCGAGGTGGTGGCCAAGGGGCAGCCGCTGTTCTTCATCGCCAGCGACGCCTCGATCGAGGCTGCGCCCGCCGACCAGGGCGCCCACGACCTCGACCACGTCCGTCCCGACCTCGCCGAGGCCCTCGAACGCTGGCGGATCACCCGCGACGAGGCGCGCCCGGCGGCGGTGGAGAAGCGCCGGCGGCGCGGCCAGCGGACCGCCCGCGAGAACATCGCCGATCTCGTCGATCCCGGAAGCTTCCTCGAATACGGCGCCTTCGCCCTCGCCGCCCAGCGGCGCCGCCGCTCGGTGGAAGACCTGATGAAGTCCACGCCGGCCGACGGGATCGTCTGCGGCCTGGCCGGCGTCAACGGCGCGCTGTTCGGGCCGGAGCAGGCGCGCTGCGCGGCGCTGGCCTACGACTTCACCGTGTTGGCGGGCACCCAGGGGCACATGAGCCATCGCAAGACCGACCGGCTGCTGGAGGTGGTCGAGCGCGAGGAGCTGCCACTCGTCTGGTACGCCGAGGGCGGGGGCGGCCGCCCCGGCGACACCGAGAGCGCCGGCCCCACGGGGCTGGCCAACCACACCTTCTACGCCTTTGCGCGCCTGGCCGGCCTCGTCCCCAAGATCGCGGTGGTTTCCGGCCGCTGCTTCGCCGGCAACGCCGCCATCGCCGGCCTGAGCGAGATCCTCATCGCCACGCGCGATTCCAACATCGGCATGGGCGGCCCGGCGATGATCGAGGGCGGGGGCCTCGGCGTCTTCGCCCCGGAAGAGATCGGACCCATCGAGGTGCAGACGGCCAACGGAGTCGTGGATCTGGCGGCCGAGGACGAGGCCGAAGCGACCAGGCTCGCCAAGCAGGCGCTCAGCTACTTCCAAGGGCCGGTGCGGGACTGGTCCTGCGCCGACCAGCGACGCCTGCGCCAGGCGATCCCGGAGAACCGCCTCAGGGTCTACGACGTGCGCAAGCTGATCGCGCTGCTTGCCGACGACGGATCGTTCCTCGAGCTGAAGCGCGGCTTCGGACCGGACGTGGTCACCGGCTTCATCCGGCTGGAAGGCCGCCCCATGGGCCTCCTGGCCAACGATCCGGCCCATCTCGGCGGCGCGGTGGATTGCGACGGGGCCGAGAAGGGCGCGCGGCTGCTGCAGCTCTGCGACGCCTTCGACCTGCCGGTGCTGTCGCTGATCGACACGCCGGGTTTCATGGTGGGGCCGGACAGCGAGGCCCAGGGGGCCGTGCGCAAGACCTCGCGCCTCTACGTCAACGGCGCGCTGCTGGGCACGCCGCACTTCGCGGTGGTGCTGCGCAAGGCCTATGGCCTGGGCGCCCAGGCCATGGCCGGCGGCTCGACCCTGAAGCCGAACTTCTGCGTCGCCTGGCCCACCGGCGAGCTCGGCGGCATGGGCCTGGAGGGGGCGATCCGGCTGGGCTACCGTCGCGAGCTGGACGCCGAGCCGGACCCCAAGAAGCGCGAGGCGCTCTACCAGTCGCTGGTGGCCAACCTCTACGCCAACGGCAAGGCGATCCACGTCGCCTCCATGCTGGAGATCGACGCGGTGATCGACCCGGCCGACACGCGCCGCTGGATCCTCCAGGGGCTCAAATCCAGCCAGACCCGCCACCGGCCCCGCCGGCGCTTCGTGGACGCCTGGTAGCCGGCCCTCAGAAGGAGAGCGCGCGAACCTCCTTCACGTGCGGGAGCGCCTGGATCTGGCCGATCAGCCCCGCGTCGGGGGCCTGGTCGACGCCCACCAGCGCGATCGCGTCGTCGCCTGCCGAGACCCGCCCGAGGTTGAAGGTGGCGATGTTGACACCGGCCTGGCCGAGCAGGGCGCCCAGCGCGCCGATGAAGCCGGGCCGGTCGAGGTTGTTGACGTAGAGCATGGCCGGGGCGAAGGCGGCGTCCAGCTCCATGCCCTTAACCTCCACGATGCGCGGCGCGCCGCCGATCACCGTGCCGGCGAAGGAGCGACGGCCCATCTCGGTGGTCACGGTGATCCGGATCAGGCTGTCGTAGATCGGCGAGTCGTCCTGGCGGGATTCCGAGACGGTGACGCCGCGCTCCTTGGCCGCCGCCGGGGCCGAGACCATGTTCACCTCTGCCAGCATTGGCCGCAGGAACCCGGCCAGGGCCGCCGCGGTGAGCGGGCGCACGTTCAAGCCGGCCACCTGGCCCTCGTAGGCGATGTCGATCGCCTTCAGGCCCACGTCCACCATCTGGCCGGCGAAGCCGCCCAGCTTCTCGGCCAGGGCGACGTAGGGGCGAAGCTTGGGCGCGTCCTCGGCGCTGATCGAGGGCATGTTGAGGGCGTTGACCACCGCGCCGCTGATGAGGAAGTCGCTCATCTGCTCGGCCACCTGCAGGGCGACGTTCTCCTGGGCCTCGGCGGTGGAGGCGCCCAGGTGCGGGGTGGCCACGAAGTTCGGCGCCCCGAAGAGCACGTTCTCGCGGGCGGGCTCCTCCACGAAGACGTCGAAGCCGGCGCCCGCCACGTGCCCGTTGTCCAACGCCTCGCGCAGGGCCGCCTCGTCCACCAGCCCGCCCCGGGCGCAGTTGATGACGAAGACGCCCCGCTTGGTCTTGGCCAAGGCCTCGCGCGAGAGGATGTTGCGGGTCTTGTCGGTGAGCGGGGTGTGCAGGGTGATGATGTCGGCCCGCGCCAGCAGGTCCTCGAGCTCGACCTTCTCAACCCCGATCTCGATCGCCCGCTCGGGCGAAAGGAAAGGATCGTAGGCGACCACGTGCATCTTCAGCCCGTTGGCGCGGTCGGCGACGATGGAGCCGATGTTGCCCGCCCCGATGAGACCGAGGGTCTTGCCGTAGAGCTCGGCGCCCATGAAGCGGTTCTTCTCCCACTTGCCCGCCTGGGTGGAGGCGTCGGCGGCGGGGAGCTGGCGGGCCAGGGCGAACATCATGGCGATGGCGTGCTCGGCGGTGGTGATCGAGTTGCCGAACGGGGTGTTCATCACCACGATGCCGGCGGCGGTGGCGGCCGGCACGTCGATGTTGTCGACCCCGATCCCCGCCCGGCCGATGACCTTCAGGCGCGTGGCGGCGGCGAGAACCTGCTTGTCGGCCTTGGTGGCCGAGCGCACCGCCAGCCCGTCGTAGTCGCCGATGATCCGGATCAGCTCTTCCTTGGAAAGCCCGGGCCGGACATCCACGGCGATGCCGCGATTATTGAAGATCGCCACCGCGGCGGGGGAAAGCTGATCGGCGATGAGAACGTGGGGAGGCATGGTCGAAGATTCCTTCTTTTCGGGGGCCGCTGCGCGCTCACCCTTCCGCGCGGGAAGCAGAGCGAGACATGGTCGCGCAGCCTCGTCGGAGGGGCTGGAGTTCAGGCGGGGGAGAGCTCGGCGGCCAGGGTCGCGAAGGCCCAGTCGAGCCAGGGCGTCAGCGCCCGCAGGTCGTCCGCCTCCACGGTGGCCCCGCACCAGATGCGCAGCCCGGGCGGCGCGTCGCGATAGCCGCCGATGTCGAGGGCCACGCCTTCCTTCTCCAGGAGCCCGGCCAGGCGCTTGGCGAAATCGGCCTGGGCGTCGGGCGCCAGGGCCGCGACCTTGGGATCGATCACGCTGAGGCACACCGAGGTGTTGGAGCGGATCGCCGGATCGGCGGCCAGGAAGCCGACCCAGGGGGCCTTGGCGACCCAGGCCTCCAGCACCTTCAGGTTCTCGTCGGCCCGGCGCGCGAGCTCGGCGAGGCCGCCGATGGACGCCGCCCACTTCAGGGCGTCCAGATAGTCTTCGACACAGAGCATCGACGGCGTGTTGATCGTGGAGCCTTCGAATATCTCGAGGTTGACCTTGCCGCCCTTGGTGAGGCGGAAGATCTTGGGCATCGGCCAAGGCGGCGCGTAGGTCTCCAGGCGCTGCACCGCCCGGGGCGAGAGGATCAGCACGCCGTGGGCCGCCTCCCCGCCGAGCGCCTTCTGCCAGGAGAAGGTCACCACATCGAGCTTGGGCCAATCGAGGGCTTGCGCGAAGCAGGCGCTGGTGGCGTCGCAGATGGCCAGGCCCTCGCGATCGGCGGCGATGAAGTCGGCGTTCGGAACCCGGACCCCGGAGGTGGTGCCGTTCCAGGTGAAGACCAGATCGGCGTCGGAACGCACCTTGGAAAGGTCGGGAAGCGCGCCGTAGGGCGCATCCAGCACCTCCGCCTGGAGCTTGAGCTGTTTGACGACGTCGGTGACCCAGTCCTTACCGAAGCTCTCGAAGGCGAGGAGCTGGACCGGCCGCGGCCCGAGCAGCGACCAGAGCGCCATTTCCACCGCGCCGGTGTCCGACGCCGGCACGATGCCGATCAGATAGTCGGCGGGGACCTGCAGCAACTGCCGGGTCTGGTCGATGGCGGCCTGAAGGCGCGCCTTGCCGGGCTTCGAGCGGTGCGAGCGGCCTAGGACCGCGGACCTCAGGTTTTCGGGGGACCATCCGGGGCGCTTGGCGCAGGGGCCGGAGGAAAATTCGGGGCGCGCCGGCCGCATGGCCGGCTTGGCGAGGGTATTCACAGCGATGTCTCCCATCCTTGCAGATGGGCTGCGCCCCGTTGGGAGGGCGTGGCCCGCCGCGGAAGAACCTCGGTTTGCGCCAATAGGCAAGTAAAAGTTTTCAGACGCGCGCCAGCAGCTGCTGACGGCGCGCGGCCCGCTCGGCGTCCTCGCGCGCCAGGGCCTTGCGTCTTCGCGCCCCGGTAACCAAGCCGGTGACGATGCAGGTGATGATGCCCCAGTCGCAGGTGTTGTTGATCCAGGCGTGGACCCTATCCTGAGGCAGCTCCATGACCAGATAGTAGGCGTGCAGGCTGAACAGCGCCGACTGAAGCATCATGGTCGCCCCCAGCCACAACGCAGCGAAGCGGACCGCGAGCAGCAGGAGAACCACGGACGAGATGAAGTCGACCGCGAGCACGATCGATTCCGCGCCGGTGTCGCCGAACCTCGGATGTATGATGAATTGGGCGACTTCCACCGCCAGGTGGGTCAGCCCCGCATATCGAACCGCCGCGTCGCCCTTCCAGAAGGTCGCAACCGTGAGGAGGACGGCCCCCACCAGCAGAACATAGACCAGTACATGGTGGCCAAGGATATACATGCATTGCGCCTCTAACCGAAGCTAGAGGCGCAAAACAGTTAAGTTATCGCAACTGTGTCGGTTAAGCGACTTCGCGCAGGCCGGCGACAGGCGTAGCTTCTTCGAGCTTGTCTTCGCCCATCTTGGTGCGGATGCCGAGCCGGAGCTTCAGCTCGTTGAGCTCGCCGTGCGCTTCCACCATGGCGGTGCGCGCTTCCGACAGCGCCGCGATGGCGGCCGCCACCTTGGCGATGGACGGATCGCTGGACGTCGCCGCGATGCTGAGCTCGCGACGGGCGCGGACCATGTCCGACATCAGCTCGGTGGCGTCGGCGATCGCCTCGTCCACCGCATGTTCGGTCGCGAGCAACTTCGTCGCAACACGCCGGGCAACCAATATCTTTTCCACTGCGATATCCCTTCACCCCAAGGAATGATTTACCGTAAATGAAACCTTAAAACCTGTCCATTGGAAAAAGCTTGGGGAGAAGCGAAGCGTTAGGAATGCGGGAGGTATAGCGAAGGCTAGGGTGCGGTATTTCCGCACACGTTAACTATGTCGGGCCCGCTGATGCGAGAGCGAAACAGACCGCCCTTCCAGGCGCGGGTCGCCAGCGTGGCGATCATCACCACCGTGGCGGTGCTCGTGGCGGCTTCCGTCTCGTTCTTGCTGCAGCAGTGGGGCGTGACGAGGCAGCAGGTGCGGGCGGCCGACGCGACGTTGGCGCAGGTGCTGGCGTCGGCGACCAGTTCGGACCTAGCCAGCGGCGGGCCGGAAGGCGTGCCCGGCGATCTCGCCGCGGCCGCGACGTCGCGCAACATAGTTGACGTGCGCCTCACCGACTCGGCCGGCCGAACGCTCGCCTACTACCGCAAGCCCCCCGAAGCCCAGGCCGAGGACGGCCCGATCCACGTGGTCGAACAACCGGTTAAGGTAAAGGGACGGGTCGTCGGCGAAGTCGTGCTGAGGGGGCGCGAGCCGACGCTGATCGGCCTCTTTCCACGCTTTCTGGCGCTCACCGGGGCGCTGTTCTTCGGCGCCAGCGGCATCGCCCTCTTCGTCGCCCACAGCCTCTCTCGGCGCGTGACCGCTCCGATCGAGCGGCTCTCCCAAGCCATGGCGCAGGTGGCCAGCAGCGGCGAGTTCGAGCGGATGCCGCCGCTGGACGCCGAAGACGACGTGTTCGTGCGCCTGACCGACAGTTTTAACGACCTGCTCACCCAGCTCGACGCCAACCACAAGGAGCTGTGCGAGACGCTCGAGGACCTGATGGAGGCCCGCGACGCGGCCAACGCCGCCAACGTCGCCAAGTCGCAGTTCCTCGCCAACATGAGCCACGAGATCCGCACCCCGCTGAACGGCGTGCTGGCCATGGCCGAGGTCATGGACCGCGGCGAAATGTCGCCCGTGCAGCGCGAGCGGCTGGCCGTGGTCCGCCAGTCCGGCGAACAACTCCTGGCGGTGCTCAACGACGTCCTGGACCTTTCCAAGATCGAGGCGGGCAAGCTGGAGCTGGTCAGCCAGGACTTCGACCTGGAGCGCTTGGCCCAGGGCGTGCGCGACGGCTTCACGGCGCTCGCGCAGGAGAAGGGCCTCGGCTTCACCGTCGAGGTGTCGCCCGATGCGGCCGGCGCCTGGCGCGGCGACGGCGACCGGCTTCGGCAGATCTTCGCCAACCTCGTATCGAACGCGATCAAGTTCACGGCGGAGGGGAAGGTCGCCGCCCGCTTCGAAGCCGCCGACGCCGGCGGCCTTAGGCTCTCGGTCACCGATACGGGCATCGGCATTCCACAGGACAAGATCCTCACCCTGTTCGAGAAGTTCATCCAGGCCGACGCTTCGACGACGCGCCGCTACGGCGGCACCGGGCTCGGCCTGGCGATCTGCCGCGAGCTCGCACAGCTGATGGGCGGGCAGATCTCGGTGATCAGCGAGGAAGGCGAAGGGTCCACCTTCATCGTCGAGCTTCCTTTCCCGCGCGGCTCGGAGATCGCCCAGGGCGAGGTCGCCGCCAGGACCCCGGAGCTCGAGCAGCGGAGCGTGCGGGTGCTCGCCGCGGAAGACAATCTGGTGAACCAGAAGGTGCTGAAGGCGATCGTCGAGCCGATGGACGTGGAGCTGTCGATCGTGGGCGACGGACGCGCGGCGGTGGAGACCTGGCGCGGCGGCGACTTCGACCTGATCCTCATGGACATCCAGATGCCGGTGATGGACGGCATATCGGCCGCCAAGGCGATCCGGGCCGAGGAGCTGAGCAGCGGCCGACGCCGCACGCCGATCCTGGCGCTGACCGCCAACGCCCTGGTCCACCAGGTGGAGGAGTATCTCGCCGTGGGCATGGACGGGCACGTCTCGAAGCCGATCGAGATCGCCAAGCTCTACGACGCCATGAGCGGCGTGCTCAGCACCCACGCCGAAGCCGCCTAAAGCGCGATCCGTAGCTTCGCCGCGGCCACCGTCACCGCCGCGCCGCCGATCAGCACCCGCGCGCCGCGGTCCTCGCACAGCAGGTCGGCTCCGCGGCCGGGATACGCCTGATGGAACGCCAGCCGCGCCCGTCCGATTTTCGCCGCGAACAAGGGCGCGACCAGACAGCAATATGAGCCGGTGGCGGGATCCTCGGGGATCCCCGATCCCGGCGCGAAGAACCGGCTGACAACATCGTAGGCGCTGCCTGCCGCGGCCAAGGCGGCGACGCCGACATTACCCGGCCGGGAAGCGGCCGAACCCATCCGGGCGAGCGCGGCGATGTCGGGGGCGAGCGTGCGCACCGCCTCCTCGCTGCGCAGCACCGCCACGAGATATTGAGCGGCCCAGACTTCCAGAGGCTCGGCGCCCAGCGCGGCGGCGAGTCCGGGCGGAACCTCGACCTGTCGCGGCGGATCGGCCGGGAAGTCCATCGCATAGCCCGCCCCCGCGCGCCCCACCACGAGCGGCCCCGACCGGGTCTCGAAGGTGACGCTGTCCGTCTCCACGTCCAATTCCTCGAAGAGGACGTGGGCGCTGGCGAGGGTCGCGTGGCCGCAGAGCGGAACCTCCACCGTGGGGGTGAACCAACGCAGTGAGAAGCGCGCCGGGTCGGAGCCCTTGAGCAGGAAGGCCGTTTCGGCCTGGTTGTTCTCGGCCGCCAGCGCCTGCATCCGCGCAGGCGCAGGCCAGGCGTCCAGCGGCTCGACCACGCAGGCGGGGTTGCCGCGGAAGGGCTCGGCGGCGAAGGCGTCGACGGTCCACTGGCGCATGGCGACAAATCCGTTCATCGGCGCGGGAGCACGGCGGCGGCTACAGGATCAGCGACCCCTTGGCGAGCTTCAACTTGGGCCGCGCGCATCGGCGGATGGAGATCCGGGCCTCGACCGGCGCCCTAATCCTCGATCCGGAGCTCCGGCCACCGGGCCTTGACCCGGGCGGCGGCCGCCGCGAACCCGGCGGTGGCACGCAGCGGATTGGGCCGCAGGCGCAATGCGAAGAGATCGTCCAGGCCGAATGGGGCGATCACGGTGAGGGCGCCGCTCGACTCGAGGCGCACGCCCACCGCGAACAGCGGGCTCACGAACCGCTCCACCGCCTCGGCGCTGCAGCCGAGCGGCGCGTAGGGCTCGTCGAACCTGCCTTCGAACCAGAGGTGGACACGGGCCTGATTGCGGACCTCCACCATCGTCTTCAATGGCGGCTCGAGAGCGGCCGCGGCGCGCCGGATCACCGCGTCCTCGGCATCGTACGAGAGATCGGAGGCGTCGTGGTAGACGAGGTCGTAGTCCTTGATCCCATAGTCGACGTCGCGGCCGGTGAGGCTGTTGAGCACGCGCTGATACACGGCCCCGGAAACGACCAGCCAGTCCGGAAGGTCGAGGCCGCGCGCGACCGACAACACATGCATCAGATTCGGCGCGGCGCGGACGATCGCCTCCAAGCGATCTTGAAGCGCGCTCACCGGTCCGTCAGCGGCCAGCCGTGGCCCAGCGGCCCGGCGCCGGCGCCGAATCCCGGCGCGCGCCGGATGGCTTCGGCGACGTAGGCGAAGGCGCGGCGGACGGCGGCCTCCAGCGTCAGGCCCTGGGCGAGGCCCACGGCGCAGGCGCTGGCGAGCGTGCAACCGGTGCCGTGGGTGTGACGGGTTTGGGTCCGCTCGCCTTCCAGCAGAACCTCGCCCGCGGGGCTCGCCAGCAGGTCGACCACCCGCGCACCCGGGATGTGGCCGCCCTTGAGCAGCACGGCCCGCGCGCCGGCCGCGAGCAGGGCGTCGGCGGCCCGGCGCTGATCGTCGAGGCTCAGCACCTCGATGCCGGTCAGGGCATGGGCCTCCACCGCGTTCGGGGTGAGCAACGCGGCCCGCGGGACGAGCTCGGCCTTCAGCAAGGCCTCGGCCTCGGGCGTCAGCAGCCGTGCGCCGCTGGACGCGGCGAGCACCGGGTCGACCACCGTCGGGATCTCGGGAACGCTCGCCAGCACCTCGACCACCGCCCGCAGCGTCCGCGCATCGCCGAGCATGCCGGTCTTGATCGCATCGGCGCCGATGTCGTCCAGCACCGCGCGGGCCTGGGCCGCGACGATCTCGGCGGGGATCGGATGCACGGCGGCCACACGGAGGGTGTTCTGGACGGTGACGGCGGTCACGGCCGTGGCCCCATAGCCCCCGAGCGCGGTGACGGTCTTGATGTCGGCCTGGATCCCCGCGCCGCCGCCGCTGTCGGAGCCGCCGATGGCGAGGACGCGGCCCTTCCCCTCAACCATCGCCCCGCGCCTCTTCGATCGCCGCGGCCACGGCCAGCGCCTGGCGGGTGGCGGCGACATCGTGCACGCGCAGCGCCGCCGCGCCCCTCGCCGCGGCGGCCAGGGCCACTGCCAGCGAGCCGCCCAACCGGCCGGCCTCCCCGGCGCCGTCGCCGGCGGTGCGGGCGATGAAGCTCTTGCGGCTGGCGCCGACCAGCACCGGGATACCGAGCAAGGCCAGCCGGTCCAGCCGGGCGATCAGCATCAGATTGTGGCGCCGGGTCTTGCCGAACCCGATCCCGGGGTCGATCCAGATCTTCGACCGGGCGATCCCGGCGGCGACGGCGGCCTCGACGCGCCCGCCGAGGTAGGCGGCGACCTCGGCGACCACGTCGTCGTACTGGGGCGCGGCCTGCATGGTCGAAGGCGTTCCGCGCATGTGCATGAGCACCACCCCGCAGCCGAGCTCGGCGGCGAGCGCCAGGCTGCGCGGCGATCCCTCCAGGGCGGTGACGTCGTTCCAGACCGTCGCGCCCGCCGCGGCGGCCGCGCGGGCGACGCCGGGCTTCATGGTGTCGACCGAGATGGGCCTGTCGGTGCGGGCCCGGAGCGCTTCGATCACCGGGATGATGCGGCGGATCTCCTCGCCCTCGGCCACGGGCTCAGCGCCCGGGCGGGTGGACTCGCCGCCCACGTCCAGGAGGTCGGCGCCCTCGGCGAGCAGCTGCTCGCCGTGCGCGGCGGCCGCCCCAGGATCGAGATGCAGCCCGCCGTCGGAGAAGCTGTCCGGCGTGACGTTGACGATCCCCATGATCAGCGGGCGCATAAGCGCGCCGCCGGCGTGGGGCGCGCCGCTCAAGCCGGTTCCGGGCTCGCGGCCGGTCCGGGCTTGGGCGCGTGCAGGGGCCGGGGCGTCAGCGGCACCGAGGCCCTGGGCCCTGGCGGCGCCTTGATCTCCGGATCCTCGCGGCGCGGCGGGATCCCCTTGAGCACCCCCACGATCTCGTCGCCGCTCAGGGTCTCGTACTCGAGCAGCGACTTGGCCAGGGTGTGCAGGTCCTCCAGCTTCTCCGTGAGGATGCGTCGGGCTTCCTCGAGCCCCGCCTGGGTGAGCCGCTTGACCTCGGCGTCGATGATCCGGGCGGTCTCCTCCGAGACATTCTGGTTGCGCGCCACCGAGTGGCCGAGGAACACCTCTTCCTGGTTCTCGCCGTACTCAACGACGCCCAGGGATTCCGAATAGCCCCACTTGGTGACCATGGCCCGGGCGAGCTTGGTGGCCTGGCTGATGTCGGAGCTGGCGCCCGAGGTGACCTTGTCGCGCCCGAAGATCAGCTCCTCGGCGACCCGGCCGCCGTAGAGGATGGCGAGGCGCGAGGTCATCTGCTCGAAGCTCATGGAGAGCTTGTCGCGCTCGGGGAGCTGCATGACCATGCCGAGCGCCCGGCCGCGCGGGATGATGGTCGCCTTGTGCACCGGATCGGTGGCCGGCACGTTCAGCGCCACCAGGGCGTGGCCGCCCTCATGATAGGCGGTCATGCGCTTCTCGTCCTCGGTCATCACCATGGACTTGCGCTCGGCGCCCATCATCACCTTGTCCTTGGCCTCCTCGAAGTCGTGCTGGGTGACCATCCGCCGGTTCTTGCGGGCGGCCATCAGCGCGGCCTCGTTGACCAGGTTAGCGAGGTCCGCGCCGGAGAATCCGGGGGTGCCGCGGGCAATCACCTTGACGTCCACGTCGGCGGCCAGCGGCACGTTGCGCATGTGGACCCGAAGGATCCGCTCGCGCCCCACGATGTCGGGGTTCGGCACCACCACCTGGCGGTCGAAGCGGCCGGGGCGCAGCAGCGCCGGGTCGAGCACGTCGGGCCGGTTGGTGGAGGCGATGACGATGATCCCCTCGTTGGGATCGAAGCCGTCCATCTCCACCAAGAGCTGGTTGAGGGTCTGCTCGCGTTCGTCGTTGCCGCCGCCGAGGCCGGCGCCGCGATGGCGGCCCACCGCGTCGATCTCGTCGATGAAGATGATGCAGGGCGCGTTCTTCTTGGCCTGCTCGAACATGTCGCGCACCCGGCTGGCGCCCACGCCCACGAACATCTCAACGAAGTCCGAGCCCGAGATGTAGAAGAAGGGCACCCCCGCCTCGCCGGCCACCGCGCGCCCGAGCAAGGTCTTGCCGGTGCCGGGCGGGCCGACCATCAAGGCGCCCTTGGGGATCTTGCCGCCCAGCCGCTGGAACTTGGCCGGATCCTTCAGGAAGTCGACGATCTCGGTGAGGTCTTCCTTGGCCTCGTCGACGCCGGCGACGTCGTCGAAGGTCACGCGATTCTTATTCTCCGTGAGCAGCCTGGCCTTGGACTTGCCAAAGCCCATGGCGCCGCGCGCGCCGCCCTGCATCTGGCGCATGACGAAGAACCAGGCGCCCACCAGCAGCAGGATCGGCAGTGCCTGCATCAGCAGGGTCAGCAGCATGCTGGGGCCGGGCGACTGGAAGTCGAACTTGACGCCCTTGGCCTTGAGGGCCGCCTCCAGCTGGGGGTCGTTGTCCGCCGGACCCACCACGTGCCAGACGCGGTTCTCCCGGTCATGGGCCTCGATGCTCGGGCCGTGGATGGTTACCGAACCGATGTCGTTCTGGTCGACCTTGGTCAGCAGGTCCGAATAGGCCAGCTCCTGGGGACCGACGCCCCCTCGGGTTTGGCTCTGCATTACGCTGAAGACGACGACCACGGCGGTCAGTATCACCGCCCAGATCGCCAGGTTGCGCCAGTTCATTCCATCGGCCTCACGCGCTTACGCTCCTTAATCTAGGAGTTCGCGTCCCGGTTTGCCACGCGTTACAACGACGCCTCGTCGTCCACGCCCCCGAGGGCGGCCAAGAGCCGCATCCGGGACAGCGGCCGGGCCCGCACCGGACCATCCTCGTCGAAGAGGAGAAGACGCGTCTCGTCGCCGCGGATCGCCGCCGGCGCCGCCGCCCGGACAGCCGGCGCGAGGGCCGCCAGCCGCTCGCGCTCGGGGCGCGCAAGTCTGGAGGCGATTCCCCGGACCGGCCGCACGCGCCAACCGGGCGCCGTGCAGGCGAGCTCGAAGCGGCCATCGAAGACGCTGAGGCCCAGGGCGACCGGCGCCGGCTCCAGCCCCACTCGGACGAGCTCGCCCGGCTCGCGGCAAAAGCGCACTCGCCCGCCCCGCGCCTCGATGCGCGCCCCCGCCAAGCACGCGGTGAGATCCTGGGGGCCGGCGAGCCGCGCCAGCAGGCGCTCGGCGGCCTCGCCGCGCGGCGGCCTTTCCCCGCCGGCCGCGCAGAGGCAAAGGGCGCCGAGCAGCGCCCTGGCGCCCGCCCCGCGAAAGAGCTCACGGGGCGCCTCGAGCTCCCCGCCGGCGCCCTCGGCCACCTCCGAGAGCCCGCAGACCGGAGCCGTCGGGGGCCCGTCGCTTTCCGGGGCGCCATCCTGGGCGTCGGCGCCGCCTTCGGCCAGCCGCCGCCGGGCCCTGGTCCTGGCGAAGCGGTCGTCGTCGTTGGCGGGATCTTCGATCCACGCCTCGCCGAGCGCGCCGAGCGCCTGGCGCAGGGCGGCGCGCCGGCTCCAAAGCAGCGGGCGCAGAAGGAAGACGCCCCGCCCCTCCGGCCAGACCGGCGAAGGGGACCACGGCCGCGGCGAGGGGACCGAAGCGCCGGCCGCCCGCATGAGCGCGCATTCGCGCACATCGTCGGCGGTGTGGCCCAGGAGGATGACGCGCGCTCCGGCCTCGCGGGCGGCGGCGGCGAGCAGCCGGTGGCGCGCCGATCGCGCCTTCGCCTGCAGGCCGGCGGCCGGCTTTTCGCCCTTCCACCTCAGGACCCGGGCCGCGACCCCGAGCGCGGCGGCGCGCTCGCAGGCGATCTTGGCCCAGGCGGCGCTGCGGTCCGAAAGCCCGTGGTCGACGGTGAGCGCGATCAGCCTGCGGCCGGCGCCATCCGCCCAGCGCCGCGCGGCGTGGAGCAGCGCCACCGAATCGCCGCCGCCCGAGAGGGCTACGGCCACCGGCGCCCCGGCCGGGCCGTTCAGGCGCGCGAAACCGGAGAGATCGAACGCCGCTTGGGGGTTCAGCCGCACTGGGCCTGGCCGCGGGCCTCGGCCGCGCCGGCGCGGACCTGAGCCGAGGCCTTGGGATAACGCCGCTCCAGCTCGCCCAGCGCCTGGCAGGCGTCGCCCGGCTGCTTCATCCCGATCAGGGCGCGCGAGAGGTCGAGCACCGCCTCCGGCGCCCAGGTCGTCTTGGGCCACTGCCGGACCGCAGCCACGTCGGCGGCGGCGGCGTTGGCGTAGTCCTGGCGCGCCAGCAGCGTCTTGCCGAGGTAGTAGCGGGCTTCCGGCGTGCGGGGGCTGTCCGGGAAACGGGTCACGAAATCCTGGAAGCCGGCTTCCGCGCCGGCCAAATCGTGGGCGGCGTAGGCCTGCCTGGCAGCCGTGAAGGCCGCCGCAGGGTCGGACGGAGGCGCCGCCGGCGCCGCGCCCGCGGCCGCCCCGGCAACCGTCCCGCCCGTAGTCGCAGCCGGCTCGACCGGGGCGAGCTTCTGCTCGACGGCCGCGAGCCGCGTCTTCAGGGCCCCGTTCTCCTCCCTGAGCGCATCGGTCTCGTGGCGGGCCTCGTCGAGGGCGTGGCTGACCGCCTCCAGCTGGCCGTTGATGCGGGTGAGGCTCTGCTGCAGGTCGTTCAGCTTGTCGTTGATCCCCGAAAACTGCGAATCGGTGTCGGCCGGCTGGACGACCACCGGCTTGCCGGTGTCGCGGCCCTGGAAGACGATGGCGCGCACCTCCCGGATCGCCTGCTCCATCTTGTCGAGGCGCTTGGCGGAGCGGTCGTCCAGCGGGTCGCCAAGGGGTGTCTGGGCGAGCCCCGGGCCCGCCGCCGAGACGGCGAGCGCCAGGGCGAGGACCAGGCGGGCTTTCATGACGCGCATCATCCTCTCAGGGGCCGTCCAAATTGCGGCGAGCTTCTAGTGGGGTGAATTTGAAGTTCGCGCGATTGATGGGGCGGGCGCTCAAGCGTTCGCCCGGCGCCCATCCCATCCACTGGCGAACTTCGGATTCGCGACACTAGCCGCGGGGGTTCTGGGTGATCGCGGTGTGGCCGTTGCGGTTGCGCGACCAGGCCTGCTCGTCCGTCCCGGGGTCGATCGGCTGCTCCTTGCCGTAGGAGATGGTGGTGATGCGCGCCGCCGCGACCCCGTGGGCGACGAGATAGTCGCGTATGCTGTTCGCCCGCCGCGCCCCCAGCGCCAGGTTGTACTCGCGGGTGCCGCGCTCGTCGCAGTTGCCCTCGATCCTGACCTGGACGTCCGGATACTTCTGGAGCCAGGCCGCCTGGGCGTTGAGGATCGGCAGGGCGTCGGAGCGCACGTCGTACTTGTCGAAGTCGAAATAGACCCGGTCGCCGACGTTGACGACGAAGTCCTGGTTCGAGCCCGGCGCGGGACCGGTGGGCGGGGGCGGAGCCTCGGCCTGGGGCGGCGGCGCAGGCGCGGCTGGCGGCGGCGGCGGCGGGGCCGGCGGCGGCGGGGTGGTCTTGCAGGCGACGACGGCCGACGCCGCCAAACCCATCAGAGCCAGTCGAAGCGCGGTCCTCAAACGAAGGTTCATCTTGGTCTCCTGAAACGTCAGGTCTCGGGGCGATTTCGGGCGTAGCGGCGCCGCGGTGGACATTTTGTGAAATCTATATGAGTCGCGGCGGATTCTTGCATCCCGATGCGCAAACGCAGCTATTGCCTTTGCGTTCAATGGAGCAGCGGCGACCAGGCGGGGTCGGAGGCGGAGGCCGGATAGGGCGCGGCCTTCTGGATCCGCCCGGTGAGGTCCACCATCCACAGCCGCGAGGCGCCGTCGGCGCCCTTGCGCTCGAACATGATCACCCGCCCGTTCGGGGCCCAGGTGGGCCCGTCGGCGAAGTAGCTGGTCGCCAGCAGCCGCTCGCCCGATCCGTCCGGGTTCATTACCCCGACGGAGAACTCGCCCCCCTGCTGCTTGACGAAGGCGATGAGCGCGCCGTCGGGGCTCCAGACCGGAGCGGTGTAGCGGCCGCTCCCGAACGAGATCCGGTGCGGGCCCGAGCCGTCGCTGTTCATCACGTAGATCTGCGGCGAGCCCGCCCGGTCGGAGTTGTAGGCGATCCTCTGGCCGTCCGGAGAGAACGACGGCGAAGTGTCGATCGCCAGGTCGGAGGTGAGGCGCCGGGTCGAGTGGCTGGTGAGGTCCATCACGTAGATGTCGCTGGTGCCGCCCTTCTCGGCGGAGAAGACCACCTTGCTGTCGTCCGGCGAGAAGCGGGGCGCCATGCTCATGCCGGGAAAGCGGCCCAGCACCTCCTCGCGGCCGGTGTCCAGGTTCTTCAGGTAGATGCTGGATCCGGTGGGCCGCAGGATCATGTAGGTGATCTCCTGGCGCTTGATCGAGAACCTGGGCGAGAAGACCATGTAGGTCCCGTCGCGCAGGCCCAGCGGCAGGTAGCTGGGATTGGCGCCGTCCTGGTCCATCACCTCCAGCCGCGTCACCCGCTTGGTCTTGGGGCCGCTCTCGGAGACGAACACCACACGTGTGTCGAAGTACCCCTTCTGGCCGGTGAGCTTCTCGTAGACCGCGTCGGCGATCTGGTGGGCGATGGTGCGCCAGCTGTCGGGGGTGCCGGTGAGCCGCACACCGACCAGCTGGTCGCCTGCGTAGACGTCCCAAAGCCGGAAATCCACGTTCACCCGTCCATCGGCGCTGCTCGAAACTTGGCCGACCAGCAGAGCCTGGGCGCTGATCGCCTTCCACTGATCGAAGGCCGGGGTGGCGCCCGGGTCGAGCTGAGTCTGGCGGAAGGTCCCCTGATCGAGCGGGCGGAAGAGCCCCGAGCGGTCCAGGTCGGCGGTGATCACCTGCGAGATCTCCGAGCCCACCGGCGCGCCGCCGAAGTTGGGGATCGCGATCGGCAAGGGCGCGACCGCGGCCTGGTTGACGTCGACCACGATGTCCGCCCGCGCGCCGCGCGGGGCCGCGCCGAGCAGCAGCGCCAGGGCGGCGACGACTGCGAAGCGCACGTTCCAGATAAGCCGCATTGAAGTCCTCATCGCTTGGCGCAGGCCTCCTTGGCGTTGAAGTTCACGGTGATCGAGCGCCCATAGTAGGGCTCCTGGTAGGGCTGCACCTGTCGCACCGCATCCAAGGCGCGCAGCGCCGCCGCCGCCACCACCGCGTTGGCGGAGCTCTCTGCGCCGCCGGCGCTCGGCCGGCCCAGCAGGTTGCCGTTCAATCCCACCGTGAACTTCACCTGCAGTTTCACCGCGTCGCCGCCGGGGACGTCGCAGTTGGGATTCCAGAGGCGCTCGAGAAGCTGGCTGAGGCCGGCGAGGTCGCTCTGCGACACGCCCTGGCCGGCGTCGGGCCGCGCCTGTTCGGCGGTTTCCGGCCGCGCGGGTCCTCGCGCGGCGCTGGAGCTGGGCTGGCCGGAGGCACGCTGGGCCTTGTCGATGATATTCTGCAGGCGATTGAAGTCGAACGGCTTCTCCGCAGGCGCCGGCCGCTGCGAGGGCTGGGGCGAGACCGGCTTCTGCTGGACGGCCTTGGTGGGGGGCGGGGCGCCGAACGAGGGCGGGGCCAGCTCCGGCGCCGGGGCCTGGGTGGGCGCGGCGGGGCTCGGCTCCGGCGCCTGGACGGCTTGGCGGGTGTCCGTCGTCTTGTCGGAGGTCACGAGGGTGATCGGCACCGACGAGCCGATGGGCAGCATCGGCGGCCGGTTCGGCAAAAAGATCGCCAGGGCCAGCAGCGCCAGGTGGAGCAGCGCCGCGGCCACGAAGGCCGGCGCGAGGTTGTCCCTCTGGCGAAGGGCCGCCGCATTCAAGGCTGGACGGCTCCGGCGGGGGCGAGCGGCTTGGGACCGCTGGACGGGCCTCCGGTGTCGGTGATGAGGTTGATCTTCGAGAACCCGGACGCAGAGATACCCGCCATCACCTGGGCGACGATGGCGTAGGGGGCGCGGCCGTCGGCGCGGACATAGATAGGCCGGGCGAGGCCCGCCCCGGCGATCTCCCGCAGCGCCGGTGAAAGCGAGCCGAAGGCGACCTCGGTCTCGTTCAGGTAGACGTCCCCGTTCGACCGGATGGAGACCGTGAGCGGCTCGGTCTGGTCTTGCATGGCGCCGGCCTCGGTCTTCGGCAGCTCCAGCGGCACGCCCACCGTCAAGAGCGGCGCCGAGATCATGAAGATGATCAAGAGCACCAGCATCACGTCCACGAGGGGGGTGACGTTGATCTCCGAGAGGGCGCTGCGCCGTGCGCGCCGGCGCCGGCCCCGGGCCTGGAACGGGTCCTGGATCGAGAGCGCCATCAGCCCGCCCGCTCGGCGAGGCGCCGTTGGATGGCCGTGACCAACTCGTCGGCGAAGCCGTCGAGACGGGCGGCGAACTTGCCGGCGTCGGCGGAGAACTTGTTGTAGCCGATGTAGGCGGGGATGGCCGCCGCCAGGCCGATCGCGGTGGCGAAGAGGGCCTGGGCGATCGCCGGCGCCACCACCGAGAGGTTGGTGTTCTTCTGGATGGCGATGGACTGGAAGGCATGCATGATCCCCCAGACGGTGCCGAAAAGGCCGATGAACGGCGAGGCGGTGGCGACGATCGCCAGGCTCCCCAGGCCCTCCTCCACCCTCTGGCTCTCGCGGGCCACCAGCGAGCCCAGCACCCGGTCGATCCTCTGGATCAGGAAAGCGGTCTGGGATTCGGCCTGGGCGCCGGCCAGGAGGCCCTTGGACCTCGCCTCGCGCCATTCGCGCAAGGCCGCCTGCAGCATGCGCGGCAGGGCCTGCCGCGGACGCTCGCCGGCGGCGGCGGCCACGTCCTCCAGGGCCCGTCCCGACCCGACCTCGTCCTCGAACTTGTCCGCCTCGCTGTTCAGGGCGGTGAACCTGGCCGACTTGTCGATGATCACCGCCCACGACCAGAGCGAGGCCAGCGCCAGGAAGACCAGCACCAGCTTCACCACCCAGTCGGCCGACAGAAACTGGTGCACGATCGAGAAGGTCTCGGGCGTGACGGACGCAGACGAATCCATGGGACTCCCGGGAAAAATCGGCGAGGCCGATGGCGCCCGCCGGTGGTGAAACTATGGCGTCGCCCCGGCAAGGCCTCCCGCCAGGGAATGGACGAGCTCGGGCGGCGGCCTTCGGGGTCGGCCGTCCGGGCGGATGCAGATGACTTCGACTTCGGCCTCGGCGATCAGGTCCTCGCCGCGCGTCAGCCGCTGGCGCGTCCCGATCCGAAGGCCCCTCAGGCGCCGAAAGCAGGTGCGCACCGTCAAGGCGTCGTCGACCCTCGCGGCCTTGCGGAAGTCGACGGCCAGCCGCGTCACCGCGAAGGCGCAGGGGTCGGCGCTCTCCAGCAGGGTTCGGTGGTCGATTCCCACCGCGCGCAAGAACTCGGTGCGCCCGCGCTCGAAGAACTTCAGATAGGCCGCGTGGTAGACGACGCCGGTGAAGTCGGTGTCCTCGTAATAGACGCGCACCGGCAGGGCGTGCTCGGCGCCGTCCAGGCGGCCGGTGGCGGGCGCGGGGAAGCTCATGCGTCGTCGCCAAAAAGGCCGGGCTGGCCCGCAGGCCGGGCGGAGCGATCCAGCCCCAGATGCAGATAGGCCTTGGCGCACGCCAGCCGGCCGCGGGGCGTGCGCTGGATGAAGCCCTGCTGGAGCAGGAACGGCTCGATGACGTCCTCCACCGCGTCGCGGGCCTCGGCGATGGCGTAGGCCAGGGTCTCCACCCCGGCCGGTCCCCCGCCATAGTGGTCGATGAGGGCGGCGAGGTAGCGGCGGTCGAGGCCGTCGAGGCCCGCCTCGTCCACCTCCAGGCGCGCCAGGGCGCGGGCGGCGGCGGTCCGGTCGATGAGGGCGCAGCCCTCGGCGCCGGCGAAGTCGCGCACCCGGCGCAGCAGGCGCCCGGCCACCCGCGGCGTGCCGCGCGCCCGGCCGGCGATCTCGGCCGCGCCCTCCGGGGCGAGCGGGGTCCCCAGCTTGCGCGCGGCCGCGCCGATCACCTGCTCCAGCTCCGGCGCCGAATAGAAGTCGAGCCTGAGGGGGATGCCGAACCGATCGCGCAGCGGCGTCGCCAGCAACCCGGCCCGCGTGGTCGCGGCCACCAGCGTGAACGGGGCGAGGTCGATCCGCACCGACCGGGCCGACGGGCCCTCGCCGATGATCAGGTCGAGGGCGTGGTCCTCCATGGCCGGATAGAGGATCTCCTCCACCGGCGCGGCCAGGCGGTGGATCTCGTCGATGAAGAGGACGTCGCGCGGCTCGAGGTTGGTGAGGATCGCCGCCAGATCCCCGGCCTTGGCCAGCACTGGACCGGACGTGGCGCGAAAGCCGACGCCGAGCTCCCGGGCGATGATCTGGGCCAGCGTCGTCTTGCCGAGACCGGGCGGCCCGAACAGCAGCACGTGGTCCAGCGCCTCGCCGCGCGACCGCGCCGCTTCGATGAAGATCTTGAGGTTGGCCTTGGCCTGGGCCTGGCCGACGAACTCGGCGAGCGTCTGGGGCCTGAGCGCCCGGTCCGGGGGCTCGAACTCGGCGGCTTCGCCCGAGACCAGCCGGTTCATCGACCCAGCTCCTGCAGGGCGGACTTGATCAGCGCCGGCTCGCCCGCCGTCTCCCCGAGACGCGACGCGGCCTTGTCGACCGCCCGGCGCGCCGCCAGCTCCGCGATCCCCAGCCCCATCAGCGCCGACACGGCCTCGCCGGCCGCGGACGCGGCGGCGACGGGCGCCGACGCCGCGTGGGCGAGCGCCGCCGTTCCGTTCCCGAGCGGCTTGTCCTTCAGCTCGGTGACGATCCGCAGGGCGAGCTTCGGCCCGACGCCGTTGGCGCGGGCCACCAGCGCCTTGTCGCCGCGGGCGGCGGCGGCGGCGAGGTCGGTCGGCGGCAGCACGTCGAGGACCGCCAGGGCCGCCTTTGGCCCGACCCCCTGGATGTCCTGCAGCAGGACGAAGGCCCGCCGCTCCTCCCGGCTCAGGAACCCGTAAAGGCGCGGGCCGGCCTGCTCGGACCACTGGGTCTCCACGTGCAGCAGCGCCTCCTCGCCCTGGGCCGGCAGACGGTCCAGGGTCCGGGCGCCGCAGCGGACCAGATAGCCGACCCCGCCCACGTCGATCAGCGCCTCCTCCTCGCCGACCTCGGCCAGCACCCCCTTGAGCCGCCCGATCACGCGGCGCTCCCGAGACGGCGGGCGGTGCGGGCGTGGGCGTGGCAGATGGCCACCGCCAGGGCGTCGGCGGCGTCGCCGCCGGCGACCCCCGCGCCCGGCAGCAGCCGCGCGACCATGAAGGCGACCTGCGCCTTGTCGGCCGCGCCGGTCCCCACCAGCGCCTTCTTCACCACCTTGGCGGCGTATTCGGCCACCGGCAGGCCGGCGGCGGCCGGGGCGATCATGGCTGCGGCGCGGGCGTGGCCGAGCTTGAGGGTGGAGGCGCCATTGGCGGTCATGAAGGTCTCTTCCACCGCCGCCTCGACCGGCCCATGCCGCTCGATCACCGCCTCGACGCCCCGGAACAGGATCAGCAGCCGATCCGCGAGGCCGAGGCGATCGTCGGGCGCGATCACCCCGTGCGCGATGTGGCTGAGGCGTGCGCCATCGGCGGCGACCACCCCCCACCCGGTGCGCCTCAGGCCTGGATCGAGGCCGAGAATGCGAATCGCGTTCGTCATGCGTTCCGACCGCAGCATCGCGCGGCTAAGCAGCCAGGGAAAGCGCCGGTGCGGTTAACGATTGGTTACGAAACCGCGGGGCGGAGCTCAGCCGCCGGCGAGGCGCGGGTTCGGCTTCGGCGGCGCGATCCGGGCCAGAGTGTTGCGGTCGGTGTGGTGGAACGGCGCGGCCTGGCCCTTCACCTGCAGCACCGTGTCTTCCTCGTAGGACCACGTCCCATCCGCGTTGACGGTGACTTCCATGCGGAAGCTGTCGGTGCGGAACGCCTCTTCCAGGAAGGGCGTCGAGCAGATGCCGTTGACCGTGGATCCGCGGATCGCCGACACCTCGAACCGCACCGCGTCCGCCGCCGCATGGCCCTGGGCCAGCACGACCTGGCCGCGCGGGATGGTCAGCGTGTGGGTGATGAGGCCGGTCACCGGCTCCCAGAGCCAATAGCCCACCTGATCGTGGTAGGTCTCGATCTCGCCCGGCTTGACGATGTGGGTGTGGTACCGGAGCCCGTAGAAGAACTGCGGCCCGTTGGACTGCGGATCGATGGGCTGCAGGTCGATCCGCTCGACGTAGTCCTGGCGCCGCGGCTCCGGCCAGAACGGATTGACGTCGAACCCCTTCTTCCCTTCCCAGAGCCCCGCCAGCGGCGCCAGCGGGCCGAGGTTCGCAAGGCCGTCCGGACTGACGTCCTGCTCGGTGAAGATGTCGGCGGGGTATTCGTGCATGGCGGCGATCCTCGCGGAAGCCTTGCCGGATCGCCTTGACGAGCGTCAAGAACCCAAGCGTCAGTGGCCCGCGAAAGGCGGTTTTCGCCCCATCGGCGCACGCGCCGGGCGTGCGATGAGCTCGTGGCCCTCCGGATGATCCACGTTCCGACCGCCCCCTGGGCGCACGTCGCCTTCGATCTAGCCGCCTGGTCGGCCGGCGCGGCGACCGGGCTCGCGCTCTACCGCTGGCGGCTCGCCGACGCCGGGCGCCGGATCGCCGCCGTCACCGGGCCCGGCTATTTCGCCGTCCTGGCGCTGGGCGCGGCGGCGGGCGCCTGGGCGGCCGGATCGCTGAACACCTGGCGCGGGCCCGCCCCTGAAATCTCCCACAGCGTCGCCGGGGCCCTCGTCGGCGCCATCGTCACGGTCGAGCTCTACAAGGCCGCGCGCGGGCTGCGAGGCTCGACCGGAACCCTCTTCGTCGGCGCCTTCGCGGCAGGCGCGGCGGTCGGCCGGTGGGGCTGCCTGTTCGCGGGCCTGCCGGACCGCACCTATGGGACGCCCACCTCGCTCCCCTGGGCGGTGGATCTCGGGGACGGCGTGGGGCGCCATCCGGTCCAGGTCTACGAGAGCCTGGCGATGGCGGCGTTCCTGGCCGTCTATGCGTGGGGATTGGCCAAGCGGGCGCCCTGGGCCGTCCGCCGCGGGTTCTACGCTATGTGCGTGTGGTACGGAGGCCAGCGATTCGGCTGGGAGTTCCTCAAGCCCTATCCAACTCTGGTGGGTCCCCTTAACCTCTTCCACCTGCTCAGCGGGGGCCTCGTCGTTTATGGCGTCGTCAACTTCGTTCGCGACCTCGCCTGCGCGCGCGCCGGCGCGCCGCAAGTCCGCGCCCTATCTGTTCCTCGGCCAGACGACCAGTCTCTGTGAGGTCTGCCTGGCGCTGGTCCCGGCCAAGATCGTGGCCGAGGGCGAACGCGTCTTCTTCCAGAAGCGCTGCGCAGCCCACGGCGTCCAGAAGACCCTGATCGCCGACGACCTGGCGTACTGGAAATCCCAGCGCGACTGGCTGAAGCCCGGCGACCGGCCGCTGGCGCTGCAGAGCCGCACCGAGCACGGCTGTCCCTACGACTGCGGCCTCTGCCCCGACCACGAGCAGCACTCGTGCCTGGCCATCGTGGAGGTCAACGACGCCTGCAACCTCTCCTGCCCCGTCTGCTTCGCCGATTCCGCCGCCGGCCGGGGCGGGCACCGGCCGCTGGCCGAAGTGGAGGCGATGCTGGACGCCGTCGTCGCCTCCGAGGGCGAGCCGGACCTCGTGCAGCTCTCCGGGGGCGAGCCCACCCTGCATCCGCGCTTCTTCGACATCCTCGCCGCCGCCAAGGCCCGGCCGATCCGCCACCTGATGATCAACACCAACGGCCTGAGGATCGCCCGCGAGCCCGGCTTCGCCGGCCGCCTGGCCGAATTCATGCCGGGGCTGGAGGTCTATCTGCAGTTCGACTCCCTGCGCCGCGAGGCCTTGGTCGATCTGCGCGGCGCCGACCTCCGCCGAATCCGGATCGAGGCCCTGGAGGCGCTGGAGCGGTCGGGCGTCTCGGTGACCCTAGTGGCCGCCGTGAAGAAGGGCGTCAACGATGCGGACATCGCCGATCTCGTCCGTTTCGCCCTGAACTGGAGATGCGTGCGCGGGGTGACCTTCCAGCCGGTGCAGGACGCCGGCCGCAACCAGGGATTCGAGCCGGCCGCCCACCGCGTCGTGCTCACCGAGATCCGGCGGCGGGTCGCCGAGGCCGGGGTCTTCGCCCTGGACGACCTGATCCCCCTCCCCTGCAACCCGGACCAGATCTGCATCGGCTACGGACTGCGGGAGGGTTCCGCGGTGACGCCGGTGACCGCCCTCCTGCCCCGCGAGGCGCTGGTGGCCGCGGCGCCCAACACCATCGCCTTCGAGGCCTACCCCGAGCTTCAGCGGCGTATCTTCGACCTGCTGTCGCTTTCCACCGCCCAGGGGGACACGTCGGACAAGCTCTCGTCCCTGCTCTGCTGCCTTCCCGACGTCGCCGCGCCGCCGGGCCTCGCCTACGAGCACACCTTCCGGGTGGTGATTTCCCAGTTCCTCGACCGGTTCAACTTCGACCTCGGAACCGTCAAGCGCTCCTGCGTCCACTTCGTGCAGCCGGGCGGGGCGATCATCCCCTTCGACACCTACAACACCTTCTATCGGCCGGGCGCGTCGGGGAATCAGGCCTTGGCCCAGGCGCGGGGAGCGGCGTGAGCCAGCCGCAGACCCCGGCCCCCCGGCCGGCCGCCCGCGACCTCGCCCGCCAGAAACGCTTCGGCGCCTATCTCATGCTGACCGTTGGCGCCCTGGTCACCCTGCTCTGCGGCGGTTGCACCGGCGCCTTTCTGATCGTCGGGCTCGCCAGCGGCTCGCCCAGCGAGGCGCTCGCCTTCGCCCCGGTTCCGCTGATCCTCGGCGGGCTGCCCACCGCGGCCGGGGTGTTCCTGGTGGCGCAGGGTCTGCGGGCGCTGCGGGACGCGCGGAACCTTTCGCGGCGCGCGGCCGCCGACACCTTCGAGTGACCGCCTCTCAGCCCGAGAGCCGGGCCATCTCCGCCTCGTCGATGGCGTAGTTGCCGAACACGTTCTGGACATCGTCGTCGTCGTCCAAAGCGTCGACGAGCTTCATCAGCTGGGCCGCCTCGGCGCCGGCCACCGGAACCTCGCTCTTCGGCTTCCAGATGACGTTGGTGGAGGCCGCCGGCCCCAGCGTCGCCTCCAGCGCCTCGGCCACCGCCGAGAGGCTTTCGAAGGCGGAATAGATCACGTGGCCTTCGGCGTCGCTCTCCACGTCCTCCGCGCCCGCCTCGATCGCCGCCTCCATCACCGCCTCGTCCGAGCCGGCCGCGCGCGGGTAGACGATCTCCCCCGCCCGGTCGAACATGAAGGAGACCGCGCCGGTCTCCCCGAGGTTGCCGCCGTTCTTGCCGAAGATCGCCCGCACGTTGGCGGCCGCCCGGTTGCGGTTGTCGGTGAGCACCTCCACGATCAGCCCGACGCCGCCCGGCGCGAAGCCCTCGTAGCGGATCTCCTCCAGGGAATCGGCCTCGCCCCCCTGGGCCTTCTTGATCGCCCGGTCGATGTTGTCCTTGGGCATCGACTCGGCCTTGGCGTTGGCGATGGCCAGGCGCAGGCGCGCGTTGGCGGTGGGGTCCGGCGCGCCCTGCTTGGCCGCCAGCGTGATGTCGCGCGACAGCTTGGAGAACAGCTTCGAGCGGATCTTGTCCTGCCGGTCCTTGCGGAACTGGATGTTCTTGAACTTTGAGTGGCCGGCCATGGAGGCGGCTTCTAGCTCCGGAGCGGCGGCGACGGAAGCGGCGGACACTCGATCCGCTCTTCGCGCCCACCGTCCAGGCGGAAGACCACGTCCTGCGGCTTGTCCAGCAACCGCATCCCGGCTTCGTCCAGCCCCAGGCAGAGGCCGCGGACCACCCGGGTGACGCCGGCGTGGGTCACGGCCACGACGCTCACAGCCTCATCGGCCTCGACCTCGCCGAGCCAGCCGGCCACGCGCCCGGTCAGCGCCTCGAAGCTCTCTCCGTCAGGCGCGCGGCCGAACAGCGTGTCGATGCCGGCGAGCTGCGGCCAGCGGGCGTGCACCTCGGGCATGGTGAGGCCCTCGACGGCGCCGTAGGACACCTCGATCAGCCGCGGCTCGACGACGGGGCCCGGCAGCCGCGTCCGCGCGGCGATGATATCGGCGGTGGCCCGCGCTCGCCCCAGGGGGCTGCAGACGATCCGCCAGCCGCCCGGCGCCGCTTGCGCCAAGCCGGCCAGCCGCTCGCCGATCGCCTCGGCCTGGGCGACCCCGAGCGCCGTCAGCGGCGAATCCACCCGGCCCTGGACGCGGCCTTGCTGGTTGAACTCGGTCTGGCCGTGGCGGACGAGGTAGATCATCGGCCGCGATTTAGCCCGGCGCGGCCCGGCGGGCCAGCGGGGCGGGACGAGAGGCGCCGCAGCCGCTAGACTTGCGGCAGGAACAACCCGGACCCTGGGCCGTTGTGGGCGCGCCCGGAAGAGGACCAGATGACCATCGAGACGGACCTCAACGAACCCGAGACCCTGCCCGAGGACATCGTGCAGTGGCAGCCCAACCGCCGGCCGCCGGTGCAAGCCCACCCGGCCGTGGCGGCGGGCGCGGCGGCGGCCGGCAACGCCATCGCCGGGGCCCTCGCCTTCGGCGCCCTGGCGATCGGCGCGGTGGCGATCGGGGCCCTGGCCGTGGGCGCGCTCCGGATCGGGCGGCTCGGCGTCAAGGAGGCCCGCTTCGGGCGCCTGGAAGTGGACGAGCTGGTGGTCCGGCGGCTGGACGTCCGCGACCGGGATTAGAGCGCCGCCGCCACCGTCTCGGCGACGACGGGGACCGTCTGGGCAAGCCGCCCTCCGATCCGGATCGGCTCGATCCTGCGGGCGAGCCCGGTCGCATCGTCCGTCTCCACGAAGACGCCGCAGACGGTGGCCGGCCCCTCGGCCGGTTTGTAGCGGCCCTGGGATATGCGGGTGGTGAAGCGCCTGATCGGCTCGTCCTTCTGGTTGCCGATGACGCTGTCATAGTCGGCGCAGGCGCCGGCGTCGGTCTGAAAAGCCGAGCCGCCGGGCAGGATCTGGGCGTCGGCAGTCGGCACGTGGGAGTGGCTGCCCACCACCAGGCTCGCGCGGCCGTCGCAGAAGTGGCCCATGGCCATCTTCTCCGAGGTGGCCTCGGCGTGCATGTCGACGATGATGGCGTCGGCGCCCTCGCCCAGGGGGCAGGCCTCCAGCTCCTGGTCCACGGCCGCGAACGGATCGTCGAGGGCCTCCATGTGCACCCGGCCGAGCAGGTTCACGACCAGCACCTGGCGTCCCCGCTCGGTGGTGAAGAGCTGGGCGCCCCGGCCCGGCGCGTGGGAGAGCCTCGGATAGTTGAGCGGGCGGATAAGCCGTGGCTCGCGGACGATGTAGGTCAGCGCCTCCTTCTGGTCCCAGGCGTGGTTGCCGAGCGTGAGGCAGTCGGCGCCGGCCGCGTAGAGCTCGCGGGCGGTCTTCTCGGTGATGCCGAAGCCGGCGGCGGCGTTCTCGGCGTTGACCGCTACGAAATCGAGCCCGAGCCGGCGACGCAGGCCGGGCAGGTATTGGGCGAGACCTTCGCGGCCGGAACGGCCGACGACGTCGCCGAAAAAGGCGATGCGCATCGAAAACTCATAGCAAACTTATCAAAAAAAGGGTGGCGGCGCCGCGAAGAACCGTGGCGGCGTTTCAATCCCCTCGGACCTGGATAGCCAGGTGGGCGCCGTGTGCCCGGGCCCACGAGCCCGGCCAGGGACAGCTCCCTTCGAGGTGAATTAAGGTCCCCAGGATTGGATGCCTCCGACGCGAGCCGCAGCAAGACCGCCGGGGCTGAAGCTAGGGGTCCTGAGCGCCGCGCTCAACCCCGCAGTCCCAAATCGGGGTCAGCCGGCGGCCATGGCCTCGATTTTCTCGGCCGCGGTCTGCAGCGCGGCCACCGCCTTCAGCTCGGCCCGCCCGACCTGGGCGCGGACCTGCGCCATCTCCGCCCGCAGGGTCTCGATGTCGGCTCTCAGCTCGTTCAGCTCGTCGGCCATGACCAGCGCCCCCATGAGCATGAGCCGGGTCTCGCCCAGCGGGCCGACGTCGCGCGCCACCTGGCGGACCTGGGCGTCCACGAGGCCGGCCAACTCGCGCAGCCGCGGCTCCTGGCCGTCCTCGCAGCCGACCAGATAGGGCCGGCCATTCACCTCCACCGTCACCTGGGCCATCGCGTCAGGCCTCCGCTGGTTCGCCGAGCGCGGCGCGGATCTCGGCGATGGCGGCCGCCAGCGCCCCGGAGGCCGCAGCTCCGGCCTCCTCCAGGGCCCGCTCGCGCGCCCGCGCCTGGTCGAGTTCGGCGGCGAGCTGGGCCCGATCCTCCTCGAAGGCGGCGCCGCCCGTCGCCCCCGCCTCGGTGATCCTCTGCCCCACCCGCTGTTCGAGCAGCGTCAGCGCGCGCTCGAGCCGCCGCACCGCCAGGTCCAAGGCGTTCTCGACCGCCATCTCAGACGTCATCAAGGGACGCTCTCCCGTCCGCCACCCGATTCTCTATAGAACGCGTCGCGACCATCCTTAAACCCCGGATTGGAGCCGCCTTGACCGGCTTGCCGAGTCCGTGCGACTGCCGGGCGTCCCAAAAGCTCGGGGGAGCATGTCTGTCCCGCCTCTGACGATGGCTAACGCCATCCGCGCCCTGTCCATGGACGCGGTGCACCGCGCCAAGTCCGGCCACCAGGGCATGCCGCTCGGCATGGCCGACGTGGCGACTGTCCTGTGGACCAAGATCCTCAAGTACGACGCCAGCCGGCCCGAGTGGCCGGACCGCGACCGGTTCGTGCTCTCGGCCGGCCACGGGTCCATGCTGCTCTACAGCCTCCTCCATCTGACCGGCTTTCCCGGCATGACGATGCAGGAGATCGAGGACTTTCGTCAGTGGGGCTCGCGCACGCCGGGCCACCCCGAATACGGCCACACCCCCGGCGTCGAGACGACCACCGGGCCCCTGGGCCAGGGGCTGGCCACGGCGGTGGGCATGGCCATGGCCGAGCGGAGCCTCGCGGCGCGGTTCGGGGAAGGGCTGGTCGACCACCGGACCTGGGTCGTCGCCGGCGACGGCTGCCTGATGGAAGGGCTCAGCCACGAGGCCGCGCACCTGGCCGGCCGCCTGAAGCTCGCCAAGCTGACCGTCCTCTTCGACGACAACGACACCACCATCGACGGGCGCGCGACGCTGGCCGAGCGCGGCGACCAGATCGCCCGGTTCAAGGCCGCCGGCTGGGCGACCAAGCGGATCGACGGGCACCACTACGGCCAGATCGCCGCCGCGCTCCGCTGGGCGCGCCGTCAGGACCGGCCGACCCTCATCGCCTGCAAGACCATCATCCTGCGCGGCGCCGGGCCCATGGAGGGCGATGCGCAAGGTCACGGCTACGCCCTGTTCGATCCGCAGATCGCCGCCGCCCGGACGGCGATGAACTGGCCCTACGAGCCGTTCCATGTGCCCGCCGACATCGAGGCGGCCTGGCGCAAGGCCGGCCGGCGCGGGGCAAGCCTCCGGCGGCGATGGGAGTCGCGGCTCGAGAGGGACGGGCGCAAGCCCGAGTTCCAGCGGGCGATGTCGGGGCGGCTTCCGGCCGAGGCCTTCTCGGGCCTCGAAGCCCACGCCCGCCAGATGGCCGCCGAGCGCCCCGCCGCGGCCACCCGCCAGCACTCCGGGGCCGCCCTCGAAGCGCTGGTCCCGGCCATCCCGGAAATGATCGGCGGCTCGGCCGACCTCACCGGCTCGAACAACACGCTCACCAAGGGCATGGCGATGTTCGACGCCCCGGACTACGCGGGCCGCTTCGTTCACTATGGGGTGCGCGAGCACGCCATGGCGGCGGTCATGAACGGCCTGGCGCTGCACGGCGGGCTCATCCCCTACTCCGGCACCTTCCTCGCCTTCTCCGACTACAGCCGCGCGGCGATCCGGCTGGGCGCCCTGATGAGGGTGCGGGTGATCCATGTGATGACCCACGACTCCATCGGGGTCGGCGAGGACGGGCCCACCCACCAGCCGGTGGAGCACCTGGCCGCCCTGAGGGCCATGCCGAACCTGCTGGTGTTCAGACCGGCCGACGCGGTGGAGACCGCCGAGTGCTGGAAGGCGGCGCTCGAGAACCACGACGTCCCCTCGCTGATGGCGCTCTCGCGACAGAAGACCGCGCCGGTCCGCCACGACGCGGGCGCCCGCTCGGCGCGCGGGGCCTACGAACTGGCGCCGGCCGACGGCGAAGCCATCGTCACCATCTTCGCCAGCGGGACCGAGGCGGCGGTGGCCATGGCCGCGCGCGGGCTGCTCGAGGCCGACGGGATCCCGACCCGGGTGGTCTCGGCCCCCTGCTGGGAGCTCTTCGCCCGCCAGAGCCCCGCCTATCGGGCCGAGGTGATCGGGCGTGCGCCGGTGCGCATCGCCGTCGAGGCCGGCGTGCGCCTGGGATGGGAGCGCTTCATCGGCGAGGACGGCCTGTTCGTCGGCATGGATGGATTCGGCGCCTCGGCCCCGGCGGATCGCCTCTACCGGGAATTCGGCATCACCCCGCAGGCGGTGGCGGACGCGGTCAAGGCGCGGCTGGCCGAGCAGCCACGGCCGCTCAAGCGGGCCTAGATCAGCGCGGCCGGCGCGACGCCCAGCGCCTCCAGGAGTGGCGCCGCGCGGTCGATCCTGCCGGTCATGGTTTTGGGATCGCCGCTGGCGAGCCGTAGCACCGCCTCGGCGATGACCTCGACCGGCTGCAGGCGATGCTTCACCGCGTCGTTGATGAGGCCATGGAACTCCATGCCCGGCGTCGCCACCAGCTCCGGGGAGACGACGTTCACCGCCACGCCGTCGCGATGGACCTCGGAGGCCAGGCCGGTGGTGAAGCGCTCCAGGGCCGCCTTGCACATGCCGTAGACGGTGGTGCCGTGGATGCCGCGATAGGGCTGGGCCGGATGGCCGCTGGCGTTGGAGGAGATGTTGACGATCCAGCCCTGCCGGCGCTCGCGCATCGAGGGCAGCACCAGCTGGGCAAGGTGGAAAGGCGCCACCACCTGCACCTCGAGCATCAGCCTCAGCCGCTTCTCTCCGAAGTCTGGAACCTGGACGTAGAAATTCAGCCCGGCGTTGTTGACGAGGATGTCCACCGGCCCGAAGGCGGCGACGGCCTCGGCGATGAGCCGCTCGCGGTCGCCCGGCGCCGCAAGATCGGCCCGGATCGCGACAGCCTCGCCGCCCGCCCTGCGGATCCGCGCCGCCGTCCCCGCCAGGGAGCCAGGAACCTTGCTGTCGCCCTCCTCGGCGGTCCTGGCCGACACGGCGACCTTCGCTCCCTCCATCGCCAGGCGCGCGGCGATCGCCTCGCCGATCCCGCGGCTCGCGCCGGTGACGACCGCAACCCTCCCTTTCAGCAGTCCCTCGGGATTGACGCGCGCTTCGGCCATCGCTTCCTTCCTTGCCTTGGCCGACGGTGACGTGGGCCGGCGCGTTGAACAAGCCCAACGCCACTGCTGGAGCCCACCCATGTCCGACGTCGAGCGCCTTTCGCAAATGATCCAGGCCGCGCGGCGGATCGTGGTGTTCACCGGCGCGGGCATCTCCACCGAGTCCGGAATTCCCGACTTCCGCAGCCCCGGCGGGATCTGGAGCCGGATGCAGCCGATCTATTTCCAGGAATTCCTGAGCGACGTGGAAAAGCGCCGCGAGGCCTGGGAACGGGCCTTCTCCGGAAGGGCCGGATGGACCGGCCGCTCGCCGAACGCCGGCCACTTCGCCGTGGCGCGCCTGGTGGGGGCCGGCAAGGCCTCGTCGGTGATCACCCAGAACGTCGACAACCTGCACCAGGATTCCGGCGTTCCGGCCGAGAAGGTCATCGAGCTTCACGGCAACGCCAGCTACGCGGCCTGCCTCGCGTGCGGCCTGCGCCACGAACTTGCCGAGCTGAAGGTGCGGTTCGAGGCCGGCGGAGAGCTGCCCAGCTGTCAGCAGTGCGGGGGCGTCGTGAAGACCGCGACGATCTCCTTCGGTCAGCCGATGCCCGAGGGCCCGATGGCGCGGGCGCAGGAGGAGACCCTGGCATGCGACCTCTTCCTGGTGCTGGGCTCCTCGCTGGTCGTCTACCCGGCGGCCAGCTTCCCGCCGATGGCCAAGCACCGCGGCGCGCGTCTGGCGATCGTCAACCGCGAGCCGACCGAGCAGGACGCCATCGCCGACCTCGTGGTCCACGGGGAGATCGGCCCGGTGATGTCGGCGGCCGTCCCCGCGAACTAGTTGTGCAGTCCCGGAATCTGATGGTGCATCATCGATCCTGAGTCGTCAGGAAGAGGATGCCCTATGGGAAGCGTTCTTCACGGCAGCGCCCGCACGACGCCGTGTCTTCGAGCCGAGCTCCAAGCGTCGAAAGAGAGCACCCG
>JAFBAO010000037.1 GCA_019247715.1 Caulobacteraceae bacterium
GCACGAGGTGCTGCTCACGATCGAGGAAGGCGCGATCGGCGGCTTCGGCGCGTTCGTGCTGCAGGCGCTGGCCGAGCGCGGCCTGCTGGACCGCGGCCTGAAGATCCGCACCCTGACCCTGCCCGACATCTTCCAGGACCAGGACAAGCCGGAAGCCATGTACGCCACCGCCGGCCTGGACGCCGAGGGCATCGTGCGCGCCGCGCTTGGCGCCCTCAGCGCCGGCGGACGGGCCTTGAAGGGGATCCGGGCCTAAGCCCCCTCCGGCCCTTCGGGCTACCTCCCCCAAAGCAGGGGGAGGAGAGGCGGCGCGCGGCGCTCCTACAACGTCAGAACGGCCACCAGCGCTGCGCCAGGCCGGTGCCGACCGGGGTGCGTTGCACCGCCGAGACGTCGCCGCGCCCGCCGTAGGAGATGCGCGCTTCGGCGATCTGGGTGTGGTTGATGGTGTTGGAGTTGGAGATGTCCTCGGGACGCACGATCCCGGCGACGCTCAGGTGGCGCACCTCGCCGTTGGTCTGAACCTCCTGGCTGCCCTGGATCACCAGATTGCCGTTGGGCAGCACCTGGGTCACGACCGCCGCGACGGTGAGGTTGATCTTCTCGGCCCGCGAGACGCCGCCCGTGCCGTTGGTGCTGCTGGCGCTGTTGGTGGTGATCATCTTCGTCGGATCGTAGGCGCCCGGCAGGATCTTCCCGAGGCTCGATTCCAGGCCGAAGAAATTGGGGACCCCGTAGCCGTTGGAGGTGGTCCGCCCGGTGGTGGTGTTGTTCTGGGTCTTGGCGTTGTCGTCGATGCTGATGAGGACGGTCACGATGTCGCCCACGCGGCTGGCCCGCTGGTCGGCGAAGAACTCGCGCGCCCCGGTGCGCCAAAGGGAATTGGCCGAGGCCGGCTGGGGCGGCGGCTCCCGGGCGGAGCCGAGCACCGGCTGGGTCTCGGCCACCAGCGGCGCCGGATAGGCCATCGGCCCGAGCTTCGGCCCGGCCGCCGCCTCCCGAACCGAATTGCAGCCCGCCAGGGCGGGGAGGACGAGGGCGAGGGCGACGACGGCGCGGCGCATGGAAGGTGCTCCTAACGAAGGGCGAGCTGGTCTGGGGCGTGCTCGGACTTGAGCCGCAGCGCTTCGGGCCCGACGACGGCCGCCCCCGGCCCGGCCGCCACCGCCTCGATCACCTTCTTCGAGACGGGGTTGAGGACGCTGAGGCTCTGGCCGACCGAGGCGTTCGCCATCGCCCTCGCCTGGAGCGTGAGGGTCACGCCGCCGTCGGCGTAGGTCACCGAGATGGTGTCGCCGGCCTTGATCACGATGGGGGCCGAAAGGTCGCGGGTCTCCACCGCCTCGCCCTGCCGCAGCGGCCGGCGCGCCGCCATGCCGATCACCGCGTCGGGATCGTGCGGCGTGTCGACGGGTTGGGCGGCGGCTTTGGTCCAGACGATGTCCTGGGCCTGGACGATCTCGCCGGCGGCGAGGTTGCGGGCGTAGGCGAGGATCTCGACGTTGCGGCCGGCGACGGCGTCCGCCGCCCCGGCGCCGCGTACGATGATCCGTCGAAGGCCGGTCGGGTTGCCCCAGTCGAGCCCGTAGCGGCGGGCGAGCGCCTGCACCGCCGCAGCGTCGAGGACCACGCTCGGGCCCAGGCGGGCAGCGACCACCACGTCGCGGGCGGCCCCTGCATCGTCGAAGAGCTCTCCGAGCGTCACCTTGCCGGTGGAATCCACCGGCGCCGGGTTGAGGCTCACAGGCTGTCCGGCGACGGCGGCTCCAGCCAGCGCGATCAGGGCGGCGGAAAGGACAGGGAGGCAGGCGCGCATCAGCCGGTCTTGGTGTTGGAGGCGGTGGCCAGCATCTGGTCGGCGGTGCTCACCACCTTCGAGTTCATCTCGTAGGCCCGCTGGGCGACGATCAGGGCGGTGATCTCGGCCACCGCGTCGACGTTGGAGGCCTCGGTGTAACCCTGCTTCAGCTGGCCGAAGCCGGCGGTGTTGGGGCTGCCGGTGGTGGCGGCGCCGGAAGCGGCGCTCACCAGGAACAAATTGTCGCCAATGGCCTCCAGGCCCCCCTGGTTGACGAAGGTGGCGAGCTGGATCTGGCCGACCACCGCCGGCGCCGCCGCGCCCGGCTGGGTCACCTGGACCTGGCCGCTGGGTGAGATGGTGACGCTGGTGGCGTTGGAGGGGACGGTGATGGCGGGCTGGATCAGATAGCCGTCGGTGGTGACGATCTGGCCCTGGTCGTTGACCGAGAAGTTTCCCGCCCGGGTGTAGGCGGTGTCGCCGGTGGGCATCAGCACCTGGAAATAGCCCTGGCCGTCGATGGCGATGTCCAGCTGGTTGCCGGTGTTGGTGAGGGTCCCCTGGGTGGTGATCCGGTAGACCGAGCCGGAGCGCACCCCGGCCCCGATCTGCACGCCGGTGGGGACGATGGTGCCCTGGTCCGAGGTCTGGGCGCCCGCCTGCTCGATGTTTTGGTAGAGCAAGTCCTCGAATTCCGCCCGCTGACGTTTGAAGCCGACGGTGTTCATGTTGGCGATGTTGTTCGAGATCACCTCGACGTTGAGCTCCTGGGCCGCCATCCCGGTGGCGGCGGTTCTCAAAGCCTGCATGGGACGATCCTTCTTCTTGCCTTAGGACGCCGCGCCGAGCCGCTGGACGGCGGCCTTCGAAAGATCGTTCGCGGTGTTGACGAGGTTGGTGATCGTCTCGTAGGCGCGGCTGATCTGGATCAGCCGGGTGACCTGGACGATCGGCTGCACGTTGGCGCCCTCCAGCATGCCCTGCTTGAGGGTCGCGGTCGTGCTCGGCTGGGCCGGCAGGTTCGACGGATTGCTGTAGAGGTTGTTCCCCTCCTTCGAGAGGGCCGAGAGGTTGTCGAAGGTGACCAGGGCCAGCTTGCCGATCCGCTGGCCGGCCTGGCTGACGACGCCGTTGGCGGCGATGCTGATCGGCCCCAGGGCGGGATCGATGACGATGTCGCCCCCGTCTCCCTGCACGGGATCGCCCTCCTGGGTGACGAGCTTGCCGGTCGGGTCGAGCTTGAAGCGCCCGTCGCGGGTGTAGCGCGGGCCGGCGGCAGTGGAGACCTGGAAGAAGCCCTTGCCGTCGATGGCCACGTCGAAGGCCCCACCGGTCTGGCTGAGCGGGCCCTGGCTGAAGTCGCGGGCGACGCCGCCATCGGCCACGAAGGTGACCGGGGTGGGGATGCCGGCGGTCATGGCCGGCGGGGCTGGATCGGGGTTGGTCAGCAGGTCCTCGAACTTGAAGCCGGCGGTGTCGGTGTTGGCGAGGTTGTTGGCCGCGATGTCGAGGGCCCGTTGCAGGACGATCTGCTTGGAGAGGCCGACATAGATCGCGTTGTCCATGGCGTTAACAAACCCCGGCGCTCTGGAGCCCAGACATCTGGCCCCCTCGTGCAAGCTTCGGGCCAGTCGAAAAGCTCAAGTTTTTCAGAGGACAAAAAGGTTAACAGGCGCCGGGCGGCCAAATTTTCCGGGCAAGTTTTGCGCCGTTAAAGGGTGTTAACAACTGATCCTTAACCAACGGCGGGCGATTGAGCGGATCCGGTAATCCAGGGAATCGCGCCCGTGGCGAAGGACAAGTCCAAGGACAAGGGCAAGGCCGGCAAGGCCGAGGCCGAAGCCGCGGACGACAACGAGCCCGAAGCCGTCGCCGCCGAGGGCGATGCCGAAGGCGCGGGCGAGGAAGGCGAGGGCGGCAAGAAGAAGCTGCCCCTGAAGCTGATCCTGATCGCCGCGGCCGGGGCCTTCGTCATCCTGGGGGGCGGGGGCGGGGCGGCCTTCTTCCTGCTCCACAAGCCGGGGCCCGCGGCCGCCCACAAGCTGCCGCCCAAGCCCAAAGGCGAGAAGAAGGACGGCAAGGCCGACCCCAACGCGCCCCAGGTGCAGGACGGTCCGGACGGGGTGGTCTTCTACACCCTGCCCGACATCGTCGTGAACATGCAGACGCCGGACAACAAGCCGACCTTCCTGAAACTGAAGCTCACCTTCGAGCTTCCCGACCACGCCACCGCCGACGTCCTCGACCCCGAGATGCCCCGCCTGCAGGACCTCTTTCAGACCTTCCTGCGGGAGCTGCGGCCGGAGGACCTTTCCGGCAGCCAGGGCACCTTCCAGCTGCGCATGGAGCTGCAGCGGCGGGTGAACCTCCTGATCGCCCCCTCCAAGGTCAACTCGGTGCTGATCGAGGAGATGCTGATCAACTAGGCCCCCCTAGCCGATCGCCCCGCACCCATGGCCGAAGACACCCAAGAAGAGACCCCACCCGTCGCAGTCTCCGCCGAGGCCGCCGGGGAAGGCGCGCCCGGCGACGGCGGCTGGGAAACCGCATCCGACGACGGCGCAGGGGGCTCCGAGCGGATCCTCAATCAGGACGAGATCGACAGCCTGCTGGGCTTCGACCTTTCCGAGGACGACGCGGCCGAGCGCACCGGCATCCGGGCGATCATCAATTCGGCGCTGGTCTCCTACGAACGCCTGCCGATGCTGGAGATCGTCTTCGACCGCCTGGTGCGGTTGATGACCACGTCGCTGCGCAACTTCACCAGCGACAACGTCGAGGTCAGCCTCGACAACATCTCCTCCATCCGGTTCGGCGACTATCTGAATTCGATCCCGCTGCCGGCGATCCTGTCGGTGTTCCGGGCCGAGGAGCTGGACAACCTCGGCCTGCTCACGGTCGACTCCAACCTCATCTATTCCATCGTCGACGTGCTGCTGGGCGGGCGCCGCGGCACGGCGGCCATGCGGATCGAGGGGCGGCCCTACACCACCATCGAGCGGGTGCTGGTGGAGCGGATGGTCGAGGTGGTTCTGCACGATTGCCACGTGGCCTTCGAGCCGCTGACGCCGGTGACCTTCTCGCTCGACCGCCTGGAGACCAATCCGCGCTTCGCGGCCATCGCCCGGCCCGCCAACGCCGCCATTCTGGTGAAGCTGCGGATCGACATGGAGGACCGCGGCGGGCGGATCGAGCTGCTGCTGCCCTACGCCACCTTGGAGCCGATCCGCAAAATGCTGCTGCAGCAGTTCATGGGCGAGAAGTTCGGCCGCGACAACATCTGGGAGAGCCACCTCGCCACCGAGCTCTGGACCACCCAGATGGAAGTCCGCGCGGTCGTCGACGAGCAGCAGGTGGCGCTGAGCCGGGTGCTGGACCTGAAGGTCGGCGACACCCTGATGCTGAACGCCTCTCCCGACACCATGGTCGAGCTCAGGGCCGGCCAGATCCCGCTCACCCGCGGCCGGATGGGCCGCCGAAACCACCACATCGCGGTCAGGGTGGAAGCGCCGCTGACCCCTTCGGCCAAGCAGGCCGTGCAGAGGATGGCATGAGCGACGTCGGACTGATCCTGAACGGTTTCCTGGGCCTGCTGCTGATCGGCGCGCTCGTGCTCGGATGGCGCCTGGACCTGCGGCTCAAGGCCCTGCGCGCCTCCCACCAGAGCTTCGCCCAGGCGGTGGGAGACCTCGACCGCGCTGCGGCCCGGGCCGAGCAGGGTTTGTCGGACCTGCGCGTCGCCACCGACGAGGCGACCGAGACCCTCGCCGGCCGGATCGAGCGGGCCGGGAGCCTGGCCAGCAAGCTGGAGCGACTCACCGCCGAAGCCGCCAAGGCCGAAGCTCGCCTTGCCGCCGCCCCGCCGATCCCGGCCCCCAATCCCAGCCGCGCCGCCTTGTCCGAACGCCCTGCCAGGCCCGCGCCGGCGCCTGCGAAGGCGCGCGCCGACCTGATCCTGGAGGACGAGCCGCCGGCCCAGAGGCGTCCGCCCGAACCTGCGCCGCGGCCGCCTCTGGAAGCCCGGCTCGAGCGGCTCAGGGCGATGGCGCGGCCGCCCGAGGCCCGCCGGCGGCTGGATGACGACCTCTTCGAGGCGGCCCCGGCTGCCCGCGCCGGAGGAGCGCGCCGATGAGCAAGGCGCCCCGTCTGATCCCGCTGCTGGCGGTGGCGGCGGCGGGCGTGCTGGCGGTCGACCTGCTGGAGAACGGGCCGGGCGTGCTGGGCGCGGCCCGCGGTTTCGCCGAAGAGATAGCCAGGGCGCCCAAGGACAAGCCGCACGCCGCGCCGCCGACTCCCGCCGCGGCCAGTCCCGCGGCGCCGGGCGTGGTGGCCGCCAAGCCCGCGCCGGTCTGCGCGCCCAGCGCCACCGAGCTCGCCCGCGAGGCGGGCCTCTCTCCGGCCGAGCTGCAGGTGCTGCAGAGCCTCGGCGCGCGCCGCGACCAGCTCGACCAGCGGGCCCAAGGCCTCGACACCCAGGTCTCCCTGATCGCCGCGGCCGAGGCCAAGGTCGACGCCCGGATCACCGCCATGAACGCGCTGAAGGCCGAGATGCAGTCGCTGCTCGGCCAGGTGGACGACAAGCGGGCGGCGGAGGTCGACCGCATGGTGAAGGTGTTCGAGGTGATGAAGCCGGCCGATGCGGCGGCGCGCTTCACCCTGCTGAGCGACGAGGTGCGCCTGCCCATTGCCGCCAAGATGAAGGAGCGGGCGCTCTCGGCCATGCTCGCCAAAATGACCCCGCCCGAGGCCAAGCGGCTCACCGAGGCGCTCGCCGCCCGCCTTGCCGCCAATGCGGTGGCCGCCCGCCAGGCGATCAGCGGCGCGGCCGCGTCGCCGCCGGCCGCTCCCCCCGCCGCCGCTCCCACCGCTGCCCCCGGCGCTGCCCCCGGCGCCGGGCCTCCGACTCAGACGGCCCAGGCGGGCGCTCCGGGCGCGGCGGCTGCAAGCCCGCCGGCCAAGCCCTCCAAGCCACGCCGCAAGCCGGCCGTCCACCACGCCGCCGCGACGCCGCCCGCGCAGACGCCGGCGCCCGCCGCCGGCGCAGCCCCGCCGCCGCAGAGGAGCGCGCAGGCCGACCCCCACGCCACGCCGCCCGCCGCGACGGCCGGTCCCGCCGGGCCGGCCTCCGGCGCGGCCTCGCCGGCGCCGGCCCGGCCGGGCTAGGCGCCGTTGGGCCTGCGCCAGCTCCGTCGCGTCTCGGCGGCGGCGATCGCCATGGTCGCCGCCGCCGTCGCGCCCGTGGCGGCCGAGACCCCGGTCCCGGACGGGCCGGGCCTCACCGTGCGGGTGGGCCAGGCTCAGGACTTTTCCCGCGTCGAGTTCCACTGGGCGGGCCTGACGCGGATGGGCGCCAAGCGCGAGGGCCAGACGCTCACCGTCAGCTTCGACCGGGACGCCAAGCCCGACCTCGCCAACCTCGCCGCGCCGCTCAGATGGGTGAAGTCGGCCAAGGCGGTCCACCAGGGCGGGGTCATCGCCTTTGTGTTCACCCTGGCCGACGATGCGGACGCCAAGGTGGGGCGCGCCGACGGGACCGACTACGTCAACTTCTTCCAGAAGCCGGCCGCGGCGCCTGCGCCGGCCGGGGGCCCGAGCCCGGGACGGCCCGATCCCGTCCCCATCGGCGGCGTCGTGGCGGTCCGCGCCTCCCTCGCCGGCGCCCAGCTGCGGCTGGACTTCCCCTGGCGCAATCCCTGCGGCGCGGCGGTGTTCCGGCGGGGCGACGCGATCTGGATCGTGTTCGACGCCGTGGCCAAGATCGATCTCGGCCAGGCGCCCAAGGACGTCGCCCAGTACGCCTCGATGCAGGCCCTTTCCGGGCCCGGCTACACCGCCGTCCGCATCGCCACCCGCGCCCCGGAAGCCTTCGTCGCCCAGGCCGACGGCGCCGACTGGGGGCTCACGCTCCAGCCCTTCACCCACCCGCCGTTCACGCCGGTGGCGCTGAAGCGCGACGACTCCAGCGGGCCCAGTGTCCTGACGGCCGAGGTGGCGGGGGCGAGCGGGGTTTTCTGGGTGTCCGACCCGGCGGTGGGGGACCGGCTGGCGGTGGTCACCGCCCCCGCTCCGGCCAAGGGGCTCCCCACCCGCCGCGACTTCGTGGACTTCTCGCTGCTGGGCTCGGCCCAGGGCCTGGCGGTGGAGCCCCACGCCGACGACCTCACCGTCACCGCCAGCGGCGACATCGTCAGTATCGGCCGCCCGAAGGGGCTGGTCCTCTCGCCGGCCGACGCCGGCGCGCGGATGGCGGCGGCGTCCTTCGACGCGCCCAAGGCCGCCGCGATCCCGGGCCTGATCGGCGACGATTGGGGCAAGCTGGGCGCCGCCGGCTTCGTCGCCCGCCGCGACGCCCTGGCCGCGTCCGTGGTGGAGGAGGAGGCCAAGGGGCTGGAGGGGCCGACGGCGGCCCACATCGCCTTCGCCCGGTTCCTGATCGGCTCGCAGCTCTCGTTCGAAGCCGTCGGCGTGCTCGACGACGCCTTCCGCACCCATCCCGGCCTCGGCGGCGAGGCCGAGTTCCGCGCCCTTCGCGGCATGGCCCGGGCCATGGCCCGCCGCTACAAGGAGGCCGAGACCGACCTCACCTCGCCCACCCTGGACGACAATCCGCCCGCCAGCCTCTGGCGGGGCTACGTCTTCGCCGAGCAGAGCCAGTGGCCCGACGCCCGGCGCGAGTTCGCCGCCGGGGCCAAGGCGCTGGCCCAATTCCCGCCGACCTGGAAGGCCCGCTTCGCCAGGGCGGCCGCCGAGACCGCCCTGGCGCTCGGCGACATCGCCGGCGCCCATAGCTGGATCAACTACGCCCTGGCGTCCGGCGCCGATCCGATGGAGCAGGCCCAGAGCCAGCTCGTCCAGGCGCGCCTCGCCGAGCAGCAAGGCGACGCGGCGGCGGCGCTCGTCCAGTACCAGGCCCTGGCGCAGAACCCGCAGGACTTCATCGCCGGGCCGGCCCTGCTGCACGCCGCCCAGATCCAGCTCAACCTCGGCAAGATCACCCCGGCCCAGGCCGCTTCGGCATTCGACGGGCTCCGCTACCGCTGGCGCGGCGGGACGTTCGAGCTGGAGACGATCCGCGCCCTCGGCAGGCTCTATCTCGGCCAGGGACGCTATCGCGAGGCGCTCGAGGCCCTGCGCTCGGCGGGCCAGCACCTTCCGGACCTGCCCGAGGCGGTGCAGCTGCAGGCGGACCTCGCGGCGGCGTTCCGCAACCTCTTCCTCAACGGTGGCGCCGACGGGCTGCAGCCGGTCCAGGCGCTGGCGCTGTTCTACGACTTCAAGGAGCTGACCCCGGTGGGCGAGGACGGCGACACCATGGTGCGCCGGCTGACCCGGCGGCTGGTGGACGTGGACCTGCTGCCCCAGGCCGAGCAACTGCTGAAGTACCAGGCGGACAATCGGCTCGAAGGGGTCCCAAAAGCTCAGGTCGCCACCGACCTGGCGGTGATCTACCTGATGGACCAGCGGCCCGAGGATGCGCTGGACGCCATCAACGGTTCGCGCACCACCGTGCTGCCGAACGCCCTCAACCTGCAGCGCCGGGTGGTCGCCGCGCGCGCCCTGGCCGCCCTTGGCCAATACGACGGGGCCGCCGAGATGCTCGGATCCGACGCCTCGCCCGACGCGGCCGAAGCGCGCGCCGAGATCTGCTGGCGGCAGAAGGCCTGGCCGCAGGCCGGCGCCCTGTTCGAGAAGCTGCTGGCCGACCGCTACAAGAGCCCCGGGCCGATGAGCTCGGAAGAGGAGGGGCGGCTGCTCCGGGCGGCGGTCGCCTATTCGCTGGCCGGCGACGATGTCGCGCTGGCGCGACTCCGGGGGGAGTACGCTGGCTTCACGGCCGGGGCGCGCAACCCCGAGGCCCTGCGCGTCGCCCTCTCCGGCATCGACCAGGGACGGATCTCGCTCGCCGACTTCAGCCGCATCGCCGCCGACAACCAGATTTTCGAGGGCTGGGTCGACAAGATGAAGGCGCGCTTCCGGGCGGCGGCCCCGCCCGCGCCCAGGGCGCCCATGGCGATGGCCCAGCCGGCCGCGCCGGCCGCCGAGCCGCCGGCCTCCGCCCCGGCCCGGGTGGCCAACAAGACCGCCGCGCGCGGACGGGCGCCCAGCCGAACGTAAAATCAGATGCGATAGAGCAGGTCGTCCGGATGGTGGGCGCCGCGGCGGCGGATCCGCGCCAGCCAGGGGCTCGCGAACTTGCCGGCGAGATCGTGCTGCTCGAAGTCGAACACCAGGGTCCGCTCCAGAATCCGCCATTCTCCGTCGCGCTTCTTGAAACGATCGAGGTAGCGGCCCGACAGCTCGATGAAGACCTCCTCGCCGGAGTCGTCGACGAATTCGTGCCAGGCCAGGAAGTAGGATTCGCTGCGCGCCCCGTCGGCGGCGTCGAACTCCACCAGGATGTTGGTGAGGTGATGGGCGGTGCGCATGTGGCGGGTGGCTTCGATCACGTGTTCGGCGTACTCAGGCGCCGCCAGCTTCACCGTGGCATGGTCGTCCCAGGCGTCGGGCCAATAGACCTTGGCCAGCGCGTCCCGGTCGTGACGGTCGACGCCGCGGCAATAGAAGTAGAGCAGGTCCACGATGGCCTGGCGGTCCGCCAGCTGCTCCATCGAGTATGGCTTCATGTCCTTCCTCCCTGAATTTTCGCGCGCGCCGCCGCTCCGCCTCTCGTGCTTCAGCGCAGCCGGCCGGCCGGACCCTTGGCCAAAGCCCCCACGGCCTCGTCGACGCTCCGGAAGATATGATCCTTTCCGAGGCGGGCCGTGAGCCCGAAACGGTCGAAGGCCGCTTGCGCGCGCACCGACTCCAGCCGGGCGACGGCGAAGTCCGTCCCCGCCGCCCGCGCCTTGCCGATCATCTCGATGAGGATGTCGGCGGCGGTGAAGTCGATCTCGGCGACGCTGCTGGCCTCGAAGACGAACAGGCGCACGCCCTCGTCGGCCCGCAGCGCCTGGGCAAGACCGCGCCGAAGGGTGAAGGCGTTCAGGAAGCACAGCGGGGCTTGAAAGCCCATCACCCGCACCTCCGGCAGGCGCTCGCCGGGCGCCTGCGCGTCCGCGGGCCACCAGACGGTGGTTCCCGGCACCCGCTCGAACGGAACGAGCTGCGAGCGGGTGATGGTGAAGACGCCGTGCGCCAGCGACAGGAAGATGGCGATCGCCGCCCCGGTCTCGACGGGCAGGGCGAAGACCAGCGTGGCCGTCAGAAGAGCGAGGGCGAATTCCGAGCGCGCGCGGGCGAAGATCCTGACGAAATCACGCAGGTGGAAGATCCGCACGGAAACGAACACCAACACCCCGGCCAGCGCCGCCACCGGAGTCCTGGCCATCAGTCCGGTCCCGAGCGCCGCCAGCAGCAGGACCGCGCCGGCCGCCGTCAGGCCGGCCCACTGGGAGCGGCCTCCGGTCTCGGCGACTGCTCCGGTGCGCGGCGGACTGGCGTTCACCGGGAAGCCTCCGAAGAGGCCGGCGAGCACCCCTGCGAGGCCGACGCCGACGTAGTCTCGGTCGACGTCCGGGTCGCCGTCCTCGCCACTGAAGGCGCGGGTGGTGGCGGCGGTCTGCACCATCACCACCAGCGAGACCACGGCCGCGAGCCCGACCAGGGGCCGGAACGTCTCGAAGTCGGGGCTCGGCAGATGCAGCTCCGGCAGGCCGCCCCGGATCGCACCCAGGACCGCCACGCCCCGGTGGTCGAGGCCGAAGGCGATGGTGGCGAGCGTCGCGCCGACCAGGCCGACGAGCGCGCCGGGGATGCGGGCGTCGATCCGCTCCGCCGCCAGGGTGACGGCGAAGACGCCGAGGCCCAGCGCCGCGGCGATCGGCTGAACCCGCCGCGCCTCGCGCGCAAGCGCCGCCAGGCGCCGATAGACGTCCCCGTGCGTCTCCGGGAGGCCGAGCAGCGCCGGCAGCTGGGAGAGCAGGATCAAGAGGGCGATCCCGGCCAGGAATCCCGTGGTCACCGGCCGCGAGAGCAGGTCGGCGATCCAGCCCAGCCGCAGCAGGCCGGCGGCGGTAACGGTCAGGCCGATCATCAGGGCCAGCACCGCGGCGAGGTCGGCGTAACGGGCGCTTCCCGCGGCGGCTAGGACGGCGAGGCTGCCGGCGAAGATCGGGGTGATGGTGGAATCCGCGCCGGCCGACAACACCCGGCTCGCCCCGAAGACGGCGAAACCGACGCTGGCCGCCACGAAGACCATGAGGCCGACCTCGGGTGCAAAGCCGCCGAGCCGGGCGGTGGCCATCTGTTCGGGAATCGCGATGGCGGCCAAGGTCAGCCCCGCCGCCAGGTCGGGGCCGATGGCGCCTAGTGATGCGCCCGCGAAGGCCCTCAGGATCGGCCAGGGCTTCTTGTCGGTCCCCGGAGGATTTTCCACGCCTCGAGCCTAGACCGCGCAGGGCCGCGCGGCCATCCGGACGAGCCGCCTCAGGCCGCCTGGAGTTGCTGCTTCACGCGCTCGGCGAGGGTGGCGATGTTGATCGGCTTGGGCAGGAAGGAGACGCCCTGCTCGCCCTCCAGCAGATCCGAGAACTCCGCCTCGGCGTAACCGGAGATGAACATCACCGGCGCGTCGCCGAGATAGCCGCGGGCCTTCTTGAGCAGGGTCGGCCCATCGATGCCCGGCATGATCACGTCCGAGATCATCAGGTCGATCTTCCCGGCGTGGGCTTCGGCCAGCACCAGGGCCTCTTCCCCGTCCGCCGCCTCCAGCACCTCGTAGCCGCGCGCGCGCAGCAGCCGGGCGGCGACGCCGCGCACCGCGTCCTCGTCCTCGACGAAGAGGATCCGGCCGGCCCCGGAAAGGTCGCGGGCCGCGACACGGCCGCGCGGCGCGGCGGGGGCGGGGGGCTCCACCAGGACCGGCGGCTCGTAGACCGGCAGGAATATCCGGAAGGCCGCGCCGGTCCCCGGCTTGGAATCGACGCTGATCCAGCCGTCCGACTGCTTGACCACGCCGTAGACCGTGGCCAGTCCCAGCCCGGTGCCTTCGCCGACCGGCTTGGTGGTGAAGAAGGGATCGAAGATCTTGGCCAGGGCCTCGGGCGGGATGCCGGGCCCGTCGTCCGCCACCTCGATGAGCGCCATCTCGCCCATCGGTTCGCCGGCGTAGCCGAGGGCGGTCGCCTCGGCGTGGGAAAGCCGCGCCGTCTTCAGCTTCACCGTTCCCCCGCCCTGGCTGCGCACCGCGTCGCGGGCGTTCACCACCAGGTTCATGATGGCGTTCTCGAGCTGGGCCTTGTCGGCCCGCACCATGGGCAGGTTGCGGCCGTAGTCGGTGACCAGGCGCACGTCGGCGCGGATCAGCCGCCGCAGCAGCACCTCGGCGTCGCTGATCAGCTCGCCCAGATCGAGCTTCTCGCGCTGGATCGTCGCCTTGCGCGAGAAGGTCAGCAGCTGGCTCACCAGCTCGGCCGCGCGCAGGGCGATCTGGCGGATCTCGGAGAGCCCCTCGTAGGAGGGATCGCCGAGCGGGTGGCGCAGCAGGAGCTCGTCGAGCCTGAGGCCGATGGCGGTCAAAAGGTTGTTGAAGTCGTGGGCGACGCCGCCGGCCAGCTGGCCGATCGCCTGCATCTTGGTGGACTGGGCGAGCTGGGCCTGCATCTGCTTCTGCTCGGTGACGTCCATCAGGTAGGCGATCCAGCCGCCGTCGCGGCCGATCAGGTAGAGCTGGGCGACGCTGTCCGGCCGTGCGCCGGGGATCACCTCGAAGGGGCCGGCGCGGCCGGCCGCAAGGCTGGCGGCCGCCTCCTTGCGGCCTGGCTCGGCGAGCAGGGCGCTGAGGGTGAGGCCCGGGGCGAGGGGGCGTCCGGCGACCGCGCCCCAGGCCTCGTTGGCCTCGGCGATCGCCCCCTCGAAGGGGTCGACCCCCTCGATGAGGGCGGCGCCGAAGGGAGAAGCGGCGGCGAAGGCGTCGAGGGCCGGCCGGGCGGCCGGGTGCGCGGGGGCCCCCGCCGCCGGTTCTAAGGGGCCTTCGGGCGCGCCGGGCCAGAGCCGCAGCAGCAGACGATCGGCGGGCAAGGCGGCCGCCTCGAGCCGGCGGACCGCGCCGCCGATCTCGAGCATCGCCTCGGCCCGACCCTCGCGGCGCGCGGCCCTAAGGGTTGCGTAGAGCGCTTCACCGCCCGGAACCGCGGCGAGGCGGCGAGCGCCCTGCGCCTGCATCCAGGCTTCGTTGGCGCCTTCGAGGGTCCCGTCGGCCCGGATCACCGCGGCCGGCTCCGCGAGCGCGTGCGCGAGGGCGCCGGCGTCCAGGTCGGCCGAGCCTGCGCGGGCGCCGGACCTGAGGGCGAGGAGCACCATCGCCAGCACCACGGCCGCGGCCGTCAGCAGCGCCGCCCCCACGATGGTCGCCGGGGCGGCGAGGAAGCCCGCCGCCGAGGCGGGACCGGCGGCGACGAGCGGGACCGCCCCGATGACGGCGGCGCGGGCCGCCCGCGCGGCCCATCGCCCGGCGCCTCGTCCCGTCCTTGGCGAACCGTCGGCCATGTTCCAGCCGCGCTCCATGTTCCGCCGGCGGCCGCCGAGCCGCCGAATCAGGCCCCGATGATAGCCGTTTGCGGCCGCGCTGGCCGAACGCGGCCTGGACGACGGCCGGCGAAGATGAAGCCGATGATCTTCGCCACCGCCTCGTAGTGCTGCTGGGGAATGATCTGGTCCACCTCGACGGCGCCGTAGAGCGCCCGCGCCAGCGGCGGGTCCTCCACCACCGGCACCCCGTGCGCCTCGGCCACCTCGCGGATCTTGAGGGCGATGGCGTCCGCCCCCTTGGCCACGCATTCCGGGGCGGGGGTCAGGCCCTGCTCGTAGCGGAGCGCGACGGCGAAGTGGGTGGGGTTGGCCACCACCACCGTCGCCTTGGGGACCGCCTGGATCATCCGCCGGCGGGCCCGCTCCAGCCGGATCTGCCGCTGGCGCGCCTTCACGCGGGGATCGCCCTCGCTCTGGCGATAGTCCTCCTTCAGCTCCTCCTTGGTCATCCGCATCTTGGTGAGGAAGCGCTGGCGCTGCCAGAGGAAGTCGAGCAGGCCGCCCAGCGCCAAGAGGGCGATCACCGCCAGCATCAGGCTGCGCGAGAGGTCGGCGCAGTAGGCGAGCGCGCCCATGGCGCCCTGGCCCACCAGGCCCGGCAGCTCGCGGGCGTGCGGGGCGAGCACCCACCAGGCCAGCGCCCCCACCAGCAGCACCTTCAGGAGCGAGCGCAGGAAGGACATGAAGTTGTCGACGCCGAACAGGCGCTGGAAGCCGGCCGCCGGCGAGAGCCGCGACGGGTCCGGCCTGAGCTTGGCGGTGGTGAAGAGGAAGCCGTGCTGCACCACGTTGCCGGCCACGCCCGCCAGCACCGTGGCCCCCAGCACCGCCGCCATCGCCGGCGCGGCGGCCAGCATCACCTGCCAAGCGAGGCCGACGCCCGCCTGGCCCTTCAACTGCATGGTGTCCGGGTGGGCGAGGAAAGGCGTCAGGCCCTGGGCGAGGTTGCGCGAGAGCCAGCCGCCGCCGATGGCCACCGCCGCGAAGGCGCCGGCCAGCGCGAACGCCTGGGCGAGCTCGGCGGACTTGGGGACGTCGCCTTCCTTGCGGGCCTCTTCCAGCCGCCGGGGCGTGGCCTCTTCTGTGCGTGAGGCGGCGTCGCGCTCACCCGCCATGGCTCAGACGAACGCCGCCAGGATTTCGCGGTACCGGTCCACCCAGAAGATGCCCATGGTCCCGAGGCTGAGCGCCAGCAGCGACAGGCCCAGCAGCACCTGCAGCGGCGCGGCGGCGAAGAAGATCTGGAACTGGGGCATGGCCCGTCCCACCAGCCCCGAGGCCAGGTTGAAGACCACCGAGAACACCGTCACCGGGGCGGCGAGCTGGATGCCGAGCGCGAAGGCGCCGCCCACCGTTCGGATGGCGAGTTGCGCGGCGTCGCCCGTGGGCGGGGCGTGTCCGTAGGGAAAGAGGCTGAAGGAGCGCACCATCGCGCCCACGAAGAGCTGGTGCAGGTCGGTGGTCATCACCAGCACCACGCCCAGCAGGCTGAGGAATGAGGCGAGCGTCGAGCCCTGCTGGGCCATGGTGGGGTTGGCGGTCTGGGCGAAGGAGAGGGTTGTCTGGATCGACATCACCTCGCCGGCGGTGGCGAGCGCCGCCAGGAACGCCCGCAGGATCGCCCCGATGGCGAGGCCGATGAGGATCTCGCGGATCACCTCGCCCACCAGCGCCCCGATGGTGGGAGGGATGGCCGGGAAGGCGCTCACGACCACCGGGGCGATCACCAGGGCCATCAGGAGGCTGAAGGCCAGCCGCACCTGGGCCGGCGCCGGCTGGTCGCCCAGCCCCGGCATGGTCATCACCATCGCCCCCACGCGGGCGAACACCAGGGCGGTGACGAAAACCTGCTGGGCGGTGGCGTGGAACACCCCGGTCTCAGAGACTGGCGATGCGGGCCGCGATGTGGCGCATGAAGCCGGTGAGCAGCGCCCCCATCAGCGGCAGGAAGACCAGGAGCGAGAGGAAGATGGCGACGATCTTGGGGGCGTAGACGAGGGTCGCCTCCTGGATCTGGGTGAGCGCCTGCATCAGCCCGATCGCCACCCCCACCACCAGGCCCACGATGAGCACCGGGGCGCAGAGCTGGATGGTGAGCCAGATGGCGTCGCGGCCGATGTCGAGAACCTCGGCGCCGTTCATGGGAGCCTCCGATGGCGGGAAGGGAAGGGGGCCCAGCCTCTCCGAACATGGTTAACGGAACCTTCCGGCTGCGCCGCCTCAGCTTCAGCGTCGGCCCGAGACGGAAGTCCGCCAACTTCCCACGAACGGACCTTTTCAAGGGCCGGGGAGGGTGGAATCTCGCCCTTAGGCCCCGGCCAACAAACGTACATCCAGCCAACGTTAGGCAACGCCGGGTGTCCGCCGGTCTCCAGCTCCGAGGTGCTCATTGTACGGCCTTCCCGAAGCGCAGAAGCCAGCCGGCGAACAGAATTCCCAGGGCCGCCAGCCAGCTGCCGCTAACGCGCGCCGCCACGATGATCCAGGTTCGGCGCATCGGCAGCGTGACGGACGCCGCCAGCGGGAGAACCGCAAACACAGCTATCGCCATCCCGGCTAGCGTCAGGGCGGGGTCCGCGCCAAGGAGCGCGCCCGCGAAGTCGGCCGCGCCGCGCGCGACGCCGAGGGCGAACCCTAGCGCCGCAACCGGAGCGGCCTGCAGCGCCCGCTTGGCGGCCAGAAGACCGCCGATGACGAGGTACAGCGCTGCAGTGGCGACTGACAGGACGAGCGGCGGCAAACCGGCGACGGCCGCGCCGCCGATGAGCCAGCCCAGCGTCACGCCGGCCAGCGCCGCGCGCCCTTGGCCGGCGCCCGTGAGGCCGGCGTAGAAGCCCAGGGCGATAACCGGCAGGAAGTCTTCGGGGCTGAGGCCGAAGTGCGCGATCCCGTCGTAGACAGGGCCAAGGCCCGTCGCGACGAGATGCGCCTGCGCCGCTGCGGGCGCCAGGATCATCAAGATCGCGCCCGACAGCCCGGTGATGATGAGACGCAGGCGCTTCACGTGAGCGCGCCCCACAGGAAGTAGAGTCCGCCGCCCATAACGAGGGCGCCGGCGACGCGCATGAAATTCCGCCCCCAGGTCCAGCGGTGCAGAGCGCCGATGGCTATGCCGGCGGCGTGCAGCAGGCCGGTGGCGAGCACGAATCCCAGGCTGTAGAGGATGGCGTTCTGGGCCGCCGGCAGCTCGGCCCCATGGGCATAGCCGTGGAAGAGGCCGAACGTTCCGACCAGCAGCGCCGCGACCCAGAGCGGCGGCCGGAACTGCGTGAGCACTACCGCCCCCAGGCACACCCCCGAAAGGGCGATGGCGAGTTCGCTGGCGGGCAGCGGAACCCCGACCAGTCCAAGGAGGCCGCCGAACGCCATCACCAGGGGAAAGGTGACCGGAAGCGCCCAGATCGCCGGCGACTCGAGTTGCGCGCCCCACAGCCCGACGGCCACCATGGCGATGACGTGATCAGCGCCGGAGACCGGGTGCAGGAACCCGCTGACGAAGCCGATCGCCTCGCCCTTGACGACGTGCGCGCAGACCGCGTCCGGTGCGAAGGCGACCGCAAGCATGGCGGCGACCAACAGGGCGGGCGACGGCTTCATCGTATGAACCCCAAGGCGGCCGCGCCGTACTGGAACGTCCAGGTCGCGCCAAAGACGCCGATGGCGTAGGTGGGGGCGAGCGCGACCGGGCGCGGCCAGCGGATCTCGAGTAGGCGGAACGCACGGACCAGCGCCAGCACCAGAGCCAGAAACGCCAGCTGCCCGATCTCGACCCCGACGTTGAACGAAAGCAGCGCCGAGACGAGGTCGGCCCGGTCCAATCCAAGGCCGGTCAGTCCGCTGGCGAAGCCCATTCCGTGCAGCAGCCCGAAGGCGAAGGACACGATCCACGGATGGCGGATGGTCAGGCTGGTCTCGCGACGACGGGCCCGCATCACCTCGGGCGCCAGGAACAGGACGGAGAGGGCGATCAGGGTGTTCAGGACCGGCGTCGAGAGCTGGACATGGCAAAGGACCGCCAGCGCCAGGGTCAGGCTGTGGGCGACCGTGAACGCTGTCACCGTCTTGAGCAGCATCCAGCGGTCGCGGACCAGCAGGATGAGGCCGAGAAGGACCAGTAGATGGTCCAAGCCGGTGAGAATGTGCTCCACGCCCAGGACCAGAAAGCCGGGGACGCCGGTGGCGGCGCGCTCGGTTGGATCGGCGATCACGAAGCTGGGGCTTTCGGGCCGGAGGATCACGTCCTGGCGGCGCCCGTCCAGCCAACGCACGCGCACGAAGACGTCGGTGATGGTCTCTGGCAAGCCGTCGATTGCGACGCTCACGCCAGCGAGGGGCGCCGCCGAGGCGACAGACCAGCGGCGGATGAGGAAATAGTCGGCAGCGTACTGGTCGACAGGGGGCCTCTTCAGCCAACCGTTAGAGAGGCGCGGCGCCAAGTGGACGGCGATTTCGCCCAGGGTGGGTTGCTTCCAGATCACCGCATAGGCCTGCGGGGCCGTTTGATTGATCTCCAGGTAGCCGGGCCGGACCTCGTGTGCGCGGGTGCCCGCCGGGGCGGCCAACCAGACGATCACGACCGCGAGCAGCCGGACGACCGGCGTCAGGGCGGCACGCGCGGGCGCAGGAACGTGAGTCACGAGCGCGACCCTGGCGGGGCGTACCAGATGGGCGAGGACCAGGCGCGTTGCTGCTCGGTCAGCGGCACGCCGCGCGCGAAGGGCAGCTTGTGTTCGATGGCCAGCAGGGTCGACCAGCGCGCCGTCGGTATTTCCAGCACCCGCACGTAGTAGGCGGCCTGCTCGCCGGGCTTGAAACTGGGGTCGGTCCAGATGGTCTGGAGCTGCGCCGTCCCGATCGTGTTGCTGACCTGGCCAGTCTTCAGGTCGACCGTGTCGCCGATCGGCTGCAGCTTGCCCGTCTTCGGGTCCAGCCGGCGTCCCCCGGCCCAGGCCACGTCGAAGACCTGTTCGTGGCGGTGGCCGTGGTCCACCCAGACCTTGATAACCTGAACCCGGTCGAGATTGGCGGCGTCCGGATCCTTGACCGCCTCGATGGCGAAGCGCGGAGCGGCTTGCCGGTTCGCGAGCGGCAGGTCGCTGCCCATGGGCACGCCCAGCGCGTAGGCCTGCTTCACCCAGTCGGGGCGGCTGAAGAGATCGGACGGAAGCGACCAGCCGCCGAAAAAGCGCACCCTGATCCGGTCGCCCGACGTCGCGAACGTCTCGCGCCGCCGCAGGGCCGCATAGATGTCCTCGCGGGTGTTGCTCTCAGCCCAGACGCCAGTGATGCCACCGGCGGTGGTGATAACCTGGGCGAAGCCGTGAAACGCGTCGGGGTTGTCCGTCTGCCCGAGCGCGGCCCTGGCCCGGAAGTCGTCGGGCTTGCCGCCGCCCAGATTGGCGCGCCCGATTTCCCCGGCGTAGTCCGCCTGGGAGCTGGTCGAGAGCCCGCTGTGGAAATCCGAGTCGCCAACGAACCCCAGCTTGTATGGATTGACCCCCACTCTTTGCTGGATGAGCATCCCCCGGGAGAGCGCGTCGCGAACGTAGCTGCCGCCTGGGTTGCTCTTGGTCGGCGAGATCAGCAGCTGCTCGAAGACTTCATAGTTCGCGAATTCGTCGTTGGCGGAGAGCTCGGGAACGGTCTCCGACTGTCCCTTGTTCTGGGCGATCTCCGTCAACGGCTCGTTGGCGATGCGCAGCGCCGCCGCGGCCCGGTCGATCGGCCGGCCATCGAGCGTCGTCCAGTCGAACATAAGGCCGTTGCTGGCGTTGGCGTTATGGGAGATCGCCAGGGCTTCAAAGCCCTCGGCCCGAATCTTTTGAAGGTAGCGCCACAGGTCGGCGGGGTCCGCGCTATCATCCGAGGTGAACGGCGCCGGCGCATCGCCCCGAAAGATCACGTTGCGGTGCAGGTTCGCGCCGTCCTTCATCGCTGTGTACTCGTAGGCGAGGAAGGTGGTGAACCGCCCGGGCCGGTAATATCGGTTGGCCGCCGCCTTCTCGCGCTCCCAGGCGTCGGCCATCGCCTGGTCGCGGTAGGGGCGGTTAGCGGGACGGTCCAGCGCCTCAAAAAGGGCCTTCTGCGCCGGCGCCGACTTGACGCTTCCCCGCTGCAGGGCCGCCACGGTGCTCGCGTCGCCGAGGGCCCCACCGCCTTCGACGGTCCGTTGCACCACGCCCAGCTTCTCGGAGTGGTCGGTGACGGCGAGGAAGTCGAGCGGCCAACGCCGCCGGATGGGCGCGCCGAGGTAGGCGATCGTTTCGCCCGAGGCGAAGCGGTAGGCGTCCTCCGGACCGACGCGGGTGCCCATGAGGACGAACGCGTCGGACGACAGCTCGGTATGCAGATGGAGGTCGCCCCAATAGGCGTTTCGCTCGGGGTTGCGGGGCGGCGCGGGGGGGGCGGCCGAAGGCTGGGCGCGCAGCGGGGCAGGTCGAAACTCCGTGGCTGCGAGCCACACGAGAGCGAGCGCGCTGGCGGTTGCGAGCGCAGCGACCTTCAACATGTTTCCTCCTTTGGGCGGGCGTGGCGGTGAGACAGGCGACGGTTCGAAAGGCGACCGGGAAGCCGACGATCAGCGTCGCCGGAAGGGGGGAGCGGGCGCCGCAGCAGGATCGTTCGACCGCTCACCGGCGCGTTCCCGCGCCGATCAGGCGATAGCGGGCCAGGAGGCGGCGGTAGCGCTCGGCGTCCGCCGCCTCCTCCGCTTCCGCTTCATAATCATGCAGCACAGCCTCGCGCGCTTCGGCGAAGGTTTGCGGCCGCTCCGGCCGGCGTGACACGACCCTTACGATGTGCCAGCCGTAGCCGGAGCGGTAGGGCCCGCTCCAGACGCCCACGGGCAAGGCCGGTATCGCCGCCGAGAGATCGGAGCGGCCGAACAGCCGCTCGATCTCGTCCTGCGACATGGCGCCCGCCGACTGCGGCCCCGGGAATTCGTCGCCCTGCACGGCGCGTCCCGCCGCCCGCGCGGCAAGCGCCGCTGCAGCTGGGGCGCGCCCCGTCTCGCCCTCCCGGCCGAAGTAGACCTGTTCGAACATGGTGCGGGCGGGCTCGGCGTAGCGTCGCGCGTTGCCGGTGAAATAGGCCTGCAGCTGCGCCTCCGAGGGCGCGGGCGGGGTGTCCATTTCCTCGGTCAGGAAGGCGTATTTCTGGGCGATCCGGCGCCGCACGATCTCGTCGTCGCGATCCAGCCCCAAGGCCACGCCTTCGCGGTAGTAGATCTCCCGCTTGATGTAGGCGTTGCGAAGCGCCTCGAGGCTGGTCGGATCCGGCGTCGCCCCGAACTGGGCGCGATACTTGGACGACAGGTCCGCCGTCACCGCCGGGCCGACATCGATCGTGTAGTGATGCCGTTCGACGTCGCGCCAATGGGAAACGGCGAAGAGCCCAAAGCCCAGCAGCACGAAGTGCGCGACGGGCTCCTGCAGCAGTCTCCTCAGCCAGCCCGACGGCGCGAGCCGGCGACGCACCCGGCCGAATATCCGCGGCGCGGGTCGTGCGAGGCTCGTGTCGATGCGCTCCAAGCGCATGACGGCGGCTCTACAGGCGCCCGCGGAGGGTGACCCCAAAGGTCCGCGGAAGGTTCGCGTAGGCCAAATAAGACAAGAAATTCAGCGAGGTGACCGAGTTATAGGAGATCGCGTTGAATATGTTGTTTCCGAAGACCGACAGGTCCCAATGGCCGTCGGCCGACGCGACCCCCAGGCGCAGGTTCACCAGCGCGACGCCTTTGATCCAACTGTAAGTGGAGTCGTCTAGATTCCCGTAGAAGGCGGACTTGTACGAGACCTGGCCGGTGACATAGCCGTTGACCTGCGATGTCAGCGGCCGGGTGTAGTCGACACGGGCCTGCGCGGTCCATTTTGGCGCGCCCTGGACGGGCCGGCCGGTGAGACTGCAGCCGCCGACGATGGTCACGCCTTGCGGGCACGGCGCGTTGGAGAAGTTGGTGTAGGTCGCGTCGGTGTTGCTGCCCGAGGCGTTCAGCGTGAGACCGTCCGCGGGCGCGACCGTCACCTCGCCTTCCACGCCGAGCGAGCGAACCCCGCCGACGTTGGTCAGGAACATGATGTTGGTGCCCGGCTGGTAAGCGGTGGCCTGATAGTCCGTGAACTGCATCCAGAAGAAGTCGGCGCTGGCCTGAAGCTTGCCGTCCCAGAAAGTCCCCTTAGCGCCGGCTTCGACGTCCTGGGCCTTCTCGGGCCGGACGAGGAGGGTTGTGATCGGCTGCCCCGCCGGCGGCAGAACATTGTTGATGCCCCCTGCTTTCGCGCCCCACGCATAGGAGGTGTAGAGCATCAGACCGGACGTCGGCTTGTAGTCGAGGCTGACCAGGCCCGAAAGGTTGGCGCTCTGGAGCGCGACCTCGCCGGCGTAGGCCCTTGCACGCGCTGAACGCGCCGCGAGCGTCGCGCTTGTCACTGTCGCGCCGGTGGGGCCGGCGTCGAACAGGATATCGTGCTTGTATTCCCAGGTCTCGCGCAGGCCGGTCGTAAGGTCCAGGACCGGAAGGATGTGCCAGACGCCTTGGCCGAAGACAGCGTAGCTGTTCGTGACGGGCCGCGAATAGAGGACGTTACTGATGTTGTTCAACGCGCCAGCGGGGGTGTTGTAAAAGAGGTCGGCCTGCGGCCCATAGAAGGCCGGCTGCATCGCCCTGATGTCCTGGTGGAAGTAGTAAGCTCCAACGACGTAGTCGAATATCTGGTTGGTTGGCGACGCGAGGCGGAGTTCCTGCGATCCCTGGTAGACATTATCGATGACGGCGGATTGAAGCGACGCCGAGATCGGCGTGTAGTCAGCGTCGTTTTGAGGGTGAACGTAGTAATTGCGATAATCGCTGATAGAAGTGACAGTATACCCGTGAAACCGCCAGTTTACTTCAGCCGTGATGGATGTCTGGTGGGTGTTCATGTGTAGGTAGCCGTCAACATCCGCCAGCAGCGACTTCGGGTCAGTGATCGGCGTGAAGCGGAGGCGGGCCGCGTTCTGAAAGAAGACCGCGCCGTTGTTGGGACCAACGTTGTAAATGCCCTGAGTGCAGCAATTCTCGTCCTCACGACCATAAGAGGCGATCAGACGCGCGTCGAAGTTCTCGGAGGGCCGAACGAGCAGCTGGCCTCGCAAGCCCCACCGGTTCAAACCGTTGTCCCGGCCGCCGGTGGCGACATTGCTGAGATAGCCACCGCGGTAGTCGTAGTAGGCCGAAAGCCGGCCGGCCACGACGTTCCCCAGGATCGGGCCGCCGACATAGCCGCGAAGTTGCTTGGCGCCGTAGTTGCCGAACGTGGCTTCCCCCAACGCCTCGGGGGTGAATTGCGGCTCGCGGGTGGTGATGCTGATCGCCCCGGCGGTGGTGTTCTTTCCAAACAGCGTGCCCTGCGGCCCGCGGAGCACTTCTATGCGGTCGATATCGAGCAGATCGTAGTCGGCCATGCCGGGGCGGCCGAGATAGACGCCGTCTTCGTAGAGGCCAACACTGTTTTCCAAGCCATCGCTGGCCGGATTGTTGCCGAGGCCACGGATCGAGACGTTTGTTTGTCGCGGGTTTGGCGTGAAGATCGTGATGTTGGGCGCGCTATACTGCAAGGAGTCGAACTGAGTGATCCCGCGGCGGGACAAATCCCGCCCGCTCAGCACGGTGATCGCGATGGGCACCTTGAGCGCATTTTCCTCTCGCTTGCGGGCGGTGACGATCACCTCGGCCAGAGCGCCACCGCCTCCGTCGTCGGCTGACGCGACCGTCGGCGCGGCGTTCGCTGGCGCATCCTCGGCGCGGACGGAGTTCGAGGCGAACGCCAGAACGATCGCGGCGCAACCGAAGAGCGCAGCACGACGTCCGTTGGCCCTTGGAATGAGAAATCGATACGCCGCGTCCGAAGGTGTGGGCACTTGTCAATCTCCGAGCCACCCGGCCCCGCCCACCAGGGCGCGGCAAATCGCCCCCCTTGAAGCTCACGCCGCGGCCCCCCCTCAACCGCAGAAAATCTGTTATTCCGATTAGTTTAATAGGAATTATCATCTGAGTTTGGGATGCGACTGGGATCGAACTCGTGACACCCCTCCGCGAGAACGAAGTGTGATCTTCTACGATTCCCGCCAAAGCTGACAATGGACATTACCACATACATCTGAGCCACTTGGCGGACCTTGGCAGCGTCCGCCTTGGGTCGAAAGCGTCCTCAAGCTTCGCGCCTGGAACACGACATTCAGAGCCCCAGCCTCCCCTCCAGCGCCCTTGCCGCCGCGGCGGGGGTGGCCTTGTCGCGGTCGCGATCGACGCTGAGGTTGGCCGCGCGCATGGCTTCCACGGGGATCTTGGCGATCAGCGGTGAGAGGGCGCCGATGAGCCGCGCGTCGTGGGCGCGCCGGGGTGAGACGAGCAGGACCGAGTCGTAGGGCGGCAGGGCGTGGCGGGGGTCGGCGAGGACCACGAGGTCGTCGGCGGCGATCCGTCCGTCGCTGGAGAAGGCGGAGATCACGTCGGCCTGGCCGGAGGCGGCGGCGCGGTACATGAACGTGGGCTGGTACTGTACCTCGCGGCGGAAGGCGAGGCCGTAGGCGCGGCGCACCGCCGTCCACTCCGGGCGCGACAGGAACTCCAGATCGGCGCCGAAGGTGAGCTCGGAGGCGTGGGCGGCGAGGTCGGCGAGGCTGGCGATGTGCAGGGCCGCCGCCTTGGCTCGCGGCATCGCCAGGGCATAGGCGTTCTCGAACCCGATGGCGCCCACGACGCGCACGCCGTCGCGGCGCGCCAGCGCCTCGGTGAGTGTGGCCAGCACCGCCTGGCGCCCGGGATTGTCTCGGCGGCCGAGGACGTTGGCCCAGAGGGTGCCGGAGTAGTCCACATAGGCGTCGATCTCGCCGGCCTTCAGGGCCTGGTAGGCGATGTTGGAGCCGAGGTCTTCCTTCATGTCGACCGCCGCGCCGGTCTTCCTGATCCGGTCGGCGAGCAGCTCGGCCAGGATGTACTGTTCGGAGAAGTTCTTGGCGCCCACCACGTAGCGGTTGGCGCCGCCGCCGGCGCCGGCGAGCGGCGCGAGGCAGGCGGCGAGGCCGATGGCGAGACCAGCGAGGCCCGCCCAGATGCGCCAGCGACGCCGGGCCGAAAGGCCGCTCTCGATCAGACCGAGCAGCTGGTCGGCGGCCATGGCCAGAACCGCCGAGGCCACGCAGCCGAACAGCACGAACACCCAGTTCTCGGTCTGCAGGCCGGCGAAGATGTAGTTGCCGAGCGAGGTCTGCCCCACGGGCGTCGCCAGCGTCGCGGCCCCGATGGTCCAGACCGCCGCGGTGCGCACCCCGGCCATGATCACCGGCGCGGCCAGCGGCAGCTCCACCCAGAAGAGCCGCTGGCGGTCGGTCATGCCGACGCCGCGCGCGGCCTCCACCGCCGCCGGGTCGACGGCCGACAGCCCCGCGACGCCGTTCCGAAGGATCGGCAGCATCGAATAGAGGGTGAGCGCCAGCAGCGAGGGCAGGAAGCCCAGGGCGGCGAAGCCGTGTCCGAACATCGCCCGGCTGGCCGCCGATAGCGCCAGCAGCAGCGGGTAGAAGAGGGCAAGCAGCGCCAGGCTGGGGATGGTCTGGACCAGGCTGGCGAGGGCCAGGACCGGCCAGCGGAGCGCCGCGCTGCGGCTCGCGCCCACCGCCAGCGGCAGGCTCACCGCCAGGCCCAGCAGCAGGGCCGAGGCGCTGACCAGCACATGCTGACCGAGGTAGCCGGGCAGCAGGGCCAGGGCGGCGTCGAATCGGTCCTCCATCAGGGCCGCTCGGCCATGGCGCGCACCCGCTCGGCCTGGCGCCGCGGCGTCTCCATCAGCGCCTGCACCCGCGCGTCCGGGTGGCCGGCCAGCAGGGCGGCCGGCGGGGCGTCGGCGAGGATGGCGCCGGCGTCCATCACCACGATCCGGTCGGCCAGCAGCAGCGCCTCCCAGACGTCGTGGGTGACCATCAGGGTGGTGAGGCCGAGCCGCTCGTGCAGGGCGCGGTAGTCGCGGCCGAGCGCATCGCGGGTGACGGGGTCCAGGGCCCCGAACGGCTCGTCCATCAGCATGATCGCCGGCCCGGCGGCGAGGGCGCGCGCCACGCCCACCCGCTGGCGCTGGCCGCCGGAAAGCTCGGAGGGGCGCCGGGGTCCGGCGTCTGGCGGCAGGTCGACGAGGGCCAGGAGCTCGGCGACGCGCTCGCCGGTGCGCCTGGCGTCCCAGCCGGCCAGCCGCGGGCCGATTGCGATGTTCTCGGCCACCGTCATGTGCGGGAAGAGGCCGACCTCCTGGAAGACGTAGCCGATCCGCCGGCGCAGAGCATAGCCGGGCCCCTCGCCCGCCGGCCGCCCCTCGATCATGACCTCGCCGGCGTCGGGGGCGATAAGACCGTTGATCAGCTTGAGCGCGGTGGTCTTGCCCGATCCGGACCCGCCGAGCAGGGCGGTGAAGCTCCCGCGCTCCAGGGCGATGGAGAGGCTCTCGACGGCGGCCCGCGCCCCGTAGCGCTTGGAGACGTCCCTCAGCTCGATGACGGGCTCGGCCACGCGGATCAGAGCGCGAGCGCCGCGACCTTGCAAAACTTCCGCTCATCCCGGCGAAAGCCGGGACCCAGGCAGGATTCCGCACGGGCTCGTTGCTCGTCTCTTGGCCCCCACCGTCGATGTCGGCGCGGGTGTCGATCCAACGCGTGTCGTGCGTTCAGATCCGAGATATTCGAAGCTCCTGCCTGGGTCCCGGCTTTCGCCGGGATGAGCGGGTCTATTTAGGACCAGCTATCATCAACTGGCTCGAGCCCAAAGCACGCATCGACCTGGCCTCAGCTCAGATCGCCATGTTCATGATCTGCTGATACGAGGCGATCACCTGGTCGCGGATCGAGATGATGGTCTGCAGGCTGGTCTCGGCCGAGGAGATCGCCGTCACCACGTCCACCAGGCTCGCCTTGCCCTGGACCTGAGCGGCCATCTGGGTCTCGGCGGTGCGCGACTGGCCCACCGCATCCTTGATCGCCGAGGTCACCATCTGCCCGAAATCGGGGCCGGCCTCCGGCTTGCCGACGCCAGCCGCCGGCGGCGCGGCGGCCGCCTGCGCGGCGGCGTAGGCCTTGGCGGCGATCACCGGGGCGACCATGGCTCACGTCACTTCTTGATGATGTCGAGGGTAGACGAGTCGATCACCCGCGCCGTCTCGATGACGTTGAGGTTGGCCTCATAGGCCCGCTGGGCCTCGCGCATGTCCAGCGCCTCGATCAGCGGATCGACGTTGGGCAGCTTCACATAGCCCTTGGCGTCGGCGGCGGGGTGGCCGGGCGCGTACTCGGTGCGAAAGTCGGTCTGGTCGATCGCCACCCGCATCAGGCCGACGCCCTCGCCGGCCCCCTTGATGTTCTGTGGACGGAAGACCGGCACGTGCCGCCGATAGGGATCGCCGCCGGGGGTGGCGGCGGTGGAATCGGCGTTGGCGAGGTTCTCGGCGATGACCCGCATCCGCGTCTGCTGGGCGCGCAGCGCCGAGGAGGCGAGGGCGATGGCGGCGTTGGACGGCTGGATCGGGTCGGCCATCTAAGGGCTCTCCTATTGGCCGGGCCGCTTGGCGGCCATCTGCAGCATGCTGAGCGAGCGTTCGTAGAAGCTCACCGCCGCCTGATAGGCGGTGCGCGATTCGCTCATCTTCATCATCTCCTCCTCCAGCACCACGGAGTTGCCGGTGAGGGTGGATTCCGAATCGGGAGACCCTTCGGGCCGCCAGTCCGAGCCCGGTGTCCCGCCGGCGGCGGCCAGGTGCATGCCCGACGTCACCGAGAGGGTGACCGGGCCGGGGCCGGCGGTCCCCCCCTGCGCGGCGCCGTCGAGGCCCGGCTGGGTGACCTTGAACGGCTTCAGGTCCCGGGAGATGTAGTTGGGGGTGTCGGAGTTGGCGACGTTCTCGGCGATGAGCCGCTGGCGGTCGGAGAGGTATCCGAGCCGGCTTTTCAGCATCGCAAAGAGAGGCATGTCGTCCAGCGTCATGGCCGCAAAAGGTGAACGAACAGGGTTAATCGCTCCTTACCGACGGCCCTCCTGGCGGGCCCCGGCGCTAGGGGCTGAGCGGGCCGGCGCTGGTCACCAGCATGATCGTCCGCTCGAGGGCCTCGGGGCGATGGGAGGCCGCGCTTCCCTGCCAATCGGGATGGGTGACGGTGGCGGCGAAGGCCTCGAACGTCGGATGGCGGGCGATGATCACATGGTCCCAGGTCTCGGCGCCGTCGCAGACGTCGGCGAAGGCGGGGCCCGAGTGGATGACCTCGGCGGCCGAAGGAACCTGACGCGACGCGTCGAGGTAGCGCTGGTAGGCCGCGCGGCCCTCGGGGCCCGGCTTGAACTTCAGCAGGTTGACGATCAGCACCGGGCCGGCCGGCGCGCTCTTGCGCAGGCGCTCGATCTCGACCGGGTCGGGAGTGAGCCGGGGCATCAGCCGGCCTGGTGCTTGGCGAGGAAGGACAGCACGCGGCTGGCGATCCATTCGGGCTGCTCCTCGCTCGCCCAATGCCCGCACTCTGGAATGACGTCGCCCTCCACGTCGTCGGCGATGCGGCGCAGGGATTCGGCGGGGCGCAGGTTCGCGCCGTGGTCGCCGCCAAGCGCCAGCACCGGCAGGCTCAGCCGGCCCTTCTCCACCGCGGCGCGGATGTCGGCGCTGTCCTGCCAGAGGGCGCGCGAGTAGCCGAGCGTGGCGCGCAGGGCGCCGGGTGCGGAGAGGCACCGCACGCACTCGTCGATCGTCTCGGCGTCGATGGCGCCCACGTTGTAGGCGAGCCGGGTGAGGAACCAGGTGAAGTAGGGTCGCTCGCGGCCCTGGATCAGGAACTCGGCGATGTCGGGCATCAGGTGGAAGGTGAAGTGGTTGATGCCGCTCTTCTGGAAGAACACGTCTTCGCCGGCGCCCGTCTTCGGGGGGACCGGGCGGATGGCGTCCTCGAGGCCGAAGCCGGGAACCGAGTTCTCGATGTAGGTGAGGCTCTTCGCCCGCTTCCAGTGCAGGGCGAGGCCCAGGGCGGTCGGCGCGCCCCAGTCGCGACCCGCGACGTGGACGTCGCCGAGGCCCAGCCGGTCCAGCAGCTCGACGATGTCGCGCGACATGGTCCGCTTGTCGAAACCGCCGGACGGCTTGCTGCTGTCGCCGGAGCCCCGCAGATCGGGCGCGATGATCCGAAAGCGCGGCGCGAGCAGCGGGATCATCCGGCGCCACTCGAACCAGCTCTTCGGAAATCCGTGCACCAGCACGAGCGTCTCGGCCGCCGGGTCGCCGGCCGTGACGTAATGCATGTCCACCTCGCTCAGCACCATGCGATGGTGTGTCCAGCCGGCGTTCGTCATCCGCCCTCGCGTTCCTCGTCCGCGCGCGCTTCTTCATTCGGTGAGCGCGAGGGCGCGAGGTTGGCCCATCCGCCCGCCGCCGGCAATCGGCGCCCCCGCGCGATTTCTTGGGCCGGCTTCCTGGTGGTGGTATCGTTCGCATCGCCTCGCGCGGGGGGCTGGCGCTGAGCGTCGAGGCGGCCTTCTGATCTCGTCGGCGCCTGCGCCAAGGATGCTTCGATGGCCGGCCTGGTCAGTCTTGAGGACATCCAGAGCCTCTACGCGGCGCGCGGGGCGCGCCGCTATGGCGAGGACATCACCCAGATCGAGCACGCGCTGCAGTGCGCGGCCCTGGCCGAGGCCGAGGGGGCGGCCCCCAGCATGGTGGTCGCCGCCTTGCTGCACGACATCGGGCGTCTGCTCGAGGACTCCGCGGACGTCGAGACCGACGCCGCCCACGACCGCGTCGGCGCAGCCGCCCTCGGCGCGCTGTTCGGCGCGGCGGTGTGCGAGCCGATCGCTCTGCACGTGGCGGCCAAGCGATATCTCTGCGCCAAGAACCCGCTCTATCTGGCGGCCCTCAGCCCGACGTCCCAGGCGAGCTTGCGCCTCCAGGGCGGTCCCTTCGACGCGCAGGGGGCCGCCGCGTTCGAGACTGCGCCCTACTGGCGCGAGGCGCTGGCGCTTCGCCGCTTCGACGACCTCGGCAAGCAGGACGAACCCGTCCGCCGCTCGTTCGACGACTTCGTTTCCCTGATGCGCAGCCTGCTGACGTGATGCGCGGCCGGCGCCGCCGCGGCCGCCGCCATCCCTTAACAAACAGGGTTAATCGCTCCTTAAGGGATGCGGGCCATGCCTGGCCTCGCCTCTACCGCCAACGCCTCGCCGAAAAGCGCTGTCATGGATATCGCGGACTTCCTCCGCGCCCTCTTCGCCCTCGTCGTCACCCTGGGCCTCGTGGGTCTGGCCGCCGTGGCTGCGCGCCGGTTCGGACCGGAGTGGCTGACCCGGCTGCAGCGCCCGAAGGCGGAGCGGCGCCTGGCGGTGGTCGAGAGTCTCACGCTCGACCCGGCCCGGCGGCTGGTGCTGGTGAGCCTGGACGGGCGCGAGCGGCTGCTGCTGCTCGGGGAAGGGCGGGAGCTGGCGGGGCAGGCCGATCCGGGAGTCAGGGCGTGAACGCGGCGGAGGGACCGATCGGCCGAGGCGTTCGCCTCGCCTTCTTCCGCAGGCCGACGGGCGCAGAGCTCCGGCGCGCGGCGCTGATCTCGCTGGTCGTCACCCTCTGCAGCCTGGTGCTGCCGGCCGCCGCTCTGGCCCAGTCGGTGAACATCAACGTCGGCACCGGGGCCGGCCTCACCGACCGGGTGATCCAGCTCATCGGCCTCATCACCGTGCTGTCGCTGGCGCCCTCCATCGTGATCATGACCACCTCCTTCGTCAGGATCATCGTGGTGCTGTCGCTGCTGCGCCAGGCGATCGGACTGCAGCAGACGCCGCCCAACTCGGTGCTGATCAGCCTCTCGCTCTTCCTTACCGCGGTGGTGATGGGCCCGACGCTGCAGGCCTCCTACGATCAGGGGATCAAGCCGCTCCTCGACCACAAGATGGAGCTGCCCGCCGCCTTCGGCGCGGCCGGGACGCCGGTGAAGACCTTCATGCTGGGGCAGGTGGACCGGGACGACCTGGCGCTCTTCATCCGGCTTTCGCGGATCCCGCGCCCAGCCCACGCCCAGGATACGCCCCTGCAGGTGGTCACCCCGGCCTTCATGATCTCGGAGCTGAAGCGCGGCTTCGAGATCGGCTTTCTGCTGTTCATCCCCTTCCTGGTGATCGACCTCGTGGTGGCCAGCGTGCTGATGAGCATGGGCATGATGATGCTTCCGCCCGTGGTGGTGAGCCTGCCGTTCAAGCTGATCTTCTTCGTGCTGGTGGACGGCTGGCGCCTGGTGGCGGGCTCGCTGGTGGAGAGCTTCCACCGCGCCGCCGGCGCCTGACTATCCCCAGCTCTCCACCACGCCGCGCCGGCGGGCGGCGACCGGCGCCGTGCGGCTGGGCGGCGAGGCGGGGGTCGCGGAGGGGGCGCCGTAGAGGTATCCCTGGCCGAAATCGACCCCGGCCTGGCGCACGGCTTCCTCCACCTCGGCGCTCTCGACCATCTCGGCCAGGGTCTTCACCCCCAGCTCGGCGCACATGCCGACCAGGTGGCGGATGAAGGTGGACTGCCGACCGCCGTGCTGGAGCTCGCGGATGTAGCGGCCGTCGATCTTGACCACGTCGAGGCTGAGCTGCTGCAGGTAGGCCAGCGAGGCCGCCCCGGCGCCGAAGTCGTCCAGGCACACCATGCACCCCAGACGGCGCAAGACCTGGATGTGGCGGTCGGCCACCGAAAGGTCCTCGATCGCGGCGCTCTCGGTGATCTCGAAGATCAGCCGGTCCCTGATCGCCGGCTTGTCGCCCACCAGGGTTTCGACGCAGGTCGGGAAGGCCGGGCTGGTGATGGTGCGCCCCGAGACGTTCACGGCCAGCCTCAGCTTCGGGTCGGCCGCGAGCGTGGAGACCGCCTTCTCGACCACCGCCAGGTCGAGGCCCTCGATCAGGTCGAGCTCCTCGGCCATTCGGATCATCGGGAAGGGACTGGCGTCGTCGCCGAACCGGACCAGCGCCTCGTAGTGGTGCAGGGCGCCCGTCTTGAGCCAGACCACCGGCTGGTAGGCGAGGGTGAAGCTGCGCTCGGCGACCGCCGAACCCAGCGCGTTCGCCCGCTCCAGGGTGCGCCGCACGGAGCGGTTGAGGGCGTCCTGCACGCTGAGCGGCGGCCCCCCCGCCGACCCGTCGCGGAGGAAGTCTTCGAGGGCGTAGCGCATCGAGCGGGCGAGCTGGGAGGGCGAGACCTCGCCGGTCAGGGCCATCGACCTGGCCGACACCGTGAGGCCCTCGGTCTCGGCCACCAGGCCGATGAGACGCATGACGTTGGCCCCGAGCGCCTCCGGATTCCCGTCGGCGCCGCGGATCACGGCGTAGCGTTCCGCGCCTAGCCTGGCGGCCGCGCCGCCGCCGGCGGACTGGGCGCGAAGCGCGCCCGCCAGCCGGGTCTGGACCGCCGAGCGGGTCGCCTGCGGCAGGCCCTGAACGAGGCTCTCGAGCCCCGCGAGCTCCACGAAGGCGAGCTCCAGCTGTTCGCCGGTCGCCTGCGCCGCCTCGATGAGCCGCTTGCCGGCGGCCTCGAAGCTCTGCAGGTCGTGGAGGCCCCCCTCGGCCCCGCCCACGAACGGCGGCGCGGCCCTGGTCAAGGCGCAGGAGACGGCGCCACGGTTTTCGGGCAGCCGGCATACGCGGATGGCGAACCCCCGTCCGCCGCCCCCCGGTTCGGCCAGGCGCGCGCTCACCGGCCCGAGGCGGGCGCCGCTCTGGGCGCAGAGGAACAGGGCCTCGATGAGGTCGTGATCGCCTGGGTCGACGAACTCGCGCCAGGAGCGCCCGATCAGCGACTGCTCCGGCCCGCCGGCCAGGGTCGCGGCGGCGCCGACGGCGAAGACGATGCGCTCGTCCACGCCCACCTCCATGAGGAGGTCCGCCGAGGCGAAGGCGAAGCCGAGCAGCCGATGAGGTGCTATGGACAAAAAGCGTCCCGAGGTTGTGCGGGAATGGCACGATCCCACGCCCCTCTTAACCATCCGTTGCCCGGCGGGCTTAACCGGTGAGCACCCGCGCCAGCGCCGCCGCCGCCGGCTTGGGGCGGCCCGCATCGTCGAAAAGCAGGGGCGCGTCGGCCGGATCGCCGCCGCAGAAGCGGGTTCTCAGGCAGGAGTCGCTGTCCCTCAGGCCCCAGAAGGAGAAGGCGTAGCGCTGCGACGACGGCAGCCGTCGGAAGGCATCGGCGGTGATCGCCACCAGGTCGGCCTGGCGCTGCAGCCGGTCGGTGAGCCCGGTCGGCTCGAGGGCGCCCGCGTGTGTCGAGACATCGAGCTCCGAGACGTGGATCGGCAGCCCGAGCGCCGCCAGCTCGCGCATCATCGGCGCGATCCCCGACCCGTCCTCGTCCCAGCGCATGTGCATCTGGGTCCCGAGACCGCCCAGGGGAACGCCGCGCGCCAGCAGGTCCTCCGCCAGGCGCAGGAACGTCGCGCGCTTGGCCGGGCGGCTGTGCAGATTGTACTCGTTCAAGAACAGCCGCGCCTGCGGGTCGGCCTCGCGGGCGTGGTCGAAGGCGCGGGCGATGTAGTCGAGGCCGAGCGCCTCGCGCCACAGGCAATCGCGCAGGCCCTCGCCGTCCTCGGCCACCGGCTCGTTGACCACGTCCCATCCCGCCACTTGGCCGCGGTAGCGTCCGGCGACGTCCAGGACGTAGCGACGGTACGCCGCGCCGAAGGCGGCCGGATCGGCGCGAAGCCGCTCGAAGGAGGGCGGGCGGTAGATGTACCAGACCAGCGTGTGGCCATGCAGCCGCAGATCGTTGCTCCGGGCGAAGCCGGCGATCCGGTCGGCGCCCTGGAAGTCGAGCCCGCCGTCCGGCCGCAGGACGCGCTCCATCTTCATCTCCAGGCCGGGCGTGATCTGGCTGAAGTTGGCGAGCAGCAGGGAGACGGCGGCCGGGTCGGCGAGAAGATCGGCGGTGATCGAGGCCCCCAGCGGAAAGGGCGCCAGGGCGCGCAGCGGCGGCGGAGCGGGGGAAGGGCCGGCCTTGGCCGCCGGTCGGCAGGCGACCGCCGCCAGGGCGGCGCCGAGGAAGAGACGGCGCGCAATCCGCCCGGCGGGCGGCCTCACGGATTGTCCAGGCGGGCGTCGGCGGCCAGCTCTTCGTCGTCGCGGTGTGTCAGATCCCGGACCACGGCCGGAATGAAGCCCCAGGAATCCACGAAGTAGCGCCGGAAGAGCCGCCGCCGATCGTGCGCGAAACGCCAGGCCCACTCGAGACCCATGTCCCTGAGCGCCCTGGGGGCCCGACGCGAGGTGCCCACCAGGAAGTTCGGACCCGAGCCCACCGCGCAGGCGTACAGGTCGCCAAGCTCTCGCCGATGCTGGTCGATCCAGATTTCCGACTTCGGCGCGCCGAGACCGAAGATCAGGTGGGTGGCGCGGTGACTTCGGATCGTCGCGCAGAGCGCGTCGGTGGCTTGCGGGTCGTCCTCGAACCCCATGGGCGGACAGGCGTAGCCGATGGCCTGCGGCGCGAACCCCTGGGCGGCCAACAGCTCCATCAGCCGATCGCCGGTGGCCTCATTGCTGACCACGAAGAACGGCCTGTGCAGCTTTGGGCGCAGGGCGGGGATCAATGCGGCGAGCAGGTCGGCGCCCGTGCAGCGGCGCGCCTGCAGTCCCTTCAGCCGGGCGTAGAGCCAGACCGGAGTCCCGTCGATGGTGACGTTCCAGGCGTGATCGTAGGCGGCCTGGAACTCGGGGCTGTGCTGGAGGCGCACCACATGGTCGAGGTTCATGGTGGCCACCAGGCGCGCGCCGCCGCCGACCAGCGGCGGCCTGATCATCTGCTCCACCAGTTCGGCGATGGAAAAGAGACTGATCCGGACGCCGAACAGGGGTGTGTGGGCAGGGGCTTTGGGAGACTGCGGCTGCTCCGGCATTCGGCGAGAGGCTCGTTTTGGGACTGACAGGGAAGGCGGCGCCCGTCCGGTGGCAAGCGCCGCGCCAGCCTCCCCGCTGCGGGTGTCCGCCCGCCGTCCTATCTGCCAGAAGATGCGGATGGCCTCACCGTCGTCGCCAGAATCGCCGCCGCGCGAACGCCCGACCGCCCGCGTGCTGCTGTTGGACCCCCAGGGCCGCATCCTGCTGATGCGCGCCCATCCGCCGAGCGACCCGGAGGGCCCGTCCTTCTGGTTCACCGTCGGGGGTGGAGTCGAGCCGGGGGAAAGCCTTCGGGAAGCCGCCGCGCGGGAGGTCGTCGAGGAGACCGGACTCATCGACGCCGAGATCGGGCCCCGCGTCTGGTACAGCGAAGCCATCCTCCACGACGAGGAAAAGCGGCCGATGAAGCTCATCGAGCACTTCTTCGTCGCCTACACGAAGGGTGGCGGCCTTTCTCGGCGCGGCTGGCAGGCGATGGAGCATCGGCTGGTGGAGGAGCTAAGGTGGTGGACGCTCCAACAGCTAAGCCTTACCGAGGTCAAGGTCTATCCGGAGGGGTTGGCCGAACTTCTGGTTGATGTCCTGGCGGGCCGGTTCGCCCCAGAGCCGCTGGTGATTCGGACCCTGCAGGGGCCGGTCTTCCCGCTTCCGAAGGTGGAAATCTCCCTCTAGGGGCGCCGCTGCTGAAAGTTGAGCGCATCCAAACCTGGCTGCGCGCGTTCTTTTCTGAGCGTCGGGGCAACTATACGCGCGTCCGGGCGACTCGTTTCTGTACTGGACGGCGAATGACGAGGAGTCAGCCATGCGTAAGCTACTCATAAGCGCCGGAGTGGCGGCGCTAGCCCTGCCGAGTCTGGCCATGGCCCAGGCGTCGGACTGCTACGAGCACAAGCAGAACACCCGGATCGCCGGCACGTTGCTGGGCGCCGGGGCCGGCGCCCTGATCGGCGGCTCGGTCGCCGGCCACGGCTCGAAGGGAACCGGGGCGGTGATCGGCGCGATCGGGGGCGGGGTGGTGGGCAACGTCGCGGCCGGGGCGGCCGCCAAGTGCGGCTACTACGACTCGCACGGCGTGTGGCGCACGTCGGGGGGCTACTACGACGGCTACGACCGTTGGGTGGACTACAGTCCATCGGGCTACTACGACGCGCACGGCCACTGGATCGCCGCCGCGCCGTCGGCCTCGACCTACGGCGAAGAGACCTCTTATGTGGGCCGCAGCGATGATATCGACCGCCGCGCCAACTGGCTCGGCCGCAGGATACAGGCCGGCGAGGATCGCGGCGCGCTTTCGCGCGATGACGCCGACGACGCCTATCGCGAGCTGAACCGGATCCGCCAGCGCGAGGCGCGGCTGATGGACTATCATGGCGGCCTCACCGTAGACGACCGCGCCGAGCTTTCGACCCGGCTCGACCGGCTCAGCGGCCGGGTGAGCCGCGATTCGAACTCCGGCTACTGACCGCAGCGGCGGCCCCGTCCGAACCGGGCGGGGCCGCCCAGGCCGAACCTAGCCGTGATGCGGCTTGGCGTGGTGGTGATGGTGGTGATGGCCGCCTTCGCCGTGGGGAACCACCCGGCAGTGGTCCTGGTCGCGGCTCGTGCAAGGCGGATAGTCGTCCGCCATGACCGGCGCGGCGGCGGCCGCCAGCAAGGCCGCGCTAAGCGCGGCGATCAGCATCCGGTGCATTGTCCTGCCCCTCGTCATGGAATCGAGGCCCTACGCGTCCCGATCGATCCGCGAGGTTAGCGCCGCCCGAGGCGACTGCAACAACGAAACGTTAGCGTCTGAGGGCCGATAACCCGCGTCGGGCTCGGCGAGGGGATGATGGCCGCGGCATCGGCTGAAAGATCGGTGGCGGGGCCGCTGCGCCGCGAGGCCAGGCCGGCCTTCGCCGGAGCGTCCGAGGCGCAGCTGCGGCTCTTGATGGCGAGCGGCGGCGACGAGCGCCTCTGGCTGGACCCGGTCACGCGCCGCAACCGCTATGGAACGCCGGCCGCCCCGGCGCCCGACGAGCTCTGGTTCTCTTCCTCCACCGCCTGCGCGGTCTCGCCCAGGGGCTGGGCGGCGGCGGGCGACGCGCTTGGCCGCCTGATCTCGCCGAACGCCGGCGGGGGAGGCCTAGAGGCGTGGTTCGAGGCGATGCGCCGCCGGCTTCTGGCGCTCTACGGGACGGCGGGCGCCGAGGCCGTCTTCTGCGCGTCGGGCACCGAGGCGGAGTTCCTCGCCCTCTTCGCCGCGGTCAGGCTGGCCGGCGGCGCCGTGACCAACCTCGTCGTCGCCCCGGCCGAGACCGGGACGGGCGTGCCGGCCGCCGCGTCGGGCCGTCATTTCCTCGGCCACGCCTCGCTGGGCGGGGCGGTGGCCAAGGGCGAGGCCGCGCCGGGTTTCGCGGGCGCCGGGATCACCCTGGAGACCATCGAGATACGCCGGCCCGACGGGACCTTGCGGCCCGGGGCCGAAGTGGACGACGAGGCTGCCGAGCGCGCGGAGCGCATCGCCGCCGGCGGCGGCTTCGTCCTGCTGCATCTGCTGGACGCCTCCAAGACCGGCCGGTCCGGGGTCAGCCGGGCGGCGGCCCTGGACATCGTCAGCCGGCGTCCGGGACGGGTGCTGGCGGTGGTCGACGCCTGCCAGCTGCGCTGTTCGGCGGCGGCGATCCGCCGCGACCTGGAATTCGGATTCGCGGTCATGCTCACCGGTTCCAAGTTCGCCGGCGGGCCGCCCTTCTGCGGGGCGCTGCTGTTGCCGGCCGGGCTCGCCGCCGAGCTGGCGGCCAGGCCGCCCTTGCCCGGCCCGCTCGACGCATATTCGGCGGCGCTCGACTGGCCGTCGGCGCTCAGGCCGCCGCTCCGGCATGGCGCCAACCTCGGGCTCGGCCTGCGCTGGGCCGCGGCGCTCGCCGAGATGGAGGCCTATGATGGGCTCGAAGCGCCGAAGCGGGCCGCGCTGCTGGCCGCCTTCGACGCGGCGGTCGCCGCGCGCGTCGCGGCCAGCCCCGGCCTCGAGCTGCTCGACGCCGAGGCGCCGGCCGCCGCCCCGGGCCTCGCGTCGGTCGTCGATCTCGACGGCTGCGACGCCCGCGCCGTCTACGAGGCGCTCCAGCTTCCGGGTGGAGGCCATCGCGCCTGCCATCTGGGCCAGCCGGTGGAGGTGGGCGCTCGGACAGCGCTTCGCGTGTGCGCCAGCATGCCCATGATCACCGCCGCCGCCGCCCATGGATTCGGCCCCCTGGAGGCCGACCTCGACCTCGTCTTCGAGGCCTGGGCCGCAGCCCGGCGCCATGTCTGAGACGCTGCGGCCGCGCGCCGTCTGCCGCAGCCCCCTCGATCCCGCCGACTGGTCCGAGTTCCGGGCCCGCGCGCACGAGGCCCTCGACGCCGCCCTGGGCCGGCTCGAGCGGGCCGGGGAGGGGCCAGTCTGGCGTCCCGCCCCGCCACAGGTCCGTGGCCGGTTCGCCGCGGCGCTGCCGAGGAGCGGCCGGCCGCTGGCCGAGGTGCTGGCCGATTTCGAGGCCTTCATCGCCCCCTATTCGGTGGGCAACACCCACCCGCGGTTCTTCGGCTGGGCGCATGGGGCCGGCACGCCGGTCGGCGCGATCGCCGAGCTGCTGGCGGGCGCCCTCAACGCCAACTGCGGCGGGCGCGACCATATCGGGCCGATCGTCGAGCGCCAGATCGCCGGCTGGGCGGCCGAAGCGTTCGGGTTTCCGCCGCAGAGCTCGGGGGTGTTCGTCACCGGCGCCTCGGAGGCGAACTTCCTGGGGCTGCTGGTGGCCCGCGACGCGGCGCTCGGGCACGCGGTGCGCGGACGGGGGCTCAAGGGGGCCGGCGCCCAGCTCACCGCCTACGCCTCGGCCGAGGCGCACGGCTGCGTGCGCCAGGCCATGGAGCTCGCGGGAATCGGCGGGGATTTCCTGCGCGCAATCGAGACGGACGAGGCCGGCGCCATGCGTCCCGGCCGGCTCGCCGAAGCGATCGCGGCCGACCGGGCGGCGGGGCTCGCGCCGTTCCTGGTGACGGCCACGGCCGGCGCGGTGAACTTCGGCGCCTTCGACGACCTGCACGCCCTGGCCGACCTCTGCGCCGAGGCGGGGCTGTGGCTGCACGTGGACGGGGCGTTCGGGGCGATGACTAGGCTCTCGCCGCGCCTGCGCTCGCTCACCGCAGGCCTGGAGCGGGCCCATTCGGTCGCCTTCGACTTCCACAAGTGGGCGCACGTCCCCTACGACGCCGGCTTCCTCCTGGTCCGCGATCCGCTCGCCCATCGGGGAACCTTCGCCGCCCCCGCCGCGTACCTCTCGAGGACGCCGCGGGGGCTGGCGGCCGGTGAGGATTGGCCCTGCGATTTCGGTCCCGACCTTTCTCGTGGGTTTCGGGCCCTGAAGGTCTGGCTGACGTTCCAGACCCTGGGCGCGGACGCCATCGCCGCGGCGATCGAGGCCAACTGCGCCGCCGCCGTGCGGCTGAAAAGTCGGGTCGCCGCGTCGGACCGGTTCGAGCTCTGCGCGCCCGTCCCGCTCAACATCGTCTGCTTCTCGCGTCGGGGCGATGGGAGCGGCGAGGTCAACCGCGAGATCGTCATGCGGCTGCAGGAGCGGGGCCTCGCCGCCCCCTCGCTCACCCAGCGCGGCGGGCGCCTCGTGATCCGGGCGGCGATCTTCAACCACCGCACCTCGTTCGCCGACATCGACGCCCTGGCGGAGGCGGTCGAAGAGATCGCCGCAGAGCTTGGTTAACGTTACCAAACCTTAGGACTCGGGCGGCACAAAGCGTTCTTCAGGGTGCGGATTTTCAGAGGCGATGGCCGCGGCTCTCCCACAGCAAGCTCGGACCGCCCCGCGCCCGCAGCGACGCGCGGCGGGCGAAGAAGGCATGATGGGCGCCATCGCCCGCATGGCCGAGGCGGCGGGCGTGCCCCCGACCCGCCTGATGCGCGACTTCGCGGGCCTGTCGCTGGGGCCCGGACGCGTCTCGCTTTCCGACTACGACGACCTGCGTCTCTATGACGAAGCCTTCTGGGCGGGCGCCGACCGGCGCGCGGTGGTGGGCCGCCGGCGCGGCCTCGAGCTTTGCCGCCAGGCCAACTTCCGGCGGGAGTTCTTCGGCCTCGCCGCCAACCGGCTGGCGAGCTGCGCCTACCTCGCGGCCCACGGCCTGCCGGTGGCGCAGGTGGAGGCCATCTACCGCGAGGGCCTGGCCACGCCCGCCGATCACGTGCTGCGCAGCCGCGACGAGCTGCGCCGCTTCCTGCAGGAGACCGCGGGGCGCCCGCTCTTCGGACGGCCGGTGGAGGGCGGCGACGCGCGTCCGATCGTCGCCAAGACCGCCGCCCAGGTCGACCGGATCGTCGAGGACCTGGGCGAGACGCCCAGCCGCGGCTATCTCTTCCAGCCCCGGATCGCCCCCCACCCACAGGTCGCCGGTTTCGCCGGAGGAGCGCTGGCGGCCGTCCGGCTGCTGACCCTTGCTTCGGATACCGGCCCGCGGGTCTTCCGCGCGCTCTGGAAGCTCCCCGACCGCCTCGCCGAGCTCGACCTCAGGACCGGCCAGGTCGTCCGGGTCGGCGCGCGGCCGGGCGCCGACCCGCCGGCCGGACGGGCCCGCTCCGAGGCCGCCTCAGCGCTGCTGCGCGCCCGCATCCCGGACTGGGAAGCGCTGAAGGCAGCAGCCGTGGAGGCGGCGCGGCTGGTCGGCGAGCTCGCCCTGGTGGGCTGGGACGTCGGCCCGTCGAAGGAGGGCCCGATCATCCTGGGATTCACGCCGACGCCCGATCTCGCGGCGCACCAGATCGTCGAGCGCCGGGGCCTGCTCGACGCGGAGTTCCTGGCCTTCCTCGAAGCCCAGCGGCGGCTCGCCGCCGAAGAGGCGAGGTTCGAGGCCGATTGCGGGTAAGCCTCTACTCGACCGCCGCCGGCGCCGCCCTGGCCGCCGCGCTGGTGGCCGATGGGGACTTGATCCGCGCCGCGCGCGCCAGCGCCGCCTCCATCTCTTCGATCGTCGCGGCCGAGGCGACCTCGGCCAGGGCGCGCGCCCGCGCCGCCAGGCCCATCGCCGAGCGCAGGGCCGGATCCTCCGCCAGCTGCTCCAGCCGAGCGGCCATGGCCGCCGGCTCCCAGGGCCGCACCAGAAAGCCGCTCTCGCCTTCCGCCACCAGCCTGCCCATTTGGCCGACCCGCGCGCCCACCACCGGCAGCCCCGCCGCCATGGCCTCCAGCGCGACGAGCGGGCCCTCCTCCTTCACCGAGGGAAGGGCGAAGATGTCGAAGGCCGGCAGGATGTCCGGGACGTCGGCGCGGCGCTCCAGCCTCACCACCCGCCCGGCCAGCCCTTGCATGGCCCGGTCCATCCGGCGCAGCTCGCCGCGGTGGAGCGGCGCGCCCACCATCACCACCTTCGCCTCCGGCCGCCGGGCGAGGAGAGGCCGGGCGGCGAGGATCAGGTCCGACTGGCGCTTCTCGGGCATCACGTCGCCCACGTGGCCGATCACCAGCGCCTCGTCCGGCAGGCCGAGGCGCTGGCGCGCAATGCGCCGTCGCTCGGGACTCGGCGGCTGGGGCAGCTGGGCGCCCAGGAAGCCCGGGATCACCGTCATCCGCCACGGGGGGACGAGGTTCACCCAGCGGTGGTAGGCGGCGGTGCGGCGGCTGGGCGCGATGACGAGGTCGTTGAACGCCCAGTGCAGCTGCAGGTGCCGGGCGTGGGCGGTGGCGACCACCGGCGGCCCGCCCAGAAACCGCAGGAAGATCCCGAACGCGTGGGCGCCGCTCATGTGGGTGTGCATCACCTGCGAGCCCTCGGCCCGCATGAGCCCCAGCAGCCGGGCGAACTCGGCGCGCGAGCGCTTGAAGGTCGAGGTCGCGCAGCGCACCCCCGCCGCCTCCGCTGCGCCGACGTCGAGGCCTGGGCGGCAGATCAGGAGCACCTGGTGGCCGCGCCTGGCCAGCCCCTCGGTGAGCGCCAGGCAATGGCGGGCCGCGCCGCTCATCATGTCGGTGGAGAGGATCTGGGCGATCCGCATCGGGGTCAGGAAAGCCGCCGGGCCAGCGCTTCGCCGTCCGCCTGGCCGGGGGCGATGCGGGGCAGCAGGAAGGGGTCCGACCAGCGCCGCACCGGTCCCGGAATGGTGGCGCAGGCCTGGGCGAAGCCGGCCTCGCGGCAGGCGGAGCGGCTCGCCCGGTCGTAGCGGCCGAACGGATAGGCGAAGTGCGGGACGGGCCGGCCGGTGAGCGCCTCGCAGGCCTTGCGGCTGGCGGCGATCTCCTGGGCCTGCCGCTCGGGCGGCAGCACGGGCAGGGCCGGGTGGGTGACCGTATGGGCTCCCACCGCGATCAGTCCGTCGTTCAGCTGCGCGAGCTCGCCCGAGCCCATGGCCCGGTGCTTGGCCCGCGCCGGCCGCGACAGGCCCGCCCAGTCGCGTAGCGCCGCGAGGTGCGCCTCGACCTTTTCCGACGGCTGACCGAGGAAATAGCGCCGCAGGTAGTGGCACGGGCCGGTCCTGGCGCTCTGGACGCCTTCCGGGAACCGCCACTCCACCGTCTCGCGCCCGAAGGTCGTCCGCAGCTCGGCCGGCAGCCGCGGCGTCTCCAGGAAGATGAACTCGAGCTCGTCCCACCAGAACTCGCGCGGCGCGTCGACGAGGCCGGTGACCACGAACACCGTCGCCGGGCAATCGAACCGCTCCAGGATGGGCCGGGCGGCGGTGAAGACGTCGTGGTAGCCGTCGTCGAAGGTGACGGCGGCGAGCGGCCGGTCGTAGCGGCGCCCCTGCGCGGCCGCAGCGGCGAGCTCGCCCAGCGGCAGGACCCGCCGGACGCGGGTGAGCGCCTCGATCTGCTCGGCGAACCGGTCGCGGCCGACGGCGATCCCCCAGATGTCCTCGGCCGAATCGGCGACCACCCGGTGATAGATGAGGATCACCGGCGCGTGGGGCGCGAGCGCTCGCTCGATCGGGCCCAAAGCGCTGGCGATTTCGCGGCCGACGAACAAAAGGCGCTCTCCTCTTGGCGCGAGGCCTATACGCGGGCGCGCCGAGGGCGCCAACGCCGCCGGGGGCGCGGAAGCCCGCCGATCCGCCGTCCGTGTTCGATATTTGTTCTTGACTGCGCCGGAACAAACGCGGTACGCAATGGAACGTCGCCGATGCGGGCCAGAAAACTCCGCGGGCGCCGGTGGGGTTGGCTCGAATCTGGGGATAGAAGGGGCGTCGGCGAATGAGCAATGCGGTGTTGAGGCTGGTGGGACGCGACGAGGCGGACAAGCAGCGGGCGCTCGAGGCGGCCCTGGCGCAGATCGACCGGGCGTTCGGCAAGGGCTCGGTGATGAAGCTGGGCGAGAAGGGCAAGGTCGTGGAGATCGAGGCGATCCCCACCGGCTCCCTCGGCCTCGACATGGCGCTGGGGATCGGCGGCCTGCCCAAGGGGCGGGTGGTGGAGATCTACGGGCCCGAGAGCTCCGGCAAGACCACGCTCGCCCTGCACGTGGTGGCAGAGGTGCAGAAGCGTGGCGGGGTCGCGGCCTTCGTCGACGCCGAGCATGCCCTCGATCCGGGCTACGCGCACAAACTCGGGGTCAACCTCGACGACCTGCTGGTCTCGCAGCCCGACACCGGCGAGCAGGCGCTGGAGATCACCGACACCCTGGTGCGCTCGGGGGCGGTGGACATCGTGGTGGTCGACAGCGTCGCGGCGCTGACGCCGCGGGCGGAGATCGAAGGGGAGATGGGCGACCAGCTGCCGGGCCTGCAGGCGCGGCTGATGAGCCAGGCCCTGCGCAAGCTCACCGCCTCCATCTCCAAGGCCGGCACCCTGGTCATCTTCATCAACCAGATCCGCATGAAGATCGGGGTGATGTACGGGAGCCCCGAGACCACCACCGGCGGCAACGCGCTCAAGTTCTACGCCTCGGTCCGCCTCGACATCCGCCGGACCGGCTCGGTGAAGGTGCGCGACGAGATCGTCGGCAACAATGTCCGGGTGAAGGTGGTGAAGAACAAGGTCGCCCCGCCGTTCCGCGAGGTGGAGTTCGACATCATGTACGGCGAGGGGATCTCGAAGCTCGGCGAGATCATCGACCTCGGCGTCAAGGGCGGCGTGATCGAGAAATCCGGCTCCTGGTTCTCGTTCCAGAGCCAGAGGATCGGCCAGGGCCGCGACAATGTGCGCGAGTTCCTGAAGTCCAACCCGGACGTGGCCGCCGAGATCGAGCAGGCGGTGCGCGGGGCCGGGGACAAGATCGAGGAGGAGCTGCTGGTCGGCCCCTCGCCGGTCGAGGACGGGTCCGGCGGCTCCTGAGCTAGGCCGCATTCCGCTCGGTTGGCCCCGTACAGAGGGCCCGCCAGGGTCCGGAGCGGACTCCCCGCTCCCGGCGCTAGAGCCGGCGCGCGCCGCCTCGGACCCATCGCGAGCGGCGGCTTCGTCAGCCCCGAGGACGCAGATGCCCTACCGGCCCGCCCCGGCCGGCGTCCCAGGACCGCTGTCGAGGCCGCCGTTCGCCTCTTTATTCGCCGCCTGGCCTTCGGCGGACGCCTGCCCCCAAGATCAGGCGAACTTCAAATTCGCCACACGAGCGCGGTCCCTGTTTCCTACCCGCGCTTGCGAGTGCTAGAGGGCGCGCCCAAGTCCAACGGCCCGATTTTCATGACCAGCCTCAACGACGTCCGCGCGCTGTTCCTGAGCTACTTCGGGGGCAACGACCATCTCATCGTTCCCTCCGCGCCGCTGGTGCCTCAGAACGACCCGACCCTGCTGTTCGTCAACGCCGGCATGGTCCCTTTCAAGAACGTCTTCACCGGGGCCGAGGCGCCGCCCGGGCCCCGCGCCGCCTCATCGCAGAAGTGCGTGCGCGCCGGCGGCAAGCACAACGACCTCGACAACGTCGGCTACACCGCCCGCCATCTCACCTTCTTCGAGATGCTCGGCAACTTCTCCTTCGGCGACTACTTCAAGGAGCGCGCGATCGAGCTCGCCTGGCGGCTGGTGACCAAGGAGTTCGCCCTACCGCCCGAGCGCCTGCTGGTGACCGTCTACGCCGAGGACGAGGAGGCGGCCGGGCTCTGGCGCAAGATCTCCGGTCTGCCCGAGGCGAAGATCATCCGCATCGCCACCAGCGACAACTTCTGGTCCATGGGGGACACTGGCCCTTGCGGTCCCTGCTCGGAGATCTTCTACGACCACGGCCCGGCGCTGGCCGGCGGTCCGCCCGGATCGGCCGACGAGGACGGCGACCGCTTCGTGGAGATCTGGAACCTGGTCTTCATGCAGTTCGACCAGGTCGCCAAGAACGACCGCCGGCCCTTGCCGCGGCCCTCGATCGACACTGGCATGGGCCTCGAACGGTTCGCCACGGTGATGCAGGGCGTCCACAGCATCTACGACACCGACCTCTTCCAGGCCCTGATCCGCGCCAGCGTCGAGGCGACCAAGACGCCGGCCAGCGGCGAGCACGTCGCTTCCCACCGAGTGATCGCCGACCATCTGCGCTCCAGCGCCTTCCTGATCGCCGACGGCGTCACCCCCTCCAACGAGGGGCGCGGCTACGTGCTGCGGCGGATCATGCGCCGGGCCATGCGCCACGCCCACCTGCTGGGCGCCGGAGAGCCGCTGATGTGGCGCCTCGCCCCGACCCTCACCGCCGAGATGGGCCAGGCCTACCCGGAGCTGCGCCGGGCGGAAGCGGTCATCGTGGAGACCTTGCGCCAGGAGGAGGAGCGTTTTCGCCGCACGCTCGGCCGCGGCATGGCGCTGCTCGACGAGGCGGTGGAGGGGCTCGCCGCCGGCGGCGTGCTGCCGGGCGAGACCGCCTTCAAGCTCTACGACACCTATGGTTTCCCCCTCGATCTCACCCAGGACGCGCTGCGCGCCCGTGGCCTGACGGTGGACGAAGCCGGCTTCGACACGGCCATGGACCGCCAGCGCCGCATGGCGCGCGAGAGCTGGGCGGGCTCGGGCCAGCAGGCCCAGGGCGCCGTCTGGCTGGGCTTGCGCGACCGGCTCGGACCCACCGTGTTCACCGGCTACGAGACCAGCGAGGACATGGGCGAGGTGCTGACCATCGTCTCGGGGGGCGCCGAAGCCGACGGCGCCGAGGCGGGCGCCACCGTGGAGGTGCTTTTCGAGCGCACGCCCTTCTATGCCGAGAGCGGCGGCCAGGCCGGCGACAAGGGTGAGATCGACTGGCCGGGCGGCCGGGGCGAGGTGCTGGACACCAGGAAGGAAGCTGGCGACCTCCACGCCCACGTGGTGAGGATCGCCGAAGGGCGGCTGCAGGCCGGCGCCCGGGCGCGGCTGGCGGTGGATCCCGAGCGGCGGGCCCGAACCCGGCTGAACCATTCGGCCGCCCATCTGCTGCATGCGGCCCTGAAGCACGTGCTGGGTCCCCACGTCGCCCAGAAGGGCCAGATGGTGGACGCCGAGCGGATGCGCTTCGACTTCAGCCACGGCGCGCCGGTGACCCCGGAGGAGATCGACCGGATTGAGACGGAGGTGAACGCCGTCATCCGCCAGAACCTGCCGGCCCTCACCCAGGAGATGGCTCCGCAGGAGGCCATCGAAGCGGGCGCGGTGGCGCTTTTCGGCGAGAAGTACGGAGAGAGCGTGCGGGTGCTCACGCTCGGCCGGGCGCTGGAAGGAGCCGGCTCCTATTCCGTGGAGCTCTGCGGCGGCACCCATGTGGCGCGCACGGGCGACATCGCCCTCTTCAAGATCGTCAGCGAGCAGGGCGTCGCCGCCGGGGTGCGGCGGATCGAGGCGCTCACCGGCGAGCCGGCCCGCCGCTGGCTGCTCGACCAGGCGGCGGTGGCGCGCGCGCTCGCCGAGCAGTTCCGGGTCCCGGTGAACGAGGTCGGGGCGCGCGTGGAGGCGCTGCAGGGCCAGGCGCGGCGCCTGGAGCGCGAGTTGGCCGACGCCAAGCGCCAGCTCGCCGTGGGCGGAGGCGGCGCGGGCGGCGGCCCGGCGGGGCCCGAGGAGGTGGGCGGGGTGAAGTTCATCGGCCGGGTGCTGGAGGGCGTCGGCGGCAAGGATCTTCGCCCCATCGCCGAGACCTTCCGCAAGCAGCTGCCCGACGGGGTGATCGCCCTCAATGGGGTGCTCGACGGCAAGGTGGCGAACACCGTGGTGGTCACCGGCGCGGCGCAGGCGCGGTTCAACGCCGTCGAGCTCGCCAAGGCGGCGGTCACCGCCATGGGCGGCCAGGGCGCCGGCGGCAAGCCCGACTTCGCCCAAGGCGGCGCGCCGGACGGCGCCCGCGCGGCCGAAGGGATCGCGGCTGTGAAGGCGGCGCTGGAAGCCTGAGGCGGCCGGTTCCACGAGGGCGAGGCCGAGCCCGCTCCTCCCTCGCGCAGCGGGGGAGGTGGTTGATCGCGTAGCGATCAGACGGAGGGGGCGCTGCGCCCCTTCCACCATCCGGCCGGCGCCGGATGGTCCCCCTTCCCCGCACGCGGGGAAGGAGATGCGGCCCGAGGCTAGCGCGCCAGGGCCGTGTCCAGGTGCTCGGCCACCTTGTCGAGGAAGCCCTCGGTGGTGAGCCAGCTCTGGTCGGCGCCCACCAGCAGCGCGAGGTCCTTGGTCATCTGGCCGGACTCGACGGTGTCGACGCAGACCTTCTCGAGGGTGTCGGCGAACCGGTCGAGGGCGGCGTTGCCGTCCAGCTTGGCCCGGTGCTTCAGGCCGCGCGTCCAGGCGAAGATGGAGGCGATGGAGTTGGTGGAGGTCGCCTCGCCGCGCTGGTGCTGGCGATAGTGGCGGGTGACGGTGCCGTGCGCGGCCTCCGCCTCCACCGTCTTGCCGTCCGGCGTCATCAGCACCGAGGTCATCAGCCCCAGCGAGCCGAAGCCCTGGGCCACTTCGTCCGACTGGACGTCGCCGTCGTAGTTCTTCGCGGCCCAGACGAAGCCGCCCGACCACTTCAGCGCCGCGGCGACCATGTCGTCGATCAGCCGGTGCTCGTAGGTGATGCCGGCGCCCTTGTAGGCCTGGGCGAACTCGGTCTCGAAGATCCGCTGGAAGATGTCCTTGAAGCGCCCGTCGTAGGCCTTGAGGATGGTGTTCTTGGTGGAGAGGTAGACCGGATACTTGCGGTCGAGGCCATAGTTCAGGCTGGCGCGGGCGAAGTCCTCGATGGAGGCGTCGAGGTTGTACATGGCCATGGCCACCCCGGCGCCCGGATATTCGAACACCTCGTGCTCGATCACCTGGCCGTCGTCGCCGGTCCAGGTGATGGTGAGCTTGCCCTTGCCCGGCACCCGGAAGTCGGTGGCGCGGTACTGGTCGCCGAAGGCATGGCGGCCGATGATGATCGGCTGGGTCCAGCCGGGGATCAGGCGCGGCACGTTGCGGCAGATGATCGGCTCGCGGAACACCACGCCGCCCAGGATGTTGCGGATCGTCCCGTTGGGCGATTTCCACATCTTCTTGAGCTTGAACTCTTCGACCCGGGCCTCGTCGGGGGTGATGGTGGCGCACTTGACCCCAACGCCCCAGCGCTTGATCGCCTCGGCCGCCTCGGTGGTCACCTTGTCGTCGGTGGCGTCGCGGTGCTCCATGCCCAGGTCGTAGTATTCGAGCTGGATGTCGAGGAAGGGCAGGATCAGCTTGTCCTTGATCAGCTTCCAGATGATCCGGGTCATCTCGTCGCCGTCGATGTCGACGACGGGGTTCGCCACCTTGATCTTGGCCATGCGGGAAATTGGGCTCCAGGTCCGATTGGGCAGAGGAAGAGGGAGCGCGGATGGCCGGAGCCGATGGTCGCGCCGTCGGGGCTATAGAGGCTATTTCCGCGAAGGAAAAGCCGGGGCCGCCGCGGCTCAGCGCACCGCGGAGGCGGCCAGGCGCGCGGCTTGCGCGAAGAGCGCGGCCCGCTCGGCGCCGGTCGCCGTCGAGCCGGCCAGGAAGCCGGCCATGGCGTAGCGTCTACGGTCGGGAAGGGTGATGACCGCCAAGTCGCCCGTGACGGGCGTGAAGCCGAGGTCGGTCGCGGCGGCGGCGCCCTTGTGGGCCACTGCGACCGCGGCCGGCCAGCCGGCCCGCAAGAGATTCCCGCCCGGCCCCGTCGCCTCCATCCAGGCCAGCAGAGCAGCGCTGTCGGCCGGCGAGACGAGCTCGCCCGCGACGAGCTTGGCGAGGAAATCCAGCACGCCGGGGAGGGTGGCGGCATCCCGCGGATCGGCAAGGCAGGCGCCCATGGCCTGCTGGCGGACCCTGGCGGGCGCCTGGTCGCGGGCGGCGATGAAGGCGGGGGAGTCCTTCCACGCCGGCCGGAAGGGCGGCAGGGCGGCAAGGTCGGTCGCCAGCTCCCGCGCGTAGCGGTCGAGGCGGATCTCCTTGACGTCGCGCTGCCGCAGCCAGGCGGTGACCGCGCCCGGCCCTCCGAGCCTGGCCATGAGGACGTCGCCGGCGGTGTTGTCGCCCCACTGCAGGGCGAGCTTCAGAAGGGTGGCGACAGGCGCCCTGGCCGCGAAGGCTTCCGGCGGCGCCGGCCAGCGCTGGTTGATGATGCTGAAGGGCGCCGACAGCTCGCCCGCCCCGAAATCGATGGGCCCAGCCAGCGACATCCGCCCGGCCTCGACGGCCGCCATGACGGCGCCCGCCAGGGGCAGGGCGCCGAGGCCGGCGAGCGTAAAGGCCCGCTGGGTGTCCGAGCACCAGGTCTCGGTGGTGTCGAGGCTCATGACGCCGATGGCGAAGAGGCCGGGCCGGGCGCGCTCGGCGAGGGCCGGAAAGGCGCTTCCCAACGATCCGATGTCGAGGCGGCGGCCCGCACGAGGAGTGGTGAGCCCGCCGCGCCGACCACAGGCGGCGAGGGCCACGGCGGCGCCGGCGGCGAGGGCGGTTCGGCGGTTCGGCCCGGGGTTCGCTTCGCGCCTCGTGATCATGCCGGTTGCCCCGCCGGCCCGGCCGGGCCTATGCGGACGCCGATGACGGAGCGCGCCCCCGCGGTGATCCTGAGCGAGCCGCAGCTGGCCGAGAACATCGGCGCGGTGGCGCGGGCCATGGCCAACTTCGGCCTCTCGGATCTTCGGCTGGTGCGGCCTCGCGACGGCTGGCCGCAGGAGCGGGCCTGGGCCACCGCCTCGGGCGCCGACTGGCCGCTGGAGGGGGCGCGGGTGTTCCAGCGATTGGAGGACGCCATCGCGGATCTGCGGCTGGTCCTCGCCACCACCGCGCGGCCGCGCGAGACGGAGCTGCCGGTGATGAGCCCGAGGGAGGCTGCGGCGAGGCTCCGGGAGGGCGCGGCGCGGGGATGGTCCGTGGGTCTTCTCTTCGGCGGCGAACGCTCTGGGCTGGAGACGGCGGACATCGCCCTCACCCACGGAATCGTAACGGCGCCGGTCGATCCGCGGTTCCGCTCGTTGAACCTGGCCCAGGCGGCGGCGATCTGCGCCTACGAGTGGGGCGCGGCCGGCGAGGCGCCGACGGCTCCCGGGTTCAAGGCCGCGCCGCCCGCCGAGCAGGCCGCGATGCTGGGGCTCTACGAGCAGCTGGAGGCCGAGCTCGACGCCGCCGGCTTCTTCCACCCGCCCGAGAAGCGGCCGTCCATGATCCGCAACCTCCGGATCGCCTTCGGCCGCGCCCGCCTCACCGACCAGGAGGTGCGCACCCTGCGTGGCGTGGTGACCGCGCTTTCCAAGGGGCGCGGGCGGGTGCTCGCCAAGCTCGCGGCCCAGAAAGCGGCCCCGAAGACGGCCCCGAAGACGGCCCCAAAGACGGCCAAGGAGGGCTCATGACCGCAGGGGAATTCTTCGCCCGCCTGCCGATCCCGATCATCCAGGCGCCGATGGTGGGGGCCTCAAGCTTCGAGATGGCGCTGGGGGTGAGCGAGGCGGGCGGCCTTGGCAGTCTCGCGGCCGGCGCGCTCGGGCCGGACGCCATCGAGGCCCAGGCGCAGGCGTTCCGCGCGGCGAGCGCCGCGCCCTTCGCCATCAACCTCTTTGTCAACGCCCCCGCCAGGCCCTCCGGCGAGACGGTGGCCGCGGCGCTGGCGCGCCTGGCGCCCTGGTACGCCGAGCTCGGCCAGCCGCTCCCCGAGCCCCCGAACGACTTCGCCCCGGACTTCGAGGCCCAGTTCGCCGCCCTGCTGAGGGCGGCGCCGCCCGTCGCCTCCTTCACCTTCGACCGGCTGCGCAAGGAGCAGGCGGAGGCGCTGCATGGGGTCGGAAGCCTGGTGATGGGCACGGCGACCACGGTGGCCGAGGCCAGGGCCTGGGCCGAAGTCGGCGCCGACGCCATCTGCGCGCAAGGCGCTGAGGCCGGCGGCCACCGCGGCCATTTCCTCGCCGAGACCGAGGCCAGTCTGGTAGGAACCATGGCGCTCGCGCCCACCATCCGGGCGGCCGTCGACCTGCCGGTCATCGCCGCGGGGGGCATCATGGACGGGCGGAGCGTGGCCGCCGCGCTGGCGTTGGGCGCCGCGGCGGCCCAGATGGGCACCGCCTTCCTGCTCTCCGAGGAGACCGCCGTCAGCGCGCCCTGGCGGGCCGCCATCGAGACCGCCGCCGACGACCCTACGCGCCTCACCCGCGCCTTCACCGGCCGCCACGCCCGGGGGATCGAGAACCGCTTCATGCGCGAGATGCGCCCCATCGAGGGCGAGGTTCCCGCCTATCCGGTCCAGAATCGCCTCACCCAGCCGCTCCGGGCCGCCGCCGCGAGGGCGGGCGAGGCCGGCATGATCTCGCTCTGGGCCGGGCAGGGGGTGAAGCTCGCGCCGACGGGGCGGTCGGCGGAGCTGGTCCGGCGCTGGTGGGACGAGGCGCGGGAGGTTTCACGGACAGTGGCCGCGCGGACCGGCGCTGCAACCTAGTGATCAGGGGCGCATCGGGGATGTCGGTTTCGCCGCTGGGCGATGGCCGGCCCCTGCATCATCAGGCGGGCTTTCGTCCGGAAAACCGGTTCCTGACGTCTCCGACGAGGTATTCCCGATTAACGGGATTGAGGAAGTCGTCCAGGGTCCAGCCGTGGTCCAGAACGAGGCTCTCGGCCAGCCGAGGCTCCGGGAAGATGCCCGCCTCGGCGCCCATGATGAAGAAGTCGCGCCCGTTCACGTTGGCCGCCTCGTCCAGGCACAGCCAGACGGTCAGGGCCGCGACGTTCTCCTGCAGCCCCGGCGCCACCTGGGGAAGACCCAGCCACCGGTTCCACAGGGCGGGGAAGCCCAGCTCCTCGGACCTCTTCAAGGTCTCGATCATGACCGGCGTCTCCATCTGGGAGTTCTTCGCGCCGGGCCGGATGGCGTTGCAGCGCACGCCGAACTGTCCGAGGTCGCGGGCGACGGAGCGGGTCAGGCCCATGACGCCTTCCTTGGACGCCGAATAGGCCGTCATGCAGTAGTGGCCAAAGGCCGAATGGGAGCTCTTGTTGACGATCACCCCGCTGCGCTGGGCGATGAAGTGCGGCGCGGCGTGGCGGATCGTGGCGAAATAGCCCTTGAGGCTCACGCCGGACACGAGGTCCCAATCTTCCTCGGCCATCTCGTCGATGCGCACGGGCCGGGCGATGCCGGCGTTGTTGCTGAGTATGTCGATGCGTCCGAAGGCGTCGATCGCCTTCTGGATCACCGCCTTGCCGCCTTCCCAGCTGGAAACGCTCGAGGTCTCCGCCACCGCCTGGCCGCCGGCGGCGAGGATCTCTTCGACCACGGCCTGGGCGACCGACCTATCGCCGCCGCCGCCGGTGGACCCGCCGCCGAGGTCGTTCACCACCACCTTCGCGCCCTGTGCGGCGAACAGCAGCGCCTCCTCGCGCCCGATTCCCCGCCCTGCTCCGGTGACGACGGCCACCTTGCCGTCGAGACGCTTTTTGCTGACCGCCATCTCGTCCTCCTCTGAATCCTTCGTCATGGTGCGCCCGCACGCGAACTTCCTGGCGTCGGGCCGCGCTCCAGGTATCGGAGCAGGGCGCTCGGGTCACCTCGTCGTTGGGCCGAACGTTGGCGCTCGACCCGGCTTCGGACCCCTTCGCCGCCACGCTGCTGCAAGGCCCCCCCTGCTTCGGCATTGCGCTTCCAACTGAGCCGTTGGGAATGTCCGCTTGCAAGCCCTTCGCCGCCTTGCCGGCGCCGAGTCCCGCTGCTAATCGGGCCGCGCCCGGCGTGACTGGCGAGCTTGGATGGGATCGACCATCGGGAAGCGCGGGGCGACATCGGCCGATCGCCTGGGCGCCGGGGATTTAAGTCTCGCCGGTCAACCTCCAAGAGGAGCAGGGCCCATGGACGCGCACCGCCAGGCGCTCGCGACGTACGATCCGGACATCGAGGCGGCCATCGCCGGCGAGGAGCGCCGCCAGGTGGACGGGGTCGAGATGATCCCCTCGGAGAACTACACCTACCCCGAGGTGCTGGCCGCGCTGGGCTCGGTGCTCACCAACAAGTACGCCGAGGGCTATCCGGGGCGGCGGTATTACGGCGGCCAGGAGTTCACCGACGCCATCGAGCGGACGGCGCGGACGCGGGCCCGCAAGCTCTTCCGCTGCGAGCACGCCAACGTGCAGCCGCTCTCCGGCTCGCCCATGAACCAGGCGGTCTATTTTGCCTTCTTAAAGCCCGGCGACACGGTGCTGGCCATGGACCTCTCGCACGGCGGCCACCTCACCCACGGCGCGCCGGTCTCGCACATGGGCAAGGTCTTCAATTTCATCCGCTACAAGACCCATCCCGAGCAGGGCGGGGCGATCGACTTCGACGACCTGATGCGGATGGCCAAGGAGTCGCGGCCGAAGCTGGTGCTGTGCGGTTACTCCTCCTATCCCCGCGACTACGACTACGCCGCCTTCAAGCGGGTGGCCGACGAGGTGGGAGCGCTCACCATGGCCGACATCTCGCACATCGGCGGGCTGGTGGCGGCCGGGACCATGCGCAACCCCTTCGACGCGGGCTTCGACGTGGTGACCACCACCACGCACAAGACGCTGCGCGGCCCGCGCGGCGGCCTCATCCTCTGCAAGAAGGAGCACGCGCCGGCGATCGATTCGGCGGTGTTCCCGGGCCTGCAGGGCGGGCCGCACATGAACAACATCGCCGGGGCGGCGGTGACCTTCAAGAAAGCCGCCGAGAGCGAGTTCCGCGCCTACGCCGAGCAGACCATGAAGAACGCCAAGGTGCTGGCCGAGGCCTTGATGGCCGACGGGGCGAGCCTCGTCACCGGCGGCACCGACAACCACATGATGGTGGTCGACACGGTGAAGAGCTTCGGCGTCGACGGGCGGGTCGCCCAGGAGGCGCTCGACAAGATCGGGATCACCACCAACAAGCAGGTGATTCCGGACGATCCTCTGCCGCCGGTGCGCCCCTCGGGCCTGCGGCTCGGCACGCCCGCCTGCACCACCCGCGGCATGGGCGAGGACGACATGAGGAAGATCGCCGCCTGGATGGTCTCGGCCTTGCGCGCGCCGGAGGACGAGGCGGCGCTGGCGAGGCTCAAGAAAGAGACCGAGGCGCTTTGCCACCGCTATCCGGTGCCCGGGATCGATTAGGCATAGATGCGGCCAGGCGCCGCGCGAGGGGGGCGAAGGTCAATCCCTGGACCGCCACCGAAAAGACCGCGGTGGCGTAGGTGATGGCCAGGATCAGGCCCCGCTCGGGGCGCGCCGGGATGCTGAGCGCCAGGGCGACCGAGAGGGCGCCGTGCAGGCCGCCCCAGACCAGGATGGGGCCCGCCCCGCGCTCGGCGTGCTTGGCGTGGAAATAAGCCCCCCAGGGCAGCACCACCACCGCGCGGGCGAGCAGGGTGAGGGCGATGGCGGCGGCCGCCAATCCGGCCTCCTTGACCTGCAGCTGAACCACCAGCAGCTGCAGGCCCAGCAGGAAGAAGAGCACCGCGTTCAGCAACTCGTCGATCAGGGCCCAGAAGTGGGTCAGGTGCTCGCGCGCTTCCGCGCTCATGGCCGCGCGCGCGGGCGCGTCGCCCAGCAGCAGGCCGGCCCCCACCGCCGCGATCGGCCCGCTGAGGTGGAGCGCCTGGGCGCCGGCATAGACCCCGGCGGCGAGCGCCAGCGAGAGGCTCACTTCCACGACATAGTCGTCGACCGCCCGGATGGCGGCAATGGCCGCCAGGGCCGCGAGGCTCCCCAGGGCGAGGCCGCCGCCCGCCTCCAGCACCACCCTGAAGAGCGCCCGGCTGGGGCTAGGCTCCATCCCCGAGGCCAGCGCCAGGCAGGCGGCGAAGACCACGATGCCGACCCCGTCGTTGAAAAGGGCCTCGCCCTGCAGGACGGCGCGCAGCGACTTGGAGATCTCGCCCCGCTTCAGGGTGGCGAGCACCGCCACCGGGTCGGTGGGGCTGATCAGGGCGCCGAACACCAGAGCCCAGGGCAGGGAGAGCCCCAGCCCCAGCGCGTGGGCCGCCAGCCACACGCCGGCCCCGACGAGCCCGGTGGAGACCGCCACCCCCACCGTGGCCAGGGTCCAGACCGACAGCGGCCGTCGCCGCAGCTCCGAGAAGTCCACCTGCATCGCCCCGGCGAACAGCAGGAAGCCGAGCAGGTAGCCCAGCACCGTCTGGGCGAAGTCGAAGCGCGCCACCGCCGAGGTGATCGCCGCCACGCCGGAAAGGCCGGGCAACTGGCGCAGGGCCGCCAGCGCCAACGCCCCCGCCACGCCAACGAGCAGCATCGCCACCCCGTGCGGCAGGCGCAGCGTCCGGGCGTTCAGCCAGCCGCCGGCGGCGACCAGGCAGAGGAACAGCGCGGCCAGCTGGAAGAGGGTCATGGCCTGCTTGTCGCCCGCCGGCCGCGCCCCCTCAAGGAATACCGAACCCGAGCCGCCTCGGCGCCGTTGCCTGCCTGCCGGCGGCGCCGGTATCGTGCCGGCGCCCAAACTGGGCCTTGGGAGGAGGAAGCATGCCGAAATCCGCGACGATCGGGCTCGTTCTTGCGCTGCTCTTGGTCGCTTCCTGTTCGAAGCCGACCCCGAAGGAGTACGCCTACCCGGCCTGGGGGTTTGCGGCGACCTTCCCGGACAAGCCCAAGACCACGGAGACCCCGGGCGCGGCGGACGGCTCGCGCCCGCCCAGCTTCCTGGCCCACGCCTCGCAGCCGGGGGGCTACGACTTCGCCGTCAACGTCGCCGACGCCAGCAACGCCACCACCACCAAGGACGAGATGCTGGACGCCGCGCCCCAGGCGATGGCCGACTCCCTGCAGCTCGACGTCGGCGCCATCACCGACGCCAAGCTCGGCACCCGCGAGGGCAAGCAGGTCCGCTTCGACAAGGGCGGCAAGCCGGTGATGCTCATGCGGATGTTCTTCGCCTACCAGAAGTTCTACGAGGTCAGCGCGACCATCCCCAAGGGCCTGGGCGACCCCGTCTCCTTGAGCTTCCTGAACTCGTTCCACCTGACCTCGCACTTCGGTGGCGGGGGGGCGCCGGGCGGCGCAGCGCCCGCCAACGCGGCGGCGGCGGCCAACGCGGCGTCTTGACTTTCGCCCCCTGGCTGGCCAATAACCCGCCCCTTCCGCCGCCGGGCTCTGTCCGGCGGCGTGAGCCATGACGGGTGACGTGGTGGGCCGCCGTTGAAATCGTTCCTTCGATCGCGAAGGAACCGGACCCGCGTCGAGTGAAAGAACATCGAGCATGTCGAAGCGCCATTCGGCGAAGTACAAGATCGACCGGCGCATGGGCGAGAACCTCTGGGGCCGCCCCAAGTCGCCGATCAACTCCCGCTCCTACGGTCCCGGCCAGCACGGCCAGCGGCGCAAGTCCAAGGTCTCCGACTTCGGACTGCAGCTGCGCGCCAAGCAAAAGCTGAAGGGCTACTACGGCAACCTGACCGAGAAGCAGTTCAGCCGGATCTACACCGAGGCCGCCCGGCGCAAGGGCAACACCTCGGAGAACCTCATCGCCCTCCTGGAAAGCCGGCTCGACGCGGTGGTCTACCGCGCCAAGTTCGTCCCCACCCCGTTCGCGGCCCGCCAGTTCGTCAACCACGGCCACGTGCTGGTGAACGGCAAGCGGGTGAACATCCCCTCGTACCGGATGAAGGTGGGGGACGTGGTCCAGGTGCGCGAGCGCTCGCGCAACATGGCCCTGGTGCTGGAGGCGCTGCAGCTCGTGGAGCGTGACCACCCCGACTACATCGAGGTGGACCCCAAGGCGATGACCGCCAAGTATCTGCGGATGCCGGAGCTGGCCGAGGTGCCCTATCCGGTGAAGATGGAGCCGAACCTGGTCGTCGAGTTCTACGCTTCGTAGGACTGACGGAACGGCGTCTTACGCCGGCGCGCGTTGGAGCGCCGGGATTCCCGACCCCGATGCCTCAGGCGCGGGCGGCCGCGGCCTTGGCAAGGCGGCCGCCGCCGCCACGAAGGCGAGCCCGGCGACGGGCGTGGCCACCAACCCTGCGAGCAGCGCTCCGCCGACGGCGGCGCGGGCCCAGCCGGAGCGGCGCCAATCGATCAGCCAGGCGAGGGCCGGCGGGGCGAGCGGCGCGAGGTCGTACTGGTGGGCGTAGGGCGTCAGGCACAGCGCGCCCGCCACCAGTCCCAGAAGGTTGCGCGAGCGCCAGGCGATCCAGACGCCGAGCAGGGCCAGCGCCGCCGTTCCGGCCCAGCCGGGCAGCAGCGCCGAAGGATTGATGCGGTCGGTCGCCGGAATCACCGCCTGGAAGTCGCGCAGCGCGCCCAGCCATTCGACCCAGCGGCCGGGGCCGAACACGAAGCTGGCGGCGATCAGGCCGAGACCCCCGATCGCGGCCCAGGTCAGCGTCAGCGTCTCGCCCCAGAGCACGATCGGCGCGAGGATCATCGCCTGCGGCTTGATCACCGCGGCCACGGCGAAGAGCAGCCCGGCCAGGCGCGGGCGGGACCTCAGCACCTCGAAGCCGCCCGCCATGGCCGCGCCCACCAGCAGCGAGGTCTGGCCGGGCGAGACGGCCAGGACCACCGGTGGGACGATGAACAGCGCCGCCGCCGCCCAGGGCGGGCGGACCACGCCCGCGGCCGCGAAGGTGAAGAGGGCGGCGCTGAGGCCCGTCCAGACGGCGTAGGCCGCCGGCGCCGGGGCGAGGCCGAACGGCCAGGCGACCAGCAGGAAGGTGGGCGGATAGACGAAGGGCCAGGCGCCGTCGATGTGAAGGGACGCCTGCAGCTGGGCGATCACGGCCGGGTCGTAGGGCGCCTGCCAATGCCGGGCCGCGGCCCAGAACACGTAGAAGTCGGCCGGCTTCACCTTTGCGTGGAAGAAGGCGAAGCCGCCCCAGAGGACGAGCGCCAGGAGCGCGAGGGCGGCCCGCTGCGCCATCCGGCTTTGCACCGATGCCGCCCCCTCGGCGGCCGGGCTCAGAAGACGGGCGAGGCTCATTCGGCGCCACTCGCGTAGGCGCCGGGCGAGAGCGCCGGCGCGTCTGCGGCCGCCCGACGCGCCGCCGGCCAGAGCGGCGATCCGAAGATGGTCAGCGATCCCAGGAAGGCGAGGCTCGCCAGCGGGCTCGCCACGAGGCCGGCGAGCAGGGCGCCGCCCGAGATGGCCGGCCCCCAGCCGCGGCGGCGCTCGATCAGCCAGCTCACCGCCAGCGGCGCCAGCGGCGCGAGGTCATAGTCGTGCGCGTAAGGCGTCAGCCAGAGGGCGCCGGCCGCCATGCCGAGCAGGTTCTTGTTGCGCCACGCGAACATGACGCCGAACGCCGCCAGCGCCGCCGACCACCAGGGCGAGGCGATGAGCGCCGAGGGATTGGTTCGCTCGGCCGCCGGGGCGATCTGGGCGAACGCGGCCAGGGCGTGCGGCCACGCCAGCCAGGGTCCGAGGCCGAAGGCGAGGCTGGCGCCCGCCAAGGCGGCCCCTGCGGCCAGCATCGCGCCGAGGGCGCGCCAGTTTCCGAACAGCGCGACGGGCGCGAGGATCATGGCCTGGGGCTTCATGCAGGCCGCCAGGGCGAAGATGACGCCGGCCAGGTGCGGCCGCCGCTCGGCCAGCCGCCATCCGGCCAGCATCGCCGCCCCCACGAAGAGGGTCGGCTGGCCAAGGGCGGCGGAGAAGAACACCGGCGGGACCGCCCAGAGCGCCGCCGCCGCCCAGACCGGCCGGATCCGCCGCGAGGCTTCCCAGACGAAGAGCGCCGCCGAGAGGGCGGTCCAGAGCGGATAGGCCAGCGTCAGGGGGAGCTGGGCGAAGGGCCAGACGAACAGGAGGAAGGTCGGCGGATAGACGAATGGCCAAACGCCCTGGAGGTGGATCGCCGCCTGCAGCTGGGCGACCACGGCCGGGTCGTAGGGGGCCTGCCAATGCCGGGCGGCGGCCCAGAAGACGTAGAAGTCGGGCGCCCCGTGACCGATCCTGGCCGCCGCCAGGCCCGCGGCGATGACGAAGGTCGCGGCGGCGAGCGCCAGGCCCTGCGTCCGCGCGGCGCGCTCGGCGGCTCCGTGCGCCGCCTCAACGATCGGCTGATCGCCCAGCCCGGGTGTCATGGCCCCCTTATCGGGGTCGCCGGCTAAGAAAGTCTTTGCCCTGGCCGACCTTGGGAGGCGCGCCATGGCGCCGCTGGCGTTGACGCCGCGTCCGTGGCTGACTGGCGCCGATGACCCGCCGCGCCTGGCTCATCGTTAGTCTCGCCGCCCTCGCGGCGTGTGTGACGAATCCCCGCACGGCGGCGCCGCCGCCAGCGGCGGGACTTGAGCTGCTCGAGCCGATCCTGGGCGCGAAGCTCACCGCCGACGGCGTCACCATCCGCGTGCGCTCCAGCGGCTGCACGACCAAGCAGGACTTCGCCTTCTATATCGAGCGTGCGGCGCCGACGCCGACCCTCGTCTTTGGACGCAAGCGGATCGACACGTGCAAGGGACCGGCGGGGGCGGCGGATCTGAGCTTCAGCTTCGCCGAACTCGGCCTGGGGCACGGCGCGCAGGTCTTCATCCTGAACCCCTTCGCCGGCGAGAGCGGGAGGCCGCCTTAGCCGGCGAGCACGCCCTTCTCGACGAGCAGGGGCTTCAGCTCGCCCGACTGGAACATCTCGCGCACGATGTCCGAGCCGCCAACGAACTCGCCCTTGACGTAGAGCTGCGGGATGGTCGGCCAGTCCGAGAAGCTCTTGATGCCTTGGCGCAGGTCGTCGCTCTGCAGGACGTTGACCCCGACGAAATCGACGCCGAGGTGGTCGAGGATCTGGACGGTGACGGCGGAGAACCCGCACTGCGGCTGATCCGGCACGCCCTTCATGAACAGCACCACCGCATGGTCCGCGATGGTCTTGGCGATGAAGTCGTGAATCGCTGAGCTTTCGGCGATATCGCTCACAGGCGCTGCCTTCTTCGAGAAGTGGACCCTTTGGATGAAGAGCTAGGGAGGGCGGCCCGGCGGGTCAAGCGCGCATCACGCGCCGGCGTTCGGTTCCGGCCGCCCGCTCGGCGGAAAAGCGGGCCATCTCGACCTGGGCGCTGGCGCCGGCCGGAAGGTCCCGCTCGGGCACCTCCGCTAGGCTCGCCAGGTGCTCGCGGTCGACCGAGACGGTCTGGACGCTGGCCACGGCCGGCTCGGTGAGGGCGTAGGCCAGGCAGATCTGCTCGGCGCTCCAGCCGGGCGTGTCGCACATGAAGGCGTAGGTGCCGGCGCCTGCCAGCGTCGGCTTGGCGAGCCAGCCGGGCTTGGCCTCGTCCGCCGCCGCCTTGGCCAGTTCCGCCGCGCGGGCGGGGTACGGATCGCAGCCGATGACCGCCAGCTGCCGCTCGGCCGCCGCCCGGACCATATGTCGCTCCCGCCAGCCCGAGAGGATGTTGAAGGGGGTTATCAGGGCGTCGAAGCCGCCGGCCTCGACGTGCGGCTCCAGGAGGTCGTGGTCGCCGGCCACTCCCAGCCACGCCGCGCGCCCCTGGTCCTTCAGCGCCCTCAGGGCGGCGGGCACCCCCCGCGGGGGCGCAGGGGTCGCCTCCACGCTCAAGAGGTCGAAGTAGCCCAAGCCGCTCCGGTCGATGAACTCCTCGATCCCGCGCACGAGCGGCCCGGCCTCCTCGGACTCCTCGACGCGCAGCCCGACAAACAGCAGACGCCGGGGGACGGCGCTCGCCCCCTCGGCCAAGCCCTCCGCCAGCTCCGGCGACGGCCGGCGCAGCTCGAAGGCGTTGATCCCCTCTTCGAACGCCGCATGCACCAGGTCGCGCCAGGCGCCCGCGGATTTCAGATCCTCTCCGTCGAGGGCCAGGGAGACCGCCGAGACCGCCATGCCCGCGCGTCCGAAAGGCCGGTACCGCATCGCCGTTAGCTCCCCTCGGGGACGCTGGTCTCGAGCGCCAGGGCGTGGAGCTCGCCCCCCATCTTGCCCTTCAGGGCGGCGTAGACCAGCTGGTGCTGGCGCACCCGATTGAGACCGGCGAAGGCTCGGGAACTGATCTTGGCCCGATAGTGATCACCGTCTCCGGCCAGATCCTCGATGACGATCTGGGCGTCGGGAAAGGCCTGGCGCAGTTCAGCCTCCAGCTGAGAGACGGCCATCGGCATGTGACGAGCTCCTCGATCAACGATCAGTGAACGAAAACCCTTAACAAGGCCTGCAACGCCGGCGCTCGCCCTTGGCGTAGCCTGAGGTGAATCTCGACTGATGTGAGGCCAACGTCACGGTCTGGAAAGCTGTGGTTAAGATTCTGGTGACTTTCATTTACAGGCTGCAATCAGCGCCGACGCAGCATATACCGGTCATCTTCAGAGGGGGCCCGCGTGCCGCGTCGAACCCTGATCATCTTCCTCACGGTCGGACTGAGCGCTTGCAACTCGCTGCGGGAAGACGTGATGCGGGCGAAAGTCGCCCTTTTCGGGCCGCACCGGGCGCCGCCGGCCGCGGCCCCCCCTGCGCCCCCAGCGCCGCCGCCGCCGCCTTCGCCGGCCGAGGGGCTATGGGCGGTGCTGGACCCCGGCTGCCCGAAGCCGGAGGCGGCCAACATCCGTGATTGGCCCAAGTGCGCCTTCCCCTTCTGGATCAGCGGCGACAAGGCCCTGGTGGTGCGCTCGGCCGCGCACAGGTCCCGCCCGCCCACCGACGTGAGCTTCGTCGCCGACTACAGCCTGGCCGCCGGCGATCCGGTGATAGCGCAGGTGGGGACGGTGAAGGACGGCTACATGTTCCTGGCGCTCACCGACCTCTCGGAGGATGACCGCGGGCGGCTCGTCGGCGCGGTGGGCGCGGCCGTCTCCTGCCCGAAGGCCGCGAGCGGCGCCCTCAGCATCAAGCCCAATCTCAACGGCTGCACCACCGAGTCGCTGGACACGGTGCGCAAGGCCGCCGCCGAGACCCTTCGCGATCGCGCGGCGCTGGATCAGGTCGCCTGGATCGCGGCCGGAGCGCCGCACGACCCCACCGACGGCCAACGGCCTTGAGCGCTGGCGCGTCCGGCCTTCTGCGCGCCTGCGCCGCGCTCTTTGCGCCGGCCCTGCTCAGCGCCTGCAACGTCGTCGTCACCGACAAGCCCCTGTTCAGCGCCGCCGACGAGGCCGGCGCGCCGCAGCTGAAGCCGGGCGTCTGGCTGATCCACAAGGACGACGGCTGCAAGCTCGACGAGACCCTGCCGGTCGAGCAGTGGCCCGACTGCGCGGCCGGGGCGGTGGTCAAGCCTGGAGAGATCTCGGGCTACGATCGCAAGGAATCCGGCGGGGTCTGGGAGCACGACCCCTTCGTTCTGGCCGCCGGCGACCCCAGGATCGCCCAGGTGCTGGTCGAGGGCGGCCTCACCGTCCAGGCCAGCGCCGAGGCCAGCGGGAACGCGACCGCTACGGCTTCGTCGTCGGGCGGCGGAACGACGCGCGCCTACGGCTACGCCGGCGTGCGGCCCCTCAGGACCGACGCCCAAGGCTTCATCACCGCCGTCACCTACTGGTCGGTGATGTGCGGCCCGCCCCCGCCCAAGAACAAGAACGGCGAGGACGTGGCGTTGGGAACGCTGAAGCCCTTGCCGGGGATGATCATGAAACCCGGCGAGGCGACCTGCACGACCAAGTCGCAGGGCCCGGTGCGGTCGGCGGCCAGGGCGAGCGAGGCCTGGAAGGAAGCCTCGCCGGAGGCCCACTGGGTCCGCGACGGCGACCGATAGCCCTCAGGCTTCGTCCATGTAGGCCGGCATCCACGCCTCGTTGGCAAGCCGAAGCCGCGCCAGCGGGATGCGGAAGAGAGCGTGGCAGGCGAAGTCGGCGCCGCCCGCCTGGCCGGCCAGGGCGATGTTCAGCCCTCCGGCGCGGCCGGCGGCGATGATCGGCTCGGGGTCGGAGGCGGCCACGAGGTAGCGCCCCTGGTCCTCGCCGAACAGGAAGGCGTGGGCGTGGGTGGCGCTGGTGGGGGCGAGCTCGACGCCGACCCCGGAGGCGAGAGCCATCTCGGCGGCGGCCGCCACCAGCCCCCCGTCGGAGAGATCGTGGACGCTCGAGACCTGGCCGCCGCGGATCAGGCCGCGCACGAAATCGCCGGCCCGACGCTCCAGCTCGAGGTCCACCGGCGGCGGCGCGCCGGCTTCCCGGCCGAGCACCTCGCGCAGGTAGAGGCTGGCGCCCAGCTCGCCGTGGCTCACGCCCACCAGCAGCAGCGCCTGGCCGGCCTTCATCGAGGCGAAGTCGGCGCGTAGCCCATAGTCGGGGATGAGGCCCACCGCGCCGACCGTGGGGGTCGGCGGAATGGCCGCCCCGCCGGTCTCGTTGTAGAGGGAGACGTTGCCGCTCACGACCGGGAAGTCGAGGGCCCGGCACGCCTCGGCCATCCCGTCGACCGCCCGGGCGATCTGCCCCATGATCTCGGGCTTCTCGGGATTGCCGAAGTTCAGGTTGTCGGTGACCGCGATGGGATCGGCGCCCACCGCGGTGAGGTTGCGCCAGGCCTCGGCCACCGCCTGCTTGCCGCCTTCGAAGGGGTTGGCCGCCACGTAGCGCGGCGTGCAGTCGGAGGTGAGCGCCAGGGCCTTGCGCGTCCCGTGCACCCGCACCACCGCCGCATCCGCGCCGGTGGCCGATTCCTCCAGGGTGTCGGCCATCACGTGCCGATCGTACTGCTCCCAGACCCAGCGCTTGGAGGCGACGTCGGGGCAGGACATCAGCTTCAGCACGGCCGCCTCCCAGTCGTCGGGCGCGGGGACCTCGGCCGGGTCCAGCCGCGCCGGGACCTGCGGCTCGACCCACGGCCGCTCCAGGCGCGGGGCGTCCTCGGTGAGGGGCGCCAGCGGGATGTCGCAGACGACCTCGCCGCTGCGCCTCAGCACCAGCCGGCCGGTGTCGGTGGTGCGGCCGATGACCGCCGCATCGAGCCCCCACTTCTCGAAGATCCGCCGGCCGTCCGCCTCCCGGCCCGGCTTCAGGATCGCCAGCATCCGCTCCTGGCTCTCCGAGAGCATCATCTCGTAGGCGCTCATGGCCTCCTCGCGCTGGGGCACCAGATCGAGGTCGAGCTCGACCCCGACGCCCCCCTTGCCCGCCATCTCCACCGAGGACGAGGTGAGGCCCGCCGCGCCCATGTCCTGGATCGCCGCCACCGCCCCCGAGGCCATGAGCTCCAGCGTCGCCTCGATGAGCAGCTTCTCGGCGAAGGGATCGCCCACCTGGACCGTAGGTCTCTTTTCGTCGCTGTCCTCGCCGAACTCGGCCGAGGCCATGGTGGCGCCGTGGATGCCGTCGCGGCCGGTCTTGGAGCCGAAGTAGACCACCGGCAGCCCGGCGGCCGGCGCGGCGGCGTAGAAGATCTTGTCGGCGTCGGCCAGGCCCACGCACATGGCGTTGACGAGGATGTTGCCGTCATAGCCGCGGTGGAAGTTGGTCTCCCCGCCCACCGTGGGCACGCCCACGCAATTGCCGTAGCCAGCGATCCCCGACACCACACCGCTCACCAGCCGCCGGGTCTTGGGGTGCGAGGGATCTCCGAAGCGCAGGGCGTTCAGGAGCGCGATGGGCCGCGCCCCCATGGTGAAGACGTCGCGCATGATGCCGCCGACGCCGGTCGCCGCCCCCTGATAGGGTTCGATGTAGGAGGGGTGGTTGTGGCTCTCCATCTTGAAGACGCAGGCCTGGCCGTCGCCGATGTCCACCACTCCGGCGTTCTCCCCGGGGCCCTGGATCACCCGCGCCCCGGCGGTGGGCAGCTTGGCCAGCTGGACGCGGCTGCTCTTGTAGGAGCAGTGCTCCGACCACATCACCGAGAAGACGCCGAGCTCCACCAGGTTCGGCTCGCGGTTCAGGCGCCGCACGATGAGGGCGTATTCGTCGGGCTTGAGGCCGAATTCGGCGGCCGTCTCGGCCATAGTCTGGGCGGACGCGGCCACGTTCAGGCGCTCGCGAGCACGCTCTGGAACAGCAGCGCCCCGTCCGAGGAGCCGAGCTCGGGCTCGAAGGCGCGGTCCGGGTGGGGCATCATGCCGAGCACATTGCCCCGCTCGCTCATGATGCCGGCGATGTCGCGGGCCGAGCCGTTGGGATTGTCGCGGTAGCGGAACACCACCTGGCCTTGGCCTTCGAGGCGGTCGAGGGTCTCAGGGTCGGCGAAATAGTTCCCCTCGCCGTGGCCGACGGTCATGACCGCCCGCCGGCGTCCTCCGAAGGCGGCGGTGAAGCGGGTATTGCCGTTGGCGACCTCGAGTTCGACCGGCTTGCAGACGTATTTGAGGCCGGCGTTGCGCAACAGCGCCCCCGGCAGCATCCGCGCCTCGCACAGGACCTGGAAGCCGTTGCAGATCCCGGCCACGGCGACGCCGCGCTCCGCGCTCGCCCGCACCTCGACCATCACCGGGGAAAGGGCCGCCATCGCCCCGCAGCGCAGGTAGTCGCCATAGGCGAAGCCGCCCGGAAGGACGATCAGGTCCAGGCCCGCCGGCAGCTCGGTCTCGGCATGCCACACCATGTGGACCTGAGCCCCGGTCGCCCGCTCGATAGCGACCTTGGTGTCGCGGTCGCAGTTGGAGCCCGGAAAGACGACCACGGCCGCCTTCACGGCGCCGGCCCCACGTCCACGCGGTAGGCCTCGATCACGGTGTTGGCGAGCAGCTTCTCGCACATGGCCCGGATCTCGGCCTCGGCCGCCGCCCGGTCCGAACCGCCGATGTCGAATTCGATCACCCGGCCGATCCGCACGCCTTCCACGCCCGTCCACCCCAGGCCGTGCAGGGCGCTCTCCACCGCCTTGCCCTGGACGTCGAGAACGCCCGGTTTCAGGAAAACGTGGACGATGGCCTTCACCGAGCGGGACTCAATGAATCCCGCCCTGAATGACGGTGGGCATTTCCTTCATGATCCCGAGCCGCCGGGCGACTTCCGTATAGCTCTCGATGACGTTGCCGAGGTCACGCCGGAAGCGATCCTTGTCGAGCTTCTCGTTGGTGGCGCTGTCCCATAGACGGCAGGAGTCGGGGCTGATCTCGTCGGCCAGGATGATGCGCGAGAACTCGCCCTCCCAGATCCGTCCGAATTCGATCTTGAAGTCCACCAGGGTGATGCCGACCGCGCCGAAGAGGCCGCAGAGGTAGTCGTTGACCCTGAGCGTCAGGGCCATGATGTCGTCGATCTCCTGGGTGGTGGCCCAGTTGAAGGCGGTGATGTGCTCCTCGGCCACCATCGGGTCGTGGAGCTTGTCGTCCTTCAGGTAGAATTCGATGATCGAGCGGGGCAGGGCCTGGCCTTCTGGAATGCCGAACCGGTTGGAGAGGGAGCCGGCGGCGATGTTTCGGCAGACCACCTCCAGGGGGATGATCTCGACCTCCTTGATCAGCTGCTCGCGCAGGTTGAGCCGCTTGATGAAGTGGTTCTGAACCCCGATCGCGTTCAGCCGGGTCATCACATATTCGCTGATGCGGTTGTTGATGACGCCCTTGCCCTCCAGCACCGCCTTCTTCTGGGCGTCGAAGGCGGTGGTGTCGTCCTTGAAATACTGGATCAGGGTGCCGGGCTCGGGCCCCTCGTAGAGGATCTTGGCCTTGCCCTCGTAGATCTTCTTGCGGCGGGTCATGGTCCTAGCCTTGCTCCGGCCCCTAGGTGATGGCCGCGACGAGAGGCGCAAGCGGAACCGCACGCGCCTCCCAGCCTCGTTCGAGCGCACGCAAAAACCGGCGCCGGAAACGAAACCGCGCGCGGACGACGATCCAGCGCGCGGCGTTCCGACTCAGGGTCGCGTCTCGCTTCAAGGCTGCGCGAACCTAGCCGAAATGGCGCGAGGCCGCAAACCGGCCGCGCGATCGCTTCGGGGCGGCTCGCCAATGGCGACGTTTTGGGCGATGTCTTAACCATGTCCGAGACCGGCCAGGCGCGGCCCGCCTTCGTACGGGTCACCAATGAATCGCCTGAGGGGGTGGTGTTCCGCGGGGCCAACAGGGAAGGCTGGCGCGACGCCTACCACCACCTTCTGACCATGCCGCTCTGGCGGTTCATGGCGATCATGGCGGCCGGCTATATCGCCATCAACGTGGTGTTCGCCTGCGCATACCTGCTGACCGGGGGCTTGCAGGGCGCGAGGCCGGGAAGCTTCGCCGACGCCTTCTTCTTCTCGGTGCAGACCCTGGGGACGCTAGGCTACGGGGCGGTATGGCCACGCGGCCTGGGCGCGAACCTCGTGGTCACCGTCGAGACCTTCGTCGGCCTCTTCAACCTCGCCATCGCCACCGGCCTGCTCTTCGCGCGGATCTCCCGGCCGACGGCGCGGGTGATGTTCTCGCGGGTGGCGGTCATCACCGACTTCGAGGGCGCCCCGACCCTGATGTTCCGGGCCGCCAACCAGCGCCGCAACCGCATCGTCGAGGCGGAGGTGACCCTGTCGCTGCTGCGGGACATCGTCACCCCCGAGGGGCATTCGGTGCGCAGATTCGTGGATTTGCCCGTTTTGCGGTCCCGTTCGCCCATATTCTACCTAAGCTGGCAGATCATGCATCGGATCGACCAGGCGAGTCCCCTGTTCGGGGAGACCGCCGAAACCCTGGCCGGTCAACCCCTGGAGGTGGTGGTGGTGCTGAAGGGCCTCGACGAGACTTTCGCCCAGACGATCCATGCCCGCACCTCCTACGCGCCGGACGAGATCGTCTGGGGTCGACGCTTCGTCGATATTTTCGAGGTTAGCCCGGAGGGGCGCCGCGTGATCGACTACACACACTTTCATGATGTCGCATGACGCCGGAGGCGACTTCGATTGCCGGCCCGCCCGGGCCGCGATATTAGCCGTGGCCTGTCTCGGTTCCGGAGTAGCCATGACGTCGTTCCAAGATCGTGAAAGGGGCTTCGAGAAGAAGTTCGCCAACGACCAGGAGCTGGAATTCCGGGCTCACGCGCGCTCCAATCGCCTGCTCGCCGAATGGGCGGCCCGCCGGATGGGCCTCACCAACGTCGAGGACTATGTGAAGGCGGTGGTCCGCGAGGACATGGAGCAGCCCGGCGAGGGCGACGTGCTGCGCAAGGTCACCCAAGACCTGGCCGGGGCCGGTCTCGAGATCCGGGAATCCGAGGTGCGCACGCGGATGGACGAGTTCCTCGCCCAGGCCCGGGAGCAGGTGAAGAGCGCCCCCTGAACCGTTCGGGCGGAAGCCTCAGGCGGCCGCGTCCCCGAACACCCGGCCGAAAATCGTGTCCACCTCGCGGAAGTGCCAGGCGGGGTCGAAAAGGACCGCCAGCTCGGCGTCGGAAAGGCGTCCGGCCACTTCGGGATCGGCCTTCAGCAGGTCCATGAAGGCGCCTTCGCCCCGCCAGGTCTTCATGGCGTTGCGCTGGACCGCGGCGTAGGCGGCCTCCCGGGCCAGCCCCTTCTGGGTCAGGGCGAGCAGCACCCGCTGGGAGTGGACGAGGCCGCCCAGCCGCTCGAGGTTGCGCGCCATGTTCTGAGGGTAGACCACCAGCCGGTCCACCACCCCGGCGAGACGCCGCAAGGCGAAATCGAGGTGGACGGTGGCGTCCGGCGCTATGCCGCGTTCCACCGAGGAGTGGCTGATGTCCCGCTCGTGCCAGAGGGCGACGTCCTCCAGCGCCGGGATCACCGCCGAGCGGACCAGCCGGGCGAGGCCGGTCAGGTTCTCGGTGAGGATCGGGTTGCGCTTGTGGGGCATGGCCGACGAGCCCTTCTGGCCTTGCTCGAAGGGCTCCTCCGCCTCCAGCACCTCGGTGCGCTGCAGGTGGCGGATCTCCACCGCCAGCCGCTCGACGGAAGAGGCGACCACCGCCAGGGCGGCGAAATAGGCGGCGTGGCGGTCGCGTGGGATGACCTGGGTGGAGAGCGGCTCGGGCGTCAGCCCCATCTTCTTGGCCACATGGGCCTCCACCCGCGGATCGACGCTGGCGAACGTCCCCACCGGCCCGGAGATGGCGCAGGTGGCGATTTCCCGCCGGGCGGCGCGCAGGCGCTCGCGCGCCCGGACGAACTCGGCGTAGTGGCCGGCCAGCTTCAGGCCGAAGGTGGTCGGCTCGGCGTGGATGCCGTGGCTGCGGCCAACGCAGGGGGTGTGCTTGAACTCCTGGGCGCGGCGCTTCAGGGCCGCCTGCACCAGCTCGACGTCCTCGAGGATCAGGTCGGTGATCCGGCAAAGCTGGACGGCGAGCGCGGTGTCGTTGACGTCAGAGGACGTCATCCCCTGATGGAGGAAGCGCGCCTCCGGCCCGACCACCTCGGCCACATGGGTGAGGAAGGCGATGACGTCGTGGCGGGTTTCGCGCTCGATCTCGTCGATCCGCTCGACGTTCCAGACCGCCGGCCCGCCCTTTTCCCAGATCCTCTGGGCGGCGGCCGCCGGAATGACGCCCAGCTCGGCCATGGCGTCGGCGGCGTGGGCCTCGATCTCGAACATGATTCGGAAGCGGGTCTGAGCCGACCAGATCTCGGCGGCTTCGGGCCGGCTGTAGCGGGGGATCATAGGCGCCTTCTAGTCCGTCGCCGGCGGACAGGAAAGCGCCGGGGCCGGGGGATCGGTCGGTTGCGCTCGGCGCTTCTCTCGGCGAGGCCGGCGGATTAGGAGCGGGGCGAGCCCGAGCCATACGGAGGCGGCGATGGAGATATTGATCGGCGACAAGCTCTGGTCGAGCTGGTCCATGCGCCCTTGGCTGGTCCTGAAGCGCGCCGGGGCCGACTTCAAGGAGACGCTCATCCGGCTGCGCACCGAACGGACCACCGCGAACGCCATCGCCGCCGGCTCGCCCAATGGCCGGGTCCCGGTGCTGAAGGACGGCGACCTCACCGTCTGGGACAGCCTGGCCATCTGCGAGCACCTGGCCGAGCGGTTTCGGGCCGCCCAGCTGTGGCCGCCCGACCCGGCGGCGCGGGCGATGGCGCGGGCCGCGGCGGCGGAGATGCACGCGAGCTTCGCCTCCTTGCGCGGCGAATGCCCGATGGATTTGGCCCTCGACCGCGAGGCGGAGCTCTCGGAGGCGACGCACGCCGACATCCGCCGCATCGTCGAGCTCTGGAGCGGCCTTCTCGCCCGGTTCGGCGGCCCCTTTCTGGTCGGCGGCTGGTCGATCGCCGACGCCTTCTACACCCCCGTCGCCACCCGTTTCCGCAGCTATGGCGTCAAGCTCTCGGATTACGGCGACCAGGGCGCCGCGGCCGCCTACGCCGAGCGCCTGCTCAGGACGCCCGAGTTCCTGGAGTGGGAGCAGGAGGCGCTCGCTGACCCGCGCCCGTCGTGAGCCGGTTCGCGGGCCGGTCCGCGCTCAAGCCTCCGCGGCGGCGCCCTCGTTCGCGTTCTCCTGCGCGCCGGGGGCGGACGCCGAGAAGTAGCGGCGCGGGTTCTCGATTGTGAGGAGATCGAGGTCGGCCTGGCTCAGCCCCGCCGCCTTCAGCCGCGGCGCGATATTCCGCACGAAGTGCAGGATGTTGTAGCTCTCGTCATCCTTGACGCTGTCGACGGGCGGCCAGGCGCTGCCGCGGTAGCAGCAGACATGGTCGCAGGCGACCACCACCTGCCTCGCGTCCCGAGCCCGCACGATCTGCATCAGCGAGGCGATCTTGTCCTCGTCCGGGCGGCCGTAGCGGCCGGTCTGATAGCCCCAGCGGTCGAAGCCCAGGTAGGAGCCGCCGTCGATGACGCCGAGATGATAGTGGTGATCGGGGCTGCCGTCCGAATGGCCGATGACCAGCTGGCAGGCCGGGACCCCGTGCCCGGTGAGGATGGCCTGCTGCTCGAGGCCGAGCTCGCCTTGCTGGGTGTGGGTGGTGATGGGGACACCCGTGGCCTGGCTGGCGATGGCCGCGGCCTTGAAGATGGCCCTCTCGTAGGGGGTTACCTGGCCGACGTCGGTGGCGACCTTGATGATCCCCGCCCGAACGCCGCTGTCGCCGATGCCCTCCTCGATTTCCTTGACGAACAGCTCGGCGATGTAGGGCGCCGCGTCCTGGCCGGCGGCCGCGGCCGCGGCGACCTTGGCGCGCCAGTAGGCCCCGCCGGCGTGCAGCTCGCAGAAGAGGCCGGTGGCCAGGACGATCTGCATGCCGGTGCGCGCGGCCACCTCGCCCGCCAGCTTGGCGTCGCGTCCGAGGTCGGTGGGGCAGGGATCGACGAAACTGCGAACCCCGGCGTCCTTCAGCTCCGAGATCCGATCGACGCAGACGGCGAGGGCGTCCCGGAAGGTCGGACCGGGGTGGGCGACGTCCAGCTCCCAGCCGGGCAACCCCACCACCAGATGTTCGTGCATCATGGTCCGGCCGAGCTGATCGGGGCTGATGCGTCCCCCGACGACGTTGATCTCGCGCATGCTTCCAAGGCCTCCCTGCCTTAACCGGGCCGGCGTTCCGATTGCGGGTGATCAGGACGGGTGTCGGCCGCCGCCAGCTTGCCCCCCCGCCAAGACGGTTTCCAGCCCGATCTGGGGGCCGCGCCTGGGTCGAAAATCGAGGCGATCCGCAGCCTTCGGCATAGCCTGGGCCACCGGCGCCGAGTAGACGGTGTCGTCTTCGGCCGCGACCGACCGACGGTCAGGGAGGGAAGCGGCGGCGATCGGATCTGCAGATGGAACGTGGACAATTCGCCGGCCGCACGGCGCTGGTGACCGGCGCGGGCCGCGGCATCGGCCGGGCTCACGCGCGCCTCCTGGCGCAGCTCGGCGCGTCGGTGCTCGTCTGCGACGTCGGCGCGGCGCTGGACGGGCGCGGGCGCGACGTGGCGGTCGCCGAAGCGGTGGCCGAGGAGATCAGGGCGGCCGGCCGCGCGGCGGCGGCCGACGCCGGCGACATCTCCAGCTTCGCCGGCGGCGGGGCGGCCGTGGCGCGGACGATCGAAGCGTTCGGGCGGATCGACATCGTGGTCAACAACGCGGGCCTCGGCGGCGGGGGCGGCGATGTGGAGGCGCTCCAGGAGTCGGAGGTCAAGCGTGTCTTCGACGTCAACTTCTACGGCGCCCTGGGCGTGGCGCGCGCCGCCTGGCCGCATCTGAAAGCCCAAGGCTGGGGCCGGATCATCAACACCGTCTCGGAGGTGGCGCTCGATTCGAAGATGCCGAGCGCCGGGGTCTCCTATGGGGCGGCCAAGGCGGCTGTCTGGTCGATGACCTTGAGCCTCGCGCGGGAGGGCGCGCCGCACGGGATCACCGTCAACGCCCTGTCGCCGGGCGCCTTCACCCGGATGAACGAGGCCTTGTTCGCGGCCCAGGGCCGTCCGGCGCTGGATTTGGACCCGGCGCACGTGGCCCGGGTGGCCGCCTGGCTCTGCTCCGAGGAGGCCTCGGACGTCACCGGAAGGATCATCCATGCGGCCGGCGGTCAGCATCGCGAATACTTGACTGGCCGGCGGAAGGACACCGAGCTGACGGCGCGGGTGGACGCCGGCGTGCGGGCCGTCATGGCCGCCGCGCTGCGGACCCAGCCGAACGGGTAGGATTGCCGGCAAGGCGCAACCGTGAAAGCCCTGCGCCAGGGCAAGTTGGAAGGAGACGCGCATGGCGGAGAAGCCTGTCGCCATCGTGACCGGCGCCAGCCGCGGCATCGGCAAGCAGACCTGCCTGCGTCTGGCCGAACGCGGCTTCAGACTCGCGCTGGCCGCGCGGACCGAGGCGCCGCGCGCCGGGACGCCCGGAACGCTGGGCCAGACGCTCGACGGGCTGAAGGCCCTGGGCGCCGAGGCGATCGGCGTTCGCGCCGACATGGCGATCCAGGAGGATCTCGACCAACTGGTCGCCCAAACCCTGGAGCGCTTTGGCCGCATCGACGCCCTGGTGAACAACGCCGCCTACACCGTGGGGCGCACGCTCTTCACGCATGTGCCGGACCTGTCGCGGGATCAGTGGGAGAAGCACTTCGCGGTCAACGTGACGGCGCCCTTGATGCTGATCCAGGGATGCTGGCGCGCCATGGTCGCCCAGGGCGGCGGGGTGATCGTCAACCTGACTTCCGGCTCGTCTTATCCGCGTGAGCTGGACCAGGGGACAAACCTCGAAGGAATCCCGGAGAACGGTCCCGCCTACGGTTCGAGCAAGGCCGCGATCAACCAGATGAGCAACCTCGTGGCCGGGGAAGGCGCGCCGCATCGCATCGCGGTGATCGCCGTCGATCCGGGGACGGTCCTCACGGAAACCATGGAGCTGACGCTGGGGCCGGAGCGCGCGTCCCGCTCGCCGGCCATCTCCACGCACATCCCCGCGTCGGTGATCGCCTATCTGTGCGGCGCGCCGGACGCCATGGCCTACAGCGGCAAGATCGTCAGAGCGCCCGAGCTGCACGCCCGGTTGGGACTCTAGCGGCCGCCGTCACGACAGGTGCAGGCGGCGGTAGCGTCCGCCAAAGTAGAGAAGCGGGTCGCGTGAGCGGTCGAAGCGGGCGTGGACGACGCGGCCGATGATGATCGCGTGGTCGCCCCCCTCGTGGACGGCGAAGCGTTCGCACTCGAAGTTGGCGAGGCTGTTGGTCAGCAGCGGCAGCCCCCTCATCCCCGGCTCCCAGGACGTGGCGCCGAAACGGTCCTCGTCGCGGCGGGTGAACCGGTGGGAGGCCGGCTGCTGACCGATATGAAGGATGTTCACTGCAAAGTGCCGGGCCGCCAGCAGGATCGGCAGGCTCGCGGAGGTGTTGGCCACGCAGACGAGGACGAGCGCCGGGTCCAGGGAGACCGAGGTGAAGGAGTTCGCCGTGAGTCCCACCGGCTCGCCGCCTGCATCCAGCGCGGTGATGATGGTGACGCCGGTGGCGAAGCAGCCCAGGGCGTCGCGAAGCGTGCGCGCGTCGGAGCCGGCGTGATACTCGATCGGCGCCCGCGGCGCCTTGCGCTCAAGGAAGTCCACCAGCAGGGCGTTGAACTCGTCGGTGGGATCGGTTCCGACGAAGGGGCCGGAGGTGGCGACCTCAGCGAACTCTCCCTGAGGGAGGGCGCTGACGAAGGCCTCGAAGGCTTCCCGCCGCGCAAGATCGCTGGCGGCGCCCCGCACGATCAGCGCCGGGATAGTAATCTTGGGCGCCAGGGTGTTCATCAGCTGCAGCGCCTTGTCGGAATCGATGGCGTTCAGCAGCCGCGTGTCCCAGGGCACGGAGTCGGGCCGCCTGGCCGCAGCGCGCTCCAGCCGCGCCTTCACCTTCTCCCTGGCCGGCGACTGCAGCTCGGGGGGCGCATCGACGAGGACGAGGCCGGCGGCGAGGTTCGCCGACTCGTCGCGCAGGGCGGCCACCGCCGCCCAGCCGCCGAGCGTGCCGGCCACGATCACCGGGCGCGAGCCCAGCGCGCGCAGCACGGCGCGCACGTCCTCGGCGAACGCGGTCAGGTCGTAGCGCGCATCCGCGGGGCGCTCGCTTTCGCCGTGCCCGCGAAGGTCGAGGTTGATGACCCGGCGTCCGACGGCGACGAGCGCGGCGGCGGTGCGCGCCCAGGCTCTGCGGGTCTCGAAGCCGTCGTGCAGCAACAGCACCGTGGGGTCATCCGGCGCGCCGAGCTCCTCGGCGGCGAGCCGCACGCCGGCGAAGCCGGTGAATTCAATGTCCGCCATGATGTCCGCCCGCCATGTCCGGCTCTCGCCCTCGGCCGCCGCGCTCAATCGGCGCCGAAGAGGCCGCAGAGAAGCTCGTCGAGCACCTCGCCCTGGGTGCCCCACAGGACTTCGCCCTCGCGCACGCCGAAGAATCGCATGCCGGCGCGCCGGGCGTCGCCGTCCCAGCCTTCCCAGCCAGCGGCGGGCGGCCCGGCCTGATGGTCCGGCATATGGACGCTGCGCCAATAGGCGCCGGGCGCCGTCAAGGCGGAGATCGGCAGCACCGCCCAGTCCGCCACCTCGTGCGGATGGGGCGCTATGTCCTCCAGGGGGACGAAGCCGATGAACACGTCGATCAGGAAGCCGGTCATGATCGGCCCCTGGGTGGCCAGCTGGCCGATCAACTCGATCCGTCCGGGCGGCGCGCCCAGCTCCTCGGCCGCTTCGCGCACCGCCGCCTCGCGGGTGCTGGCGTCGCGGGCAGGGTCCAAGCGTCCGCTGGGGAACACCCAGTCGTCGCGGTGATGAAGCATGGTCGGCGGGCGCTTGGTCACCACGACGGCGGCCTCGCCGTTCAGCTCGGTTATCGGCGCCAGCAGCGCCGCTGGCCGGGCGCTTTCCATCTTCGCGCGGAAGGTTGGCGCCCGCGGCGACAAGGTCGCGCAGCGCGCCCGCACCTGGCTGACGGTGAGGCGGCGCGCCGCCTCGATGAGCCCGTCCCAGGGACAGGCTTCGGCCGAGGCCGCGGTCGGGGATTCGACGCTCACACCCCCATCCCGGACGCGGGCAGGCCGGTGAAGTCGGCGATCAACGCGGCGAGCTCCCGGGGAGTGTCGCCCTGGAGGCTGTGGCCCGCTTCCGGAAAGTGCTCGATGCGCGCGCCAGGCTGCCGGCGCCGGATCTCCGCCTCGTCGGCGTCGTCGACCACCGACTGCGGACGCAAGCCCCGCGCCAGGCAGAGCGGCGCCTTCAGCCGCGAGACCGCCTCCCAAAGCGGGCTGAAATCGACCCGTCCCTGGCCTGCGCCGGCGAGCCGCGCGTAGCGCCAGCGCCAGGTTCCGTCCTCGAGCTGCACCGCGTTGTGGAGGATGCCCCGCCTCAGCGAGCTCTCTGTGCGGCCGGGATTGTACTTGATGGTGCGCGCCAGCAGCTCGTCGAAGTTGTCGAAGCTCTCCGGCCCGTTCACGAACTCGTGGATCATGCGGGACTTGGTGTTGTTCACCCCGGGGGTGACGTCGACCAGCAGCACCGAACGCGCCAGCTCGGGGAAGGCGTCGGCGGTCGCCAGCGACGTCAGACCGCCCAGGGACATGCCCACGAGGTGGACCGGCCCTGGCGCCAGGGCGCGGATCACGGCGGCGACATCGGGCGCGTTGCCGACCGGATCCACCGAGGCGTTGCGGCCGGGGCCGGAATGGCCGTGACCGGGCAGATCCAGGGCTATCAGGGGCTGGCCGAGCGCTAGGGCGACGGTGTCCCAGGTGTGGGCGTTCTGGGCGCCGCCGTGGAGCAGGGCAAGCTGCGGAAGCCCGGAGCCCCAGACAAGGGCCGACATGGCGCGCCCGTCGTCCAGCCGGACGGAGCGGCGCTCGACCTTCGGCGGACCGCGCCAGGGCAGCGCGAACTCTTCCGCGTTGTCGCGGAAGAAGGAGAACTCGTCGTAGGGGATGCGTTGCATCGGTCACCGTCTCCGGTATGCGCTGAAGGTCCGAGCCGCGTCGGGCTCGGACCTGCGTTTACTCGCCGCCTAGCCCGCCTAAGCCGCCTGCGCAAACTCGGGCCGGTCGAGGCGGAAGAGCCGCGCGGCGTTGCCGCCGATGATGTCGGCCTTTTCCTCGTCGGAGATCTCGATGCCGTCGAAGAGATGGGCGATCACCTCGCGCGAGCGGGGGAAGGTGCCCTCGTGGTGCGGATAGTCGGCGCCCCAGAGCAGCGCCTGGTGGCCGGTGACCGAGCGCGACATGATGCAGGCCCGGTCGTACTGGAAGGAGGCGTGCACCTGGCGGCGGATGATCTCGCTGGGCGTCAGCGACAGCTTCGGCCGCACGAACATCTCGTGCGCCTCGTTGCACTCGTCCATCCGCTCGGCCAGCGCCGCCAGCCAGCTCGCGCCGGATTCGATAATCGCCACCTTTGCCCCTGGGAAACGGTCCAGGACGCCGCCGGCCACCATGTACATCACCGCCCGCTGGGCGTCGCACATCTGGATGGTGTAGTTGATGATGGCGGCGCCCGGGCGCTTCTCCTCGCGCAGGTCGGCACGGCCGGAGCCGGTGTGCAGCACCAGGACCATGCGCAGCTGCTGGGCGGCCTCGAAGATCGGATCCCAGCGCTCGTCGTTGTAGAAGGGCAGGTCGAGCGGCATGAAGCTGGGCAGCATGCCCGCCGTGAAGCCCAACTCGGTGAGGCGCTTCATCTCGGCGACGCCGCCCTCCACGTCGCGCACCGGGATGACACCGCACCGCACGAACCGGTCGGTGCGGTCCTTCAGCGTGT
>JAFBAO010000107.1 GCA_019247715.1 Caulobacteraceae bacterium
CTTCGTCACCGCCTACAACTTCGCCAAGCACCTGAAGGCCCTGCGGTGGCGAACGCCCTACCAGGTGATCTGCGATGCCTGGACCAAAGACCGATCAATCTTCAAGATCGATCCGCACCAGCTCATTCCGGGACCACACACCTAGGCCCCAACGTCGCTTCCCTGGTGGGCCACTCGGCGATCAGGCTCTATGTGATGGGGGCGGCCTCGCAGGAGCGGGCGGCCACCGACGCCGAGATCGAGGCGATGCGCGAGATCCTGCGCGGAGCGATGCGGGCCGGCGCCTTCGGGCTTTCCTTCACCTTCAACCACTTCGACGAGTTCGGGCGCCCCCTGCCCTGCCACTATGCCGACCGGCGCGAAAAGCTCGGCCTGATGCGGGTGTTGGCCGAGGAGGGCCGTGGCGTCGTGGAGGTGGCGCCGAACTTCTTCAAGCGCGACATGGGCCTGCCCACCCTGGACGAGTGGGGCAGCCTGGCCCTGGAGACCGGGGTCACGACCTCGCTCTCCCCGATCCTGGTCATGCCGAACATGGAAGGGGCCTGGAAGACCATCCTGGAGCGGTTCGAGCACTGGCGGAGCCTCGGCGCGCCCCTGTTCGCTCAGACCCAGGTCCGTCCCCTGGACCTGACCGTCCAGCTCTCCCAGGGCTCGACCATCCATTCCAAGTCGTCCGCCTGGCGCGACAGCTTCGAGGCGACGCTCGAGGAGCGCATCCGGCGCATGCGCGACCCCCGGCTGCGCCCGGTGCTGATCGCCGAGGGCGACCGGCTGAAGAACGCGCTCGCGCCGCTCTCGGTGAAACGCGGCCGCAGCTCCGCGGCGCGCGCCTATGAGGGGCGCCGGATCGCCGACATCGCCGCCCAGGAGGGCAAGCCTTTCACCGAGGCGATGATGGACATCGCGCTGCTCGACGATCTGGAGACGGAGTTCTCCCTTTCCGGATATCTCCATGCGGACGAAGACCTGGTGGCGGTGCTCTTGAAGCATCCGGCGGTGCACATCGGATCGGGCGACGCGGGCGCCCACATCACCCAGTTCGCCGGCGCTGGCGACACCTGCTACCTGATCGAGAAGTTCGTGCGCGAGCGGGGCGACCTCACCCTCGAGCGCGCGGTGCAGCGGCTCACCTCGGAGCTTGCGACCCACTGGGGCTTCGGCGGGCGCGGGACCCTCGAGGCTGGCAAGTTCGCCGACCTGGTGGTCTTCGACCCGCAGACCGTCGCGAGGGGCGAGGAGGAATGGGTGGACGATGTCCCGGGCGGCGGCGGCCGCTACGTCCGCCACGCCAAGGGCGTCGAGCAGGTGATCGTCAACGGCCAGATCCTGGTGGAAGAGGGCGCCTACAGCGACGCCAAGCCCGGCCGGCTCTTGTAGCGCTCAGGGCGCGGCCGTCGCGCCCAGTTTGCGGTGGTCCCAGCTCATCACCTTCTCGGGGCGGACGACCACCACCACCCGTTTGCGGACCATCCTCGCGACGTAGTCCTCGAATTCCTGGCCCTCGATCCCGGGGTGGTTGCGCTTCAGGATCTCGCCCATCAGCTGGCTGAGGCGCGGCTCACGGTCGACGATCTCGGCCTGGCCGGTGATCGAGACGCCGCGCAGCTGCGAATACTCGTCCCCCGCCTCGCTCAGCACCGCGACCCGAGGATCGCGGCGAAGGTTCACCACCTTTTGCGAGGTCCCGTAGGTCTCGAACAGAATGTTCCCGTCCTTCAGCGAGAACCAGAGCGTGGTGAGGTGCGGCGCGCCGTCCTTGTTCAACGTGGCGACGTTGAGGCTCTTCACCTCGCCGAAGAACTTCTCGATCTCCGCGTCGGTCATCTTGACCACGTCGCGCTGCTTCGGCATCGGCCCGCCTCCGTCTTTCAGCGCTCTCCAGCACGTTTCCGCCAGAGGCGCAACGAGGGGCGCGGCGGCTCAGATCTCGAGGACGATCCGCCCCGCCGTCCGGCCGGCGGCGGCCCGCCGCATGGCGTCGCAGAAGTCGGCCAACGGGCGCCGCTCCGAGACCACCGGCCTGAGCTTCCCCTGGACGTGGAGATCCAGGATCAGCGCCAGGTTCGCCGCCGAGATCTCCGGCTCGTAGATGGCGAACTGCCGGATGTCGACGCCCACCAGCTCAGCGCCCTTGAGCAGGGCGAGGTTGGTCGGCAGGCGCGGGATCTCGCCCGAGGCGAAGCCGATCACCAGGTGGCGCCCTTTCCAGCCCAGGCAGCGGAACCCCCGTTCGCTCGCATCCCACCCACCGGATCCACGACCACGTCGACGCCCTTGCCGCCCGAGAAGGCCTTGACCCGGTCGCGCCAGTCCTCAGCGGCGTTGTCGATCGCCTCTTCCGCGCCGCACGCGAGCGCCAGCGCCCGCTTGGCCGGACTGGAGGCGCTGGCGATCACCCGCGCGCCCAGGGCCTTGGCGAGCTGGATGGCGGCCAGTCCCACCGCCCCGGCCGCGCCCAGCACCAGCACCGTCTCGCCCGCCTCCAGCCGCCCGCGCTGGACCAGGGCGTGGGCGGCGGTGACGGCGCTGACCCGAAACGTGGCGCCGTCGGCGAAGTCCATGCTCTCGGGTATGAGGACCGTCGCCTCGGCCGGCCGCACCGCATATTGGGCGAAGCCGCCGCCGAAGCCGGACGCGCAGACGCGGTCCCCGACCTCGCGGATCGTCACCCCCTCGCCCACCGCGTCGACGACCCCCGCGAACTCCCCGCCCGGAATGTGCGGAAGCGGCGGCTTCACCTGGTAGCCGCCCGAGGCGACGAGCACGTCGACGAAGCTCACGCCGGCCGCCCGGATGGCGATCCGCACTTCGCCGGCGCCGGGCTCCGGCGTGGCGATATCCTGGAGTTTCAGGCTCTCGGGCGGCCCGAACGCGTGGGCGACGACAGCTCTCATGGAACACCCCCGAAACACCGCCGGTCAGAAGCCCGGTCGGCGGCCGGCGAGGGGATGTCGATCACGGACTCAGGAGTCGTGGTGGTGCTCCGGATCCTCGTGGCCGTCCTCGTCCGGGTCCAGCAGCCGATGGGCGTGGATGATGAAGTAGCGCATCAGGGCGTTGTCCACCGAGGCCTGCGACCGGGCGCGCCACGCCCTCAGCGCCTCGCGGTAGTTCGGGAAGGCGCCGACGAACTCGACCTTGGAGAGATCGCGGAACTGGCGGGTGTCGACGGCTTCCAGTTCGCCGCCGATCACCAGGTGGAGCAGTTGGCGGTCGGGCATGATCCTCTCATTATTTCCCGGCGATAGCCAAGGCGTCGATCAACAGCGACGGCGCGTTGGCGGCGCCGCGGAATTCAAGATCGGATCCGGGGACGACGCGAGCGTAGGCCTCGATCAGATTGCCGGCGACGGTGATTTCGCTCACCGGATAGGCGATCTCGCCGCGCTCGAACCAGAAACCGCCGCAACCCACCGACCAGTCGCCGGTGTTGGGATTGAGCGAGGGGCCGAAGAGCGAGGTGACCAGCAGCCCGGCGCCGGCGTCGGCCATCAGCTCGGCCTGGCTCCTGGCCCCCGGCTGCAAGGTGAGGTTCGACGGACCCACCCCCGGCGGGCCGGCGAGGCCCCGGGCGGCGTGGCCGGTGGTCTCCAGGCCCAGTTGGCGGGCCGAGGGGGTGTTCAGGAGCCAGGTGGTGAGGACGCCGGCCTCGATGATGGCCATCGCGCGGTTGGCGACGCCCTCGTCGTCGAACGGCGACGAGCCGAGCCCGCGCGGTCTGTGCGGCTCGTCGGTGATCGTCACCGCCGCCGAGAAGACCTCCTGGCCCAGCCGGTCCTTCAGGAAGGAGACGCCGCGGGCCACCGACGGCCCCGAGATGGCCGAGATCAGCGGCCCCAGGATCGAAGCGGCCAGGCGGTTCTCGAAGATCACCGGCGCGGTCGTGGAGGCGATCTTGCGGGGGCCCAGCCTCGAAACCGCGCGCCGGCCCGCCTCGGCGCCGATCGACTCGGCGCTCGGCAGGTCGGACTGCCAGCGCGTCTGGCGCCCCTCGCCGGCCCGCTCCATGCCGGCGCCCTCGCCTGCGATGGCCACGGCGCTCAATGAGAAGCCGGAGGCTCGGTGATGACCGGAGAAGCCGCCGCTGGTGACCAGCCGCCAGGCGCTGGCCGACCAGGCCGCCGAGCTGGAGTCGGAATTGGTGACGCCGGCGACGGCGCGGGCCGCCTCCTCGGCGGCGAGCGCGCGGGCCTCCAGCGTCTCCGGGTCCGGCTCGTTGGGGTCGAAAAGGTCGAGGTCGGGCGCCGGGCCCTTGGCCAGGCGCTCCGGCGGCGCCAGTCCCGCATAGGGATCCTCAGGGGCGAGGCGCGCCATGGCCACCGCGCGCTCGATGAGTTTGCTCCGGCCCTCGCGCGAGATGTCTGAGCCGGAAACCACCGCCTGGCGCTGACCGATGAACACCCGCAGGCCGAGGTCGCGCGCTTCCTCGCGCTCGGCCTCCTCGAGGGCCCCGAGCCGTACGGTGACCGAGAGCGACTGGCGCTCGGCGAAGGCCGCCTCGGCCGCCCCGGCGCCCGCCTTCAGCGCGGCCTCGACGACCTCGTGGAGAAGCTGTTCGTCCATGGCGGCCATATGGTCGATCCGGCGGATGCGGGCAAGCGACCGGGCGTTACGGGAAAGCGCAGATCAACAGGGCCACGCCCGCCAGGATGTAGGCGACCCAGGTGAGGACCATGCCCGCCGACCTCAGCGCCGAGGGCTCGGCGCTGCGGCTCAGTCCGATCGCGTGCGCGACCCGGCCCAGGAACAGCAACAGACCGCTGGCGTGCACGGCGAGCGGGTGCGCGCCGGCCAGCGCCAGCATCGCCAGCCCAGCCAAGCCGGCTGGAACGTACTCCGCGGCGTTCCCGAAGGCGCGGATGGCCTGGGCGAGCTCGGGCACGCCCCCATCGCCGAACTGGATCTTGTGCTGCTGGCGCCCCCGCACCACCAGCAGCGAGAGCACCAGGAGCAGGATCAGGTTGAGGCCGGTCCAAAGGGCGGCGGCGTGGGTGGCGGCGGTGACTTCCAGAACGTCCTCCGTTGCCGCGGCGCGGTGGCGACGCCCCGTCCGCCTTCGCCGGTCAGGCGATGATGTCGGGGGTGAGCCGGTCTTCGAGCTTGGTGATCCGGTCGCGCAGCGTCAGCTTCTTCTTCTTGAGCCGGGCGATCTGAAGCTGGTCGGGCATCGGCCCCCCTTCCAGCGCCCGCACGGCGTCGTCCAGATCCTGATGCTCCTGACGCAGGACCGCGATCTCAGCGCGGATCTTGGCTTCCTCCCCCGGCTCGAGCTGCTTTTCGTCCATGCGCCCGTATCCGCCGTACGACGACCTTGGCCTGATAGCAGGAAGCTGGGCGGGCGGAAACCGTTCAGGCGAGCGCAAGGCTCAGTCGGCGGAAGAGTTGCGGCGGCGCGGCGCCACCCCAGACCCGCGCTGCTTCTGCGAGCGCCGGCGCCGGCGCCGACGCCGGCTGGCCCGACGGCGGCGGGCTGCTCGCCTCCAGCATCTCCAGCAGCATGCGCTCGGCTTCGAGCTCGAGGGCCTTCACCTGGGCGCGCAGGGCCTGCAGCGCCTGGGCCGGCGCGCGCGCGACGCCGCCGGCCTGCGCCCTTCGCAGCGCCCGCAGCGGACCAGTAGCCACCGTCTCCCACCCACGGGCCAGCTCGGCGGCCGCCATCAGGATCTCAGGGTCGGCGGGCCGCGCCTCTGCCGCCATCCAGAGGCGCCAGAGCAGGAAGGGAGCCGACTGGCCGTGCCGGTCCTGGAGCTCCAGCAGCAGCGCCTCCACGCCGGGGCGTGCGTAGACCTCGAGGGCGAAGCGCCAAAGGCCTCCGCTCACGGACGCGGCTCGCTCACCCTTCGTCGCCTGCGGCGATCGGGCCGAGGTCGCGGCCCCATCGGCGCACCCGCTCCCAGGAAAGGCCGAATAGGTCGAGCGCCCGGCCCACCGACTGGTCGATCAGCTCGGCGACGCTGGCGGGCCTGGCGTAGAAGGCCGGGATCGGCGGGGCGATCACCGCCCCCATCTCCGCGAGCGCCGTCATGGTCCGCAGGTGGCCGAGATGCAGTGGCGTCTCGCGGACCATCAGCACCAGCGGCCGGCGCTCCTTGAGGGTGACGTCGGCGGCCCTGGTCATCAGCGAGGCGGTGACGCCGGTGGCGATCTCCGACATGGTGCGGACCGAGCAGGGGGCGATGAGCATCCCCCGGGTCGGGAAGGAGCCGGAGGCGATGGGGGCGCCGATGTCCCCCGGTCGGTGGACTACGGTGGCCTTGGCGGAAAGCTCGGCGAGATCGAGGCCGGTCTCCTCGGCGAGGGTCAGGGCGGCGGCGCGCGACGCTACGAGATGGGTGGGAACGGCGAGCTCGCGGCAGGCCTCCAGCACCCGCACGCCCAGAGCCGCCCCGGACGCCCCGGCGATCCCCACCACCAACGGCGCCGCCGCCTTCTCGGTCATTGGCTCTCCCCGGGCCGCCCAATCTCTCAGCGCCCCGCGCCTCGGCCCTTCGCGCAACCATATGTGATCTGACACGCGGCCGTGAGGGGTGTTGACTCGCCGCATCGTCCACTCGGGAGAAGACCATGGCCATCGAAGCTCGCATCCGCGAACTCGGCGTCCGTCATCAAACCCTCGAACGCGCCATCCAGGACGAGTTGAGTCGACCTGCCTCTGACGACCTTCGATTGCAAGACCTGAAACGGCAGAAATTGAGGCTCAAGGAGGAGTTGGAGACCCTCAAGGCGCAGGTCCACTAAGCCCGCGCCTCTTCCCGGCATCGCTGACAGAGAACCGCCCGCCGCGGCCCCGACCGAGGGTCGCGGCATGAGTTCTCGCCCCGCGCCTACTCCTGGGGCGCGGCCTCTTCGGCTTCGTCGGCGCCCGTCTCGGCGGCCGGACGCAGGGTCGCGCCCTGCGGCTCCTTGACGCGGCGCTTGGCGTCCTCCTTGGCCTTCTTCTCGGCCGCCGTCTTCACCACCGCATCCAATTCGAGCTGGGTGACGAGGCCGAGGGTGACCGGGTCGACCGGCTTGATGTTGGCCGAGTTCCAGTGGGTGCGGTCGCGCACCTGGTCGATGGTGGCCTTGGTGGTGCCGAGGAGCTTGGCGAGCTGGGCGTCCGTCACCTCGGGGTGGTTGCGGACGAACCAGGCGATGGCGTCCGGCCGGTCCTGGCGGCGCGACACGGGGGTGTAGCGCGGTCCCGCCTTGACCGGCTTCAGGAGCTCGGCATGCCGGCTCTTCTGGGCCTTCATCCGGTAGCCCGGGTCGCCCTGGGCCTTGTCGAGCTCCTCGCGGGTGAGTTGGCCGTTGGCGATCGGATCGGCGCCGCGGATGTCTCGGGCCACCTCGCCGTCGGCGATCCCCTTCACCTCGAGCGGATGCAGGCCGCAGAAGTCGGCGATCTGTTCGAAGGTCATGGAGGTGTTGTCCACCAGCCAAACGGCGGTGGCCTTGGGCATCAGAATCTGGTCGGCCATGGTCTACAGCGCCCCTTCGGGCGTCCCTCGGAAACGGCGGCGCCCGGCCTTTCGGCCGGGCGCGGAGGATTGGGATATAGGACGTTCCGGCGCGCCTGGAAACGGCTTTCGGCGGGGCGGTCGGAAAGGCCGCGGCGGACGAGCCTCATACCGCCAGGACGATCTTGCCGAAGTGGCCCCCCGCCTCCAGCAGGGCGTGGGCCTTGGCGGCCTCCGCCAGGGGAACCACATGGTCAATCACCGGCCTCAGCCTGCCGGCCTCGATCCAGGGCCACGCCACCCGCTCCACCTCGGAGGCGAGCCGCGCCTTCTCGTCGGCGTCGCGCGGACGCAAGGTCGAGCCGGTGACCACGAGCCGCTTCTGCATGAGCCTGAAGATCGGCAGCTCCACCACGTCGCCCCCGAGGGAAGCGATATGGACGAGGCGGCCTTGCGTATTGAGCGCCCCGAGGTTCTTGGCGAAATAAGGTCCCGCGATCATGTCGAGGATCACGTCGACGCCGCCGGCGGCCTTGGCGGCCGCTTCGAAATCCTCGGCAGCGGCGTCCACCGCGATGTCGGCGCCCAGCGAGAGCGCCCGATCGGCCTTGTCGCGCCCGCGGGCGGTGGCGATCACCCGGGCTCCGGCCGCCTTGCCCATCTGGATGGCGGCGACCCCGATGCCGGAGTTCGCCCCGTGGACCATCAGCGTCTCCCCCGCCTTGAGCGCGCCGGCTTCGAAGACGTTGGCGTAGACGGTGAAGACGGTCTCCGGCAGGGAGGCTGCCTCTTCCATCGAAAGCCCGCGCGGCGCCGGCAAGGCATGGCGGGCGTCGCAGACCGCGAACTCGGCGTAGCCGCCGCCGCCCAGCAGGGCGCAGACCCGATCGCCCTCGCGCCAGCGTCCGGCGGCCCGCACGACCTCACCGGCGACCTCGAGCCCGAGGATGGGGGACGCGCCCGGCGGCGGGGGGTAGAAGCCGCGGCGCTGGACGAGATCCGGCCGGTTGACGCCCGCCGCCTGCACCCGGATCAGGATTTCGCCCGGACGCGGCTCCGGCGTCGAAGCCTCGCCCAGCGTCAGGGCCTCGGGCGGCCCCTTGCCCCCCTCGATCGCAACCGCGCGCATCTTGTCCATCCGGCGTGGCGCCGGCGCACTTGTCTTGTCTGCCGGCTCGGCGTCAGATAGCCACCCTTCGTGCGCCGGGCAAATGGAGGTCCGAGCCGTGATCGAGGAAGCCGAGCCTGTCCGACGCCCACGCGGGGCGGCGTTGACCGAGTTGGCCCGCGAAGACCTGGACCTTTTCTCGGTCTCCGACCTCGAACAGCGGATCGAGGCGTTGGAGGGCGAGATCGCCCGGGCAAGGTCGCAGATCGAGCGCAAGAGGGCCGGCCGGGCGGCGGCGGACCTGCTGTTCGGCAAGCCGTCCTAGCGGGGGCGGAGGGAATTTTGCCTGACTGGCACGGGGGTTGCAGCCGCTGGGCCGGTTTCGGCGCGTTGTCGATCAACCCATTATGGGCGGAGACTCCATGGGGGACTCGGATAAGGCGGGACGGTGGCAGGCTGAGGCCATTTCAGGCTTCACCCGCTCCGAGCTCTTTGATCGGACCTTCCAGGAGGGAATGGACCTCGTGGAGGAGACCGCCGCCTATCTGGACGGCACCGGCCGCCAGGATTCGAAGCTGCTCTCCCGGGCCGCGGCGCTCGCTTACGCCAGCGAAAGCATGCGCCTCACCACCCGCCTGATGCAGGTCGCCTCCTGGCTGCTGGTCCAGCGCGCCGTGCGCGAGGGCGACATGGCGCCCGAGGCCGCCCTGGACGCCAGCTATCGGCTGGGCGCGGAAGCCGAAGCCGATCCCGGCGGCTCTCTTGACAGCCTCCCTACCCCCTTCGCCGCCCTGGTCGACCGGTCCGAGCGCCTCTTCGAACGCGTCCGCCACCTGGACATGCGGATGTATGTGGAGAACCCTGCCGAGGGCGAACAGGCGCACCCCGTTCTTTCGCAGATCGAACGGCTGAAAGACGCCTTCGGAAGCTGAGCGGCGAGACCGCTCCCTACTTCTTCATGAAACCGCCGTACTTGGCGGTGAAGCGCGACACCCGGCCGCCGCGGTCGATCAAGGTCTGACCGCCGCCCGTCCAAGCCGGATGCGTCTTCGGATCCACGTCCAGATGGAGCGTCGCCCCTTCCTTGCCGTAGGTGGACCGGGTCTGATAGGTCGTCCCGTCCGTCATCACCACGGTGATGAAATGGTAGTCGGGGTGGATGTCTTGTTTCACGGAGCCCTCCAACCGACTTGATGGCCAGGCGCAATAACGAGAACCCGCCGGCGAAGGCGGGGCGAGGCGCGCCTATACACGAGCGGCGTCGCAGGGCGCAAGGGTAAGGGTGATGAGCGTCGAGTCCCCAGTCGTCGATGGTAGGCCCGGGGCCGGCCAGCTCCTGGCGGCGGAAATGGATGCGGCCGCCCTCGGCCGGGGCAAGCGCCGGGACTTGAGGCCGCTGGCCGAGCTATTCCCCTTCGTGCGCCTGCACATGACCGACGCGGTCGCCTCGGCGCTCTTCCTGATCGTCTCGACCACGGCCACCCTCTGCCTCACCCTGGTCCTGCGGATCATCATCAACCAGGGGATCGGCGGCCACACCGCCCAGTCGCTCGACCGCTCCTTCCTGCTGCTCGCCGTGGTGGCCGCGGTCCTGTCGTTGGCGACCGCCGGCCGTTTCTTCTTCATCACCCGGCTCGGCGAGCGCGTGGTCGCCGACCTGCGCGAGGCCCTCTACCGGCACGTGCTGAAGCTGGATCAGGCCTATTTCCTGACCGTCCGCACCGGCGAGGTGATGTCGCGGCTCACCACCGACCTCACCATCGTCGAGAACATGGTGGGCTCGTCGATCTCGGTGGCGGTCAGGAACCTCTTGACCTTCGTCGGCGCCTTCCTCTGGCTGATCTGGCTCAGCCCGACCTTCACCGCCCTCGTGGTGCTGCTGGGCGTGGTGGTCATCGTGCCGTTGTTCGTGGTGGGGCGCTGGGTGCGCCGCCTTTCCGTCCGGGCCCAGGAGAAGTTCGCCCAGGCGGTCGCCTTCGCCTCGGAGACCCTGGACGGGCTCGACACGGTGCAGGCCTTCGGCCGCGAGGGCCATGCGGCGGCGAAGTTCGCCGCGGCGGTGGAGGCGGCCTTCCGCGCCTCGATGAAGCGGATCACCGCCCGGGCGCTGATGACCGCCCTCGTCATGGTCTCCCTGTTCGGCGGGCTGGGATTCATCTTCTGGCGGGCCCTGCACGCCAGCTTCGTCGCCCGCGACCCGCACATGAACGCCGGCGTGCTTCTGCAGTTCGTTTTCCTGGCGGTCCTGGCCGGAGGCGCGGCCGCTTCGCTCGGCGAGACCTGGGGCGACGTCCAGAAGACCTCCGGCGCCATGGAGCGGATTTCCGAGCTCCTGAGGGCCAGGCCCGCCATCGCACCCCCGGCCTCGGCCACGCCGCTGCCGGCGCCGCCCCGCGGCGAGGCGGCGTTCGAGCGGGTGCGCTTCGCCTATCCGGGCCGCCCCGACCTGCCGGCGCTGGCCGACTTCAGCCTGCGGGTGCGGCCCGGCGAGCGGGTGGCGATGGTCGGGCCGTCCGGGGCCGGCAAGAGCACCGTGTTCCGGCTGCTGCTCAGGTTCTACGACCCCCAGGGCGGGCGTGTGCTGATCGACGGCGTGGACCTGCGGGACGCCGATCCCGCCGAGGCGCGGGCGCGGATCGCGCTGGTCTCCCAGGAGGCCCCGATGTTCTCCGGATCGGCCTTCGACAACCTGCGCTTCGGCCGCGATGACGCCTCGGAGGCGGAGATCGTCGCCGCCGCCAAGGCCGCCGAGGCGGAGGGCTTCCTCTCCGCCCTCCCCGAAGGCTTCGACACGCCGCTGGGCGAGCGGGGCAAGACCCTCTCGGGCGGCCAGCGCCAGCGGCTGGCGATCGCCCGCGCCCTAGTCCGGGGCGCCCCGATCCTGCTGCTGGACGAAGCCACCAGCGCCCTCGACGCCGAGAGCGAGCGGCTCGTCCAGCACGCCCTCGACGACGCCATGAAGGGCCGCACCACCCTGGTCATCGCCCATCGCCTGGCGACGGTGCTGGCGGCGGACCGGATCGTGGTGATGGACGAAGGGCGGGTGGTGGACGAAGGAACCCACGCCGAGCTCATCGAGCGCGGAGGCCTATACGCCCGCCTCGCCCAGCTCCAGTTCGGGCTGCAGGCGGCCTGACCGGCCCTCGCGGAACGCCGCCCCCTCGTGGGCGAGCAGCCAGCGCTTGCGCTCGAGGCCGCCCCCGAAGCCGGTGAGGGAGCCGTCCGCGCCGATCACCCGGTGGCAGGGAATGGCGATCGGGGTGGGATTGGCGCCGTTGGCGAGTCCCACGGCCCGCACCGCGCTCGGGGCCCCGATCCCGGCGGCGAGGGCGCCGTAGCTGCGCGTCTGGCCGGCGGGGATGGCCCTCAGCGCGCCCCAGACCTTGCGCTGGAACGCCGTGCCGCCCGTGCGGACCGCGACCTTCTCGAGGGCCCGGATATCGCCGGCGAAGTAGCGATCGAAAGCCTCGCGGATCGGCGCCGGCGCCTGGCCGAATTCGGCCGCGACCTGGCCGTACTGGCGCAGGAGCAGCCGGCGCATCCCGGCCTCTTCGGCGAAGAAATCGACGGCGGCGAGACGTCCCTCCCGGTCGACCGCCACCAAGATCGGGCCGATCGGGGCGGCGAGACGGTCGAGGATGAAGGTTTCAGGCTGCGTTCCGGTCATCTCGGATCTCCTCTGAACGGTGGGCGTCGGACGCCCAAAGCTGCATGGCCGCGTAGGCCCTCCAGGGCCGCCAGGCCTCGGCGCGGGCGAGAAGCTCGGCCGGGCTCGGGCGGCGCCCGCCCTTGGCGAGGGCGCGCATCAGGCCGACGTCGGCTGCGGGAAACGCGTCCGGCTCGCGAAGCTGGCGCATGGCGATGTATTGGGCCGTCCATTCGCCGATGCCCGGCGCGGCCCGGAGGGCCTTCACCGCCGCCTCGAGGCCGGCGCGCGGCTCGAAGACGTCCGGATCGGCGATCACCGCCGAGGCCAGAGCGCTCAGGGCCGCGGCCCGGGCTTTCGGCATGCCGAGGGCGGCGAGGTCGGCGCCGGCGAGGGCGGCGGGCGTCGGGAAGAGCCGCGCCACCCCCGGAACGAGGTCCGCCAGGGCGGCGGGCAAGGGGGCGCCGTGAACCTCGGCCAGCTTGCCGGCGAGGCCTCTGGCGGCGGCGACGGTGATCTGCTGACCGAGCACCGCCCGCACCGCCAGCTCGAAGCCGTCCCAGGCGCCCGGAACGCGCAGGCCTGGCCGGGCCGCCGTCAGCGGCGCCAGAGCCGGGTCGCGCGCCAGGTGGGCGCCGATGGCGGCGGGGTCGGCCGAGAGGTCGAACACGCGTCGGATCCGCGCGATGAGCGCGGGCAGGGCGCTGATGCGCGGGAAGCGGATCGACACCGCCAGCCTGTTCCCCGGCGCCGGCGCCACGGCGATGAGGCCCGCCTCTCCGCCGAGCGCGATCGCCCGCACATAGCGCTCGCCTTCCACCCGCTCGACCCCCGGAATGGCGCGCGCGCTTAGGAAAGCCAGCATCGCCGGCCAGTCGTAGGGCGGCTGATAGGCGAGCGTCAGGGTGATCGCCCCGCCTTCGGAGACGGAGGTCTCGGCGCCCCCGAGACGGCGCAGGGCCCGCGGCGGGCGACCGTAGAGGGCCTGGAAGGTCTCGTTGAAGCGGCGCACGCTGCCGAAACCCGAGGCCATCGCGACCTCGGCCATCGGCAAGCGGGTCTGGTGGATCAGTTGCTTGGCGAGCAGCACCCGGCGGGTCTGGGCCACCGCGACCGGCGAGGCGCCCAGATGCTGGCGAAAAAGCCGCCTCAGCTGCCGCTCGCCTACCCCCAGCCGGTCGGCGAGCGCCTCGACGTCGCCCTCGTCGAGCGCTCCGGCCTCGATCAGCCCAAGCGCCCGGGCCACCGTGTTCGAGGTCCCCCGCCAGGCGCCGAGGTCCGGCGAAGTCTCGGGGCGGCATCGCAGGCACGGCCGGAAGCCGGCGCTCTGGGCGGCCGCCGCGCTCGGGAAGAAGCGCACGTTCTCGCGGCGCGGCGTCCTCGCCGGACAGATGGGCCGGCAGTAGACGCCGGTGGTCTTCACCCCGACGAAGAGCCGCCCGTCGAAGCGGGCGTCCCGCGTGCAAAGGGCGCGGTAGCAGGCGTCGTCGTCCATTTCCATGGGAGCGAAGATGGGCGCCGGGACCGCGAAAGTCTCGCGGTTTTCGGACCTCAACCTCCGTGGCGGCTCTTCTCGATGAGCTGGATCGCCTTGGTGCGGTCGCGGGCGGCGGCCGCGACCTGGGTGGTCGAAACCCCGTCCACCCCGGCCGTGAAGAGCGTCACCATCAGTTTGTCCACGTCGCCGTGGGCGGCCGCGAAGCTCCTCGACTGGGGATCGCCCTTGCGAAGCACGGCCGGCAGGAACGCGTTCTCGGCCGCGGCGGTGCGGGTGTGGACCGCCAGTCCCACCGCGTGGGCGTCGAGGACGAGGGTCGTCAGGGTCGGAAAGATCGGCGACTCGGGAACCAGGACCAGGCTCTGCTCGGGGGCGATGGCTTGGGCGTAGGCGTGGATGTCGGCCAGCGCCGCGCCGGTGGTCATCGCAGGAGCGCCGGCGCCGGGCGTCCCCGGCGCGTCGATCAGCTGGACTCGTCTCACCTGGGTCAGCCGGCTGATGGCCCTGAGCGCGTCCGGCTCGGCGGCCTGGACCCAGATGGCGGCGGCCTCTGAGTTGTAGCCGGCGGTGTTGAGGTCGTCCGCCAGCGCCTGCTCGACGATCAGCCCAAGCCCCGCGAAATAGCCGACGTGGAGCATCCGCGGCATGACCCCGATCGTCCGGGCGGTCCGCACGCAGCCGAGCCGGGCGATCGCCAGCACGTCGCGAAAGGTCAGGACCGGCTGGACGCCGTCGAGCTTGGCGCTGGCGGGCCGCAGCTTCGGGAGCCGCTCGCGCGCCTTCAGCGTCTGGATCTCCGCCAGGGTGAAGTCCTCTGAGAACCAGCCGGCTACCTCGACCCCGTCGATGGTCTTGGAGGTCTTGCGGCTCGCGAAGTCGGGGCGGCTCGCCACGTCGGTGGTGGCCGAGAGCTCGTTGTCGCGGCGGGCGATGAGCACCCCGTCCTTGGTCGGGACGACGTTGGCCTGGATGAAGTCGCAGCCCTGGTTGATCGCCAGGTCGAAGGCGGCGCGCGTGTCCTCGGGCCGCTCGGCCGCGGCGCCGCCCTCGGCGATGATCAGCGGCTTCGGGGCTTCGGCGCGGGCCAGGGACGGCGCAAGGCTCGCAACCGCCGTAAGGGCGCCGAAGCGCCGGCGCGTCAGGCCGTCCACGGGGCCGCCCCGTCCAAATCTAGGCTGCGGCCTGCAGCCGCTCGATCAGCAGCGGGTGCAAGGCCAAGTTCGCCGCGCAAATGGACCCCTTCGTCAGCATGTCCTGGCCGCCCTCGGCGTCGCTGACCATGCCCCCCGACTCGGTCACCAACAAGACCCCCGCGGCCACGTCCCAGGCGCCCAGGTCCCGCTCCCAGAAGCCGTCGAACCGGCCCGCCGCCACCCAGGCGAGGTCGAGCGCCGCCGCGCCGAACCGGCGCACCCCCGCCACCCGCTGGGCGATCTGGTGCAGCTCCTTCAGGAACCTCGCGTGATGGCCGTGGCCGAGGAACGGGATGCCTGTGGCCAGCACCGCCTCCTCGAGGCGCGTGCGGGCCGCGGTCCTCAGCCGCCGGTCGTTGAGGTATGCGCCGCGCCCTCGCTCGGCCCAGAAGAGGTCATGGCTGACGGGATTATAGGTGACGGCCGCCACGATCCGCCCCTCGCGCTCCAGGGCGATGTTGATGGCGAAATGCGGGATGGCGTGCAGGAAGTTGGTGGTGCCGTCCAAGGGGTCGACGATCCAGCGGTGGGTCTTGTCGCTGCCCTCCACCTCGCCGCGCTCTTCGCCCAGGAAGCCGTAGCCCGGCCTGACCCGGGTGAGCTCCTCGAACAGGGTCTGTTCGGACTTCAGGTCGGCGGCGCTCACGAAGTCCGCCGCGCCCTTGCGCGAGACCTGCAGCTCGGCCACCTCCCCGAAGTCGCGGGCCAGCCCCCGCGCAGCCTTGCGCGCGGCGTCGATCATCACCTTCAGCAAGGCCGAGGGCGTCGTCATGAGCGCCTTTCCGAGTGAGAGCCGGAGGGCCTTCTAGGCGGGGATGAACTTGAGCGCCACGCCGTTGTTGCAATAGCGCAGGCCGGTGGGCTTCGGGCCGTCGTGAAAGATGTGGCCCTGATGGCCCAGGCACCTTGCGCAGTGGTACTCGGTGCGCTCCTCGAGCACGAGCTTGAAGTCCGCCTTGGTCCCGACCGCGCCGGGGATCGCCGTGTAGAAGCTCGGCCAGCCGGTGCCGGAATTGAACTTCCAGTCGGACTTGAAGAGCGGAAGGCCGCAGCCGAGGCAGGCGAAGGTTCCGCGCCGGTGCTCGTTGTTGAGCGGGCTGGAAAACGGCGCCTCGGTGTCCTCCTCGCGCAGCACCGAAAAGGACTTCGGGGGCAGACGCGTCTTCCAGTCGGAAGGCGTGAGCTTGCGCCAGGGGGACGCCGCATAGGCGTCGGCCGCGAACGCGCGCGGGGCGATGGCGAAGGCGGGGACGGCGAGGAGGAAGAGCCGGCGGGCGGTCAGCATGACGCCAAAATATATCGGCGGCCCGGACTTGATCTCAAGAGGTCCGGCCGGTCCTGCGCCATCGATAGAGGACGTCCGGTATCTGCTCCTGGTTGTCGAGGCCGTCGGTCTCGAGCACCGCCACGAACCCATGCCGCTCGTAGAACCGGCGGGCGCGGAGATTTTGCTGGAAGGTCCAGAGGCTCAGCTCCTCGGCGTTCTCCATCGCCTTGCCGAGCAGGCGCGCGCCGAGGCCCCGGCCCTGATGCGCCGGCGCCAGGAAGAGGTGCTCGATGAAGTCGGGGCGGAAGGCGATGTAGCCCATGGGCCGCAGCCAGGCGTCCTCCCCGACCCAGAACTCCAGGCTCGGAAACAACCGCTCCGCGAAGCTGCTGACATCCTCGGATGGGCCATGGCGCTCCGGCACGAACGGCAGGGATGCGCGGACCGTCTCCCGGTAGAGCCGGGCGAGCGGGGCCATGTCGGCCAGCTGGCCGCGCCTGAGCCTCAAAGACCGGTGGCTTCCGGCAGGCCGAGCGCAAGGTTGAGGTTCTGCACCGCCGCCCCGGCGGCGCCCTTGCCGAGGTTGTCCAAGAGCGCCACGAGCCGCGCCTGCCCATGCGCCTCGCTGCCGAACACGAAGAGCTTCAGCCGGTTGGTGCCGTTGAGCCCTTCGGGGTCCAGGGTCGAGACCCGGGCGGCGTCCTCCAGCGTCGCCACCTCGACGAAGGACTCGCCTGCGTAGGCGGCGGCGAGGGCCGCATGCGTCGCCCTCAGGCCCGGCGCGCCGGGCAGGGCCCAGAGCTGCAGCGGGACCTCCACGATCATCCCCTGGGCGTAGCGGCCGACCGCGGGCGCGAAGAGCGGCCGGCGGCTGAGGCCGGCGTGCGCCTGGATCTCCGGCACATGCTTGTGCGTGAGGCCTGTCCCGTAGATCCGGTAGGGGACGGCGGTGTGGTCCGGTGCGCTCGCGTCCTCGAACTCGGCGATCATCGAGCGCCCGCCGCCGCTGTAGCCCGAGACGGCGTTGATGGTGACCGGCCAGTCGGCCGGCAGCAGGCCCTCGCGGACCAGCGGCCGCAGCAGGGCGATGGCGCCGGTGGAGTAGCAGCCGGGATTGCTGATCCGCCTCGCCGCGCCGATGGCCTCCCGCTGTCCCGGTTCGAACTCCGGAAAGCCGAAGGTCCAGCCCGGCGCGGTGCGATGGGCGGTGGAGGCGTCGACCACCTTCACGGGGTCGCGCTCGATCAGCGCCACGGCCTCCCGCGCCGCCTCGTCCGGCAGGCAAAGGATCACCGCATCGGCGCCGTTCAGCAGCTCGCGGCGCGCCTCGGCGTCCTTGCGCCGCGCCGGATCGATGGAGATCAGTTCAAGATCGCGCCGCGCGGCCAGCCGCTCGCGGATCTGCAGCCCGGTGGTGCCGGCTTCGCCGTCGATGAAGACCCTAGGGGCCATGGCCTAACCTCGAACCGAACGGTGAAAACAAAAAGGGCGCCTCGGTGTGACCGAAGCGCCCCGCCGATCCGCGGCTCTGGGTCGCGGCTTAGCGCTTCGAGAACTGGAAGCTGCGTCGGGCCTTGGCGCGCCCGTACTTCTTGCGCTCCACGACGCGGGAGTCGCGGGTCAGGAACCCGTGCGGTTTCAGCGCGCCGCGCAGGCCGGGCTCGTAATAGGTGAGCGCCTTGGCGATCCCGTGGCGCACCGCGCCGGCCTGGCCCGAAAGGCCCGAGCCAGTGACGGTGGCGATGACGTCGAACTGGCCGGCCCGGTCGGCGGCCTGGAACGGCTGGCTGATCATCATCCGCAGCACCGGCCGGGCGAAATAGATCTCCTGGTCGCGGCCGTTGATGGTGATCTGGCCGCGGCCCGGCTTGATCCACACCCGCGCGACCGCGTTCTTGCGCTTGCCGGTGGCGTAGGCCCGGCCGCTGGCGTCATGGCGCGGCTCGGCGGCCGCCGCGGCGGCGGGCGTCGCCAGACTTTGAAGGGCTTCGAGGCCTTGGGATTCGGCCATGGTCTTTCGTCAGCTCCGGACGTTCTTGGGGTTGGCGGCCTTGAAGTCGATGACTTCGGGGCTCTGGGCCTCATGGGGGTGCTCGGCGGACGCGTAGATCCGAAGGTGCGTCATCTGCTCGCGGGCCAGGGGACTTTCCTTGGGGAGCATCCGCTCGACCGCCTTTTCCAGGATCCGCTCCGGGAACTTGCCCTCGAGGATCTTGCCCGCGGTCCGCGACTTGATCCCGCCCGGATAGCCGGTGTGCCAGTAATAGGTCTTCTGGGCGAGCTTGCGGCCGGTGAGCTTCACCTTGTCGGCGTTGATCACCACCACGTGGTCGCCGCAGTCCATGTGGGGGGTGTAGTCCGCCCGGTGCTTGCCCCGAAGGCGCATGGCGATGAACGAAGCGAGCCGCCCGACCACCGCGTTCTCGGCGTCGACCAGGATCCACTTCTTCTCGATCTCCGATGGCTTTAGGGAAGCCGTCGTCTTGCTGGGCATCGGGTCCGCCGGGCTTGGAAATAGGCCGGCGCTGGTAGCCGGGACACTCTCGCCTGTCAATGACTCGGGCCCCGTTTGCCGCCGCTCGGGCCTCAGACCCGGCGCACCCGCCAGGCCAGGGCGGTGGCCAGGGCCAGGAGGAGCACGGCCCCGGCCTGGTGCAGCATGGCCAGCGGCAGGGGGACCGCCAGCACCAGGGTGGCCACCCCCAGGCACGCCTGGGCGATGGCCACGACCCCCACCCCGAGCGCCAGCGCCCGGCTCTGGCCCATGAGCACCCGCGAGTTCAGTCCCGCCCCGGCGACGCCGACGCCGGCGACAACCACGGCGTAGGCGATCATCCGGTGGTTGAACTGCACGGCCGCCCGGCTGTGGGCCAGGGTGGCCCAGAAGGAGCCTCCGGCGTAGTCGGGGGGAAAGAACCAGCCGTTCATCAGCGGCCAGTCGTTGTCGATCAGGCCCGCCTGGTTGCCGGCCACCAGCGCGCCCAGCAGGCATTGCAGGAAGACCGCGGCGGCGAACAGGATCGACACCGGCCGCCAGCCGTCCCGCTGCTCGCCCCGCGGCCGCGCCTGGCCGCTCCAGGCCTCCAGGCCCGTCCAGACGAGCGCGCAGAACAGCAGCAGCGCCAGGCCCAGGTGGATCGCCAGCCGCTCCGGGGCCACCGAGACCCGCGCCTCCAGGCCGCTTTCGACCATCCACCAGCCGACCAGCCCCTGCAGGGCGCCCAGGGCCAGCAGCACCCCGCAGCGCCAGACCAGGCGCAGGGGAATCGCCCGCATCCCCGCCAGGACGACGAACGGCAGGGCGAAGGCGAGGCCCACGATCCGGCCCAGCAGCCGGTGAGTCCACTCCCACCAGAAGATGGCCTTGAAGTCGGCGAGGCTCATCCCGAGGTTCACCTGCCGGTATTGCGGCGTCGCCCGATAGAGCGCGAAGGCCTTCTCCCAGGCCGCTTGCGAAAGGGGCGGCAAGACGCCGGTCACCGGCCGCCACTCGGTGATCGAAAGGCCGGATCCGGTAAGACGGGTCGCCCCGCCCACCACCACCATCGCGAACACCAGGAAAGCGACCGACGTCAGCCAGATCGCCACCGCCCGCGACCGGCCGTCTTTCAGGAACGAAGTCATACGCGAGGACGCCTCCCGCGACCTTGGGGGCCCTATAAGCTGCGTCGGCCTCTTGCGGAATGGCCCGGGCGATGCGGCGGCGCGCCGCCTGGGCCGCCCCCTTCCTGGCGAGGCAAGCCTTCAGCGCGCGGGCGGCTCGGGGCTGTCTGGCGGATCGGTCGCCGAAGGCTCGCAATTCGCAGCCTTCGCAGGCGAGCCGGCAGATTCGCGCAAGAGCTGCACAGCTCGAACCATCAATAGGCGACGATCCGCTCCTGTAGTCTTCATCGCGGCGTCTATGGCTTCCCAGACGGGCTTGAAACGGTTGCGTCTTCCCATTTCTATTGGATAGGCCTTTTACCGCCGGCCCGAACTAACATTTGGCATAGGAGGTCTGCGCCGTCGGGCCGGCCACCCAAACCGGGCGCGCGCGGATATCCCCCGGGAAAGCTAGAAGCGTTCGCCGACCATCGCCTCGCTCTTGGCCCACAGCTTCTCGGCCATCACCGGGTCCACCGCATAGGGCTGCACGCCGCCGCGGGCGGCGTTTTCCCCTTGGCTCACCTCGGCGACGTGGCAGTCTTCGCAGTAGCGGCCGCCCACCGCCTCGGCCGGGGCGACGATCGCAGCCCACACCGTGGTGGCGGCGCCTTGAGGGACGGTCTTGCGCGGCGTGATCGGCCGGCCCGAAGCGTCCGTCTGGGCCCCCGGGACCGAGATCTGACGCCAGACTTCGGGCCGCATGTGCCGGCCGAGCTCGGTGCTGATCGCGCCCGGGTGCACGGAGGCGGCGCGCACGCCCCGGCCCTTGTGCCGCCGATCGAATTCCAGAGCGAAGAGGCTGTTGGCGGTCTTCGAGCGTCCATAGGCGGCGAATTCCACGTAGGGCGTGCGCTCGAAGTTCGGATCGTCGAGGTCCACGTCGGCGAAGCGGTGCGCCGACGATGACAGGATCACCGCTCGCGACCCGTCGCGCAGCAGCGGGGCGAGGCGGTTGACGAGCAAGAAGTGGCCAAGATGGTTGGTCCCGAACTGGGTCTCGAAACCGTCGGCGGTCTTGCCGAAGGGGCACGCCATGACGCCCGCATTGGCGATCACGACGTCGAAGGGCTTGCCGGCCGCCAGCAGACGGTCGGCGCAGGCGCGCACGTCGGCCAGGGAAGCGAGGTCGAGCTCCGTCAGCTCCAGCGATCCGCCGCCCGCGGCGATCTCGCCCAAGACGGGGGCGGTGGCGGCGCGCGCCTTGGCGAGGTCTCGGGCCGCGCCCACCACCGCCGCGCCATGCGCCCCGAGCGCCCGGGCGGTCTCCACCCCGATGCCGGCGGAAACGCCGGTCACCAGTACCCGTTTTCCGTCCAGCCGGACGCCCGCCAGCACGTCTTCGGTGGTGGATTCAAACCCGAACGGACCAGCCATGTCTTCCTCGCGATGTTGAGGGGCGTCCGCCCCCGGCGCTCGCCGACACCGTAGCGGCGCCCGCATGCGGCCGCCAGCGCCCTGGACCTGCGGTCGTCGGCGTCAGGCCTGCACGCGCCGGCGCGCCGGGACTAAGTAGGCGCGCCGCTCGCCCTCGGACTGGCGGACGCTGGCCCTCACCTGCAGCAGGTCCTTTCGCGTCAGGAGGCCTACGAGCCGGCCCGATCGGGGATCGATGACCGGCAGCCGGCCCTGGTCGTTCTGCAGCATCAGATCCACCGCGTGCGTGACCACGTCATCCGGATGCACGACCTCGAGACTGGCGTCGGAGATCAGGTCGACGATCTGCTCGCCCTTGTGACCGCCTTCGACGCGCCAGCGCAGGGCGTCGCCGCGCGAGACGAGGCCCACCGGCCGACCCTGCCCGTCCACCACGGGATAGACCCGGTGCCGCCCGCGCTCGAGCTCGGCCACGGCCTCGGCGATGGACAGATCCGCCGGCAGGGCGTGCACCTGCCTGGCCATGATCTGCTCGACCCGGGTGAGCTCGTAGGGATCGACGCCGTACTCGCGGGTGATGTGCTGGCCGCGGCGGGCGATCTTCTCGGTGAGGATCGACCGCTTCAGGAGCAGCACGGTGACGGTGTAGGCGGCCACGGTGGCGGTGAGCAGCGGCGTCAGCAGGTGGAGGTCGCCGGTGAGCTCGACCGCGAAGGCGGCGCCCGTGAGCGGCGCGCGCATCGTGCCGCCCATCATCGCCGCCATGCCCAAGAGCGCCCACATGCCCGGCGGGCCCGGCAGCAGCGTGCCGACCAGCCATCCCATGGCGCCGCCGAGGATCAGCAGCGGGGCCAGCACGCCCCCCGAAGTTCCCGACGATAGCGCCCCCAGCCAGATCACCGATTTCACCGCCAGGATGGCGAGGACCGCGCTCGTGACCAGGCGCGCGGTCAGGAGATCCCCGATCACGTCGTAGCCGACGCCCAGCGCCCGCGGCTCGACGAGGCCGCCCAGGCCGACGATCAGCCCCCCGAGGGCCGGCCACCACATCCAATGGAGGGGCAGGCGCTCGAAAGCGTCCTCGGTCCAATAGAGGAGCTTGGTGAGCAGGCCCGATTGCAGGCCGGCGAGAATGCCCAGCCCCGCGCAGGCGAGAAGCTGCCACCACGGCTGCGCGGCGCCTGCCGCGAGCGGAAAGAGGGGGCCTGCGCCGAACAGCGCCGGCCGCAGCGAGATCGACGTCACCGCCGCCGCGGTCACCGGGATGAAGCTGCGCGGGCGCCACTCGAAGAGCAGCAGCTCCACGGCCAGGAGCACGGCCGCGACGGGCGTGCCGAAGACGGCCGTCATGCCCGCGGCGGCGCCGGCCACCAGCAGGGTCTTCCGTTCGGCGGCGCTCAAGTGGAAGCATTGGGCGAAGAGCGAGCCGATCGCCCCGCCGGTCATGATGATCGGACCCTCGGCCCCGAACGGGCCGCCCGTGCCGATGGAGATGGCCGAGGAGATCGGCTTTAGGAGCGCGACCTTGGCCGACATGCGGCTGCCGCCGATCAGGATGGCCTCGATCGCCTCCGGAATGCCGTGCCCGCGGATCTTTTCGGACCCGAACCGCGCCATGAGCCCGATCGCCAGCCCGCCGAGCACTGGCGCGGCGACCATCCAGGGCGTCCGCGCCGCGTGGGCCAGCGACGTCGCGTTGGGATCCCAGCGGCCGAACCAGACGAGGTTGCTCACCAGCGCGATCAGCCTCAGCAACACCCAGGCCGCCCCGGCCCCCCACGCCCCCACGACGAGGGCCATGCCGGCCAGGAGCAGTATCCTGCTGTCCGCCCGGAAGTCGGCGAGCGGGCGGACATAGGCGGGCGGACGCGGGGCGCCGTGGGTCATGCGGTCCAACTTTCGGAGGCGGAGGCGACGCTTATATATCGCACTACGATGTTTTCTAGTGCGTTACGGCCCCGGCCTCGTGGTCGGAGCGGCGGGATTCGAACCCACGACCCCTTGACCCCCAGTCAAGTGCGCTACCAGGCTGCGCCACGCTCCGTTCCACGCGAGGGAGCGCCCTTATAGGGACGGCGCAAAAGCCCGGCAATCGGAAAGCCGCGGGCGCCTGCCCCCGCTCAGCCGAGCAGATCCTCGAGGCGACGCTTGGCCGCCTCCAGGGCCTCCAGAGCCTCGAGCAGGCGGGCCCGCCGCTCCGGCGACAAGGCGGCGTTCTCCAGCCCGTCCGGGAGCGCCCGACCCGCGCCGGACAGCCCTTCGCCGCGGCTCGCCTCCAGCAGCCGCTTCATCCCGAGCTCCCGGTGCAGCTTCTGGACGCCCTTGATCGTGTAGCCTTCCTCGTGCAGCAGCCGGCGCACCTGGCGCAGCACGGCGATGTCCTGCGGGCGGTAGAAGCGTCGCCCGCCGGCCCGCTTCATCGGCCGGATGAAGGAGAACTTGGTCTCCCAAAAGCGCAGCACGTGCTGGGGTACGCCCAGCTCGTCGGCGGCCTCGGAGATGCTGCGGAACGCCTCGGGGCCCTTGGCCACCGGGGAGCTGGCCTATTTTGCCAGGGCGCGATCGATCCGCGCCTTCATCACCTGGGAGGCGCGAAATCCGATCACTCGCCTGGGATCGATGGCCGCCGGCTCGCCCGTCTTGGGATTGCGGCCCATCCGCTCGCGCTTGGAGCGGACCTGGAAGACGCCGAAGCCGGAAAGCTTGACCGTCTCGCCGCGCTCCAGGGCCTGGGAGACGAGGTCCAGGGTCCGTTCGACCAGTCCGGCGCAATCTTGTCTGGTGAGCCCGACCTGCTCGTGCACCGCTTCGCACAGGTCAGCCCGGGTCAGTGTCCGGCCCTTCATGAAACGTGTTTCCCGCCCCCGCCGTCCCCGCCTGGCTTCATCGCGCGATTATGCCATCGAGTCAAAGGCTTCGTGGGAGGGGCGGCGGCGGCGCCTAAAGACGCAGCACCACGGCCCCCCAGGTGAGCCCGCCGCCCATGGCTTCCATGAGAAGGAGCTGGCCTGGTTTGATGCGCCCGTCGGCGATCCCCTGGGCCATGGCCAGGGGAATGGACGCGGCCGAGGTGTTGGCGTGCTCGGCCACCGTGGAGATCACCCGGGCGCCATCGATGCCCAGCCGTTTGGCGACGCCCTCGAGAATCCTCTGGTTGGCCTGGTGGGGGATGAACCAGTCCACCTCCGCGAGCGAAACGCCGGCGGCGGCCGCCGCCGCCACCACCGCCTCGGAGATGTTGACCACCGCGTGGCGGAACACCTCCTTGCCATGCATCCTGAGCTTGCCGACCGTCCCGGTCGTGGACGGGCCGCCGTCGACGTAGAGCAGGTCTTGCTTGGTCCCATCGCAGCGCAGGGCGACCCCGAGGACGCCGCGGTCGGCGACCGTCCCGTTTCCCTGCCCCGGCTCCAGCACCACCGCGCCGGCGCCGTCGCCGAACAGGACGCAGGTCCCACGGTCGCTCCAGTCCATCAGCCGGGTCATGGCCTCGGAGCCGATGATCAGGGCGCACTTCGCCTGGCCGCGGGCCACGAAGTTGTCGCCCACCGCCAGCGCGTAGACGAACCCCGAGCACACCGCCTGGATGTCGAAGGCGACGCCCACCGGACAGCCCAGCTTGCGCTGGACGATGGCCGCGGTGGCCGGGAAGGTGAGGTCGGCCGTGGTGGTGGCGACGATGATCAGGTCGATGTCCGCCGGCCTGCGGCCCGCCGCAGCCAAGGCCCGGTCGGCGGCGGCGGCGGCGAGGTCCGAGACCGCCTCTCCCTCCACCACCTGACGCCGCTGGCGGATGCCGGTCCGCTCGACGATCCAGGCGTCGCTGGTGTCGACGAACCGCGACAGGTCGTCGTTGGTCACCACCCGCGCCGGCAAATAGTCGCCGACACCGGTGACGACGCTGCGTATGATGGCGCTCACGCCTTGTTTCTTTCCCCGACTTCATCGGCTGCTTCGCGCATCGCGGCCGTCATTTGCCTCAGGTTTCGGTCGATCTGCGCGATGAAGTCGCTGCCCGCCAGATCCGCCGCCAGCCGGATGGCGGTGGCGAATCCGCGCGCGTCGGCGCCTCCGTGGCTTTTGACTACAATCCCATTCACGCCCAGGAAAGGCCCGCCGTTGATCGTGCTGGGATCAAAGCGCTCGCCTAAACGCCGCAGGGCGGCCTGGGCGATGAGGGCGCCGAGGCGGGCGAGGAGGCCGGAGGTGAAGGTGCGCCTGAGCTCGGCGCGCACGAAACGGGCGAGCCCCTCGCCTGTCTTCAGGGCCACGTTGCCGGTGAAGCCGTCGGTGACCACCACGTCGACCGTGCCCTTGGCGATGTCGTCGCCCTCCACGAAGCCCTTGTATTCGAGGTCGAGGACCAGCTGGCGCAGCATCCGGTTGGCCTCGCGGACCTCTTCGTGGCCCTTTTCGTCCTCGGACCCCACGTTGAGCAGGCCGACGGTGGGGCGAACCGAGCCGTGCACCGCGTGGTGGAAGGCCGCGCCCATGATGGCGAACTCCACCAGGCGGGCGGCGTCGCACTGGATGTTGGCGCCAACATCGAGCACTGCGGTGCGCCCGCGCAACGTGGGCCAGCTGGCCACGATGGCCGGCCGCTCCATGCCGGCCGCCATCCGCAGCGCAAGCTTGGAGATGGCCATCAACGCGCCGGTGTTGCCTGCCGAGACGCAGGCCTGGGCCTCGCCGACGCGGACCGATTCGACGGCGTTCCACATGCTGGCGCCCCTGCCGCGGCGCATGGCCTGGCCCGGCTTCTCGTCCGGGGCGATCACCCGGTCGGCGTGGCGGATCTCGCAAAGCGGCTGGATCGAGGGCAGGCGCTCCATCGCGCTGCGAAGCGCCGCTTCCTGGCCATGCAGCAGGAACCGCGCCTGAAGCCCGGCCTTGACGACCCTCGCCAAGGCAGGCGCCACCACGGAGGGGCCATGATCCCCGCCCATGGCGTCGATGGAGATGACCAGGGGATCGGACACGGCCCGCGTCTCGGCCCTCCCATCAGTCCCGCCTGCAGCGCCGATATAGAGAGACCTTTCGCTGCGAGGCAACCCTGCGGCTCAGACCGGCCAGTCGGGCTCGCCCTCGAGCAGTCGCTCCAGGGACGTGGCGGCCAGCTTGCGGCGAGCCTCCAGCAGGTAGTCGGCCAGGGGCGCCGGCCGCGGATCGGCGACCCCCGAAAGCACCGTACGCGCGATCAGCTCCTCCATCGGCCCCCGGTCGGGAAGCGCCTCGACCGCCGAGCTCCAGGCCTTGGCGCGTCCGTAGAAGGCCTCGCCCAGGCGCCGCATGGCCTTGCCCACCGACAGATCGCCCACCGCGAGCTCGCGCAGGCCGTGATCCAGGCCGCTGATGTAGGCGTCGAAGGCGGCCTGCGAGGCCGCGGCCGCCTCCCTGCCCCCGCCCTTCAGCCGCTCCAGCAGCAGGAGCAGGTGGTAGGTGTAGATCTCGAAGCGGCCATCGGGCGTGTCGGGCGCCCCGAGCGCCGCATAGATCCCCGGCGAGCGCGCCTGGCGCACCGCGGCCGCATAGAGCCGCCGACCAGCCGTCTTGGCCGGCCGAGGGGCGATCAGATGCTCGAGCAACGTGGATGTCCCCGGTTCGACCTCGTCATCGCCCCTCAGTAGCGCGTTGATTGGCGGATCGAAAGCGCGGCCCAGTGTCCTGAGTTCGAAGTTCGCCGGCCTGCTGGCGATCAAGCCGCAGGGGCCGCCGCAGCCCGCCCATTGAACTTCAGGCCGCCGGACGATAGGCAAGACCCCCGGCTCGCGCCGCTGGATGTCGTGAGGTCATGCACCGCAAAGCCGTCCTTTTCGCCGCCTGTCTCGGCCTGCTCGCCGGTTCCGCCTGCACGCCCACCACCGGCTATCAGGGCTTCCAGCCTATCGATCAACGGCCGGCCGAAGTGAAGGTGGGCGAGGACACCCGCAACACCGTGCTCGCCAAGCTCGGCTCGCCGACCGTGACCTCGACCTTCGACAAGGACGTCTGGTTCTACATGTCCCAAACCCGCAATCAGACCTCCTTCTACCGGCCCAAGGTGATCAAGCGGGACGTGGTGGCGATCTCCTTCGACCACATCACCGAGCAGGTGGCATCGGTCCATACCTTCACGCTGCAGGACGGGCGGGTGATCGCCTATGACCGCCGCGAGACCCCCACCCGCGGTCGCGAGATGACCGTCCTGGAGCAGCTGATCGGCAGCATCGGCCGCGGCTCCGTGCTGCCCCCGGACCAGGACATCACCCCCGGAAGCCATCCGGGCGACACCCACTAGGGGTCGCGGGACTTCCCCGCCTGCGCCTTTCAATGTTGCGCAAGCGAAAGGAAAAAATTCTTCCAGCGCTCAGACTTCGCCCTTAGGTGTCGGGCGCTGGACCCTGCGCCGCCATATAGGGCGGCGCCGGAAAGGATTGTCGGGATGACCGCGCGGCCAAGGATGAGTTGGGGGCTCGCCCTGCTGGGCGTCCCGCTTGTCGGCCTCGTCGCCTGGGCGATCGCCGCCGGCCACCGGCCGGCTAGCGCGGCCAAAGCGCCTGCCGCGGTCCCGGTGACCGTCGCCCAGGTCGCGGTGGCCGACGTGCCGATCTCGATCACCGCGCTCGGCGCGGCGCGCGCCTGGCAGAGCGTCGTGATCAACGCCCAGGTCAACGGCGTCTTGCGGTTCGTGGCCCCCGAGGGGGCGGACGTGGCGGCCGGGACGCTGCTCGCCGAGATCGAATCGGCGCCGTACCAGGCCGCGCTCACCCAGGCGGAAGGGGCCTTGCGGCGCGACCGCGCGCTCCTGGCCGCCGCCCGCGTGGACCTCGCGCGCTACCAGACCCTGGTCGCCCAGGACTCCCTGCCCCGCCAGCAGCTCGACACCCAGGCCGCGCTCGTCAAACAGTACGAGGGCGCCGTCCAGGTCGACGAGGGGGCGGTCGCAGCCGCCAGGGTCAACGTCGGCTACTGCCGGATCCGCTCGCCGATCGCTGGCCGGGTGGGCGTGCGGCTGATCGATCCGGGCAACGTCGTTCAGACCTCGACGGCCGGCGGCATCGTCAGCGTCAACCAGATCACCCCCATCGCAGTGACCTTCACCGTGCCGCAGGGCGATTTCCAGAGGCTCTGGGACGCCTCCGGCGGCTTCTCGCGGCCCATGCCCACGACCGCCCTCAGCCAGGAGAGCGGGGCGGTGCTCGACAGAGGCGAGCTCACGGCGGCCGACAACCACGTGGACGCCGCCACGGGCACCGTGCAGCTGAAGGCGCGCTTTCCCAACGGGGCCAGGCGCCTCTGGCCCGGCCAGTACGTGAACATCAGCCTCACGCTGCAGACCCTGCCGCGGGCGGTGACCATCCCCGCCACCGCCGTGAACCCGGGGCCGGGCGGCCCGTTCGCCTATGTGGTGGGCGCCAACAACAGGGTTGCGGCGCGGCCGATCGCGGTGGCCGCGATCCAGGATTTTACGGCCGTTATCCGCGTGGGTCTGCGGCCGGGCGAGCGGGTGGTGACCGACGGCCAGATGCAGCTGCGGCCGGGAATGTCGGTGGCGGTCCGGGGAGCCCCGCCGAGGGCGGCAGGCGCTTGAGCCCCTCCGGCCCCTTCATCCGGCGGCCGATCGCCACCTCGCTGATCGCCGCCGCCGTCTTCGTCTTCGGCCTGGTGGCCTACTTCGCCCTGCCGGTGGCCGCCCTCCCGCAGGTCGACTTCCCGACCTTGCAGGTGAGCGCCTCGCTGCCGGGGGCCAGCCCCGAGACCATGGCCTCCAACGTGGCGACCCCTCTGGAGCGGCAGCTGTCGCTGATCCCCGGGGTCACCCAGATGACCTCGTCGAGCATCGGCGGCTCGACTTCCATCACCATCCAGTTCGAGCTGTCGCGCAACATCGACGCGGCGGCCCAGGACGTCCAGTCGGCGATCAACGCCGCCGGCGGCCAGCTTCCCACCAACCTTCCGGCCCCTCCGACCGTCCGCAAGGTCAACCCGGCCGATGCTCCGATCATGCTCCTGTCGCTGAAGTCGGACACCCTGCCGCTCGAGGTGGTCAGCGACTACGCCGACAACATCCTCTCCCAGCAGATCTCGCGGATCGACGGGGTCGGCCTCGTCAACGTGGGCGGCCAGCAGAAACCGGCGATCCGCATCCGGATCGACCCCCGAAAGGCCGCCGCCCTCGGCCTGCAGCTGGACGCCGTGCGGGCGGCCATTGCGGCCAACACCGTCAACGCCCCCAAGGGCGCGATCAACGGGCGGCAGAAGAGCCTGGCCGTCTACGCCAACGACCAGGTGCTGGACGTCGCCGTGTGGAACGATCTGATCGTCGGCTACCAGAACGGGGCGCCGATCCGAATCCGGGACATCGGCGAGGCGGTGCGTGGCCCGGAGAACAACCTGGCCGGCGCCTGGTCCTTTCCCGGCCCGGCCAACACCGATCCGGCCTTCAAGGGCGGCCGCGCGATCCTCCTGATCATCTTCAAGCAGCCGGGCGCCAACGTCATCAAGACGGTCGACAAGATCACCGCCGCGCTCCCGCGTCTCAAGTCGAACATCCCTCCAGCCATCGACGTCAGCGTGCTGGCCGATCGGACCCAGACCATCCGCGCCTCGGTCCGCGACGTGAAGATCACCCTCCTGGTCACTATCGCGATGGTGGTGGGGGTCATCTTCCTGTTCCTGCGGAACGTGCGGGTGACGCTGATCCCCAGCTTGGTCATCCCGCTGTCGCTGCTCGGGACCGCGGCGATCATGCTGGCCGGCGGCTTCAGCCTCGACAACCTCTCGCTGATGGCGATGACGATCGCGGTGGGCTTCGTGGTCGACGACGCCATCGTCATGGTGGAGGTGATCTGGCGGCGCATCGAGGAGGGCGAACGGCCGCTGGCCGCCGCCCTGGCCGGATCCGGCGAAGTGGCGTTCACCATCCTCACCATCGCCATCTCCCTGATCGCCGTCTTCACGCCGCTGATGTTCATGGGCGGGGTGGTCGGACGGCTGATGCGCGAGTTCGCCCTCACCCTGAGCGCGGCGGTGTTCATCTCGGTGATCCTGTCGCTCAGCCTGACGCCCATGCTTTGCGGCCGGTTCCTGAGGGTGCCCAAGCCCGCGACGAACCGGTTCATGCTGGCGCTGGAGCGCGGCTTCGCTCGGATCGAACGCGGCTACGCCCGGGGCCTCGAGATCGTGCTGCGCCACAAGCGACTGACCTTCGGCGTATTCCTGGCCACCGCCGCGGCGGCCTTCATCCTCTACCTCACCGTGCCCACCGGCTTCTTCCCCCAGCAGGACACCGGCTTCATCCAGGGCCAGATCATCACCTCGCAAGACGCGTCGTTCGCCAAGATGGGCGACAAGGTGACCCAGGTGGGCCAGGTCATCGAACAGGATCCGGACGTCGCGACAGTCGGCATGTTCGTCGGCTTCAACGGCCTCAACAGCGCCAACACCAGCCTCACCCTGAGGCCGAAGGACGGCGGCCGCTCCGCCACCGCCGATCAGATCATCGGCCGGCTCCGCCCGAAGCTCGCCCAGCTGGTGGGCGTGCGCACCTACCTCCAGGCGTCGCAGGACATCAACGTCGGCGGCCGCATCTCCCGGGCCCAGTATCAGTACACGCTCTCAGACGCCGATCTGAACGAGCTCAACACCTGGGCGCCGAGACTGGAGGCCGCCCTCGAGGCCATGCCCGAACTGAAGGACGTGAGCTCCGACCTGCAGACTGAGGCCGCGGCGGTGAACCTGACCATCGACCGCGCCCAGGCCGCCCGCTTCGGAATCTCGCCCGCCGACATCGACGCGGCGATCTACAATCTGATCGGCCAGCACCAGGTGGCTCAATATTTCACCCAGCTGAACAGCTACCACGTGATCGTCGAGGCGCCGCCGAACCTGCAGCTGACTCCCGACCTCTTCGGCTCGGTCTATTTGCGCTCCCCGATCACCGGCAAGAGCGTGCCCCTGTCGCTGTTCGTCAAGGTCGACCCCAACGCCGTCAGCAGCCTCAGCGTGAGCCACCAGGGCCAGTTTCCGGCCGCCACCCTGTCGTTCAACCTGTCGCCAGGCGTAGCGCTCGGCCAGGCGACGGCGGCGGTGGAAGCCGCCCAGGCGAAGCTTGGCGCTCCGCCCAGCCTAACCGGCGATTTCCAGGGGACGGCCCAGGCCTTCCAGCAGTCGCTTTCCAGCGAGCCGGTCCTGATCGCGGCGGCCTTGCTCGCCGTCTACATCATTCTCGGCATTCTCTATGAGAGCTACATCCACCCTCTGACGATCCTGTCCACCCTGCCCTCGGCGGGTCTGGGCGCGCTGCTGGCCCTGCTGGCCGCCGGCCAGACGCTCAACGTGATCGGCATCATCGCGATCATCCTCCTGATCGGGATCGTCAAGAAGAACGGGATAATGATCGTCGACGTGGCGCTGAAGCTGGAGCGCGAGGAAGGTCTTCCGGCCGAACAGGCGGTGGCCCTGGCCTCGCAACGGCGCCTGCGGCCGATCCTGATGACCACGGCCTGCGCCATGCTGGGCGGCATGCCCATGATCCTGGCGCTGGGCACCGGCTCGGAGTTCCGCCAGCCCCTCGGCTACGGCATCGTGGGAGGCCTCGTGGTCTCCCAGATGCTCACCCTGTTCACCACCCCGGTGATCTACATCTATCTGGACCGCTTCCGCCACCGGGGCGCTCGGAGACGCGCCGCGCCGCCCGTCCCCGAGCCGGAAACGCCTCCCCAGGCCCCTATTTCAGGAGGCCGTGCGCCAGCATCGCGAGAAGCAGTAGCGCAACGATATTCGTGATCTTGATCATCGGGTTCACCGCCGGACCGGCGGTGTCCTTGTAGGGGTCGCCGACGGTGTCGCCGGTCACCGCGGCCTTGTGGGCCTCGGATCCCTTGCCGCCGTGGTGGCCTTCTTCGATCAGCTTCTTGGCGTTGTCCCAGGCCCCGCCGCCGGAGGTCATCGAAATGGCGACGAAGAGGCCGGTGACGATGACGCCCATGAGCATGGCGCCCAGGGCGGAGAAGGCCTCCGTTTTGCCGGCGATGGACCGGATCACGTAGAAGAGCACGATCGGCGAGGCCACGGGGAGCAGCGAGGGAACCACCATCTCGCGGATGGCGGCGCGGGTGAGGATGTCCACCGCCCGGCCGTATTCGGGCTTGACCTCATAGGTCATGATGCCCGGGTTCTCCTTGAACTGGCGGCGCACCTCGGCGACCACCGATTCGGCCGCCCGGCCCACCGCGGTCATGGAAAGCCCCCCGAACAGGAACGGCAGCAGGCCGCCAAACAGCAGACCCACGACCACGTAGGGATTGCTGAGGTCGAAACGCACCTCGCCCACGTCGGCGAAGAACGGGAAGGCGCCGGAATTGGCCGAGAAGAAATGCAGGTCCTGGGTGTAGGCGGCGAAGAGGACGAGGGCGCCCAGGCCCGCCGAGCCGATCGCGTAGCCCTTGGTGACCGCCTTGGTGGTGTTGCCCACCGCGTCCAGCGCATCGGTGGACACCCGCACATCGCCCGGCAGGCCGGCCATCTCGGCGATGCCGCCGGCGTTGTCGGTGACCGGACCGAAGGCGTCCAGCGCGACGATGAAGCCCGCCAGGGACAGCATGGCGGTGGTGGCGATGGCGATGCCAAAGAGGCCGGCCAGGTTATAGGTGACGATGATGCCGGCGATGATCACCAGCGCCGGCGCCGCCGTGGACTCCAGCGACATGGCCAAGCCCTGGATCACGTTGGTGCCGTGGCCGGAGACCGAGGCCTTGGCCACCGACTTGACCGGCCGGAAGCCGGTGCCGGTGTAGTATTCGGTGATCACCACGATGGCCGCGGTGACCAGCAGGCCCGCCAGGCCGCAGAAATAGAGCGCCATCGCATCGAAGGTCTTGCCCCCGGCGCTCAGCGGACCGGTGGGGACGAGCTTGGTGATGACGAAGTAGAGCGCCGCCGCCGAGAGCACGCCGGTGACGATGAGGCCCTGGTAGAGGGCGCCCATGATGTTGCGGCTCTTGCCGAGACGGACGAAGAAGGCGCCGATGATCGAGGTGACGACGCACGCCCCGCAGACGGCCAGCGGCAGCTCCATCATCGTCGCGGCCAGGCCGCCGGTGAAGAAGATCGCCGCCAGCACCATGGTGGCCACGGTGGTCACCGCATAGGTCTCGAAGAGGTCGGCGGCCATGCCGGCGCAGTCGCCCACGTTGTCGCCCACGTTGTCGGCGATGGTGGCGGCGTTGCGCGGATCGTCTTCCGGAATGCCGGCCTCGACCTTGCCGACCATGTCGCCGCCGACGTCGGCCCCCTTGGTGAAGATGCCGCCGCCGAGGCGGGCGAAGATCGAGATCAGCGAGGCGCCGAAACCGAGCGCCACGAGGGAATCCACCACCTCGCGGCTGGTGTTCTCCAGATGCAGGGCCTGGGTGAGGATGAGGTAGTAGACCGACACGCCCAGCAGGGCGAAGCCGGCCACCAGCATGCCGGTCACCGCGCCGGACCGGAACGCCAGGGAGAGCCCCTGGGCCAGGCCCTTCGAGGCCGCCTCGGCGGTGCGGACGTTGGCCCGCACCGAGATCAGCATGCCGGCGAAGCCCGCCGCGCCCGAAAGGGCCGCCCCGATCAGGAAGCCGAGCGCCGCATAGGGCCCGATCAGAAAGTACACGGCGACGAGGATCACCAACCCGACGCCGGCGATCGTCGTGTACTGGCGGCGCAGATAGGCCTGGGCGCCCTCCTGGATCGCCGCGGCGATTTCACGCATCCGCTCATTGCCCGCCGGGGCCCGCAAGAGAGCGGCGGACTGGGCCACGCCGTAGAGCACGGCCAATGCGCCGGCGAGGATCACCAGCATCAGAACAGAACTCATTTAATTGCGCCCCTCTTCTGCGCCGACAGCCGCACTCGCTTATCCGGCGAGGCGGACTGATGGCCAAAATCCCGCTTCGGGTGAGCGAGGGGCGGGCCCCTCGAAAAAAGTCGGCGGAAACTGCCAAAACCCTCCGCCGGACGCAACAGGGCGTCCGTTTCGATCCGAAAAACTCAGCGCGCCGCGAGTTTAGGCTTGGGGAGGCCGGTGCGGCGCATGGGTCCTCCGCCAGGCAGGATTTCGATGGAGGCGATGCTTCCGGGACCACCGATCGCCACCGCCGCCTGGTAAAGGGCCGCCTTCAGCTTGCCCTCGTCGAGCCGCGTGTAGTCGTCGTAGCGCGTGAACGGGGTTCGATGGGCGGCGCGCACCAGGGCGTCCCGGAAATAGGGCTCCTTGTCACGGAGCTTCGGCATGTCGGCCGACCCGGTCAGATTGATGCGCAGATAGACGAAGACGTAATTGATCAGCCGCCCGTCCGCCGCCACCGGCAACGCCACGGGGGCCAGGTCCACGTACTGGCCGGCCTGCTCGGCCATGGCCGCGCCGGCGGCCAAGGCGAGAGGAAGGCTGAGCAGCAGACGGCGGCGACGCATGGGCGGTATCCGAATCGGTTCGGCCGATTAGGCCCGTCGAACCCTTGCCACCGGGTTTCCGGCCCAAGGGAGCTAGCGGTGCCGCCAGCCGAGCGCGCCGGGCTGCAGCGCCACCCCGTCCGCGACCACCTCGAGGCCGGGCGCCTCGGTGAAGCTCCCCACCACCGCGGCCGCGATCCCGAGGCCCTCGGCCGCCCTCGCCAGGGCCTCGCCGTCGGCGGCCGCGCAGACGAGAGCGTAGTCGTCCCCGGCGCTGGCCAGCTGCAGGATCGCCGCCGACCGGTCCGCCTGTCGCTGCAGCCAGGCCCGCGCCGGCTGCGAGAGAGGCGTTCGCCCGAGGTCGATCCTCGCCCCGCAGCCGCTCGCCTCGGCCACGTGCATCGCGTCGGCCAGCAGGCCGTCGGAAACATCGGCGGCGGCGGCGGCGTGCGATCGCAGAGCCTCGCGCAGAACCAGCAGGGGCTCGGGCAGGCGATAGTGGCGCGCGAGCGCCCCGCCGGGATCGGAAAGCTCGCCGCGCGCCGCCTTGAGCCCGAGCAGGCCGTCGCCGATCGCCCCGCACGCCACCAGCGCGTCGCCCGGACGGGCGCCCGAGCGGCGCACCATGGCGCCGGCGGGAACCCAGCCGAGCATGGCGGCGTCCACGGTCAGCGGGCCCGGCGTGGCGGCCGTATCCCCGCCGAGCAGGGCGAGACCGAACCGATCCCCGTCCTCCGCCAGCCCCCGGATGAAGGCCTCGCGGTCCGCCCAGGGCCGGCCTTCGGGCCAGGCGGTCATGAGGAAATATCCGAATGGCTCGGCGGCCTTGGCCGCCAGATCCGAGAGGTTGGTGCGCAGCAGCCGCCGCGCCACGATGTCCGCCGCTTCGCCGGCCAGGAAATGCACGCCCTCCACCATGGCGTCCTGGGTGACCACCAGATCGAACCCCGGCCGGCTGGGCAGAACGGCCGCGTCGTCCATCAGACCCAGCGCCTCGGCCGCGCCCCGCGTCAGGGGCCGCAGCGCGGCGATCCAGTCGAATTCGTCAGGCGCCGCGGGCATCCCGCGCCACGCCGTCCAGGGCCGCATTGACGAAGCCCGCCTCGGGACCGTCGAAGAACGACTTGGCGATCTCGACGTACTCGTTGATCGCGACCTCGGCCGGAACGTCCGCGCGGCGCATGAGCTCGTAGGCGCCGGCCCTCAGGATCGCGCGGGCGGTGGCGTCGATGCGCTCCAGCCGCCAGTCCTTGGCGAGCCGCCGGCTGACCGCCTTGTCGATGGGCGCCTGGTCGGCCACTACGCCGCGAACCAGCTCGCCGAAGAAGGCCTCGTCGGCCTGGGCCAGCCGAAGCCCGTCAAGATCCCGGTCGAAGCGATGCTCGCCGAACTCGCGGATCACCGCCTCGACGCCGGCGCCGGCGGTCTCCATCTGGTAGAGCGCCTGGACGGCTGCCAGGCGCGCCACCGACCGCGCCTGCCGGGGGGGCGGATTCATGGCGGCGCACACCCGGCGCCGGGCCGCGCTGAGGTCGGGAGGTCGAAGGAGTCAGCGAGCATGGCGGGGCCTTGCGGAGAAAGGCCGCAGCCTACGACGCCGACGCCCGCCCCGTCCAACAGCCGTGCGTGCTCATCCCGCCTCGTCGGCCAGGCCCTCGTCGCTGAGGAAACGGGCGAAGTCGTCGGTCTGGCGAAAATCGCGGTAGACCGAGGCGTAGCGGACATAGGCCACCTCATCGAGCGACTTCAGGGCCTTCATCACCAGCTCGCCCACGACATGCGACGGAATTTCGGTCTCGCCCATGCTCTCGAGCTGGCGGACGATAGCGCTCACCAGCCGCTCGACACGTTCGGGATCGACCGGCCGCTTGCGAAGGGCGATCGAGACCGAACGCACCAGCTTCTCGCGATCGAAAGGGGCCCGCCGCCCGGAGCGCTTCAGGATCGTCAGCTCGCGCAGCTGGACACGCTCGAAGGTGGTGAACCGGCCGCCGCACTCCGGACACAGACGCCGGCGGCGGATAGCGGCCGAATCCTCCGAAGGGCGACTGTCCTTCACCTGACTCTCGAGGTGGCCGCAAAATGGGCATCGCATATCTGGCCCTCCCGAAGGCCCCGGCTACCATTACTAGCAGATGGGAAGCCTCGGCGGGAAACACCAATGGTGGCTGAACCCCGCAGGGCTGGAGCGCCAGCGGAACCGATCTGAAGCGGGCGCGTTTGCGGCGCACGCGCAGGGATCGGCTTCCCGAGGTCGGAGACACATGGAGAAAGACGAAGAAGCCGGCGTTTCCTCTACCGATCTGCTTCGCGCGAGCGCCGAGATCGTCGCCGCCTACGTCCAGCGCAATCCGGTCGCCGCCACGGCCTTGCCGGAGCTGATCGGCCGGGTGCGGGGCGTCCTGGCCAACCTCGGCGAGCAGCCGCCGCCCTCTCGCGCCCGGCTCTCGCGCCAGAAGCCGGCCGTTCCGATCAGCCGCTCCGTGCAGCACGACTACATCGTCTGCCTCGAGGACGGCAAACGGCTGAAGATGCTGAAGCGCTACCTGCGATCGCGCTACAACCTCAGCCCCGAGGAATACCGCCGAAAATGGGGGCTGACGCCCGACTATCCCATGGTGGCCCCGGCCTACGCGGAGCGCCGATCGGACTTCGCCAAACGCATCGGCCTCGGCCGCGGCGTCCGCGGCGGCGCTAACGCCGGGAAAGGCTGAGCCGTCCGGTCAGGCCGCGACGCCGCCCAGGCGCGCCACGTTGCACTTGGCCCAGAGCTGTTCCAGCGCGCCGGTCAGATGGTCCATCATCGCGTCGGTGTGGAAGGGCGTGGGCGTGAACCGCAGCCGCTCGGTCCCGCGCGGCACGGTGGGATAGTTGATCGGCTGGACATAGACGCCGTAGTCGGCGAGCAGCATGTCCGAGATCATCTTGCAGTGCACAGGATCCCCCACCAGGACCGGCACGATGTGGCTCAGCGAAGGCATCACCGGCAGGCCGGCGGCGGCGAATCTCGCCTTCAGGGCGGCCGCCCGCTCCTGGTGGCGCTCGCGGATCTCGTTGTGCTGTTTCAACCAGCGGATCGAGGCGAGGGCGCCGGCGGTCAGCGCCGGGGGAAGGGAGGTCGTGAAGATGAAGCCTCCCGCATAGGAGCGGATGGCGTCCACCATTTCCGAATCGGCGGCGATGTAGCCCCCCATCACCCCGAAGGCCTTGCCGAGCGTGCCCTCGATGATGTCGATGTCGGCGGCCGCACGGTCGCGCTCCGAGACGCCGCCGCCGCGGGGCCCGTACATGCCGACCGCGTGGACCTCGTCGAGGTAGGTGAGCGCTGCGTACTTCTTGGCCAGCGCCGCGGTTCCGGCGATGTCGGAGATGTCGCCGTCCATCGAATAGACGCTCTCGAAAGCCACCAGCTTGGGCGCGGCGGGCGGCGCCTCGGCAAGCAGGGCCTCCAGATGTTCGAGGTCGTTGTGGCGGCAAATCTTCCGCGGTCCGCCCCCGTGGCGGATTCCGGCGATCATCGAGGCGTGGTTGAGCTCGTCGGAGAAGATGATCAGCCCGGGAAGGATCCTCTGCAGGGTCTCCAGGGTCGCCTCGTTGGAGACATAGCCCGAGGTGAAGAGGAGGGCGCCGGCCTTCCCGTGCAGGTCCGCGAGCTCGGCCTCCAGTTCCACATGGTAGTGGGTGGTCCCGGAGATGTTGCGGGTGCCGCCCGAGCCGGAGCCGGCCTCGTCGATCGCCCGGTGCATCGCCTCCAGCACCACCGGGTTCTGGCCCTGGCCGAGGTAATCGTTGGAGCACCAGACCACCACGTCGCGCGGGTCGCCCGTAGGCGGGGTCCAGGTCGCCATGGGGAAGTCGCCGCGGCGCCGCTTCAAGTCGGCGAACACCCGGTACCGGCCCTCGGAGCGCACCTGCTCCACGGCGTTCCGGATGGCGGCCTGGTAGTCGATGGGCAACGGGCAGTCTCCGAAAGTTCAAGCCTACGCCCTCGGGCGGCGGCTCCTCGCAAAGGCCAGTCGCACGGGCGACGTCAACCTGTCATCTAAGGACTTTTGCGGAGATGTTAAAGCCGCTTCGCTTGTGCGGGCTTGACCGGAAGCTCAGCCGAGCTCGGCAAGGCGGCCACGCAAGAGCTGCAGCACGGCCGAAAAGTCCCTCGCGCCGTACCCCAGGCGCTCGAACAGGGCGAAGAGGGCCTCGGCCTGGGCCCCGAGCGGGGTGGCGGCGCCGGCCTTGGCGGCGGCCTCCTGAGCGAGCTTGAGATCCTTGAGCATCAGGCGGGTCAGGAAGCCGCCCTCGTAGTTGCGGTTGGAGGGCGCCTCGGGGACCTGGCCCGGCCAGGGGCAGTAGGTGGTGAGCGACCAGCACTGGGCGGACGACTGGGCCGCGATCTCGAAGAACTTCTCTGGGGCGAGGTCGAGCTTCTCGGCCAGGGCGAAGGCCTCGCAGAGGCCCAGCATCGAGATGCCGAGCACCATGTTGTTGCAGATCTTGGCGGCCTGGCCGGCCCCCGGCCCGCCCGCGCGGATCACCGCCCGGCCCATGGGCGCCAGGAGGGTCTGGACGCGCGGGAAATCGGCCTCGTCGCAGCCTACCATGAAGGCGAGCGTCCCGGCCTGGGCGGCCATGATCCCGCCCGAGACCGGGGCGTCCACGAACGTCCGCCCGACGCCGGCGGCCGCCGCCGCGAGCGCGCGCGCACTTTCCACGTCGATGGTCGAGCAGTCGATGATGAGCGCATCCCTGGGCGCGTTAGGCAGGATGTCGCGCTCGAAAACGCGCCTCACCTCGGCGGCCGCGGGGAGCATGGTGATCACCGCCTCGGCCTCTCGGACCGCTTCCGCGGCGCTGGCGCTGACGCCGCAGCCCGCGGCCTCGGCCGCCGCTAGCGCCGCCGGCGAAAGGTCGAACGCGGCCACCCGCTGCTGGGATCTGGCGAGGTTGGCCGCCATCCCGGCGCCCATGTTCCCAAGCCCTATGAAGGCGATCGTGGCCACTTCAGCGCGCTCGGCCGGGCTTCTGGAACTTGAGGAGGAACTGGTCGGTGTGGCCCCGGATGGAAGGATCGAAGACCTTCAGGGTGTGAGGGTCGGACCGATTGCGCAGCGCCTCGCTCTCGCCCACCAGCCTGAACCCGACGCTCTCGATCTCCTGCTTCACGAACGCCTCGTCGATCCGATGCAACGCGTCGACGCTCTGCAGACCCGTTCCGGCGGCCGCCGCGTGGTCCTCGATGAAGAATATCCCGCCGGGCCTCAGGGCCGCGTAGATCGTCCGGTCGAGGGCGACCACGTCCTGATGGAACTTGCTCAGGTGCAGGTCGTGGTAGTTCTGCGAGGTCCAGACCATGTCGACCGGCCCAGCCTGGCCGATCGCCTCCGGCGTCATGGCGATCTCGCCCACGTTGGCGAAATGCGGGTCGGCGGCGACCCCGTTCGAAACCTGACGGACGTCCGCGGCGGCCACCTGCGGAACGGCCTCGGCGACATGTCCCTGCGGGCCGACCACGCCGCTCAGCAGCCGGGTGAAGTAGCCCTTGCCCGGGATCAGCTCGAGCACCCTCCAGCCCGGCTTTACGCCCGCGAAAGTGAGCACCGCGGCCGGCTTGCGCGCTTCGTCGCGGGCGACGTCCTCGGCCGGCCGGGCCGGGTTGGCGACGGCGGCGGCGACATAGGCGGGGACGGCGGAGGGAACTTCGGCGCCGACCGGGACGCATACCCCCGCGGTCAAGGCGGCGATGAGGACCAGGACCCCGGATTTCTTCATGCGCGCCACTCCTGCCCGGCCCCCTGAAGCTTCTATCGCGCCGAGCGGGCGCGTGTCATTCGCCTTGCGGCCGATCTCGGCCTATAGCTCGCCAGCCATGACCCAGCCTCCGCTCGCCCCCTATCCCGCTCTGCGCTTGCGGCGCCTGCGTCAGGCCGACTGGATCCGCAGACTGGTGCGCGAGACGACCCTGACGCCGGCCGACCTCGTCTGGTCGGCGGTGGTCCACGAGGGCGAGGGACGCATCCCGGTGGCCTCGATGCCCGGCGTGGAGCGGCTGTCGGTGGCCGAGGCCGCCAAGGCGGCGCGCGAAGCGCGTGCGCTCGGGGTGCCGGCCATCGCCGTCTTCCCCCACATCGACGCCGGCCGAAAGGATCAGGCCGGGTCGGCCGCCGAGGATCCGGACGGCCTCGTGGCCCGGGCGGTCAAGGCTATGAAGGACGCGGCCCCCGAAGTCGGGGTCCTGTGCGACGTGGCCCTCGACCCCTTCACCGACCACGGCCACGACGGGATCATCGAGGGCGGCCGGATCCTCAATGATGCGACCATCGAGCGCCTGGTGGCCCAGGGACTAATGCAGGCGAGAGCCGGCTGCGACATTTTGGCGCCCTCCGACATGATGGACGGCCGCGTCGGCGTCTTGCGGCGGGCGCTGGAGGCGGAGGGCCTTCAGGACACCATGATCATGTCCTACGCCGCCAAATACGCCTCGGCCTTCTACGGTCCCTACCGCGAGGCGATCGGCTCCGGGAAGCTGGGCTCGGGGCCGAGCGCGAATCCGGGCGACAAGAAGACCTACCAGATGGACTTCGCCAACACCGACGAGGCCCTCAGGGAAGTCGCCCTCGACATCGCCGAGGGCGCCGACATGGTGATGGTCAAGCCCGGCCTGCCCTACCTCGACATCGTCCGGCGGGTGGTGGAAGCCTTCGCCATGCCCACCTTCGCCTTTCAGGTCTCCGGCGAGTACGCGATGATCATGGCCGCGGCGAAGAACGGCTGGCTCGACGAGGAGCGGTCGATCCTGGAGAGCCTCGGCGCCTTCAAGCGGGCCGGCTGTGCGGGGATCATCACCTACTTCGCGCCGGTCGCGGCGCGGCTGCTCGGGGCGTAGGGCTCAGCCGTCGCGCATCAGCCGGGCGGCCAGGCTGGAGGTGTCCCAGCGGCCGCCGCCCAGGGCCTGCACCTCGGCGTAGAACTGGTCGACGAGGGCGGTGACCTCCAGCCGCGCTCCGTTGGATCGCGCCTCGTCGAGCACCAGCCTCAGGTCCTTGCGCATCCAGTCCACCGCGAAGCCGAAGTCGAACTTGCCCTCGGCCATGGTCCGCCAACGGTTGTCCATCTGCCAGGACTGGGCCGCGCCCTGCGAGATCGCTTCGCAGACTGCGGTGGGGTCGAGGCCGGCGCGGTGGGCGAAGTGGACCGCCTCGGCCAGGCCCTGGACGACGCCGGCGATGCAGATCTGGTTCACGAACTTGGTGAGCTGGCCGGCGCCCGGACCGCCCATGTGGCGGATCGCCTTGGCGTAGACCCCGATGACCGGCGCCGCCCGCTCCAGCGCCGCGGCCTCGCCGCCGACCATGATCGCGAGCTGGCCCGCCTCGGCGCCGGCCTGACCGCCCGAGACCGGGGCGTCGAGGAAGGAGACGCCCCGGGCCTGCGCCTCGTCGGCCAGGGCCCTGGCGAGCTTCGCCGAGGCGGTGGTGTGGTCGACCAGGATCGCCCCCTCGGCGAGGGCGGGCAGGGCCGCGTCGGCCACCTGGCGCACGTCCGCGTCGTCGCCCACACAGAGCGCCGCGAGCTCGGCCCCCGCCACCGCCTCGGCGATGCTGAAGGCGGCCCGCCCGCCGTACTCTGCGACCCATCGCTCGGCCTTGGCCGGCGTGCGGTTGAACACCGAGACCTCGTGCCCTGCCCGCGCCAGGTGTCCGGCCATCGGGTAGCCCATCACGCCCAGGCCGATGAACGCTGTCCGCATGCTGCTCCCGCACACCGAAGTTTAACGACCCGCGGCGACCTTCGCCTAGCGGCAAGACCGCCTTAACCCAATTCTAGGACGCGCCATGGCCGTCGGCGAAGCGCCCATCGTCATCAAGAAGGTCAAGAAGGGCGGCCACGATGGACACCACGGCGGCGCCTGGAAGGTGGCCTACGCCGACTTCGTCACCGCGATGATGGCGTTCTTCCTGCTCATGTGGCTGATCAACACCACCAGTCCCGAGCAGAAGCGCGGGATCGCTGACTATTTCGCCCCCGCCTCGGTCTCCGAAACCACCAGCGGCTCGGGCGGGATCCTAGGCGGCGCCTCGCTGGCCAACACCGGCTCGAAGGGCTCGGGCTCCAAGGATGTGATCCAGGCGCTGGCGCCCGAGGCGCCGCCCAACGTCACCGACACCGGCCAGAGCCAGCACCAAGCCAGCCCCCAGAGCGAAAGCGCCTCCCAGAAGGAGGAGGACGCGGCCTTCGCCAGCGCCGCCCAGTCGCTGCGCCAGGCGATGCAGGACCTGCCGGAGCTGGCCGAGCTCTCCAAGCAGATGATCGTCGACCAGACGCCGGAGGGGTTGCGGATCCAGCTGGTCGACCAGGAAGGCCGCTCGATGTTCAAGGAGGGCTCGGCCGAACCGAACGACCGGGCGCGCGTTCTCCTGAAGGCCGTGGCGAAGGTCATCAATCAGCTCCGCAACCGGATCACCATCGCGGGCCACACCAGCGCCAGCCCCGGGGGGGCCAAGCCCGCCTCGGACTGGGTGCTGTCGGCCGCCCGGGCCGACGCCTCGCGCCAGATCCTCCAGGGCGCAGGGGTGGACGCCGACCGGATCTACCAGGTGGCCGGCAAGGCCACCTCCGACCCGCTCTATCCCGACGATCCGGCCTTGCCGGGCAATCGCCGGATCACCATCGTACTGCTCCGCGAAGCGCCCGTTCTGCCTCCGGATTCCGGCTTGTGAGAGGGGGCGGAACTCTTGCCTAGAAGCGCGCTTTGCCGCCTAATCAGGAGGGATCTTCCCTTGCTCTTGGAGGCGAGCTGCGCACTGCTGTGACCCAGCACTTTTCCACCCGCCAGCTTCGGTTCTTCCTGACCGCGCCCTCGCCGTGTCCTTACCTACCCGGCCGCGAGGAACGGAAGGTGTTCGCCCATCTGCCGCTGCTCGAGGGGGCGGCGGTGAACGACAGCCTGACCCAGGGCGGCTTCCGCCGCTCCCAGAACATCGCCTACCGACCGGCCTGCGAGAACTGCTCGGCCTGCGTCTCGGCGCGCCTGCCGGCGGCGGACTACATCTTCTCGCGCTCGGAGAAGCGCGTGCTGGCGCGCAACGGATCGCTTGGCCGCCACGTGGTGGAAGCCGAGGCCACCCGCGAACAGTTCGAGCTGCTGCGCCGCTATCTGACCTCCAGACACGCGGGCGGGGGCATGGCGGAGATGACCTGGCCAGACTACGTGGCCATGGTCGAGGACACCGCCGTCAGGACTCACCTGGTGGAGTATCGCGAGCCTTCCAAGGACCGCGGACCGGGCGACCTCGCCGCCTGCGTGCTGGTGGACCAGCTCTCCGACGGGCTTTCGCTCGTCTACAGCTTCTACGAGCCGACATTCACCCGTCGCAGCCTCGGCTCCTTCGTCATCCTCGACCACGTCATCCAGGCGGGGCTGGTGGACTTGCCCTACGTCTACCTGGGCTACTGGGTCGAGGGCAGCCAGAAGATGAACTACAAGGCCCGTTTCCGGCCGCTGGAGCTGCTGCGCGCCGACGGATGGATGAGAGTCTCCCGGGGCCGGGCCGACGGGCCGGCCTAGAGGTTCACTTTCGCGGAACGCAACCTAGGCGGTCTTCTCCACCTGCGCGTACTCGAGCTCGACCGGCGTCGCGCGGCCGAAGATGGAGACGGTGACGCGCAGCCGGGCGCGTTCCTCGTCGACCTGCTCCACCGAGCCGTTGAAGCTGGCGAAGGGGCCGTCGATGACCCGGACGGTCTCGCCGATCTCGAAGGTGATGGTGGGCTTGGGCCGCTCCACGCCCTCCTCGATGGCCCCGATGATCCTGGCCACCTCCCGCTCGGAGATCGGCATCGGCTTGTTGCCGCTGCCGAGGAAGCCGGTCACCTTCGGGGTGTTCTTCACCAGGTGATAGGCCTCGTCGCTCATGTCCATCTTCACCAGCACGTAGCCGGGGAAGAATTTGCGCTCGGCGTTCACCTTGCGCCCGCGGCGGATCTCCACCACGTCCTCGGTGGGGACCAGGATCTCCCAGAAAGCGTCCTCCAGACCCTGAGCGCGCGCCTGCTCGCGGATCGACTCGGCCACCTTCTTCTCGAAGTTCGAGTAGGCGTGGACGATGTACCACTTGTGATTGAGATCGGTGCGGATTGCGGTTTCGTTCATCTCGCCTACTCGGCCCCGCCGAATTTCAGGAACCAGCGCATCGCCAGGCCGAAGACCGCGTCCACCCCGAAGAAGAAGAGGGCGGCGGCCACGACCATGATCCCCACCATCACCGAGGTGATCCAGGTCTCCTTCCAGCTCGTCCAGGTGACCTTGCGGGCTTCGGCGCGGACCTCGCGGAAGAACCGCGGCAGCCCGTTGATCCAGTCGGCGAGGTTGCCCCCCTTCCGGCTCGACTCGGCGGCCGCGCCGGCGCCGCGGACGGCGGCGCGCGGACGTATCGCGGTGGGAACGGGGCCCTGATCCTTGGCCATCGGCTCTCTTCGAACTCTCGCGGGCGGCGGAAGGCTCCGCCTGACAGGGGTTATATAGTGGCAGGAGTGGAGGGACTCGAACCCACGGCCCTCGGTTTTGGAGACCGATGCTCTACCAGCTGAGCTACACTCCTAGAACTCTCCGGCAACGAGCAAAGCGCCGGGAGCGGCCTTTGCCCGCCGGCGCGTTCGGCTCATCGCCGCAGGAGCGTCCGTTTAGCAGGGCGCCTTTCGGGCGGCAAGCGGACCCTATGCGGCGGCCCGAGGCGCGTGCGTGGCAGGCCGGGTGGGGATTGAACCCACGACCACTCGATTAAAAGTCGAGTGCTCTACCGCTGAGCTACCGGCCCCCGCGAGCCCCGCCCGGCGAAGGAGGCCGGAACTTAAGAGGATGCCCCGGCTCCGGCAAGCGAAGGACGGACAGCAGAACGTTCAGCCCTCCGCCGCCGCCTTGACGCGCCGCCGCAGGGTCGCGAGCCGCCCCTCGGCGATGGCGGCTCTGAGCTCGGCCGTCAGCGCCTGGAAGAAGGCGACGTTGTGCCAGGAGAGGAGCACCTGACCGAGGATCTCCTGCGACTTCACCAGGTGATGGAGGTAGGCCTTCGAATAGTCGCGGCTGGCGGGGCAGGCGCTGCCCGGGTCGAGCGGCTCGGCGTCCTCGGCGAAGCGGGCGTTCTTGAGGTTGATCGGGCCGCCCCAGGTCCAGGCTTGTCCATGGCGCCCGGACCGGGTCGGCAAGACACAGTCGAACATGTCCACGCCCCTCGCCACGGCTTCGACGATGTCCTGTGGCGTGCCCACGCCCATCAGGTAGCGCGGCCGGTCGGGCGGCAGCATGGCGGGCGCATAGTCTAGCGCCTCGCACATCGCCTCATGCCCCTCGCCCACCGCCAGACCCCCGATGGCGTAGCCGTCGAAGCCGGTGTCGATCAGCCGTTCGGCGGATTCGCGGCGCAAATTCTCGAACGTCGAACCCTGCTGGATGGCGAACAGCGCCTGCCCTTCGCGCCCGCCGAAAGCGGCCTTGCAGCGGGCGGCCCAGCGCGCGGACAACCGCATCGCCTCGGCCGCGCGCGCCGCTTCGGCCGGCCAGGCGACGCACTCGTCGAGCTGCATGACGATGTCGGCGCCCAGCAGGTCCGCCTGGATCTCGATGGAGCGCTCCGGCGACAGCACGTGGGCCGCCCCGTCCAGGTGGCTCCGAAAGGTCACCGCCTCCTCGGTGACCGTGGCGATCCTGGAGAGGCTCATCACCTGGAAGCCCCCTGAATCGGTGAGGATCGGCCCGTCCCAGCGCATGAAGGCGTGGAGGCCGCCCAGCCGGGCTACCCGTTCGGCCCCAGGCCTCAACATCAGGTGATAGGTGTTGCCGAGCAGGATGTCCGCCCCGGCCGCGCGCACTTGCTCGACGGTGAGGGCCTTGACCGTCCCGGCGGTTCCCACCGGCATGAAGGCGGGCGTGCGGACCGGCCCGCGGGGCGTCTCCAGCACCCCCGTCCGCGCCTCGCCGTCGCGGGCCGCGATGTGAAAAGGGAAGGCGGCCATCAGGTCCTGCGCCAGAGCAGGCAGGCGTCTCCGTACGAATAGAAGCGGTAGCCCGTCGCGATCGCATGGGCGTAGGCCGTCCGCATGGCCGCGAGCCCGCCAAAGGCGCTGACCAGCATGAAGAGCGTCGAGCGCGGCAGGTGAAAGTTGGTCACCAGCGCCTCGGCGGTCCGGAAGCGGTAGCCGGGGGCGATGAAGAGCGAGGTCTCGCCGGCGAAGGCGCCCAGGGCTCCGGCGGCGTCCGCCGCGCTCTCCAGCAGCCGCAGCGCCGTGGTGCCGACCGCGACGATCCGGCCCCCCGCCCTGCGCGCCGCGTTCAGAGCCTCGGCCGTGGCGCCTGACACCATTCCGAACTCCGGATGCATCCGGTGGCCCTCCACCTCCTCGGTCTTCACCGGCAGGAAGGTCCCGGCCCCGACGTGCAGGGTGACGAAATGCAAGGTGACGCCGCGCGCCTTCAGGGCTTCCATCAGGGCCTCGGTAAAATGGAGGCCGGCGGTGGGCGCGGCCACCGATCCCTCGGTGCGCGCGAAAACGGTCTGATAGTCGCGCCGATCGGCCTCGTCCTCCGGGCGACGGCCGGCGATGTAGGGCGGCAAGGGCATGACGCCGCGTTCGGCGACGGCCAGATCGAGGTCGGGACCGGCGAGATCGAAGGCCAGCGTCACCTCGCCGTCCTCGCCCTTGCCCGTCACCGTGGCCGCCAGAACCGACAGCAGGCAGGCCCGGTCCTCGGGCTGGCCGAACACGATCCGGTCGCCGGCCCTCAGGCGGCGACCCGGCTTTGCGAACGCCGTCCACCGCGACGGGGAGAGTCGGCGGTGGAGGGTCGCCTCCAGGGCGACCGGGGGCGCCCCTTCCCGGCGGCGCGCGCCCCGCAGCCGCGCGGGAATCACGCGGGTGTCGTTGAGCACCAGCGCGTCGCCCGGACGCAGCAGGGCGGGCAGGTCGCCGAACCGACGGTCCTCCAGCGATCCCTCCGGGCCCACCGTCAGCAGCCGCGCCGCGTCCCTCGGCTCGCAGGGGCGCAGCGCGATCCGGTCTTCCGGCAGCTCGAAATCGAAATCCGAAAGGCGCACGGGCGCCGGGGCGTCAGCCGGCGTCCGCCACCCGCATGGAGACGATCTTGCCCGGGGCGCGGGGCGGCTCGCCCTTCGGCAGGGCGTCCACATGCTCCATGCCTTGGGTGACCTCGCCCCAGACGGTGTACTGGCCGTCCAGGAAGGTGGCGTCGTCGAAGCAGATGAAGAACTGGCTGTTGGCGGAATGCGGGTTGGAGGTGCGCGCCATGGAGCAGACCCCGCGCACATGCGGCGCGCTCGAGAACTCGGACTTCAGGTCCGGCTTGTCGGAGCCGCCTCGGCCGGTGCCGCTGGGATCCCCACCCTGGGCCATGAACCCTTGGATCACCCGATGAAAGACCACCCCGTCGTAGAAGCCCTCCCCCGCCAGCTCCTTGATCCTGGCCACGTGGCCGGGGGCGAGATCGGGGCGCAGCCGGATGGTCACCGGCCCGGATTCGAGCGTCATGATCAGGGTGTCATCGGACATCGGAACGTCTCTGGTGGGGTGGGAAGCGCCTTCTAGACGGCTTCCCGACGGCTGTCGCCCCTTGCGTCGCCGGCGTCCATCGACTATCGACATTTAACATTATGATTAAGCGTTCGGGGATGCCGCCGATGGCGCAGGGCGCATCGAGCCAACCGGCGAGTGTCGGCGCCGATCGCCTCAGTCTGGCGCTTGCGGCCCTCGCCCATCCGGTCAGGCGCGATCTGCTCGCCCTGATCGAGGCGCGCCCGCAGCGGGTCACCGAACTCGCATCCGGCTTTTCGATCTCGCTTCCGGCGGTCTCGCGACACCTGAAGGTGCTGGAGACGGCGGGCCTGGTGCAGCGGACGATCGATGGCCGCGACCATTTCATCGCCCGGCGAGAGGCGGGGCTGGAGCCGGTGGCCGACTGGGTCGCCCGCCAATCGGGCGACTGGGCGAGGCGGCTTTTCGCCCTGAAAGGGCTGCTGGAGCGGGCCGGTGGCTGAAACGACGCCCTATCGGGTCACCGCCTCGATCGAGATCGCCGCCGATCCGAGCGCCGCGTTCAGGGCCTGGCTGGACCCGGCGCAGGCCGCCCGCTTCCTCGCCGCCGGCGAGACGCAAGTGGCGCAGGCCGAGATCGATGCGCGCGAAGGCGGCGCCTTCCGGATCGTCATGGAGGGCGAGGAAGGGCGCTACGAGCACCACGGGCGCTATGTCCTCATCGACCCGCCACGGCGGCTCGTGTTCACCTGGATTTCGGCCGGAACCGATTGGCGCCTCAGCCTGGTCACGATCCGCTTCAGGCCGATCGCCGGCGGCGTACGGATCGACCTCGAGCACGAAGGCCTCCCCGACAGCGAACGCGCCGGCCGTCACCAGCGCGGCTGGCGGACCATTCTGGAGAAGCTCGTACGAGCTGGCCTTTGAAAGGAGCACCCCGATGAGCGTTTCCGATGCGAGCCCAATTCACGGCGTCCGGTTTCCGGGCGAGAGCGACGACTACCGCCAGGCCCGCGACCGCCTGCTGGAAAGCGAGATCGCCCTTCGCCGGCAGATCGAGGCGGTCGCGGCCCAGCGCCGCGCTCTTCCCCCCGGCGGCCCGACGCCGGAAGACTATGTGTTCGAGGAGGGCGATGAGGCGCGATCCGTCCGGCTCTCCGAGCTGTTCGGCGGCAAGCAAACCCTGATCCTCTACAGCTACATGTTCGGTCCTCGAATGGAGCGGCCCTGCCCATCCTGCACCTCCATCCTCGACGCCCTGGATGGCGAAGCGGCGCACATCACCCAGCGCGTCGCCCTGGCGGTGGCGGCCCGCTCGCCGATCGCCAGGATCCGCCAATTCGCGGCCGAACGCGGCTGGCGGCGGCTGCGGCTCGTCTCCTCGGCCAACAACCGGTACCATTCGGACTACCACGGCGAGAGCGTCGACGGGGCCCAACAGCCGATCCTCAACGTCTTCACGCGCGAGGGCGCCACGATCCGGCACCGCTACGCGAGCGAGCTGATGTTCGCGCCGCGCGACCCAGGGCAAGACCCGCGGCACGTGGACGCGATCTGGCCGCTCTGGAGCGCCTTGGACCTCACGCCCGAGGGACGAGGCGAGTTTCAACCGAAGCTGGCGTACTGAGCGGCCGCCGGCCGGAGCGCGAAACCGAAGGCCTCGTCGATGATCGCGAAAAAGCGGCGGGCCGCCTCGTCCCAGTCCGGATGGGTGAACCGTTCGCGGATGGCGGCCTCGAACGGGGCCCGCGCAGCGGGATTCAGGATCCACGCCCGCAACATGTCGCGCCAGGCGTCCTCGTCGCGGGCCGGAAGCACCGGCGAGAACTCGCCCACCACCTCGGGGAGCGATCCGCCGTCCGAGGCGATCACCGCCTTCCCGCGGGCGAAAGCCTCCACCACCGGCAGGCCGTAGCCCTCGTAGAGCGACGGATAGAGGCAGAAGGCGCAGGCGCGGTAGAGGCGGTCCAGCGACTCGTCGTCGACCTGACGCAGGCGAACCAAAGATCCGGCGATGCGTGGATCACCGGCGAGCGAAGCCTCCAGGGAGGCCATGCTCCATCCTGGGCGGCCCACGAACGCCAGCTTGAAACCGGCGGCCTGAGGGACTCCCTCCTCCAGAAGCCGAAGCCAAGCCCGATAGAGCATCTCGTGGCCCTTGCGTGGCTCGAGGGTGCTGACGAAGAGGGCGAAACGGCCGTCCTCTAGTCCCGCCGGGAGGGGCGTCGCCGCGCCGGCGTGCTTCATCGCGGAGGGATCGGCGCCCAGGGGAAAGATCGCCGACTTGCCGAGAGCCTGCCCCAGCGCCTCGCAATAGGCGGCGGCGTCGCCGGCTACGGCTTTCGAGTTGAAAATGAGGAGATCGGCGGCCGGCAGGCAGGCGCGCCAGTACCTGGCCATTCGCTCGGCGTCGCCTGCCTGGAAGAACTCGGGGAACATCACGGCGATGATGTCGTAGCAAAGCACCGCCAACCGGAAGCCGCGCTCCGCCTTCAGCCGCAAGATCGCCTCGAGATCGCTGTCGCCCCAGCCGTGTCCGGCGCACACGAGCACGTCGCCGGGTCCAAAATCGATGAGGCCGGCGAGAGCCATGTCGCGGGGTACGAAATCGCGTCGGGCGCCGTCGGTCCTGACCATCCAAGATCGATTTCGATCGGTCATCAGTCGACGCTGGATCGCGTCGGCCCACCGCCTCCAACTCGGCCCTTGGGTCAGCCGTATCCGTTCGAGGATGCGAAGCGCCATCCGGCGCGGCCGCAACGCCGCCCGGATAGGACCAGGAAGGCGCGTCCGGGAGGGCTTGCGGTTCTCGGCGAGATCCGTGAGAGGCCAGGTGTCGAGCGCGGCCTGTTCGATGGCGAAGGCGTCCCGGTACCCAGGCTTGAAGCCGCGGTATCCCATCAGCCCGGGGTCGAACACGGCGAATACCGTCTCGGGCGCGTTCTTGGCCGCCCAGGCGGCCAGTTCGCGCTGGCAGCGGATGATGCCAGCCGGGGGACCGCTCCAGCGCGCGCAGGCCGATAGGTCAAAAATGAGCCGGCCGCGGGGCTCGTTCATCTCAGAGTCTACGACCTCAGCCGCGCCAGGTCGGCCTCGACCATCTCCTGGATCATCTCCTCCAGGGTCACCGTCGGCGCCCAGCCCAGGATCCGGCGGGCCTTAGAGGCGTCGCCCACCAGCTCGTCCACCTCCGCGGGCCGCCAGAGCTCGGGATCGATGACCAGATGATCCTCCAGCCGCAGGCCGACGCAGTCGAAGGCGATCTTGCACATGTCGCGGACGCTCACCGAGCGCCCGGTGGCGATGACGTAGTCGTCGGGCTGGTCCTGCTGGAGCATCAGCCACATGGCCTGGACGTAATCGCGCGCATGTCCCCAATCGCGTCGCGACTCGACGTTCCCCAGCCGCAGCTCCCGGGCCAAGCCGAGCTTTATCCGCGCCGCGCTGTCGGTCACCTTGCGGGTGACGAAATCGAGGCTGCGCAGCGGACTCTCGTGATTGAAGAGGATGCCCGACGAGGCGTGCATGCCGAAGCTCTCCCGGTAGACCACCGTCATCCAGTGGGCGTAGAGCTTGGCTGCGGCATAGGGGGAGCGCGGGTGCGGCCGGGTGGTCTCGTCATGGGCGCCCGGCTCGGCGGCGCCGAAGATCTCGGACGACGATCCCTGGTAGAACCTGGCCCGCGGCGCGACCAGTTTTGCCGCCTGGAGCATGTTGGCCACCCCGAGCCCGGTGACCTGGCCGGTGATGAAGGGCTGCTGCCAGGACAGGCTCACGGAGCTCTGCGCTGCAAGGTTGTAGATCTCGTCGGGGCGGGCGATCTCCATCGCCTCCATGAGGGACGCGAGATCCACGAGGTCCCCCGGAAGGATGGCGACCTTGTCCTGGATCCCGAGCCAGCCGAGTCGGTGATCGAGCAGACCCTGGTGCGAGGTCTGCCGGGCGAGCCCGAAGACCTGATAGCCCTTCGCGAGCAGCCACTGGGCGAGGTACGCGCCGTCTTGACCGGTGATTCCGGTGATGAGGGCTCGCCTGGTCAAACGCCACTCCGCCGTCGGTGAGCCGCATCGCGCGCGCGATCCCCAAAGCGGCTGCTGAGGGCGACCCTTAGGCAAACGCCGCCCCCGCGTCCAGCGCCGCGCCCGGTCAGCCCCGCTTGCGCGTCCAGCCGCGATCCTCTTCGAGGAACCTCAGCACGTCGCCGAGCGGCATGGGCCGCTCGATCAGGAAGCCCTGGGCGAAGTCGCAGCCCATGCCGGCGAGCGCGGCGAAGGCCTCCGGCGTCTCGACCCCCTCGGCGGTGACCTTCAGGCCGAGGCTGTGCCCGAGGTCGATGGTGGAGCGGACGAGCAGCGCATCCCGGCCCCGTTCGGTGAGGCCAAGCACCAGGGCTTGGTCGATCTTCAGCTCCTCGGCCCTGATCTGCTTGAGGTAGGCGAGCGAGGAGAGGCCGGCGCCGTAGTCGTCGATGGAGACGCCGACTCCAGCGGCCACGAAGCGCTCGATATGCCTCAGCGCCCGCTCCGGCTCGTCGATCACCGCCGTTTCGGTCACCTCGAAGCGGAGCTTGCCCTCGGCGCCCGCGGCCAGCTTCAGCGCCGCCTCGGCGAAATCGGCGTCGGACAGCAGCCGCCCCGAGATATTCACCGACACATCGACGTCGTGGCCGGCCAGCCGCATGGCGGCCTGATGCTCGATCGCCTGCCGCAGGACGCAGTCGGTCAGCGGACGGATGTGGCCGGTCTCCTCGGCCAGGGGGATGAACATGTCGGGCGACAAAAGGCCGCGCTTGGGATGGCGCCAGCGCGCCAGCGCTTCGACCCCCGCCACCCCGCCGCCCCGCATGTCCACCTTCGGCTGGTGGTAGATCACCAGTTCGCCGCGCTCGATGCTGCGGAGCATTTCGCCCATGAGACCGAGGTTGGCGGCCGGATCGCCGTAGGCGCGGGCGTCGAAGACCGCGAGCTTCTGGCGGCGCGCCCTGGCCTGGTCCGCGGCGATCGCCGCGCGGGCCAGGATCGGGCGAAGCGCGCCTCCGCCCTGAGGCCCCTGCGCCAGACCGATGGTCGCCGAGACCGGCAGGGTCGTCCCCCCGATGGACAACGGAGCGGCGAGCGCGGCCTCGAGCACGGCGCCCGCCCGCCGCATGACGTCCGGTCCCTGGTCCTGGAAGATCACCCCCAAGCCCTCGGGGCTCAGGCGGCCGATCATCGCCGTCGGAGCCCGGGCTGCGATACGTTCGGTCAGATCCTTGACCAGCGCGCCGACCAGCTCGTCGCCGATCACGCTCCGCAGGCGCGCCAAACGGTCGACGGACACGACCGCGGCCGTGACCCCCTCCGCCCCCGAGCCCTGCAACTGGTCGAGACGGCGCTCGAGCGCCAGCCGGTTGGGCAGTCCGGTCTGGGCGTCCCGCAGAGCGAGGCGGGAGATTCGCCGCTCCCGTTCGGCGAGGGTCTCGGCCATGCGGTTGAAGCCTTCCGCGAGGCGCCCCAGCTCGTCCTTCGTCTCCACGGTCACCCGCGCCGCCTCACCGGCCTCCAGGCGCCGGGCGGCCTGGCTCAGCTCCGCCACCGGTCGAAGCAGATGGCCCGCCAGGACCCAGACCGCCGCCCCCGCCAGCGCGGCGAGGCCCAAGCCCACTCCGATCGGCAGCTCGGCCGCTGCGGGATAGGAGGAGATTCCATTGGATCTGACGGCGAGCTCCGCCAGCGGCGCGGCGAGCGCGCCCGCGGCGCACAGTCCGCCGGCGATGGCGGCCAGCCTGACGCGGAGGCTGGCGAACATCTAGCGGCTGGCCCCGTTCATAGGAGCCGCTTCTAGGCGAATTTCGTGAAGAGCAGGCTAAGCCGCGGAGCTACGCCAGCGTGGCGCCTTCGAGGCGCTCGAGGATGCGCAAGGGCGAGGCCGCCTGGTCATGCAGCGCCTGCACCGGCAGGTAGAAGGTCTGCTCCATCGCACCCCGGCCGCTCAACGCCGCGTGGGGGGTCTGATCGGTGAACACCACCCAGGTCGCGCCTGCGGGGAAGTCCAAGATCCGGCGCGGCGCCGAGGTCTGATAGACCTCGTCGCGCTTGGCCGCATCGTGCAGGCCGAGCATCAGCTGGTCGTAGTGCGTCCGGCGGGCCTTGGTGAGCCGCAGGCCCTCGAGCAAGGCGGCCTCCCCCGGAAGGAGCCGGCGGCGGAGCCGGCCGCGGAACCGTCGCGCATGGTCCTCGAACGCCTCGCCGACCGCCCAGCGGCGGGGGCGCCCGGCCGGGTCGATGTTGCTGAAGACCCGCAAGATCCGCCGGCCGCCCACGGGTTGAGAGGTGAAGGCGTCCACATGCAGGCGCCGGTCGTCCTTGCGCCAGCTGCGCGGCTCGGCCTCGACCGCCCTGAGCCGCAAACTGGTCCGCCCGACCTCCAGCCGTGCGGCGTAGGCGGGTAGGCGCTCGTCGACCAGCGCCCGCGACCAGGCGGCGTAGCGGGCCATGAGGCCGCGCAGGGTCTCGATCCGGCCAGGGTCGGCGTCCACTCCGTCGATCCCGCCGGTTTGCGGATGGTAGCTGATGTTCTTGGCGCGGCTCGCGTCCCGCTCCTCGCCGGCGAGCGCGCGCTCCGGCTCGGTGAGCCGAAACGTCGCCGACTCGATGCGCAGCAGCCCCTCGCGTTCGAGCCGGGGACCCAGATCCTCGCCGGCGTCGCCAGAAGTCATCAGCGCCTCCCGCGGCCGACCCGCGCATTCGCATCCACCAAGGGCGGTTCTAGCAGATCGCGCCGCGGCGCGAGAGGCCATCGCTTCGGGCGCCCGATCAGCCTTGCCGCGCGCTCCGTTCGGCGAGTCCCTCGACGATCGCCGCGTTGAACGCCGCCACCGCCGCGGCCGGACCCTGTGGATAGGACCACACGCCGGCGCTGACCGCCAGGAAGTCCGCGCCGGCCGCCACCAGGGGGCGGCAATTCTCCACCGTGATTCCACCGATGGCGACGCAGGGAGCCGTCATGGTCTCGTGCCAGATCTCCAGGATCTCCGGCTCGGCGCGGGCCTTGGCATCCTTGGTCCGGGTGGGAAAGAAGGCCCCGAAGGCGACGTAGTCGGCGCCCGCCTCGGCCGCCTCCATGGCCAGATGGCGGCTCGCGTGACAGGTGACCCCCACGATCCGGTGCGGACCGACCAGCCGTCTGGCTTCGGTGTAGGACCCATCGTCCTGGCCGATGTGGACGCCGTCGCATGCCCACCGGGCGGCGAGGTCGGGCCGGTCGTTGAGGATGATGGCGATCTCGCGGGCCAGGGCCATGGGTCGGACGACGTCGACCACCGCCTCCAGCAGCGCCTCGGGCGCCCCCTTCAGCCGGATCTGCAGCGCCCCCACGTCGCCGGCCTCGAGAGCCTCGCCGAGGGCGAGCCCGAACTTCGCGATATCCTCGATCGCGGGCGGGGTGATCAGATAGAGGCGGCAGGCGGGGACGCTCACGCCCGCCGCTCAGGCCGCTTTTTCCAACGCCCCTTCCCACTTGCCGAGGCTGGCCAGGCCGTTCATCCGAGCCCGATGCGCGAAGGCGCGCTGGGCGGCCGGAACGTTCTCGACCTTGCCGCCCCAGGTGGTGAGGGGGGCGTGCTGGAGGGCCCGGCCGTAGGAGAAGGTGAGATTCCAGGGCAAGCTGCCGATCCGGTTCATGGCGTCGAGATGGGCGGTGGCTTCCTCGTCGCTCTGGCCGCCCGACAGGAAGGCGATTCCGGGCACGGAGGCGGGCACGCAGTCCTTGAGCACCGCGACGGTGCGCCGGGCGACCTCGTCCGCCGAGTTCTTGGCGCCGCTCTTCTTGCCGGCGATGACCATGTTGGGCTTCAGCACCATGGCCTCCAGCGCCACCCGCTGTTCGAACAGCTCCTCGAATACCGTGTTCAGCACCCAGCGGGTGACGGCCTCGCAGCGCTCGATGTCGTGGTCGCCGTCCATCAGCACCTCGGGCTCGACGATCGGAACGATCTCGTGGGCCTGGCAAATGGCGGCGTAACGGGCGAGGGCGTGGGCGTTGGCCTTGACCGCGCTCCAGGTCGGCACGCCCGCGCCGATGTCGATCACGGCCCGCCACTTGGCGAACCTGGCCCCCTGCTCACGGTCCCGGTCCAGGCGCTCCCCAAGGCCGTCGAGGCCCTCGGTGATCGTCTCCCCCGGGAAACCCGGCAGCGGCTTGGTTCCCTTGTCGACCTTGATCCCTGGGACAGCGCCCGCCCGGACGATCAACTCCACGAGCGGCGTTCCGCTGCGGTCGGCGGCGTTCTGGTAGAGAGTCTCCTCGTAGAGGATCACGCCCGAGATGTGCTCCTTCATCGCCGTCTCGGCGCGGAACAGCATCTCGCGGTAGTCGCGGCGGGCCGTCTCGGTGGACTGAAGACCGATCGCGTCGAACCGCTTCTTGATCGTCCCGGTCGATTCGTCGGCGGCCAGTATGCCCTTGCCGGGCGCCACCAGTTTCTCGGCCACTTGCTTCAGAGCCGGCAGATCCATCGTCGTTTGCCTCGCCTAGTCCTTCCGCGGCGCTTTCAGCGCCTCCACGCCGGGCAGCACCTTGCCCTCCATCCACTCGAGAAACGCGCCGCCGGCCGTGGAGACGAAGGTGAGGTCGCCCGCCACGCCAGCCGCGTTCAGCGCCGCCACCGTATCACCGCCCCCGGCGACGGCCACTAGACGTCCGGCCTTGGCCAGGGCGGCCGCATGGCGCGCCGCGGCCATGGTGCCCTGATCGAAGGGCGGAACCTCGAAGACGCCCAGCGGTCCGTTCCAGATCAGGGTCGCAGCCTTGTCCATCGCCTGGAGGAGGCGTTCGACCGTCGCCGGTCCGGCGTCCAGGATCCGCTCATGGGGGTCGATCTCACCCAGCCGGCGCGTGCGCGCCGCCGCCTGGGGCGTCGCCTGCTCGGCGACCACGATGTCGATCGGCAGCAGGATCTCGCAATGGCGCGCCTCGGCGAAGGCGAGGACTCCGCGAGCCTCGCCTTCCAGCTCCGGCTCGCAATAGGACGCGCCTACCGGCCAGCCCTGGGCGGCGAGGAAGGTGTTGGCCATGCCTCCGCCGATGGCGAGCTGATCGAGCTTGAGGATCAGGTTGTGCAGCAGGTCGAACTTGGTCGACACCTTTGAGCCGCCCACGATCCCCAGCACCGGCCGTTTGGGCGCGCCGAGCGCCGCGTGCAGCGCCTCCAGCTCACGGCGCATCGCCTCGCCGGCGTAGGCAGGCAGGAGATGAGCGAGCGCTTCGGTGGAGGCATGCGCCCGGTGGGCGGCGGAGAAGGCGTCGTTCACATAGAGATCGCCGTTTTGGGCGAGGGCCTTGGCGAAGTCCGGGTCGTCAGCTTCCTCGCCGGCATGGAAGCGCAGATTCTCCATCAGGAGCACGTCGCCCGACGCCATGCCCCGCACCGCCGCGGCGGCCGCCTCGCCGACGCAATCGTCGACGAAGCCGACCGGCCGGCCGAGCAGCTTCGCCAGCGGCCCGACCACGGGCCGGAGGCTCATGAAGGAGACCCGCTTGCCCTTCGGACGGTCGAAATGGGACAGGAGGACGATCTTCGCGCCGCCGGCGCGGAGCCTCTCGATCGTGGGGATGGAGGTTCGAAGCCGGGTGTCATCGCTGACGGCGCCGTCCTTCAATGGCACGTTGAAGTCCGCCCGGACCAGGGCGCGGCGGCCATCGACATCGACGCCGTCGAGGGTGCGGAACTCCATCGCCTTCACCCTAGGCGAGCTTCCCCATGGCCAGGGCCACGTCGGCCATGCGGGTCGAGAAGCCCCATTCGTTGTCGTACCAGGAAAGCACCCGGACCAGCCGGCCGCCGACCACCTGGGTGAGGGGAAGAGCGGCCGTGGACGAGGCGTCCACGTGGTTCAGGTCGACCGAGACCAGCGGTTCCTTGGTGACCGCGAGGATCCCGTGAAGCGGGCCGGCGCCGGCGGCCCGCGCGAGCGCCTCGTTCACCTCATCCTTGGACGTCTCGCGCCCGGCGATGATCTTGAGGTCCACCACCGAGACGTTCGGGGTGGGCACCCGGATCGCCGCGCCGTCCAGCTTGCCGGCGAGCTCGGGAATGACGAGGCCGATCGCCTTCGCCGCCCCGGTGGAGGTGGGGATCATCGACGTCGCCGCCGCGCGGCCCCGGTAGAGGTCGCTGTGCAAGGTGTCGAGTGTCGGCTGGTCGCCGGTGTAGGCGTGGACCGTGGTCATGAACCCGCTTTCGACGCCGACGGTGTCCAGCAGCACCTTGGCGATCGGCGCCAGGCAGTTGGTGGTGCACGAGCCGTTTGAGACCACCCGATCGTCGTTGTTCAAGGTCTGATGGTTGACCCCGAAGACGATCGTCCGATCGGCCGCATCGCAAGGCGCCGAGACCAGAACCCGGCGTGCGCCCGCGGCCAGGTGAGCGCTCGCCTTGTCCTTGGTGGTGAAAAGCCCGGTGCACTCCAGGGCGATGTCGACGCCAAGCTCCTTGTGCGGGAGCTGCGGGGGGTCGCGGATGGCGGTGACCTTGATCTTGCCGCCGTGGCCGATGTCGATGCTGTCGCCCGCCACCTCGACCTTGCCTGGATAGCGGCCATGCACGGAATCGTAGCGGAGCAGGTGGGCGTTGGTCTCGACTGGGCCGAGATCGTTGATGGACACGACCTCGATATCCGAGCGGCCGTGCTCGACGATGGAGCGCAGGACCAGCCGGCCGATGCGGCCAAAGCCGTTAATGGCGACGCGCAACGGCATGGCTGCCAAGCTCCCGATCTTCCGAAGGTGGCGGGGGGTTTTGCGGCTCGCAGTGGCGAAGTCAAGCCCGCCGCGGGCGCTAACATCGCCCCCCAGCGCCCCGATGGGGGCCCGGCGGAGCGGCTAAAGGGCGCGGGTGGCGCGCAAGGACTTGGGCCTGGGTCCCCCAAGAGGAGCCTCGTCAGCCCCTGCGTCCGCCGCCTGGCCGAGCCAAGCCCGATAGACCGCCACCGCCGCCGGGCGCCACCGGCGGACCGGTCGGGACCCGTCCAGGATCTCCAGGAAGGCGGGCAGCAGCGCCGGGTCGGACCGCAGGCGCGCCTGGGCGGTCAGCCGCTCCAGAGCCTGCTCGCTCTCGGCGTCGAGATAGCCAGCCGGCATGGCCGGCAGCCGCCCGCCGTTTCGGAAGAACCGCCCGAGGTCGCGGCCGTATTCGCGCAGCAGGCTGTCGGCTTCGTATTCCGGATGCCCCTGAAAGTAGAGCGACGCGCTTTCGCTCGGGCCCAGGAAGGCGTCCACGCCGGCGGTCGGCGAACGGCTCAGGATCTCATAGCCGGCGCTGACGAGATCCGCCTCGGCCAGGTCGTTCCAGCGCGAATGAGGAACCCAGAAGGCGTGGCTCAGGCCCTCGGCGAGGGGATGATCGCTGGCCGGCGCGCATGGGAACACCCCGCTCAGCTTTTCCGCCAGAGGCCGGCGGCGCACGCCTGCCTGATGCAGGACCGCCGCGTGGGCCGCCAGGCACGACCATACGGTGGGGACCCGCGCCGCCTCGGTCCAGTCGACCACCCGGCGAAGGTCGTCCCAATAGGGCTCGTCCTCGAGCGAGGCGGTGCGCGGCTCGGCCCCCGTGACGATGAGCCCGTCGAGGCCGGCGCCCGCCAGCGACCCGGCGTCGGCGTAGCGTCCTCGCATCTGCTCCCGGGCCCGCTCGCCCCTTTCAATCGCCGGCAAGGCGAAGAGGCGCAACTCCACGGAGAACTCGGTTCCCGCCTCCGCGAGCAGCCCCTCGAACTGGGCCTCGGCGGTCGCCAGCGCGCTGTCTCCGAGATTGTTGAGAAGACCGATGCGCAGCCGGCGCCGGCCGCCTCTCCTGGGCTCCTTGACGAGCGGGCTCATGGCCGCTTGCCGGCCAGCGCACCCGCCAACGCTTGGTCGAGATCGCCGATGATGTCGTCCACGTGCTCGATGCCGACGCAGAGCCGGATCATCTCGGGCGTCACCCCCGCCTTGGCGCGCTCGTCGTTGGTCATCTGCCTGTGGGTGGTGGAGGCCGGGTGGCAAGCCAGCGACTTCACGTCGCCGATGTTCACCAGCCGCTTGATGAGGCCGAGGCGGTCGTAGAAGACCTTGGCCGTCTCGAACCCGCCCGCCACGCCGAAGGTCAGCAGCGAGGGCGGGGTTCCGCGGAGATACTTCTGGGCGAGCTCGAAGTAGGGGCTCTCGGCGAAGCCCGCATAGCTCACCCACTCGATGCGCGGATCGGCCTTCAGGAATTCGGCGACCCGGCGGGCGTTCTCCACGTGCCGCTCCACCCGCAGCGCCACCGTCTCGATCCCCTGCAGCAGCAGGAAGGCGTTGAGCGGCGCCAGCACCGCCCCGGTGGTGCGCTGATAGACGCTGCGGATGCGCGCGGCGTAGGCGGCGGGGCCGAAGCGTTCGGTGTAGACGAGACCGTGATACGAGGCGTCCGGCTCGCTGAACATCGGGAACCGCGCCCGCTGGGCCGCCCAGTCGAAACGGCCGCCATCGACAACGACGCCGCCCATGGTGGTTCCGTGTCCGCCCATGAACTTGGTCAACGAATGAACCACGATGTCGGCGCCATGCTCGAAGGGGCGAAGCAGGATCGGGGTCGCCACCGTGTTGTCGACGATGAGGGGAACGCCGTGCCGATGGGCGGCCTCGGCGATGCCCGCGATGTCGCAGATGTTGCCGGCCGGATTGCCGACGCTTTCGCAGAACACCGCCCGCGTATTTTCGTCGATGAGCCGCTCGATCGCTTCGGGGCTGTCGCTCTCGGCGAACCGCCCCTCGATCCCCTGCCTTGGAAGGACGTGCGAGAGCAGGGTGTGGCTCGTCCCATAGAGCTGCGGGGTTGAGACGATGTTGCCGCCGCGGTCCGCCAGGTTCACCAGGGCGTAGTGCAGCGCCGCCTGGCCCGAGGCGACCGCCACCGAAGCTGCGCCGCCCTCGAGCTCGGTCACCCGGGTCTCCAGGATCGTGGTGGTGGGATTGGCGATCCGGCTGTAGCGGTAGCCCTCGACCTCGAGGTTGAACAGGGCCGCGCCGTGGTCGGCGCTCTCGAAGGCGTAGGCGGCCGTCTGATAGATCGGGACCGCGACCGCCCGGGTGGCCGGGTCGCAGTCGAAGCCGCTGTGGACGGCGATGGTCTCCCGGCGCATGAAGGCCTCCGATGCCGGCGCACTGATCTCGAATTGGACCGGCGCCAGCGTCCCGCGCAACAAAACTGCAGGACGCATGCCGGGCCGGCGGCTGGCGCGCGTCTTGCTCCATTCGGTGTTAAGCCCCTCATTAGGCCCCGTCGACGCAAACCATGCCCCCTGAGACCGAGGCGATTGCAAAGCCCGCGCTGCGCTCCGCGAACAAGGACTGGCTGCGCGCGCTGGAAATGACCGGCCGCCTGGAAGCGCGGCCGAACCGCATCCTGCCGAGCGTAATCGACGAGCAGGCAGAGCGGCTGGGCGAGGCGCCGGCCCTGCTTTCGGAAAGCGAGACCCTTTCGTTCCCGGCCCTGGCCGGGCGCGTCCGACGCTACGGGCGGTGGGCCCTGGAGAGCGGACTGGGCAAGGGCGACGTCGTCGCCCTGCTGATGCCGAACCGTCCCGAATACCTGGCCGCCTGGCTCGGGCTCACGCGGGTGGGCGTCGTGACGGGCTTGCTCAACCCTGAGCTCCGAGGCGCCTCTCTGGCGCACTGCGTGGGTGTCGCGCGCGCCAAGCGGATCATCGTGGACGCGCGGCTGGCGGGCGGCCTGCTGGAGGCCATCGGCGTCGAAGGGCCGCCGATCGTCGTTCACGGCGAAGGCTGGAGCGGCCTGCCGCGGATCGATCTGGAGCTCGCGACGCTTCCGGCCGAGGCGGCGGGGCCGGAGGTCACCCTCGCCGACCCGGCCCTGCTCATCTACACCTCCGGCACCACCGGTTTGCCCAAGGCGGCGCGGGTCAGCCACCACCGGGTCATGAGCTGGAGCTACTGGTTCGCGGGCCTCGCCGACATCCGGCCCACCGACCGGCTCTACGACTGCCTGCCGCTCTGCCACAGCGCTGGCGGCGTGGCGGCGGTGGGCGCGGCGCTGGTCGGCGGCGCCTCGACCGTCATCGCCCCGAAATTCTCGGCCAGCCGCTTCTGGGACGAGGTGACGGACTGGGAGTGCACCCTCTTCCAGTACATCGGCGAGCTCTGCCGCTATCTCCTGGCCGCGCCGCCTCACCCGAGGGAACGGGCGCATCGCCTGAGGCTCTGCTGCGGCAACGGCCTGGCCGGCGACGTCTGGACCGCGTTCCAACAGCGCTTCGCCGTCCCCCAGATCCTGGAGTTCTACGCCGCCACCGAGGGCACGTTCTCGCTCTACAACGTGGAGGGAAAGCCCGGGGCGATCGGGCGGGTGCCGCCGCTCCTGCGGCATCGGTTCCCGGCGGCGATCGTCAAGTACGACGCCGACGCCCGCGCGCCGGCCCGCAACCCCGAGGGCTTCTGCATCCCCTGCGCCAGCGGCGAGGCGGGAGAGGCCATCGGCCGGATCGCCTCCCAGGGAACCGGCCGGTTCGAGGGCTACACCGACATTGCCGAGAGCCAGAAGAAGCTGCTGCGCGACGTCTTCGCCCCCGGCGACGCCTGGTTCCGGACCGGCGACCTGATGCGCCAGGACGACCAGGCTTTCTGGTATTTCGTCGACCGGATCGGCGACACTTTCCGCTGGAAGGGAGAGAACGTCTCCGCCGCCGAGGTCGCCGAAGCTCTGCGCGCCTTCCCGGGGATCCGGGACGCCAGCGTCTATGGCGTCGTCGTTCCCGGCGCCGGCGGGCGGGCCGGCATGGCCGCGGTGGTCGCCGGCCCCGATTTCGATCTCGCCGTCCTGCCGGCGCACCTGGCGGCGCGCCTCCCGGACTACGCGAGACCGGTCTTCCTGAGGCTCGTCCCGACGCTGGCGGTGACCGAGACCTTCAAGCCGAAGAAGGCGGCGCTGGCCGAGGAGGGCTATGATCCGGGCCGCTCGGACGATCCCCTCTACCTCTACGACCGCGAGCGGGGAGCCTATGTGGGTCTGGATGCGGACCTTCTCGCGCAGGTCCGAGAGGGGCGACTGCGCCTCTGATCAGCCGATCAGGCCGCGCAACTGCGCCCCGATCGCGGTCGCCGCCGCCTCGCCGTAGGGAATCGCCTGCGCCAGCGCATAGAAGTAGTGAATCATCCCTGCGTGGCAGGTCTCTTCCACCTTCACACCGGCGCCCTTCAGTCGCCCGGCGTAGGCCGTGCCCTCGTCCCGGAACGGATCGAACTCGGCCGTATGCAACAGCGTCGGCGGGAGTCCCTCGAAGCTGGCCGCCTGCAGCGGAGAAAGGCGCGGATCGCGACGATCGAGAGGCGGCGGGCAATAGGCGTCGACATCCCGGTCCATGGTCGCGCGACTGAGGAAGAAGCCCTCGGAGAGGGCGCGCCGCGATTCCGACTCTTCGGCGAGGTCGAGGATCGGGCAGATCAGCAGTTGGGCGGCGATCATCGGGCCGCCTTGGTCCCGGAGCGCGGCGCTGGCGGCGGCGGCGAGGCCCCCGCCGGCCGAATCCCCCCCGATCGCCAGCCGATCCGGATCGATCCCCAGCTCCGCCGCCTTGTCCCCCACCCACCGCACCGCGGCCAGAGCGTCGTCGAACGCGGCCGGGAAAGGGTGTTCCGGCGCGAGCCGGTAGTCGACCGCGACCACGGTCAGGCGCGCGGCCTCGGCGAGCCGCCCGCAAAGGCCCCCATGCGTCTCGGCGCCCCCGGCGACCCAGCCCCCGCCGTGGAGGAAGACCAGCGCCGGCTGCGGTCCATCCGAAGCCTCTGCAGGCGCATAGAGGTCGAGCCCGACAGCGCCCCCGGGGCCGGGCGCCTCCAGGCGGCGGACGGGCGCGCGGCCAGGGCGATCGGCCATCTGCGCCAGGGCTCGCAGGCCCTCGCGCCGCGCGGCCGCCGTCGCCTCCGCGCCCGCCGAACCGCCGGCCGCCAGCATGTCCAGAAGGCGCTGGGCGCGGCGATCGAGCGGCATGAGGGAAAGCTAGGCCGCCAGGCCGATGGCGTCCACCAGGCGGCAGATGGCGTCTATGCTGCGGAAGTTCGCCGGCGTCATCTGCTTCTGGGGAATCTCGATGCCGAAGGCGTCTTCCACCGCGAGCATCAGATTGACCATGTCCAGCGAGGTGAGGCCGAGCTCCGTCAGGTCGTGAGCCGGATCCAGCGGACCGGCGATCCCCCGCCGGGCCATGACCCCTTCCACGATGCCGGTGATCGTCGCCTGCGCCGACGCTGTAGACCCCTGCCCCATCTCAACACCCCAACGGCGCCGCGGCGCCACACTTTCGTCCCATTCCGGACCGGTTCCAACGACCGTCCTATTCGGGATTGCGCGGGTTGCAAGCGGCAAGCCACCAGGCGGCGAAGTCCGCGCCATGATTGAGCGTCGAATAGGCTCGGCGGCCCAGTGACGAACCGCTTGCCGGGTGGCATGGGGATTGCTGATCTGGCGTCCGAGCAAGCGACGTCGCCACCTTTCGGCCGTCGGATGAATCAGGGATCAGCGTATGGGCGTTCAAGACTTCCACCGGGCCAGCGAGCCAAGCACGGTCGCGAAGGGTCCGATCGTCGCCGAGCCGCTGATGGCGCGCGCCGCGCGCGCCGCCGCCGTCGCGGCCGCACACGCCGAGGCGGTCGATCGCGACGCGCGCTTTCCTGCTGAAGCGATCGCCGCCGCCAAGGCCGAGGGACTGTTGGGGGTCATGGTCCCGGCTTCGCTGGGCGGCGAGGGGCTCGGCCTTCGCCAGGTGATGGAGGTCTGCTACACGCTCGGCCGAGCCTGCGCGTCGACGGCGATGATCTACGCCATGCACCAGGTGAAGGTGGCGTGCGTGGTCCGCCATGGCGTGGGCAGCGCCTGGCACGAGGACTTCCTGCGGCGCCTGGTGCGCGAGCAGCTCTTGCTCGCCTCCTCCACCACCGAGGGACAGGGCGGCGGCAACGTCCGCTCCAGCGAAGCGCCGATCGAGCGGTCCGGCGACCGGATCTCGCTGGTCCGGGCGGCGAGCGTGATCTCCTACGGCGAAGCGGCCGATGCGGTGGTCACCACCGCCCGCCGGGCCCCCGATGCGTCGGCCTCCGACCAGGTGCTGACGGTGTTCCTGCGCGCCGATTACAGCCTGGAGCGCAATCTGGAGTGGGACACGCTCGGCATGCGCGGCACCTGCAGCGCCGGGTTCACCCTGCGGGCCGAGGGCGAGGCCGCGCAAATCCTGCCGGTCGCCTACGAGACCATCCACGCCCACAGCATGGTTCCGGCCGCCCACATCCTCTGGTCCAGCACCTGGGCCGGCGTCGCCGCTTCCGCGGTGGAGCGGGCGCGGCGCTACCTGCGCAAGGCCGCCGCGGCCGGGGCCCTGCCGCCGAGCGCCCCCTATTTCACCCGCGCCAACGGCGAGCTGAGGGCGCTGCGGGCGCTGATCGCCGCCGCGGTCGATCGCTACGAGGCGGTCATGGACCAGCCTGACGCCCTTTCGGCGATGGATTTCCAATCGCAGATCAGCCTGCTGAAGGTGGACACCTCGGAACTGGCGGTCTCGGCGGTGATGAGCGCCATGCGTTGCTGCGGGCTCTCCGGCTACCGCAACGACTCTGACGCCTCCATCGGACGGCGACTGCGCGACATCCTCTCGGCGCCGATCATGATCAACAACGACCGCATCCTGGCCAACGTCGGCGCTTCGGCGCTGCTGACCGAGGTGGCGGCCTCCATCAAGGACTGAACCGTGAACGACATGCCCAGATTCCAAGGCAAGGCGGACACCCTGAAGGAGGGGCTTTTCCTGCCCAGCGGCGTGGACGGGATCTACGCCCGCACCGGCCTTTACGAGGGGGTGGTGGAGTCGCTCGCCGCCCTGATCTCTTCGGAGCGTCCCGCCGGCGCCGAGGTGCTGCGGTTCCCGCCCGTGATGAGCCGCGCCCAGATCGAGCGGCACGGCTACCTGAAGAGCTTTCCGAACCTCCTGGGCTGCGTCAGCTGCCTGACCGGCGACGAGCGGCATATCCGCGGCGTCGTCCAGCGGTTCGAGGAGGGCGCCGATTGGACGAGCGAGCTCGGGGCGGCCGATCTGGTGCTGGCCCCGGCGGCCTGCTATCCGGTTTACCCTCTGGCCGCCGCCCGGGGAGCGGTCCCCGCCGAAGGCCTCACCTTCGACGTGGCCGCCGATTGCTTCCGGCGTGAGCCTTCCACCGACATCGACCGCTTCCAGTCCTTCCGGATGCGCGAATATGTCCGCATCGGCTCGCCCGAGCAGATCCACGCGTTCCGCGAGGCGTGGATCGGGCGGGCCAAGAGCCTCGCCGACCGTCTCGGCCTCGGCTACCGCATCGACCTCGCCAGCGACCCCTTCTTCGGACGCGGCGGGGCGATCGTGGCCGCCAGCCAGATCGAGCAGGCGCTCAAGTTCGAGTTGCTCATCCCGGTGCGCTCCGAGGCCGAGCCGACCGCCTGCATGAGCTTCAACTACCACCAGGACCACTTCGGGCTCACCTGGGACCTGCGAACCGGCGACGGCGGCCCCGCCCACACCGGCTGCGTGGCCTTCGGCATGGACCGGCTGGCCGTCGCCATGTTCGCCACCCACGGTCTCGATACGGACGCCTGGCCGGCGGGCGTGCGAAAGGCGTTGAAGCTCTGACCGACTGCTCCCCACCTCCCCAAACGGGAGGGAACGCTCTAGGCTGCGGGTGGAAACGCGCCGAGAGCGGGGGACATGGGCTACGAGGCCGCCCTGGCGGGCTACGAGAAGTTCGACTTCCGCGACGGGCGCTGGACCAGACCCGTCTGGCGACGCGGATCGGGGCCGGCGGTGATCGTGATCCATGAGATGCCGGGCCTGCATCCCGGCGTGATCGCCTTCGCGGACCGGGTGGCGGCGGCCGGCATGACCGTGTTCTGCCCTGTCCTCTTCGGGGTCGCCGGTCGACCGATGACCCATCCTGGCGGGCTCCTCACCATGCTCGGGGGCCTTTGCATCCGGCGCGAGTTCGCCGTCTGGTCCGCGGGACGCTCGAGCCCGATCGTGGATTGGCTGCGCGCCCTTTCGCGCCAGGCCCGCGCCGAGTGCGGCGGCAAAGGGGTGGGCGCGGTGGGCATGTGCTTCACCGGCGGCTTCGCCCTGGCGATGATGACCGAGCCGGCCGTGACCGCCCCGGTGCTCTCGCAACCCTCTCTGCCGATGGCGCCCGGGAGCCGGCGCCGCGCGGCCGGCGTCGACGCCTCGGCCGCCGAGATCGCCTGCGCCCGACGGCGCTTCGCCGAGGAGGACCTCTCGATGATCGGGCTGCGCTTCCTGGGCGACCCCATGGTCCCGGACGCCCGGTTCGACACCCTCAAGCGCGAGTTCGGCGACCGGTTCGAGGCCATCGAGATCGAGCCGCAGGACGCGGCCCCCGGGCCCCTCAAGAACCCCCATTCGGTGCTGACCGCCAACCTCGCCGAAACTGGCCCCACCAAGGCCGCCGAGACGCGGGTGATCGCCTTCTTCCGCGAGCGGACCGGCGCAGGGGCCGTGAACCCATAGGCTCAGGCCGTGTTGCCGGCGTCGATGGTCAGCACGGTGCCGGTGATGTTGCGCCCGCCCTCGCCCATCAGGAACTCGACGGCGGCGGCGATGTCCTCCACCTCGGCGAGCCGGCGAAGGGCGCTGCGCCGGACGATCTTTTCGAGCCCGCCCTCGCCCATGCCCTCGGTCATGTCGGTCTCGATGAAGCCCGGAGCGACGGCGTTGACGGTGACGCCGAGACGGCCGACCTCCCTGGAGAGGGATTTGGTGAACCCGATCATCGCCGCCTTGGTCGCCCCATAGGCGGCCAGGGAGTTGTAGCCGTTCGAGCCGACGATCGAGGACATGTTGATGATCCGTCCGCCGTCGGCCTCGGTCATCATGGTGCGGATGACATACTTGGTCAGCAGGATGGGCGCGGTGACGTTGACCCGGATCAGCGTGTCGATCTGGGAGTTGTGCATGTTGGTAAGCAGCGCCCCGTCGCCGACGCCGGCGTTGTTGACGAGTCCGTAGATGCCGCCGAACTCGGCCTTCAGCTTGCGCACCAGCTCGGGAATGCCCTCGACATCGGAAAGGTCGTAGGGGACGAAGCGGATCGATCCCGGCGCCTCGGCGATGGCCGCGCTGAGCTCCGCGTTCGGATTGCGGGCGAGGGCGATCATGTAATAGCCGGCCCCGGCGAGCCTGCGCACGATCGCCAGGCCGATGCCCCGGCTTCCCCCGGTCACGAGCACATTACGCAACGCCACGCTCCAGCTTGCCCCCGGCGGTCATCGCCAGCGTCGGCACGATACGCACAGACGCCGGCGTTTTGAAGGGCGGCAGGGCTTCGCGGCAAGCGCGAAGCACCTCTTCCTTCACCTTCGCCTCGTCGGTCCCCTGGCGCAACGCCTGCTCAGTGAGCACCAGCTCGGCGATCACGATCGCCCCGGTGATCGGGTTGCGCCGTCCGCGCACCAGCGACATCCGCACCGCCGGATGGCGGTTGATCACCGCCTCTACCTCTTCGGGATGCACCTTGAGGCCCCCGACGTTGATGACCCCGTTGCGGCGGCCGACGAAGTGGTACCGCGCGCCCCTGAGCTCCACCATGTCGCCGCTGTCGACGAAGCCGTCCGGCTCGGCCAGCGGCGCAGCGCCCTCGCCAAGATAGCGGCTGGCGATGCGGGTCGACTTCAGTCTGAGCGAGCCGTCCTCGACCTTGAGGCGGACGGGGCCATCGGCCTCCAGCAGGCTGGCCGGGAAGCCCTCGAGACCGTCGGTGACCTCGAACCCGACCCCGGCCTCCGTGGAGGCGTAGGCGTGGCCCATGGGAACGCCGGGAAAGAAGTCGCGCAGACTGTCCAGAATTGCCTGATCGGCGATCTCGCCCGACAGCCGCACGTACCGCGGATGGAGCGCCTTGGCGGCCGGATTCATCAAGGCCCAGCGCCAGTGGGAAGGCGTGCCGGTGAGATGGGTGACCTGGTGGCGCGCCAGCCGGTCGAGGAAGCTCCCCATCGGCTCGTCCGGCCCGGTGAGCACCAGCGATCCCTCGGACAGCAGGGCGCGCAGCAGGATCTGCAGGCCGCCGTAGCGGCGGACATCGTAGAAGGTGCCCCAGGTCGGCGCCGGCGCGTCAGGGGCAGGCCGCTGGATGGCGCCGCTCAGCCCCGCGAGGGTGTGGACCACCATCTTCGGCCGGCCGGAGGTGCCAGAGGTGAACATCACCCACTCGGTCACCTGCTCTTCGTGCGTCTCGCCCGCCAGGGGGGTCTTCGGCCTGACGATCGGCGCGAAGGCCAGGCCCGAGAGCGCCGCCGGCGGGGCCTTTTCCGACACCACCGCATCCAGCGCCGCGACCTCGGCCACGTAGGGGAGATGCTCCTCCTCGAGATCGGGAGGGCAGATCACCAGGCGCGAGGCGACCCCATCCAGCTCCACCAGGGCGAGGGCCGCGAACAGCGGATCTTTCACCCGGACAAGCACCGAACGGCCCGCCAGGCCCGCGAGCGTCTGGCCGAGACCGGTGCCGTAGGCGACGTCGCCCAGCCGCACCCGGCGCCGTGCCCCCCAGAGCCAGCGGTCGCCCAGGCGTTGGGAGGTCGTCAGGGTTCGGCGGAGCGGCGCGGGATCAGGGCGTGGCGTTCTCATAGAAGCGAATAAAGTCGCCCACGGTCACCGGGAAATAAACGTCTTCCGACAGGCTGAAGGGGTCAAACCCCAGTTCATCCTCTAGGATCGCCACGATGATCGCGAAGCAAAGGGAATCCAGTCCCGACTCCAGCAGGGTGAGCCCGTCCGAAAGCGTCGCCAGGGTACGGTCCTGGGCCACGGCCACCCGGCGGAACGCCGCCAGGATCGTCGCGCGCACGGAGCCCGGCTCGCCCTCGAAAGGCGTTTCCGGAGCGCACGCTTCTTGCTCACCGGCGTCCAAGGCGCCTTGCCCGCGCTCCCTGGTCGCATCGTTCATGGTCCGCTCCTAATGCCGCCGTCGCCGCAAGTCCGTTGCCGCCAGATCCGGGAAGCCGACCTGACGCAGGTCGCCGACCTCCTGACCCGAGGCTTTCCAAAGCGCGCTCGCAAATATTGGACCAGCGGTCTGGAGCGCCTCGCGGCCTGCCCGATCATCGAGGGTTGTCCGAGATTCGGCTATCTTCTGGAGGCCGACGGCGAGGTGGTCGGCGCCCTGCTGCTGATCTTCCACCAGACAGGCGCGGGAGCGGACGCCCGAATCCGCTGCAACGTGTCGAGCTGGTATGTGGAGCCGGCGTTCCGTAGCCATGCGCCGCTCCTCGTTTCCCTGGCCCTGAAGCTGAAGCACGTCACCTACGTGAACATCTCGGCCGCCGTCCACACCCTCCCGATGCTGAAGGCGCAGGGGTACAGCCTTTACAGCCAGGGCCAGTTTGTCGCCATCCCCGCCCTGGCGGCCGCAGGTCGGGTGCGCGCCCGGTTCTTAGGCGCCGGCTCGGACCTCGTTCCGCCCGAGCGGGAGTTGATCGAAACGCATGTGGCCGCCGGCTGTGTGGCGGTGATTTGCGAGACCGACGGGGACGCGCTGCCCTTCCTCTTCGCCCGTCGCCGCATCGCCTACGCGCCCTTCGGGGTCCTCCAGCTCGTCTACTGCCGGGACACCGCCGATTTCTCGCGCTGCGCCGGCGCCATCGGTCGGCTCCTTTTGGCACGCGGGGTCCTGGCGGTGCTTTGCGACGCCGACGCCCCGCTCGCGGGCCTCCCCGGCTTCCTTTTCAGGAACAAGGGCGCGAGGCATTTCAAAGGTCCGGACCGGCCGCGCCTCAACGACCTTTCCTACACCGAGCTCGTCCTCTTCGGCGCCTGAGACGCGGGGCCCCGCGGCGGCTCGGCCCGCCCTTGCTGCAACGCGGCGGCGCGACCATTTTTTGGCCATGCCGTATGATGTTTCCGAGTGGCTGGACGAGCCGCTCGATCCCTATTCCGCCCGGGTCGCTCACGCTTTCGAGACGGTCGGCCCGAGCGTCGTCCACATCTCCGCTCAGCAGGCGAACGGCCGGACCGGAACCGGCTCGGGCGTGATCTTCGCCCCTGACGGCTACCTAGTCACCAATAGCCACGTGGTGGCCAACGCCGCCCGCCTCTCGGCCAGCATGACCGACGGGCGCCGCTTCGAGGCGCGGCTGGTGGGCGACGATCCGGCCACCGACCTCGCGGTCCTGCGGCTGGACGCCGCCAGCCTGCCCCATGCGCAGTTCGGCGCTTCCGCCCGGTTGCGGGTGGGCCAGCTCGTGGTCGCCATCGGCAACCCGCTCGGGTTCCAGGCGACCGTGACCGCCGGCATCGTCAGCGCCTTGGGGCGCACCTTGCGCTCCCCGAGCGGCCGCCTGATCGAGAGCGTCATCCAGACCGACGCGCCCCTCAATCCCGGCAACTCCGGCGGCGCCCTGGTGGACGGCGCCGGCCGGGTGATCGGGGTCAACACCGCCATGGTGGGCCAGGCCCAAGGCCTCTGCTTCGCCATCGGCGCCGACACCGTCACCGACGTGGCCGTCCGGCTCATGCGGGACGGCCGGGTGCGCCGGGCCAGGCTGGGCCTGGCCGCCCAGACCACCCCCCTGGACCCGAGGCTGGCCCGGCGGCTGGGACGCAGCGGCGGCACGGCGGTGCTGGTCTCGGAAGCGACCCCGGCGGGCCCGGCCGCCCTGGCGGGGGTCGAGGCGGGAGACCTGGTCCTGGAGTTCGCCGGCGCGGCGGTCTTCACGGTCGACGACCTCCACCGGCTGCTCACCGCCGAGATCGCCGGCGTCGAGGCGGAACTGAAGCTGATCCGCCGCGGCAGGATCGAGACCCTGACGCTCCGCCCGGATCTCGACGCCTAAGGCCCCTCCGGCTTGCCCGCGGCGGGCTTGCCGGCGCGGCGGGCCCAGGCCACCATGGCCAAAACAATCGAACCTTCCGGGAGGCGACATGATCACCGGGGAAGTCATCGCCGACGGCCTAGGCGTGGCCGAGGGTCCGTGCTGGTGCGCCGACGGGAGCGTCGTCGTGACCAGCGTCGATCAGGGCGTGCTCTACCGGATCAGTCCGCAGGGCGGCGAGGCGGCGGTTCTGGCGCGCACCAGAGGCGGTCCGAACGGAGCGGCCCCCGCCGCGGACGGCGGCTTCATCGTCACCCAGAACGGCGGGTTCGACTTCAACCAGGTGGGCCTGAAGACGCCGCCCCCCGACTTGGTCGAGCCCGGGCTGCAGCGCGTCGCGCCCGACGGGTCGGTGAGCTATCTGCTGCAGGGCGGCTTCCAGTCGCCCAACGACCTGGTGGTCGCGCCGGACGGAACCCTCTATTTTACCGACCCCCCGCGCTTCCCGTTCGAGCCGGAGGCGCGGGGCGGGCGCGTGTGGTCGCTTGCGGCGGGCGCCCGAGAGGCGCAAGTGGTCGCGGCCGGCTTCGTCTTCTGCAACGGGATCGGCGTGGCGCCTGACGGCGGCATTCTGCCCACCGAGCACGGCGGGATCGTCCGCCTTTCGGGCGCAGACGAGCGACCTTGGGTCATCCGGCACGCCGCCGACGTGGACGGGTTCTGCCTGGACGCCGAGGGGCGGATATACGCCTCCATTCCCTCCGAGCGCGGCGTGCGCGTCTTCGAGGACGGGCGCAGCGTCGACTTCCTGCCGCTTCCCGGCGCCGATCGCCTCGGCCCGGGCGAGATCATGTGGTGCACCAACTGCTGTTTCGGCGGCGAGGACATGCGCACGCTGTTCGCCACGACAGGGTTTCCGGGCCGTCTTGTGGCCTTCACGGGAATGCCCACCGCGGGCGCGCCGGTCCGTCCCTGGCCGGCCTGACCAGCGCTCGCCCAAGCCGGCCAGGCGTCGCCAGCGGCTAGTGTCCCGATTCCGAAGTTCGCTAGCGTGAGCGGCGCTTCCGGTCGAACTTCGGAATCGATAGGGACACTAGCCAAGTATATGTTTCTAGTGTGGTCTACGGATCAGAAGTTCGCCACAGCGCCCGCCGCGACAATGGGGCGAACTTCTGATCCACCACACTAGAGCGTCTTCGGATCCCCGACGACCAGCGAGCCGCGCTCCAGCCAGGCGAGCAGGGTCGGATCGTACCGCGCCCGGGTCGTCTCCTCGTAGAACCTCAGCGACTCCTCGCTGAGCACCCCCCGCCACTGGGCGTTCTCTCCCTTGTGGAAGAAGCCGCGGTTGTCGCGCCAGAGCTTGTGATGGGCGTCCGGCGCGGTGCGGTCGGCGTTGGACTTCATCGCCTCGAAGCTCGCCGCCTCCACCAGCGTGGCCCACTTCTCCGGCTCCACATCGACGCCGAGCAACCCCGCCAGCCGGCGCATCTGCCCGGCGAGGTCCGCCTTCAGGTCGGCGTAGTGGAGGAAGTGGATGTTGGGCAGGCGCCGATGCGCCCAGAAGCGCTCAGCGTGACGGAAGTGCGACCAGAAAGGGAGTCCGTCCGCCTCCCACTCGAAGCAGCCGGTGGTGAGCCAGACCTTGAACCGCTCGTTGATGTCGTCGGGCAGCGGCGGCGGTGGGACGAGCTCCACCCCCTGGGCCGCCAGAAGCCGCATCGCCTGCAGGATGTCGGCGTTGGCCAGGTGGGCTTGCAACGACATGAACACGTCGCGCGGATCGCGGCCGCAGACGACGTATCTGACGTTCGGATAGTACGGCAGCCCGTCGAGCGCCGTGTGGCTCTTGACGATGCGGCGGAACCCCTGGGCGTCCAGATCCGCCACCACCGTTTCGATGGGCGACACCTGAAGGTCGAGCCATGGCGAGAGCTCGCCGAGGGGCGCCGGCAGGTCCGGGGTCTGGTGGATCAGGAGGGCGCAAAGCATCTGCGTCCAGGTGGTGCCGGCCTTGTAGGAGGTGCAGACGATCACGTCGCCGTCGCGGGGCCTGAAATGCGCCCAGCGGCTGCTGTCGAAGACCATGTTCCGGTAGCGGCGTTCTAACTTTGGCGTTGCGTTCATGGACCGTCGATGTCGCGGCCGAAATATTTCGAGGGGCCGGACCATGGCGGTCAACGGCGCGCGGGTAAAGCGTCCCGTCGCCCGAAAAGGCTCAACCGGCCCGGGCCAGCACCGACGAGGCGTGTGCGAAGTCGCGGTAGAGGGCGCTCGCCTGGCGGAAGACCGGTCCGGGCTGCATGGCGCGATCGTCGATGCGGGTGATGGCGGCGACCTTGGCGAAGTTGCCGGCCGAGAAGATCTCGTCCGCGTCGAGGAAGTCGGCGTAGGTCAGCGATGCCTCCACCACGGTCCGGCCGGCCTCGCGCAGCAGGCCGATCACCCGGCGTCGGGTGATGCCGTTGAGGAAAGTTCCGTTCGGGGCGGGGGTGAAGACGATCCCGTCCTTGGCGAAGAAGATGTTCGAGTTGGCGAGCTCGGCAATGTTGCCCAGCATGTCGGGGAGCAGGCAGTTGTCGAAGCCGCGCGCGGCCGCCTCGAAGAGCGCCCGGGCGTTGTTGGGATAGAGGCAGCCCGCCTTGGCGTCCACCGGGGCCGTCTCCATGGTCGGCCGGCGGAAGGGCGACAGGGTGATGGCGATCTCCCGCGCGCCGGGCATCGGGGACTCGTAGAGGCAGAGGCACCAGCGGGTGGACTCCGGATCGAATTTCACGCCGCCGCCCAGGCCCACGTCCGCCCAGTACATGGGCCGCACATAAAGCGGGGTGTCGGGAGCGAAGCGCCGCACGCCGTCGCGCACGAGGTCCATCCACGCCGCTTCCGAAACCACCGGCTTCAGCAGGAAGCGGCGGGCGGAATCGTTGACCCGCGCCAGATGCAGGTCGAGATCCGGCGACGTCCCCTCGTAGATGCGGCCGCCGTCGAACACGCTGGAGCAGAGCCAGGCGCCATGGGTCCTGGGGCCCATGATGGCGACATTGCCCTCATGCCACTCGCCCTCGAAGAAGGTCCAGGTGGCCGAGATGGGTTGGGCGGTGGAGACGACGGCGGACATGCGGCTCTTTCCGTGCGAGCGGCCTACTGGAACACCACGGTGCGGCTGCCGTTCGCCAGCACCCGCCGCTCGGCGTGCCACTTGACCGCCCGGGCCAGGACCAGGGCTTCGACATCCCGGCCCACCGCCACATAGTCCTCCACCGTCAGGCTGTGGCCGACCCGCTCGACCGCCTGCTCGATGATCGGCCCCTCGTCGAGATCCTCGGTCACATAGTGGGCCGTTGCGCCGATCAGCTTCACCCCGCGCTCGTGGGCGCGGTGGTAGGGCTTGGCCCCCTTGAAGCTGGGCAGGAATGAGTGGTGGATGTTGATGATCCTGCCGGGGTGGCGCGCGCAGAACTCGCCCGAGAGGATCTGCATGTAGCGGGCGAGCACGATCAGCTCGACGCCCGAGGTCTCGACGATCTCTCCGAGCGCCTGCTCCTGGGCCGGCTTGGTCTCGGGGGTCACCGGCAAGAGGTGAAAGGGCAGCCCGGACCCCACCGTCAGCGCCTCGAAATCCGGGTGGTTGGAAACCACCGCCTTGATGTCGATGGGCAGGGCCCCGATCCGCCAGCGGAACAGGAGGTCGTTCAGGCAATGGCCGAGCTTGGAGACCATGATCAGGGCGGGGGTCTTGGCCGCCGCATCGAAGAGCCGCGCCTGCATGTCGTGCTTGGCCGCAACCGGGCCGATGGCGCGCTTCAGATCGTCGAGGCCCCGGCCGGCGGTGGATTCGAACACCGTCCGCATGAAGAAGCGCCCCGCGCCCCGTTCACCATGCTGGGCGCTCTCGACGATGTTGCAACCTTCCTCCACCAGCACCCGGGAGACGTCGGCGACGATTCCGATCCGGTCGGGGCAGGAAAGGGTGAGAATGAAGGTCGGCCAGGTCTTGCCGGCGGCTGTCTGCTTCAGGGCCATCGATACGCTTCCTCAGCTTCCACCCGCGGCCGTGCAAGACCAGGACCAAGGCGCAGCCCTGCGCCGCCTCTGTCCAAACGGGGGCAAGAACGGCTACGCTTCTTCATGAACCCGACCCGGGCTTCGGCGTTCCCGCCGACAAGGACAAGCCGTCGGCCCGACGGCCAAGGAGGCGGACATGAGACAGGCGATCAGGCTGGCGGTCTTTGTCTTCGCAGCCCTGGCGCTCGCCGCCTGTGTGGCGGGATCGGCCGAATCCGGCCACGCGGCGTCCGGCGGCCTCCTGTCGGGGTTCCTGCTGGGCTTCTGGCACGGCCTGATCGGCCCGGTGATGCTCATCATCGAGGTGATCAATCGGCTGCAGCCGCACCTGCTGCCCTGGAGCGTGCGCTTCTATGAAACGCGGGCGACGGGCCCGGCCTACGACGTCGGCTTCTATCTCGGACTGGTCGGCAGCCCGCTTTTCGCCGGATCGAGGTGGCGCGCCCGCTGATCCCGCGCGCTCCGCAAGCCGCCCACCCGCGCCTGCGGCTATGACTGCGCCGCGGGCGCCGATATCTAGGGCCCTGTGGAAGGGTCGGGGCGGCGGATAGAGGCGAGACGGATGCGGCGGATCCTGGTCACCGGCGGCGCGGGCTTCATCGGCTCGCACCTCTGCGAGCGCCTCCTGGCCGGCGACGCGGAGGTGCTCTGCGTGGACAACTTCTTCACCGGCGCGCGGAGCAACGTGGCGCCCCTGCTGCCCGACCCGCGATTCGAGCTGATGCGTCACGACGTGACCTTCCCGCTCTATGTGGAGGTGGACGAGATCTACAACCTCGCCTGCCCCGCCTCGCCGATCCATTACCAGTTCGACCCGGTCCAGACGACCAAGACCGCGGTCCACGGGGCGATCAACATGCTGGGCCTGGCCAAGCGCCGGCGGGCGAGGATCCTCCAGGCCTCCACCAGCGAGGTCTACGGGGACCCGGTGGTCCACCCCCAGCCCGAAGAGTACTGGGGGAACGTCAACCCGATCGGCCCCCGCTCCTGCTACGACGAGGGCAAGCGCTGCGCCGAGACCCTGTTCTTCGACTACCACCGCCAGCACCTCCTGCAGATCAAGGTCGCGCGGATCTTCAACACCTACGGACCGCGGATGCACCCGGGCGACGGTCGGGTGGTCTCCAACTTCATCGTCCAGGCCCTCAAGGGCGAGCCGATCACCCTCTACGGCGACGGCGTCCAGACCCGCTCCTTCTGCTACGTGGATGACCTCGTGGACGGCCTCATCCGGCTGATGGAGACGGGCGACGCGGTCACCGGCCCGATCAACCTCGGCAACCCCGGCGAGTTCAGCATCCGGGCGCTCGCCGAAACGGTGATCGCGCTCACCGGCTCACGCTCGGAGCTCGTCTTCCGCCCCCTGCCGGAGGACGATCCGCGGCAGCGCCAACCGGACATCGGCAAGGCCGAGGCCGTGCTGGGCTGGAAGCCGACCGTCTCGCTCGAAGACGGGCTTGGCCGGACCATCGCCTACTTCGACGAGCTGCTGCGCCGCGGGCGCCTGTGAGCGCCGGACCGGCCCCCCCGAGGGCCCAGCTGGCCGGCTGGCGCTCGGCCCTGGCGCTCACGCTCTTGCTCACCCTACTGCGGCTCCTGGCGCTGCGGGCGAGCCCCCTGGAGCTCTATCCGGACGAGGCCCAATACTGGGTGTGGTCGCGGACGCTGGCGTGGGGCTACTTCTCCAAGCCGCCGATGATCGCCTGGCTGATCGCGGCGTCCACCGCCGCCTTCGGCGACGCCGAGCCTTTCGTGCGTCTGTCCTCGCCCCTGCTGCACGCGGCGGCGGGGCTCTGGATCTACGCGGCCGGACGGCGGCTCTACGGGGCGGGAGTCGGCCTCGCCGCCCTCCTCATCTACGCCCTGATGCCGGCGGTGCAGCTCGGCGCCTTCGTGGTCAGCACCGACACCCCGCTCTGCGCCTTCCTCGCCGCGGCGCTGTGGCTTTACGCCATGCTTCAGCCGCCGGCGGCCCGCGCGAAGGTCCTCATCGCCGCCGGCCTCGGCGCAGGGCTCGGCCTGGCGTTCCTGTCCAAGTACGCCGCCCTCTACGCGCTGATCGGAATCGGCCTTCACCTGGCGCTTGCCAAGGAGGCGCGGCGGGCCTGGAGCTTTGCGCCCGCCGCGGCCGCGATCGGCGCCTTCCTCGTGGTCGCCGGACCCAATCTCGCCTGGAACGCCGCCCACGGCTTCGCCACCGTCGCCCACACCGCCGACAACGCCGACCTCGGCTCGCGCCGGGTCTTCGACCTGCGCCCGCTCCTGGAGTTCCTCGGCGCCCAGTTCGGTGTCTTCGGCCCCGTTCCCTTCGCCGTGCTCGCGGGCGGCGCGGTCGGCCTGGCGGTCCGCCGCCGCCTCCAGGCCTCCGACCTCCTCCTCCTCTGCTGGGCCGCCCCGCCGCTGGTCATCATCATCGCCGAGGCCGTCATCGCCCGCGCCCATGCGAACTGGGCGGTGGCGGCCTATGTGCCGGGCTCGATCCTGGTGGCGGCCTGGCTGCTGCGCTGGCGGCGACGGCGATTGTTGGCGGCGACAGCGATCGGCCAGGCGCTGGTGGCCGTGGCCATCCTGGCCGGCCTCACGCACCCGAAGCTCGCCGACTCCGTCGGCCTCGCCAACGCCCTGAAGCGCTTGCGGGGCTGGCGCGAGATGGCCGAGCAGTTCGTCCAGCAGGGCCAGATCGAGGCGCTTGCCGGACCGCTCACCGCCGCTGCGGTGGACGATCGCTTCCTCTTCAACGAGATGGCCTACTACGGACGCAATTACTTCGGCGGGACGGGGCCGCCGTTGCGTGCCTGGACCGGTGGCGCACCGGCCGAGGATGAGGCCGAGCGGGCCTTCCCCCTCACCGTGGCCGAGGGCGGTCGGGTGCTGGTGGGCTCACTTGAGGGCTTTCGCACCAAGACCATCATGGCCGCTTTCGCCAGGACCGGGGACCTCGCCATCAGCGAGGTCCGGCTCGATCCCCGGCATGGCCGCCGGCTCGACATCTTCGTGGGCGAGGGGCTGCGGCCGGGGACGGCGCCCCTCCGGTAGCGCCGCTTGACAGAGGGGCGGCCGGATCGCGACCTTCGCCGGCCCAAGGAAGACTGATGCGATGGAGCACCTCGACGTCCTGGTGGTAGGGGCCGGCATCTCCGGGATCAGCGCCGCCTATCACCTGCAGAGGCGTCTGCCGTCGAAAAGCTTCGCGATCTTCGAGGCCCGACCGCGCCTCGGAGGCACCTGGGACCTCTTCCGGTTTCCGGGCGTCCGCTCGGATTCGGACATGCACAGCCTCGCCTTCTCCTTCCGCCCCTGGAAGAGAACCCAGTCGATCGTGGCGGGGGCGGACATCCTGGCCTATTTGCGGGAGACGGCGGCGGCGTTCGGGATCGATTGCCGAATACGCTTCGGCCGCCAGGTCACCGGGGCTGCGTGGGACTCGGCGGCGGCGCGCTGGACGGTGACGTACCGCGAGGGCGCGGACGGCGCCCAGCGCCAGCTCACCTGCGGCTTCCTCTTCTTCTGCGCCGGCTACTACAGCTACGCTGGCGGCCACCGTCCGGCCTTCCCGGAGGAATCGCGCTTTCGCGGCCCGATCATCCACCCCCAGGACTGGCCCCAGGACCTCGATTTGGCCGGCAAAGAGGTGGTGGTGATCGGCAGCGGCGCGACCGCCATCACCCTCGTCCCGGCCTTGGCCAAAGAGGCCCGCCACGTGGTGATGCTGCAGCGCTCGCCTACCTACGTCGTTTCCCGGCCGTCGGAGGACGCGCTGGCCCGGCGGCTCGCGAAGTTCCTCCCGGCGACCATCGCCCACCGGCTGGCGCGTTGGCGCAACGTGCTGCTGCAGATGTGGTTCTTCCGCCTGGCCCGTCGGCGGCCGAGCGCCGTGCGGGCCCAGATCCTGCGGATGATCCGCGACCAGCTGGGTCCCGACTATGACGTAGCCACTCATTTCAGCCCCACGTACAAGCCCTGGGACCAGAGGCTCTGCCTGATCCCGGAGGCGGACCTCTTCGAAGCGATCAGGGCCGGCGGCGCCTCGGTCGTCACCGGCCGGATCGAGACCTTCACCGAGACCGGGGTTACGCTCGCGTCGGGCGAGACACTGGCCGCCGACGTCATCGTCACCGCCACGGGCCTGGAGGTCGAGCTCCTGGGCGGTGCGACGCTCGAAGTGGACGGCGCCCGCGTCGAGCTCGGTCGGACCTTCAGCTACAAGGGCCTGATGTTCAGCGGGGTCCCGAACCTGGCGGCGGTGTTCGGCTACACCAACGCCTCCTGGACCCTGAAAGCCGATCTCGCCGCCCAGTTCGTCTGCCGGCTCCTGGCCCACATGGACCGCCGGGGCTGGGCCGAGTGCCGTCCGGTCGGCGGCGACCTGGGGCGCGCGGGGGCCCCGTGGCTCGATTTCAGCTCCGGCTACATCGTCCGGGCGCTGGACCGGCTTCCCAAGCAAGGCGATAGGCCACCCTGGAAGGTCCGCCAGAACTACCTGGCCGACCTCCTCGCCCTCCGCTTTGCCCGGATCGAAGACGGCGTCCTGCGTTTCTCCGCGCCTGGCCGGGCGCCAATTCGTACCAAGGCCTGAGGCCTCGGCGGCCTAGGATCCACGAACAAGTTCTGGTGGGCGCGCGCGAACTCACCGGCGCGGTCCGAAAGGATGACGTTGGTCAGCGCCCGGCCCTCGCCGTGAGTGACGGTCTCGGCCTCCACCAAAAGCCAGGGGCCGCGCGGGGTGCGGACCAGGTTCATCGACACATCGACGTTGGCCCAGGTGTATTCGCGCCAGGGCAAGACACTGGAGATGCCGCTGCCGAAGTCGCACAGCATCGCGGCGGCGACGAACGGGCTGAGCGCCTCGCCCTCGACGAGGTCGCCCTCGAAGCGGATCCAGGCCGCCGCGGGGCCGAGATGGTCCCGCCCCCCGCCGAGCACGTTGCGCCTGTCGGTGATCGACCCGACGCCTCCGCGCGACGGCTTGAAGTTTGGCTCGAACATCTCCGGTTGGGTGGCCGGGGGCGATATCGCCATCGACGGGGTCTCCGCGAAGCGCAGCCTGAGGCCATAGGCCCGGGCCAGCACCTCCCCTTCCATCACGAGCTGCGCCTCGAGCAGCTGCATGCGAGGCCCGTCCTTGATCGGCGCGCACGCCACCCGGAAGGCGCCGATGGGCACCGGCCTCAGGATGTCCAGATGGAAGCGCGCGAAGGCCATCGGGGCCAGGGTCGGCTGCGCTTCGAGGGCCTGGGCCATGACCCCGCAAAGGGCGACGCCGCTCTGCATCCTGGGGTCCCAGGGACCGACGGTGCCCTCCAGGGCCACGAAGCCCTCGCCGCTGCGTCGAAACAAGGCCCCCACGCTCGATCGCCTCCAGGTGCGCCAGTCGTTCGGAAGTTCCGGCAGCTAACCGATGGCGCCGGCGGTGTGAAGGTCCGCCCGGGGCCGAGCGCCGCCTTGAGGCGAAACCGATTCGCCTGCTAGCGCCGTTTCGGGGGGTTCGAAAGGACATCGATGGCCAACACCCGCCCTCGCTGCCCCTCCAGGGGCTGGGGCCGCTTCCTTCGCCGGCTGCTCGTGACCCTGGTCGCGGCGCTCGTGCTCGCGCCGATCGCCCTGACCCTGATCTACCGCTTCGTCCCGCCGCCGATCACCATCCTGATGGTCGAACGGCTGTTCCAGGGCAAGGGCCTCGACCATCGGTGGCGCGCGCTCTCGCAGATGTCGCCCACCTTGCCTCTCGCCGCCATCGCCGCCGAGGACGCCCGCTTCTGCGAGCATCACGGGTTCGACTTCGAGGCCATGGAGAAGGCCCTGAAGCACAACGAGGCGAAGCCCGAGCGCATCCGGGGCGGCTCGACCATCAGCCAGCAGACCGCCAAGAACGTCTTCCTCTGGCCGGAGCGCTCCTGGGTCCGCAAGGGATTCGAGGCCTATCTCACCGTGCTCATCGAGACCTTGTGGGGCAAGCGGCGGATCATGGAGGTCTATCTCAACACGGTGGAGATGGGCCCGGGGATCTACGGCGTGGAGGCCGCCGCGGAGCGCTATTTCCACACCAGCGCCAAGGCCCTCAGCGCCCAGCAGTCGGCGCGCCTCATCGCCATCCTTCCCAGTCCGCTGAAGTGGCAGGCGGTCAACCCGGGCCCCTATGTCCGGCGGCGCACCGGCCGTATCGGGGCCGGCGAGGGGACCGTGGCCCGGCGGGGGCGCGACGACTGTATCGGCTAAGGACGGGGCCTCTGCAGCGCCGCCGTCGCTCAGTTCCCGCCGAAGCAGGCCTTCCAGTGGAACTGGCTCAGGGGGGCGATGCGGTCCATGCCGCGGCCTTCTTCACGCAGCCACGCCCGTCCGTCGTGCAGCTGCAGCACCCGGTAGATAGGCGCGCCTCCCGCTTCGGCGCTCACCCGGTCCCCGACCTGGACGCCGGCCTGGGCCGCCTCGTTCAGCAAGACCCAATCGACACGCATGACGCGATCCTCTTTCACTTGGAAGCCGCAGGGCGGCTACGGTGGAAAGGATGCGCTGCGCGAGCTGAGCCAAGCCTGAGCAGCCCGTTCAAGGCCCGTTCAGGAACGACCGAGCAGCGCCTTCAGCCGGTAGAGGGCCTCCATCGCCTCCCGGGGGCTCATTCCGTCCGGATCGAGGAGGGTGAGCGCCTGCTCCAGCGGGCCCGGACCGGACGGGGCGGGCGGCTGGGCGTGGACGGCGGCGAACAGCGGCAGATCAGCCAGGCCGTCGTGGGCGCTCGCCTCGCTCTCCAGCCGGTCGAGCACCTGGCGCGCGCGGGCCACCACCGCCGGCGGAACGCCCGCGAGCTTGGCCACCTGGACGCCATAGGAGCGATCGGCCGGGCCGGGGCCAGCCTCGTGCAGGAAGACCAGCTCGCCGTTCCACTCCTTGGCCCTCAGCGACAGATTGGAGACGTGGGCGAGGCGCGTCTCCAGGCTGGCCAGCTCGTGATAGTGGGTGGCGAAGAGGGCCCGGCACCGGTTCACATCGTGGAGCGCCTCCGCGCAGGCCCAGGCGATCGCCAGGCCGTCATAGGTGGCCGTGCCGCGGCCGATCTCGTCGAGGATCACGAACGAGCGGGCGGTGGCGCCGTTGAGGATCGCCGCCGTCTCGACCATCTCGGCCATGAAGGTCGAGCGGCCCCGCGCGAGGTCGTCGCTGGCGCCCACGCGGCTGAACAGCCGGTCCACGACGCCCAGGCGGAGCGATCTCGCCGGCACGAAGCAGCCCGCCTGGGCCAGCACCACGATGAGGGCGTTCTGGCGCAGGAACGTTGACTTGCCGGCCATGTTGGGGCCCGTGACGATGGAGAGCCTGGCCGCAGCCTCCCCCGCGCCGTCGAGACGGCAGTCGTTGGGCGTGAAGGGATCGCCGGCCCGTTTCACCGCCGTCTCGACCACCGGATGGCGCGCGCCCTCGGCTTCGAAGGCGACGGAACGGTCGATGCGCGGACGGCTCGCACCGGTCTCCTCGGCCCACTCGGCGAGCGCCGCGGCGACATCGATCCGGGCCAGAGCCTCGGCGACGCCGCGGATCTCGGCCGCCAGCCCTTCGGCGCCAGCCCGCCAGGCTTCGAACACCTCGAGCTCGATCGCCAGCGCCCGCTCGGCCGCGTGGGCGATCCTGGCGTCGAGGTCGGCCAGCTCCAGGGTGGTGAACCTCACCTGGTTGGCCAGCGTCTGACGGTGAATGAACTGCGCCGAGAGCGGCGGACGCATCAAGGGCTCGGCCTTGCCGGCGCTCGTCTCCAGGAAATAGCCGAGCACCGCGTTATGGCGGACCTTCAGGGGAACGCCGCTCTCGCCCTGGAGCCGCGCCTCGAGGGCGGCGAGAACCTGCCGACTGTCGCCCTGGAGGGCGCGCGCCTCGTCGAGGTCCGCCCGCACGCCCGCCGCCACGAAACCGCCGTCGCGCGTCTGGGCTGGAAGGGCGGGCCCGAGCCCCGCGGTCAGGGCGGATGCGAAGGCGTCGAGCGCGGGGCTGGGGGCCAGAGCGGCGAGCGCGTCCGCCACCTCGGCCGGCGCCGGCGAGAGAGGGTCGGGCGTGGCTCCGATGAAGCGGACGACTTCGGCGGCGGCGGCGAAGCTCTCGCTCAGGCAACCGAGATCCCGGGGACCTCCGCGGCCGAGGACGAGGCGCGCGAGCGCCCGGGCGACATCGCCCCAGCCCTTCAGCACCCCCCGCAGCCGTTCGCGCAGCGCCCGCCGCGCCAGGAACCAGTCGACCGCGTCGAGTCTCGCCTCGATCGCCTCGGGCGACATCAGCGGCCGCGCCAGCCTCGCGGCCAGCATCCGCGCGCCTGCCGCGGTGACAGTGCGGTCGACGGCGTCGAGCAGCGAGCCGGCGGCCACGCCGCCGACCGAGCGCTCGATCTCGAGGCTCGCACGGGTGGCCGGGTCGATGGCCATCACGTCGGCCTCGCCGGACCGCCGCGGCGGTCCCACCGCCGGCAGACGGCCTCCCTGGGTGGTTTCGAGATGGGCCGCGATGAGGCCGAGGGCGGCGATCTCGGCCCCCGCGAGGGCGCCGAAGCCGTCCAGGGTCCCGACTCCGTAAAGCCGCTTCAATCGCGCCTCGGAGGCGGCCGGCTCGGCGAGCGCCTGAGCCATCGGCTGGACGATGCTGCTGGCGGATTTCAGCGCCGCGCTCGCCCCCTCGTCGGCGAACAGCCGATCGGGAACCAGGATTTCAGAGGGCGCGATCGCCGCCAGAGCGGAGGCGAGGCCCTCGCGGCTCACCAGCAGGCACTCGACCTCGCCGGTGGAGAGCTCGACGCTGGCGACGGCCGCCTGGCCGGCGCGGACCGCCACCGCCGCCAGCCGGTTTGCGCCCCGCGCGTCGAGAAGCCCCTCTTCGGTGAGGGTTCCGGGCGTAACCACCCGCACCAGCTCGCGGCGCACCACCGCCTTGGCCCCACGCTTGCGCGCCTGGGCCGGGTCTTCCATCTGCTCGCAGACTGCGACCTTGAAGCCCGCCCGGATCAGCTTGGCGAGGTAGGCCTCCGCCGCGTGCGCCGGCACCCCGGCCATGGGAATGGGGGCGCCGGCGTGGGTTCCGCGATGAGTGAGGGTGATGCCGATGGCCGCCGCGGCCTTGGCCGCGTCATCGAAGAACAGCTCGTAGAAGTCGCCCATCCGGAAGAAGATCAGGGCGTCCGGCTGGCGCGCCTTGGCCTCGAAGAACTGCGCCATCACCGGGCTCGCCCCCGCCGGGTCCGGGGCGGCCAGATCGGGAGCGGGAATCGGCGCGTTCATGGCCGTGAAGCTAGTCGGTGCGCCCTGGCCTTTGAACCCGCCTTGACGGCGCCGCTGCGCAGTCCGACCTTGCGGCCATGGTGGACCTTCTGGATTACGCCATAGTCCCCGCCGGTCCCGGCGACGCGGCGGACCTCGCCCGGGTGCATGTCAAATCCTGGCGCGAGACCTATCCGGGCCACCTCCCTCAGACCTACCTCAACGGCATGCGGCCGTCGGCGCACGCGCGGCGGTTCTATCGCGACCTCATGCGCGCCAGTCCGGGCGAGGTGGTCCTGCTGGCCGAGAGCGCCGAAGGACCCGTGGGCTACGCCTCGGGCGCGCGCCTGAAGGCCGAGACGCGGCCGGCCGACTCGGAGGTCTTCACCCTCTATGTGCTGAAGGCGGCCCAGAAGGCCGGACTGGGCCGGGCCCTGCTGAACTCGGCCGCCAGGGTCTTCCAGGCGGACGGGGCGCGTTCGCTGATGCTGCGGGTGCTCTCGAGCAACCGCAAGGCTCGAGGGTTTTACGAACACCTCGGCGGCGAGGCCTTCGCCGAGGTCCCTTCGCAGGGTTGGGGCGGCGGCCTCACCGAGATCGCCTACCGCTGGGGGGACATCGCGCGCCTGACGAAGTGATTTCCTCTCCCTCCTCTTCATGGGGAGGCAGACGGGAGGGCCTCAGCCGTCGGCGCGCACGATCCCGTCCCAGAAGCGGCGCGCCTTCTGGAAGAAGGTGGCGGTGCGCGGATGCTGTTGCTCGCCGCAGAGGCCGGCGAACTCGCGCAGCAGCTCCTTCTGCCGGGCGGTGAGCTTGGCGGGCGTCTCGATGAAGAGCTCGACCACCAGGTCGCCCCGCTCGCGCGAGCGCAGCGAGGGCATGCCTCGGTTCTTCAGGCGCACCGTGCGGCCGGTCTGTGCGCCTTCGGGGACCTTGACGGTGATCTTGGAGTTCCCGTCGCAATTCTCGCCGCCCAGCAGGCAGGGCGCCTCCACCTCGCCGCCCAGGGCGGCGATGGCCATGGGCACCGGGACCGAGCAGAGCAGGTCGAGCCCGTCGCGCTCGAAAAGCTCATGCGGCTGGACCGAAAGGAAGATGTAGAGGTCGCCGCGCGGGCCGCCGCGCTGGCCTGCGTCCCCCTCGCCGGCCAGGCGGATGTTGGTGCCGTCGTCGACACCCGCCGGGATCCGGACCTGCAAGGTCCGCTCGCGCCTCAGCTGGCCCACCCCGCGGCAGCCCTTGCAGGGATCGAGCACCAGGCGCCCGGCGCCGCCGCAGCGCGGGCAGGTCCGCTCGATGGTGAAGAAGCCCTGGGTGGCGCGGACCCGGCCCATTCCGCCACAGCTGCCGCACGCGGTGGGCTGGCTGCCCGGCGAGCAGCCCGATCCGCTGCAGTCCTCGCAGGTCAGCGCGGCCGGAACCTTGATCTCGACCTCGGACCCCGCGTAGGCCTGCTCGAGGCTGATCTCGAGGTCGTAGCGGAGGTCGCCGCCGCGGGTGGGGCCTTGGGGGCGTCGCTGGCCCCGGCCGAACATGTCCCCGAAGGCGTCGCCGAACACCTCGTTGAAGATGTCGCGCACGTCGCTGAAGCCCGCCCCCGCCCCGTTCATCCCGTTGACGCCCGCGTGCCCGAAACGGTCGTAGGCGGCCCGTTTCTGCGGATCGGACAGGATCGAGTAGGCCTCGTTGATCTCCTTGAACCGGCCAGCCGCCTCCTCGCAGCCGTCGTTCCGGTCGGGGTGGTGCTCCATGGCCAATTTGCGAAAGGCGGATTTCAGCTCCGCTCCGTCCGCCGCTCGGCCCACTCCCAGGATTTCATAGTAATCGCGCATGAAGCGTCAGGTGTTCTGGCGTCTCAGGGTGAAGTGGGAGACCGCCCGCCCCGCCGCAAGACTGTGCGGCGAAGCGGGCGTCCTTGCCGTCGGAAGGCGGCGGCGACGCGACCCCATGCGCGCTGATCATGCCAAGCAAGCCTCTTGCGCGCCATCAGTCAAACCGTCACGCCCCCCCTAAAAAACACAGCCTCAGGCGGACTTCTTGTCGTCCGACACTTCCTCGAACTCGGCGTCGACCACGCCTTCGTCCGCAGGCGCCCCCTCAGCGGCCGCCCCGGCCGCCTCGCCGCCGCCGGTCTGCGCCTTGTACATGGCCTCGCCGAGCTTCATGGAAGCCTGCATCAGGTTCTGGGTCTTGGCCTGGATGGCGCTGACGTCTTCGCCCTCGAGCGCCGACTTCAGGTCCGCGACCGCGCTCTCGATCGCCGAGCGTTCGCCGGCGGCGATCTTGTCGCCGTGCTCGGCCAGAGCCTTGTCGGTGGTATGGACCAGGGCGTCGGCCTGGTTCCTGGCCTCCACCAGCTCCTTGCGCCGCTTGTCCTCGGCCGCGTGCGCCTCGGCGTCCTTGACCATCCGATCGATGTCGGTCTCGGAGAGGCCGCCGTTCGCCTGGATGCGGATCGACTGCTCCTTCGCCGTCGCCTTGTCCCGCGCCGAGACGTTGACGATGCCGTTGGCGTCGATGTCGAAGGTCACTTCCACCTGCGGCACGCCGCGCGGCGCCGGGGGGATCCCCACGAGGTCGAACTGACCCAGCAGCTTGTTGTCGGCGGCCATCGGGCGTTCGCCCTGGAAGACCCGGATCGTCACCGCGCTCTGATTGTCATCCGCCGTCGAGAAGGTCTGGCTCTTCTTGGTCGGGATGGTGGTGTTCCGCTCGATGAGCGGCGTGAAGACGCCGCCCAGGGTCTCGATGCCCAGGGTCAGCGGCGTGACATCGAGCAACAGCACGTCCTTGACGTCGCCCTGCAGGACGCCGGCCTGCACCGCCGCGCCCAGCGCCACCACCTCGTCGGGGTTGACGCCCTTGTGCGGCTCGCGGCCGAAGAAGTCCTTCACCGCGTCCACGACCTTGGGCATACGGGTCATGCCGCCGACCAGGACCACCTCGTCGATGTCGGTCTTCTTGAGGCCCGCATCCTTCAGCGCCTGCTCGCAGGGGCCGATGGTCTTGGCGATCAGATCCTCCACCAGGCTCTCCAGCTTGGCGCGGCTGAGCTTGATGTTGAGGTGCAGGGGCCCTGAGGCATTCATCGAGATGAACGGCAGGTTCACCTCGTACTGGGCCGTGGTCGAGAGCTCCTTCTTGGCCTTCTCCGCCTCTTCCTTGAGCCGCTGGAGGGCGAGCTTGTCCTTCCTGAGGTCGACGCTCTGCTCCTTCCTGAACTCGTCGGCCAGGTAGTCGACGATGCGCAGGTCGAAGTCCTCGCCGCCCAGGAAGGTGTCGCCGTTGGTGGCCTTCACCTCGAAGACGCCGTCGCCGATCTCGAGGATGGAGATGTCGAAGGTGCCGCCGCCGAGGTCGTAGACCGCGATCTTCTTGCCGTCGTTCTTCTCGAGCCCGTAGGCGAGGGCCGCGGCGGTGGGCTCGTTGATGATCCGCAGCACTTCCAGGCCGGCGATCTTGCCGGCGTCCTTGGTGGCCTGCCGCTGGGCGTCGTTGAAGTAGGCCGGGACGGTGATGACCGCCTTCTCCACCTTCTCGCCCAGGTGGGCCTCGGCGTCCTGTTTCAGCTTCTGCAGGATGAAGGCGCTGATCTGTTGCGGCGAATAGTCCTTGCCATGGGCCCGCACCCAGGCGTCGCCGTTGGGGCCCTTGACGATTTCGTAGGGCACCATGCCCTTGTCCTTCTCGACCATCGGGTCGGAGTACTGGCGCCCGATCAGGCGCTTGATGGCGAAGAAGGTGTTGCTGGGGTTGGTCACCGCCTGGCGCTTGGCCGGCTGGCCCACCAGCCGCTCGCCGTCGTCGAGCAGCGCGACCACGGACGGCGTCGTTCGCGCGCCCTCCGCATTCTCGATCACCTTCGGCTGCTTGCCATCCATGATGGCCACGCACGAGTTGGTCGTGCCAAGGTCGATGCCGATAATCTTGCTCATGAGGACTTTCGTCTCGCTCCTTTACTGGCGAACGTTCGCGAGGCCTTCAGGCAGAAGCGCCGGTTGCGAGCGTCCCCGGGTTCGATCAGTCTCTTTCAACTTCGGGCGCGAAGCCCGCGCGGGGCCATTCCCTCCGCGAGGAACGCGCCGCCACGAGGCGGATATGGGGGCGAGGACGACGCTCGCAAGGGCTTTGCCGGGCCGATTACACGATGGATCAAGCACAGAGACGAAGCCGGCCGATTAGCGGCGCCAGAACCACGATCCCGCCTGGCTTTCGTCTGGTCGCCGGGCGACTGGACGCGGCCGGTCAGGGCCGGCTGATCGAGGAGGTCCTGGCCCTCGCCGAAGAAGCGCCGTTCTTCCGCCCGCTGACGCCTGGGGGCCGGCCGATGAGCGTCGAGCAGACCTGCCTCGGACCGTTCGGTTGGGTGACCGACGCCGGCGGCTATCGCTACGAGCCGCGCCATCCCCTCACCGGCCGCCCCTGGCCGGCCATGCCGCAGATGCTGCAGGCGCTCTGGGCCGAGCTTGGCGACGCCGCGACCCCGGCCGACGCCTGCCTCGTCAACCGTTACGGCCCGGGCGCGCGCATGGGGCTGCACCGCGACGTCGACGAGGCGGACTTCGGGTTCCCGGTGCTCTCGATCTCGCTCGGCGACACCGCCATCTTCCGGATCGGGGGACGATCGCGCGCCGATCCCACCGCCTCGGTGCGGCTGGCCTCGGGCGACGTTTGCGTCCTCGCAGGCGAGGCCCGCCTGGCCTACCACGGCGTCGACCGGATCCTCGCCGGAAGCTCACGCCTGGCGCCGGGAGGCGGGCGCATCAACTTGACGCTCCGCCGCGCGCGCCCGGCGGACATCCTCTAGCTCAGGGGCCGCCCCTGAGCTTGCGGGCCAGCACTTCGAGATCGTTGGCCAGCTGGCCGTCGGTCGCCCTGAGAGCCTCGATGCGGCGCACCGCATGAATCACGGTGGTGTGGTCGCGCCCCCCGAACCGGCGGCCGATGTCGGGCAAGGAGCGATTGGTAAGCTGCTTGGCGAGCCACATCGCCGCCTGCCGCGGGCGGGCCACCGAGCGCGCCCGGCGCTCGGAGATCAGGTCGGCCTGCTTCAGCCCGTAGTACTCGGCCGCCGCCTTCTGGATGTCGTCGACTGTGATCCGCTTCTCCCCACCCCTGAGGTGCGGACCGAGGAACGACTGGGTCTCCTCCAGGCTGAGGCCGCCGAGGCCCGCGCCGGCGCGCACGATCAAGGTGTTGAGCGCCCCCTCGAGCTCGCGGACGCTGTCGGTGAAGCGGTCGGCCAGGAACTGCAGGATGTCGGGGCGAACGGCCGCCGCGACGTTCTGCTGGCGGCACAGCAGCGAGGACTTGCGCTCCAGGATGCCGAGGCGCAGGGCGCGGTCCGCGGGCGCGATGCCGCAGACGAGCCCCGACGAGAGGTGCGAACGCAGACGCGCGTCGATCTCGGTGAGGGCCGACGGCGGCCGGTCGGCGGAAAACACCACCCGGCGCCCGTCCTCCATGAGCGCGGCCAGGGTGTGGACCAGCTCCTCCTCGGTCGAGTGCTTCCCGCCGATGAAGTGGACGTCGTCGATCAGCAGCAGGTCCGCCGAGCGCAGCTCCTCCTTGAACGCCGCCGCCTGCTTCTCGCGCAGCGCGGCGATGAACGAGGAGAGGAACCTTTCGGCGGTCAGGTAGACCACCTTCTTGTCCGGGGCCGAGCGCATGGCCTCCCAGGCCAGGGCGTTCAGCAAGTGGGTCTTGCCGAACCCGTAGGGACCGTGGAAGACCACCGGATTGAAGTGGCCGTCGGCCCAGGAAGCGACCCGCCGGGCGACCGCCAGGGCGAACTCGTTCGAGGGGCCGGAGACGAAGGTCTCGAAGGTGAAGCGCTCCTGCAAGGCCTGCATCCTGGAGGGCCTGCCGGGGCCGATGGGGGCGACGGCCGGGCCGCCCGTCACGGGCGGGATCTCGATCTCCACGGACTGGTCATCCACGTGTCCGCCCTCCGCCTCGAATTCGAGCCGCGATTTCAGTTTCAGCGCCCGCCCCAGGGGATCGTTGGCGGCCCAGAGCTCTCCGATCCGCCGCCAAGCGTTGCGCCGGATCCAGTCGCGCGCGATGCCGGTCGGCGTGACGAGGTAAAGTTCGCCGTCGCCGCCGGTGCGCAGCGACGCCTGCGCAAGCCAGGAGCCGAAAGTGTCTTCGCCCAGTTCCGATTTAAGTGCGCGGCTTGCTTCCCCCCAAACACGTCCAGCCGGAGTCGCGGACTCCGCCAATCCCTTGGTCGCCATCGTGCCCCATCCCGATCTTTTCACCTTCGTCACGCCCGACGAAGGCTGGTCGCGCGGCCCACGCGCTGACCGATTGCCCCACTCGCCGACACACAAGCCCTCTACAGCGGCACACCCCGGGCCGCCGTGACTTACTCCGTACACTCCGTTAAGCTTTGAGAAGGGCGACGATACCCCCGCCGGGAGAGGAATCAATCGTCATAAATTATGATTTTCGAGCCGCCCCCCCTTGACAAATCGGAGGGCCAATCAGCGCCTCGAAAATCGAAAACGACAATTTCTGGGCATAGGACAATAGGGCGCAGGCGGCGCAAAAAAGCGCGCGTCGCCACGCCCGCCAAACGACCGGCCCCCGGCAAGAAGTGCTCGTTATTTCAGTAACTTGGTCGCGGACTGCCCGCGTTTCAGGCGGCTTGAAGCTTCTTCAGCTGTGCGGCCAGTCGCGCCACCTTCCGCGAGCCGGTGTTCCGGTGCAGGACCCCCTTGCCCACCGCGCGCATCAGCTCCGACTGGGCGCCGATGAAGGCGGCGCGGGCGGCCGCGGCGTCTCCGGCCGCGAAGGCCTCCTCGAACCGACGCACGAAGGTCCTGACGCGCGAGCGCCGCGCCTTGTTCACCTCGGTTCGCCGAGCGATCTTGCGGATCGCTTTCTTCGCGCCGGGATTGTTGGCCATTCGTCCTGCCTCGATGGGGCGCCGCGAAGGCGCCTCGAAAAAGAGCGGGCGATATACGCTGAAGGCGATCGGAGGGTCAATGCGGCAAGCGAGGCCCGCCCGCTCATGGACCCTCGACGGTCACCCCCTGGCGCCTCAGCAAGGCTGGGACCCCGTCCGCGCCGATCAGGTGCCCGACGCCAACCACGATCACGGTGAGGCCGGCCCGCTTCAGGATCCGGCGGCGGATCACTCTCGCCCAGCGGCGGTTGCGCTCCGCGATCAGTCGTTCATAGAGCGCGGGCGCGACGCGCCGCAGCGGCTCGCTCGCATCGCGCTCCAGGCCAGCGAGATCGCCCGCCATCCACGCGTCCAGCATCCGCTGGTAGCTTCCGGGATCGTCCTCCACCTGCCCTAAGGTCCACTCCAGGGCGGCGATCTGATCGCCGAGGGGCGCGCCTGAGAGGAAGGCGACCTGCTGCTCGGCGGTCTCGAAGGCGCGGCGCGGGACCGTCGGCGGCGCGAGGGCCTGGATCTGATCTTCGACGCCATGGAAGGCGTCGGCGCCGCTCTGGACGTCGGCGGCGATGGAGATCGTCGCGTCAGCGCGCCAGGGCCGCATCGTCTCGAGTGCCTCCATGGAGCAGTTCAGCTTCGCCGCCACCCGGCGAAGCTTGTCGGCTTCGGCTTGGGACATCATGGCGGTGAGCGCGGCCCCCTGGGGAAGCCGGCCATGTTTTTCGTAGGCCGCCGCTGCGGCGTTGTCGCTGGCGGCGGTGAGCGGCAGCTCGAACCACAGCGTCCGCGCCTTGCCGAGCGCCTCGTCGAGGGCGGGCGGACGCCAATCGAGCCCGGACGGAAGCAGGTGGAACGACCCGAACAGCACGACCGTCGCTGCGCCGGCCCGGATCCGCCACACGGGCGGCTGGGCGAGCGCCGGCGAGGCCAAGGCGAGCGCCAGCGCCAGGGCGAGAAGCAGGCGCGCCGCAAGCCGGCCGAAAGGCGCGCGAGGCGAGGCGTCGGTCATTTCTGGCATCTGGGGCAGGCGAAGGTCGAGCGGCCAGCCTGGACGATGCGCGTTATCCGGCCCCTGCAGCGGGGGCGCGCGCAGGCCTCCCCGTCCCGCCCGTAGACCAGGAAGCGGTGCTGGAAATAGCCGAGCGCCCCGTCGGCGCCGGCGTAATCGCGCAAGGTCGACCCCCCCGCCTCGATCGCCTCTTCCAGCACCTCGCGCACGCTCACCGCCAGCGCCTCGAGGCGGCGGCGCCCGATGGCGCCCGCCGGCCGCCCGGGAGCGATCTCGGCCCGGTGGAGCGCTTCGCAGACATAGATGTTGCCGAGACCGGCGACGATCCGCTGGTCCAGCAGGGCGCTCTTGACCGGCTGGCGGCGGCCGGCGAAGGCGCGCTGCAGGTGGTCGGCGTCGAACGCCGGGCCGAGCGGCTCCGGCCCCAGCCCTCGGAACCAGGGATGCTGCTCCAGCGCCCCGCTAACCAGCAGGTCCATGTAGCCGAAGCGGCGGGCGTCGAAGTAGGTCACCCGCGCCCCCGCCTCGGTCTCGAAGACGATGTGCGCGTGGCGGGGGTCGGGCGGCGCGGCGAGAGCGAACCGGCCGGGACGCTCCGAAACGGCGCCGGCGATCTCGAACCTCCCGGTCATCCCAAGGTGCATGACCAGGGTGAGATCGCGGTCCAAGGGCGCGAGAAGGTATTTGGCGCGGCGCGTCAATCGCTCGATCCGCGCGCCCGCCAGCCGCTGGACGAAGCCTTCCGGAAGCGGGAACCGCAGGTCCGGCCGGCGCGCCTCCACCCTCGCCAGTCGGGCGCCCGCCAGGACCGGCTCCAGCCCCCGTCGGACCGTCTCCACCTCAGGCAGTTCGGGCATGGCCCCTTGCTAGACCGGCGCCGGCGAGATTGGGAGCCGGTTTTGCGCCGCCCCGCGGCCGGGCCGCCGCGCCGGCGCCGCTTTTGGGTTCGAACCGCGGCCGTCTTTGGCCTAAGACGACCGGGATGAGCGCTCCCTTCGGCTTTCGCGACGTTGATCCGGCGGAAAAGCCGCGCCTCGTGCGCGAGGTCTTCGATCGGGTGGCCCGACGCTACGACCTGATGAACGACCTGATGAGCCTCGGCGCACACCGCCTGTGGAAGGATGCGGCGGCCGCCAGGCTGAACCCCCAGCCGGGCGAGACGATCGTCGACTGCGCCGGCGGCACCGGCGACCTTGCCCGCCGCCTGGCGCATCTCGCCAACGCCGCCACCCGACGCCGGGGCGGCGACCCCGCCCGGATCGTGGTGATCGACTACAACGCCGAGATGATTGAAGCCGGCCGGCGGCGCGGCGCCGCGCCCGAAATCAGCTGGGCGGTGGGAGACGCCCAGAGATTGCCGCTGCCGAGCGCCGGCGCCGACGCCTACCTCATCGGCTTCGGCCTCAGGAATGTCGCCGACATCGCCGCCGCCCTCGACGAAGCGCGCCGCGTGCTGCGGCCCGGCGGCCGGTTCCTGTGCCTCGAGTTCTCGCGGGTGGAGGCGGCGATGCTTCGAAGGCTTTACGACGCCTATTCGTTCCGGCTGATCCCGAGGCTGGGGGCGCGGGTGGCCGGCGACGCGGAGGCCTATCGCTATCTAGTCGAAAGCATCCGGCGCTTTCCCGACCAGCAGCGCCTGGCGGCGATGATGGGCGAGGCCGGATTTTCGCGCGTCTCGGTGACCAACTTCGCCGCCGGCGCGGTCGCGCTCCACCAGGGCTGGGCGATCTGACGGATGGGGGTCGGCGGGGCGCACCTGCGGCTCGTCGGAGCCGCCTTCGTCCTGGTCCGCGCCGACGCCCTCATGCCGCGCGAGCTCGACCCGGTCCTGCCGCCCGGCTGGCTGGCCCTGGCCCGGTTCCTGCGCCTTTTCGCGGGGCCCGAAGCGCGCCGGGGCCGCGCGGGCGAGCGGCTCGCGCGCGCGCTGGAGCGCCTGGGGCCGGTGGCGATCAAGCTCGGGCAGTTCCTGTCCACGCGCGCCGACATCTTCGGCGCCGCCTTCGCCGAGGACCTCTCGCGGCTGAAGGATCGGCTGGCCCCCTTCGCCACCGAGGTGGCCGAGGCCGAGGTCGCCGCCGCCCTCGGCCGCCCGCTGGAGGGCCTCTACGCCGAGTTCGGCGCCCCGGTGGCGGCCGCCTCCCTCGCCCAGGCCCACCGGGCCCGGCTGCGCGACGGACGCGAGGTGGCGGTGAAGGTGCTGCGACCTGGGATCGAGCGGCGGGTGGGCGCGGACGTGGCGGTGCTCCGCGCCGGGGCCCGGCTGATGGTTCGGTGGGCGCCGACGACGCGCCGGCTCGAGCCGCTCGCCTTCGCCGAGACCGTGGTGCGGGCCCTCGAGCTGGAGCTGGACTTGAGGTTCGAGGCGGCGGGCGCCGACGAGCTGCGCGGCGTGATGGCCCGCGACGGCTTCATGCGGGCGCCGGCGGTGGTCTGGGAAGGGGTGGCCCGGCGCGTCCTGACCCTCGAGTGGGCCCCCGGCGCGCCGCTCTCGGATCCGCAGAGCCTCGCCGCTCCCGACATCGATCGGCCCGCCCTGGCCGACAAGCTGACCCGCGCCTTCCTCGCCCAGGCGCTGGACCACGGGGTCTTCCACGCCGACCTGCACGAGGGAAACCTCTTCGTCGCCGCGCCCTCGCGCCTGACGGCGGTGGATTTCGGAATCGTGGGCCGGCTGGGCGTCGCCGAGCGCCGCTACCTGGCCGAGATCCTCTGGGGCTTCCTGCGCCGCGACTATGGACGGGTCTCGCAAAGCCACTTCGAGGCCGGCTACGTTCCGGCCGGGCATGACCCGGCCGCCTTCGCCCAGGCGCTCCGGGCGGTGGGCGAGCCGGTGTTTGGTCACCGGGCGAGCGAGGTCTCCATGGGCCGGCTGCTCGCCCAGCTCTTCGAGATCACCGCCCTCTTCGACATGCGCCTGCGGCCCGAGCTGGTGCTGCTGCAGAAGACCATGGTCACCGTCGAGGGCGTCGCCCGGCGTATCGATCCCGAGCACGACATCTGGGCCGCGGCCGAGCCGGTGGTCCGTCGGTGGATCACCCGCGAGCTGTCGCCAGTGTCGGCGGCCCGCGACCTGGCGCGCGAGCTGCGCACCACGGTGGGGGCTCTTGCGCGGCTGGCCGCGGCGGCCGGCGGGCCTGCGACGACCGAGACGCCGGCCCCTGCCGAGCCGGGCGCCCCCGAGCCGCCGGCGAGCGCGACGGCGCCCGAGCGCACCCATCCGCTCGTCTGGATCGCCTTCGGCGCGGTCCTGAGCGCCCTCGCCTTCGAGCTGGTCGTCCTCCTGCGGCTCGCCGGCTTCCGATGAGGCGGCCTCAGCCCTGAGAGGCGTCGTCGCCGCTCTCGCGGGCGGCCTCGCGGTCCTGCTGCTGACGCCAATAGGCCGCCCCGCTCCTGGGCTTGAACATGGTCCGCGGCGCGCCGGCCCTGGTGACCACGGCGAAGGTGTTGGTCTTGGGGTCGTAGAGCAGGGCGTCGCCGTTCGCCCGTTCGAGGCGCTGGACGCTGGCGGGCGGCGCGGCGGTGAAGGCGTGCGCCCTGGCCACGTAGTCGGCCTGGCTCTTGGCGCCGAAGTCCTTGCCGTTCTTGGCGTATTGGTAGGCCGCGTTCTCCTCGGCGGTGTGCTTGCGGTTGGCGGCCCACATGGGCTTGCCGTCCACCAGCGCGACCGGCGCGTCGCGCGGATCGGCCGCCGGCGCGGCGGCGGCGAGCGACGGCGGCGGCGCCTTGGCGGTCGCCCGGCCGCCGGCGTCGCAGGCCCCCAAGGCGAGAGCGAGCGCGGCCGCCGCGCCCAACATGATGACCTTCATCTTCGTCTTCCCCAGTCCATTCCCCAGTGCATCCGCGGGGCCTCAACGGCCACGCTGGAACAAACATAGAACACAAGGCCGCCGGGGCGATTATGCCGGACTTGACTAGTCCGCTGCCTGGGGTTAGAACCTCAGCCATGGCACGCATCCATCAAATGACGATCCCAGAGTTTGAGAAGGCCTTCCCGCACGAAGAGGCCTGCCAAGCTTATTTGGTGAGGCATCGCTGGCCGGGCGATGAAATCATCTGCCCACGCTGCGGTATTTCCGAACGCGTCAAGCCAATGGCGACAATGCCGTTTAAGTGGCAGTGCTACAACTGCACGCCGACCGGCTACCGTTTCTCTGTCATCGCGGGAACTATTTTCGAGAACACCAACAAGCCGCTGCGCGAATGGTTTCGCGTGATCCACATGATGCTGACCAGCAAGAAAGGCGTCAGCGCCCTTCAGGTGCAGCGCGTGATGGGCTTCGGAAGCTATCGGACGGCCTGGTACATGTGCCACCGCGTCCGAGCTGGCCTCGCCGACGAGGACTTCCGCCGCCTCATGGGGATCGTCGAGGTGGACGAGACGCTGGTGGGTGGCAAGATCGGCAACAAGCACGTCTCCGAGCGGCGCCGGCTTCAGAAGGAACGCAAGGCCGGTCGCAACTCGAACAAGACCATTGTGGCCGGCGCTATCGAGCGCGGCGGCAGCGTCGTCGCCCGCGTCATCCAATCGGCCTCCAAGCCGGCTCTGGAAGCCTTCATCAAGGAAGCGGTCTCCGACCGCGTGTCGCTGATCTGCACCGACCAGTGGCCCGGCTACTTCGATCTCACCCGTCGCGGCTACTTCCACCGCTCCGTCGATCACGCCAGCAACCAGTACGTCGTTGGCGCCGTCCACACTCAGACCATCGAAGGCTTCTGGTCGCTGGTGAAGCGCGGCGTGGTCGGAACCTTACACAAGGTCTCCGCGAAGTACCTCCCGCTGTACATCGCCGAGTTCCAATTCCGGTATAACAATCGGAACA
>JAFBAO010000041.1 GCA_019247715.1 Caulobacteraceae bacterium
GTCGTCATCCGGCGGAGCACCTTCTCGGTCTCCGTCACCAGCTTCGGCAGCGGCACGGCGATGACCGGCGCAGCCTCGGCCAGGCGGTCCGCGGTCGCCTGATAGTCCAGCCGTATCTCCCGCGCCTTGGCGTTCCGCGCCCGCACATCCCGGTTCTGCTCGCCCAGCTCCGACGCGATATTCTTGCGTTCCAGCGCCGTCGCGCTCGGCCCCATGTGGACCGTCGGCGTACGATCAACACCCTGCTCGGCGAGGCTCCGATGGGAGACCTGCGGCGCATCGGGACCCAGATGCCGGCGCAGATGCTGGTTCTGAATCTCCGCCCACCCCGCCCGCCATTGGCGGACCATCGCACGGCTCCACCACTCGGCCGGCTTGCGCCCGAAACCCGCCGGCCCGATCGCCCTCGTGGTCACCAGGATGTGGGCGTGGAAATTCCGCTCATCGCCCTGCTTTCCCGGCCGATGCAGCGCGATGTCGGCGACCATGCCGCGCGCTGTGATGTGCTGGGCGACGAAGTCCCGGACGAGCGCCTTGCGCTGGGTCAGGTCCAGCTCATGCGGCAGCGACAGGAGCACTTCGCGGGCCGGAACGGCGTCCTTGCGCCCCTCGGCCTTCTCCGCGGCATTCCACAGCGCCTGGCGCTTCTGCAGCGCCATCGGCGCCCCGGCCGGGGCCATGATGGCCGTGTATTCGATGTCCTCCTTGGCCCCGAAATCGAACTCCATAGCCAGGCGCTCGTCGACGAGCCGCTCGCCCGAACGGTAGACCGCGGCGGCAACCGCCGATCGGCCCTGGGAACGCTGGATGGTCTGAACCGCCAATCGATACTGGGCCACGCCACTCTCACTTAACTGACCGCAATGCGGTCGGATCGCTAAGGGCCCTGGCCCTTGGCTCAGACCCCCGGCCGCCGCAGGCCGATAAGGGGGCTGACCTCGCCGGGCGGAGCCCGGCCGCAGGGTCGGTGGGCGTAGCCCAACCGACCCGTAACTGCGCCATTGTCCACAAACGACCTGGTTGCCCTACGAACGCCCAAGTTGGCCGATTCTGTCAGCAAGCGCACATCACGTTCTTTTTTGCCAGAAAGAGACCGCGTAACCTCCATGGTCGACAAACGCCGTCGCAACAGCAGGCCCTCGAAGTACCGCCCGCGCTCGGAAGCCCAGAAGCAGCGCCGCCGCGAGCTCTGGGAGGCCCGCGCACAGGCTCGGCAGCTCACCACCCGCCAGTGCGAGGAGGCGGCCCTCAGAGCCCGCCTGGACGAACTGGAAGCGGCGATGAGGGACGTTGGCCGGGTGGGCGTCCACAACCGACGCCACACCATCCCGCTCGACGAGATCGACGACGAGCAGCGCTTCCACGTCCTCAAGGCGCGGGTCGAGCGGCTCGAGGCGCTCTGGTCCATCGGCCAGCGCAAACGCGAGACCCGCGGCAAGATCATCATCGGCGGCGCGCTCCTCGCCGAGGCCGCGGACGAGATGATGATCGAGGGCCGGTCGGAGCTGCTGGAGCGGCTGGTCGACATCATCGACCGCCGTGTCGACCACGTTCGCGACCGCCTGACCGTGCGCGAACTTCTCGGCGACGCGCCCCTGCCCCTGCGTCCCGGCGGCGCCCTCGACGAAGGCCCGGAAGAGGCGCTCGCGGCGACCGGCGAGTCGCTGCCGGACTTCGACGCCATGGCCGAGTCCGCCCTGGCCGACGCCCATGGCGAGGACCTCGTACCCAGCGAGATCGACCCCGATTATGCGGACCTGGATGCATCCTGGCGAAGGGCGGGCTAGCGCGGATCGCCGCCGGCGCGGCGGTCGGAGCTGACGAAGATCGCGCGCTCTGGGTCGCCTTCCGCCACGCTGTCGGCCGGCCGCGCCATCGGATCCGTCGCGGCGGCCGCTCCGCCGTTCCCCGCGTCGGAATAGGCCAGGTTGTCGCCGACGAAGATCGCCCCGCCGGCGCGGCTCAGAATCACATCTGACGGCCCATGCGCTGCCGCCGTGCGCCCCGGCCGAATGCCGCTCCGGTCCCCTGCCCTACCGGCCTCCTGGTAGAAGCTGTGCGCCCCGATGACCGCGGACGGCGCCGCCCCGCCGAAGTTCACCAGCCGCGCCGAGACGTCGCCGGCGCGGGCGCGCTGGGCGACGATCTGCGGGTTCTGGAAGTAGCGGGCGCCGTTGGTCAGGTCAGGCAGGCGGCCGTCCAGCGCAAGGTTCAGGATGGTGTCGATCCGAGCCTGCTGCGCGTCTGTAATCGGACGAAGATTGCGCCAACTGCCCCCCGCCCGCATCACCGGCTCGAACTGATGCGGGGCGTTCAGGACGGCGTCGACGCTGGACCCCCAACGACCATCCGCGAGGCGGTTCAGGATCGTATAGACGACGGCGGCCAGGCCGCTGTCGCCTTGGTTCCCGGCCTCCGCATACGCGACCCTTGCGATGGCCTCGCGCGCCTCTGAAGAGGAAACGTCGACGCCGATCGGAGCCCTTGCCGGCGCCGACGAAGGCGGGCCGGCGTGGGCTGGCGTCGCAGCTTCGACGGGGCAGCTGACGCCGGCCGGGAGGGCGCCGGAGACGGCCCCGCCGTGGGCCAGCAGTGCGCATAGTCCGGCGAGTGCGGCCGGGTCCATCAGGTAGCTCCACGAGGGGGCTGTGGCGCGCTGAGGAGCGCGAACACGCCAAGGATCTGAGCGCTGGCGACGGGGCCGTAGTAGCGGCTGTCGAAGCTGTTCGGGATGCGATCGGAGAAGACGAAGAACTCACCAGGCCCGAGCGCGCGACAGCCGTCCCAGTGCGGCAGCGGCCGCCCGCGCGGGTCTTGCGCCAGCACCGGCGCACGCCGCCATCCGTTGATGATCAGGACATTCCCGCGCGTGCAGACAGCGTCGCCAGGCCCCGCCGCAACCTGCTTCAGGATCGGCACCTCGTGCAGATAGGCCATCCGTCCGTCGGCATAGGGAAAGGCGGCCGCCGGCGCGTGAAACGCAATGATCCGCCCCACCTGCGGCTGGGCCGGAACGCGCACATAGAGGCCCCTCGGCTCGCTGTCGGTCTGGTTCCAGAGGACGGCCGGCTGCGGTGTCGCTACAAGGACGGCGGCAAGCGCTGGCGGCGCGACCGCGAGACCGAGGATGGCGAGACCGATGCCTCGCCGACGTTTGAGCTGCACTCCGAAAGTCCCCCGCCGCGTCTGATCGAGCCGAAGGCTCGTCGGGGCGTTGGGCGCCTTTGGGGCTCATGCCCGGCTTTTGTGGGCTGTCTGGCGCCGAGCAGCCGTAAGAGCGGGACGGTTGGCAAGTCGTGTCCGAGTGATTATTATTCACCCTGTGGAGAAAGATTATGCCAGAGCCCGCGCGCCTCTATACGCCCGCTGAGGCGGCCGCCGTCAGCGGTCTGGCGCTGAAGGCGGTCAACAACGTCATCGACAAGCGCATCGTCGAGGTCACGAAGCCCCCGACGGCAGGCAAGCGCGCCGTCCGACGCTACCTTACCCGCAACCACCTTCTCTGCCTGCGACTCGAGTACGGCCTGGCTGGCCGGCTGCCCCTAGAACGTCGCCAAGGCCTGTTTCGCGAGGTCGCGGCCAGGCCGGACGCGAAACTCCTTAAAGCCGACGATCTTCTCTTCGTCGACGTCGGCGCAGCCCGGCGCGAGGTCTCCGCCCGCGTGCGCGACCTCGACGAGGCCGAGCGGCTGATTCACGTTGACAAGGAAACCCTCGGGGGCGAGCCCGTGTTCAGGGGGACCCGCATCCCCGCCTACGCGATCGCGGCCATGCTGGACGCTGGCGCCGACGTCGATGAAATCCTCTCAGGGTACCCGAAGCTCGATCGGCGCAAGCTCGAACTCGCCAAGCTCTGGGCCGCCGCCCATCCCCGGCGAGGCCGGCCCAAACGGCTGTCGGACTTCGGCTTCACCTTGAAGTCGACGAGCCGTCGGCGCTTGCCGGCTGACCCGTTCGGAGACGCCGAGGCGCGCGAGCCTGGGCGAACGTGAGGTTCCTGATCGACGAATGCCTGCATCCATCGCTGGCGGCCGTCGCGCATGGCGCGGGCCACGAGGCCCATCACGTCAACTTCCTGGGCCTGGCTCAACGAAAGACCACGATCTGATCCCCCGGATCGTCGAGGGCGACTTTGTGTTCGTGACCAACAACGCTGCGGATTTCCGGCGTCTCTATCGGGCGCAGCCGGTTCATGCCGGCCTGGTGATCCTCGTGCCGCAGGCGCCGCCAGGCCGACAGCGCGCGCTGTTTGCCGCCGTGCTCGGCGAGATCGGCGGCGAAGACGGCCTCATCAATGAAGTCCTGGAGGTGACGCTGGACGGCGATGAAGTCGTCTTCAGTCGCTACGTCTGGCCGGCGGCCGAATAGTGCCGGGCGGTCGAACACGTGCTGCGTCGAGCGACGATGACCCGGCTCACGTGCCCTCGAAACCAGCGTCGGCGGCGACCGCCGGCAACACCACGTTCCACCCCGGCGGCTGCGCGCCCCTCCCCTGCCCTCGCGCCCAGCGCATAGCGCCTTCGCTGAGGAATTTACCGGGTTCTTTATGGAGTTTAATGGTCCTCGTTAACATGCGACCCCGCGGGCTGAAGACGGTCCGGTTCAGATGCGCCGGCGCTGCCCTCGCAGGGGCATTAAAGCGTGTTCAGCCGGCCGTCTTGGCCTTGTGAGCCCGGATATTCTGCGCTTTCCAGGCCAACATGGGCATGGCGGCGATGTGCCTCTTCACCGCCTCGGAGACATCCAGCCCAGATGGATCGATGTCGCCGACGTCGAGCAGCCGGTCGAGGAAGGCGGCCTCGCCAGCGGTTCGTTCGAAGAGCGACGCCAACCCTTGGCGACACTCCGCAATAGCCTCGCCAATCCACGCTTCGGCGCCGCCGGCAGCATCGAAGTAGCCGCTGGGCAGACAGATAGCGAGCTTCTGCTTCAAGTCCCGCGGATCGCCGCCAATATCGGCGAGGCCGGCGGTGCGCCAGTCGCGCCGGCCCGCTGCGCCCCAGGCCAGCACCCCCACGCGGATCAGACCCCAGTCCAGGCCGGAGGTGGCCAGTATGCGCCGTGCATCGAACAGGTCGCGGGCTGCGCGGCGGTTCAGGAGCGCGACCAGCTTGCCGGCGATGACTTCGTGCACATCCAACACCGGCACGCCGGTGGCGACGATCCCGCCGAGCGGGCGCGAATCGGCGGCCACGACACCGAACAGGGGTCCGCGCGCCATGAAGTTGAGGTCGACCTCAAGGGTCGCGCCACCGCCCAGGGCCGACGTAAAGCGCGCGACCCACTTGCCGCCGGCGTGCTCTTCCGGTAGCCGGCGCACCTGGTAGCCGCCGGCCGCGAGAATGGCCGACAAGGCGGCCTCGACGGCCGGTCGGTCGGCCTCCATCTCCGCGCGCGCCAGGGCGCCGACATAGTTCAGGTCGATGTCGACCGAGAGCCGGTCGAGGGTCAGCTGGAAGACGTTCAGCGCCGTCCCGCCCTTCAGCGCCACGCGCGAACTCAACACGGGGTCGGCGGCGATCGCCTGGAGCAGGTCCAGCAGGCGGAGAACCTTCTCCAGCGTCGGCGCCGGGAGGCCGGTTTCGCCGGCGAGCCGCTGGAGGGTTTCGGCCGATGGCGCCGCCATCAGGCGCCCTCGAAGCCGGCGTTAGCGACGACGGCGGGCAGAACGACATTCCAGCCCGCGGCCGCACGCCCCTCCCCCGCCGTTGCGCCCAGCGCGTAGCGCGTCTGGCGCGGCGCCAGCGCGTGGATGGCCTCAAGCGCGCCCTCCGGCACACGCAGCGCCTCGCGGCGACGTTCGAGCCACCAGCCGGCCGCGCCGGCCGCCGTGGCGTTGCCGTTCGCGGCCAGGTGACGGGCCAGCGCCTCGGCGTCCAGGCGGACCACGAGGTCAAGGCTGTTGATCAGTTCCTCGGCCCCGCCGGCCAGGTCGGGCCGGTCGAACAGGTCGGCGACCGTCCGCTCCAAGGTGGTGACGGGGACGTGCTGGCCGACGCGGTCGACCGTTGTGAGACTGTCAGGGCCAAGCGGCGCCGCGGGCCGTACAAACCGGCAGGTGAAGTCGGCGGTCGCGAAGGCGCCCGGCTCGCCCGAGGAGATCACCTGCACGTCGAACTCCGCCGTATGGGCGTAGCCGTGCGCCTCAAGGGCCGAATGGTAGCCGATCACGCCGTCGGGCCGCAGGCGCGAGGCGACCAGGAGCCGGTCGACCCACCAGGTCTTCGGGTCCGCGTGCTTCGGGACAGATGCGTAAAGACCTCGGGCCAGGCGCTTGATGTTGCCGGCGCGCACGTGCTGGGCCAGCATGGCGGTGACGGTCTTGTCCTCGGTTCGACGGCCGACCGCGCGCGCGTAGTCTTGCCGGCGGAAAACCGGGGTGGCGCTAAAGAATGGGGCGGACAGGTTCCGGGGCATGGCGCGCAATACAATTGTAGAAAGCCATATATAAACTATCGCTTCGGGGAGCCGCAAGTGGGCGTCCTATGCTGCCCAAGACGTAACGATCGCAAGATCCGGTGCCCATTCGATGCTTGCAAAACTAACATTTGGTGTTCATTTTGCGAGAATGATTCCTCGTCGCACTCTTGGAAAAGTGAAGCAAGCCCTCGCGCACCAGGCTGCGGTCGCCCTCATCGGACCGCGACAGGTAGGTAAGACCACCCTGGCGTTGGCGATCGCGGACTCGGCACCGTCCCTCTATCTCGACCTCGAGTCGCGCGAAGATCGTGACAAGCTGACGTCCCCTGCCCTCTTCCTCAGCGCCTACGCCGACCGCCTCGTGATCCTGGATGAGATCCATCGCGTGCCAGAGCTTTTCCAAGAGCTGCGCGGCGTGATCGACCAGGGACGTCGGCAAGGGCGCCGCACCGGGCGCTTCCTGATTCTCGGGTCCGCCTCCATCGACTTGTTGCGGCAATCCGGCGAGACGCTGGCCGGCCGGATCGCCTATGTGGACATGGGCCCGTTTGACGTCCTGGAAGTCGTCAAGGACCGCCACGACCTGGATCGGCTGTGGGTTCGCGGCGGTTTCCCCGACAGCTACCTCGCTCAAGATGACGCCGAAAGCCTCGCCTGGCGCAAGGCCTTCATCCGCACCTATCTTGAGCGTGACGTGCCTCAGTTCGGTCCGCGCATCCCAGCCGAAACGCTGGATCGACTCTGGACCATGCTGGCCCACAGCCAAGGCACGCTCTTGAACGCCGCGCGCCTCGCTGCCTCGCTCCAGGTCAGCGCCCCTACCGTGACCCGCTACATCGACTTGCTAGCCGATCTCCTCCTGGTGCGCCGCCTACAGCCGTTCCATGGCAATCTTGGCAAACGCCTCGTCAAGTCGCCCAAGGTGTTCGTCCGCGACAGCGGCCTCGTACATGCGCTCCTGGGGATTGGTGACTATAATGGTTTGTCGGGGCACCCCGTTGTCGGCGCGAGCTGGGAAGGCTTCGTCATCGAGAATCTCATCGCGGCCGCGCCGCAGGGCACGCGGGTGAGCTTCTACAGGACGGCGGCCGGCGCCGAGATCGACCTCGTGCTCGAGCTCCCAAAAGCGGGATTGTGGGCGATCGAGATCAAGCGCGGCGCGACCGGACGGCCTGAGCGTGGATTCCACATCGCCTGCGAAGACCTTCAGCCAAACCGTCGCTTCTTGGTCAACGCCGGCCAGGACCGCTACCCGCTCAGTCCCGAACTTGAGGCGATCGGCCTCGGCGGCCTCGCCGCCGAGCTCGTTGCGCTTTGACCTGGCTCACCCGACGGCGACTGCGGCAGAGGCATGTGGTTAGGGATTTGTTAACCGACTTAGCGTGATTGAACGTCGCGATGGGTTCGGGCGGCGCTTTTCATTCAGGCCGATTCACCCAAGGCTGTTGACATGTTTTCTCGCGGGGAGCGGCGACAATGAATGCAACCTTGGGCGACGCAGAGCGGATTGGCCAATTGGCCCAATCCGGCGAACAGATGGTCGAGCGCTTACGCCGCACGGCGTTCCTGCCGGGGAACATCAAGGAGTTGAACGTTCGGATCGGAATCGCCGAAGCCGCTGAGCTGCTGGGGTGCTCCACCAATCGCATCCGGATGGCCGAACAGGACGGCCGCTTGCCATCGCCGCCCGAAAGCGACGCCGGACGACGGCTGGGCTACAGCATTCCGGCGCTGCTCAATATGCGTGAAGTGCTGGGCGCCTCGCCGCGCCGTGCCTCGGGTGACCCGCCGGCAATCATTACGGTCCAGAACTTCAAAGGAGGAGTCGGGAAGTCGACGGTCACCACCCACCTGGCGCATTACCTCGCTATTGGCGGCTACCGGGTGCTGGTCGTCGATTGCGACAGCCAAGCCACCACTACCACGCTCTTCGGCTTCAATCCACACTTCGCGATTCGGCGGGAGGAGACGCTTTACCCCTATCTGTCGATTGAACCCACCCAGGACGACCTTCGCTATGCGGTCAAGAAGACGGCATGGCCGAACGTCGACTTGATCCCGTCCAATCTGCAGATGTTCGATGTCGAGTATGAACTCGCGGCGGCGGGCAGCGCCGGCGGGGGCGGATTGGCCTCGCGCTTTCGGAAGCTGCGCGAGGGCCTTTTCCAGCTAGCGCTGGACTACGATGTGGTGCTGCTGGATCCGCCGCCGGCCCTCGGCACAATCTCCCTCGCCGTCATGCAGGCCGCGAACGCGTTACTCGTGCCGTTAGCCGCGACCACGCCAGATTTCTGCTCAACGGTGCAATTCCTGTCCATGATGGACCAGGTCATTGCGCAACTGACGGCCGCCGGCATTGCCGTCGAATACGACTTCTGTCGGCTCATTTGCTCCAAGTTCGACGCCAACGATCCCAGTCATGACATGGTGCAGCGGGTCATGGAGCAGGCCTTTGGCGCCTCCTTGCTACCGGTCGCCATCTTGGAGTCAGCCGAGATCAGCCATGCCGCTCTGCGGATGATGAGCGTCTATGAACTCGACAAGCCCATTGGCACGCCCAAGACTCACAAACGCTGTCGGTCCAACCTTGACGAGGCGCTTTCGCAGATCGAGCAGCTCGTCCGTAGGCGTTGGGGTCGAGGGGAAGCCCCGCACTCGGTCGCCCTTCAGCTCGCGGTTTAGGGGCCCCCAATGTCCAAACGTCAAGCTGAATACCTGACCTCCTTACTGAGCGACCCGGTGTCTGACGCACCTGCTGCGGAGGCGCCCCCCCTCCCCTCTTCCGATTCGCCGCCTCAGCCGCCGCAACGCATAGCGGCCACGACCTTGCTCGCGCGGGAATCCGCGCTAGCTCGCATCGCCGCCGGCGAGGTCAAACAGGTTACGCAGCTGCTGCTCGATCCGGCCCGTGTGCGGATCTGGCCAGGCAACGCACGGCATCAGGCTAGTCTGACTGAAGAGAGCTGTCGCGATCTCATCGACTCGATCCTGGCCGAAGGCGGGCAAAAGGTGCCTGTGGTCGTGCGCCGCCTTTCCGACGACCCCACCCACGAATACGAACTGATCGCCGGCACGCGTCGCCACTGGAGCATCAGCTGGCTTCGCGCGAACAACTATCCTGACACGATGCTGCTCGCCCAAGTGCAGAGCCTGGATGACGAAAGCGCTTTCCGCCTTGCTGACTTGGAAAATCGTGCGCGACGCGATGTCTCCGATTTCGAGCGCGCGCGAAACTATCGGGAGGCGTTGAAGACCTACTACAACGACCGACAGAATCAAATGGCGGAGCGCCTGAACCTCTCCAAGGGCTGGCTCTCGAAGATGCTGACGGTCGCAGCTCTCCCGGATTGGGCTGTCGAGGCTTTTGCCAGCCCGGCCGATATCCAGCTCAAGGTGTGTTACGCGCTGGCTCAGAGATTGAACGCTCCGACAAAGGACGATCCAAAGTCTGTCAGGAGAGCCAAGGCGGAAGCCGCCGCGATCCGAGCGGAACAAGCCGAGCGGCGCAAACGGGGAGAGGCCGGGCTTCCCTCTGGCGAAGTCACGCGGCGCCTCTACGCCGCCCTGCAGGAACCGGCTTCGGAGGGAGAGTCGCTGTTTCGCGCCGACTCAGCGCATGGTCGGCTAGCGGTATCGGTTCTTTCGGCGAATCGGAACGGCGCGACTGTGCGTATTTACGCGGGGTCCGGAGCGAGCGACGCCGAGATCGTGGCTATGGTTGCCGACGCGCTGGCCGCACTGAAGGCAAAGGGGAAGGGCGTCGCGCCCTAGGCGTTTCCCCGGGGAAACACTTCAGGGTCTGTGCGCCGAAGGGCGAGGTGTTTCCCTGGGGAAACACGGAAGGGGTGGACGGTCCTAGTCACCAGCCCGTCCAAGGTTGGAAGCGAGATGACGGAACGGCGCGACCAGGACAACAATCAGATCGACCTGTTCCTGCCGTACCTGGCCGACCTCGATCTCCGCGATCAGCGCGAAATGATGGAACGGCCTTTTTTTAGCCTCTCCAAATCCAAGCGCCTCAAGCCCATCGACTACACGTCACCGGATGGGAAGACGTGGGTCCACGTCTCCGCCAATCCGAACTACGGGATGGCCACCATCTGGGATGCTGACGTGCTGATCTATTGCGCTAGCGTCCTCAACGATATGAAGGAGCGCCGCGCGAACGAAATTCCTCGTGTGCTGCGGGTTATGCCCTATGACATCCTGCGGAGCATCGGCCGGCCGGTCAGCGGGCGGTCTTATGCTTTGCTAGGCGCAGCCCTCGACCGGCTCCAGTCAACCACCATCAAGACCAACATCCGCGCCGAGCATCGGCGAGAGGCGACCTTCTCCTGGCTCGACAGCTGGAGCCAGATCGTCGATGAACGGACCGAGCGCTCGCGCGGCGTCTCACTCGCCCTCTCCAACTGGCTCTACGAAGGCGTCCTCATGGCAGGCGGCGTACTGTCGATCGACCGCGCCTACTTCGACATCACCGGCGGCCGCGAGCGGTGGCTCTATCGCGTCGCCCGGAAGCACGCTGGCGGGGCAGGGGAGGCCGGCTTCTCCATCGCCCTGCCGACCTTGTTCGACAAATCCGGCGCTGAGGGTCAATATCGACGCTTCAAATTCGAGATCGCCGCCATCGTGCGAGAGAACGCGCTGCCCGGCTACGACCTCGCGTTAGCCCAAGCCGCCACGTCGTCCGAGCCGCTGCTGCATATCGTCCGCCGGGCGGAGCGATCGGCGCCGGCCAAGCCGCGCTGCGCACCCGACCGCTCGGTGGCCCTCCCAGCGACGCCAGACCGCATTCGCACCCGCGCAGGTGCGGAGCCCGCGGGATACCTCACTGATGAGACCCTGGCACACCTGCGCGAACACTACCGAGGATGGGACTTTCACTCCCTCCATGCGGAATTCAAGACATGGATCCACACGGACGAGCAACGCACGCCGGATCGCTATCAGAGCGCCTTTATCGGCTATGTCCGGCGCTACCACGAAAAGAACCGCCACCAGCTCAAGAGCTACTAGGGCACCGCTGTTCCCGATGTGACGTGCGCGCCGTGGGACTCCCGGCTCCGCAGCGGCGCAGGCTTCTGCAACCCTCAAATCCCCGTGTGGAATTGAACCTTCTTCGCGGCGCCCCAAAGGGATTTGATTCAAACCCGCGAGCGGCGCCCCCGGAACGTCAGGCCTTCGGCGGAGTTTCGACACATCCGGAACGGCTGACGACACTTGAGGAACCGAAGCACGGCACTTCAGGAACAGAGCTGTCGATCTATCAGGAACGCGCGCCCGATACATGGGGAACGCTGTGGATAGATTTCACCCGCCATATCAGACCCTTAGCAGACGAACGAGGCGCTTAACTCTATAACCTAGAATCTAACGTCTCTAACGCTTTGGATTTATGGAATTAATGAATTGGTAAGGGTTCCGGTTGCGGCACAACTGCAATAACCTTTCCAGGTCTACGCTCCCTGCGGCCCCGCCCGGGAGTACCGGGCGGGGAGGGGAGGGATTCAGTCCTCGTCGGTCGGGTTGTGCTCGGGCCGGTCCAGCGACTTCAGCTCGTGGCCGGGCATGGCGATGACCACCTTAGAGAAGAAGCGCTCGACGCCATCCTTGTCGCTGAAGCGGTCGTGGCGGATCTCGCCCTGGACGTACACCTTGGCGCCCTTCGCCAGCCCCTTGGAGGCCAGCCAGTTCACCGTCGCCGGGTTCCAGATCTCCACCTGGTGCCAGGTCGGGTAGTCCTTCCGCTCGCCGTTCTTCTTGGTGTAGCGGCTGGTGCAGACCCGAAGCGTGGCGACCTTCTTGCCGCCTAGGGTGGTGCGGACTTCCTGCTCAGCGCCCGTGAAACCGATCAGTTGGACTTGGTTCAGCATCATCTTTCTCCGTCTTCCGCCCGGAGGAGCCCGGGCGGCTCGCGGTCCCTGCCGCGATCACGCGACCGGAAAGGACGGGGCCAAGCGAGGGGATGAAGCCCGGACGGGCTGGAAACCGGTCTGCACGCAGGAAGACCGGAGGGTCCGGCCCGGCCGCCTCGCGAAAGCGAGGTCGGCTTCAACCCCGAGCGACCCGGCCTAGATTTGCGTGATGGATCGCAAAGGACCGTCCGCCGACCCAGCGCTCCCCGCCTGCGGAAGACAGCAAGTTCGATGCGCAAAGGACCGAAACGGAGGAGAACCCGCAAGCCAGCGGCGTCCTACCTTCGAGGCTGAGGGAAGCTATGCCACGCTCCCGCCAGCACCAGCCCTACCAATCACGGCTACCGGTAGGGCCAAAAGCACCGGGCAGACCTGAGCCCGCGCCCGCTCATGGCGACCATTTGCCGGCCAAGATCGACAAGCCTCCGTCCAAGGCGAGACACAGATCCGTCTCGCGCCCCAGACTCGGGGCGCGTTGTTCTCCCGAGTGGCCCCGGCCGCCCGCCTGCTCAGTCACCGTTCGGCCCGCACCCGCTCGCCTGGGGACACCATCCCGCACCTATCCCGCTCTCGGATGAGCTCGCAGGAGGTTCGGGCGCAACAGGGCCCTGAGGCGATCACTGGCGACTACAAGCGCCAGACCCGATAGCGCGAGCGACCGGTGACCTCATGGAGCACGCCGTCCATGCGCCGCACAAGCTGCAAGCTGGCTTGCGGCGTGATCGACAGCGCGCGGGCGATCGCCTCTGTCGTCAGAACCGGGGTCTCGACGGCCAGCCGCGCGAGATCGGGCCCGCGATTGTTGCGGCGCCCGCCGGCGGCCTTGCGTTCGATCCGCGTCTTCTGGTGTCCCAGCCGCGTCAGTTCCTCAAGCTCGAGGTCCGCCGCGAGTCCGAACTGGCCCAGCCAGAACGCCAACCGCTCGTCGATCGTCGCCCAGGCGAGTCGGCCTGGCATCGGCCGACGGCGGAGCGCGACCTCCAGCGGAAACAGCCCGGCGGTGAACCGGCCGGCCGCCTTCAACCAAAGCCCGGCCGCGAGGAGGCCGAGCGGTCGTTGGCGGGGGAGGGGATCGACCAGGCGCCAAGCCTCGGCCAGCGCCGCCGCCAGCAACAGCGGCGGTGCGCCGGCGAGGTCAAGAACGCCGAGGCAATCTTCGACGCCGGCGCGCGGCGAATCTGAGTCGCCCTTGGACAAGACCTCGAAGTAGGTCGCTACGGCAGCGTAGCCGTGAGCCGCCGTGCGAGTCCCATCGAGTCGCGTCGTCGGTCGCGCGCCCGGCGGCGGCGCCTGGCGGACGAAGCCTGCGAGCCAAGCGACGCCGCCCCAGCTTAGGAGCTCCGGACCGCCGCGATGCGCCTTGCGCCGCGCGTGGAGCAGCTGGCGCGCCTTGGCGACCGATGCCTCAGGCGGCCGGGCGTCGGTCCCAAGGTCGTGCAGGATCAGGTCCTCGGGATGAACGAGGGCGCCGTCCGCCGCCATGGCCGCCAGCACGGCTCGGACTTCCGCTCGGGTGGCCCAGCCCTCGCTGAAACCGCAGCTGCGGACGCGCTCGTCCAGTCGACTCACCCGGTCTTCCGCGCGCGCGAGGGCGGCGAAAACGGCCTCCTCGGGCGGAACCTAGTCGTCGAAAATCGCGCGACTTATGAGCATGTTGGCCGACATGTGAAACGGAACTCGCCGTTCGTCTTCGCTACATGGTTAATCATCCTGTTCGCATCTTCCGACAAGGCGACGACCTCAGCGAAAGAACGAATCACCAACCCCAAGAAATCGCGTACCCAACGGTTGCATCCACAACCACTTGCATTCCGTTCGACGGGTGTTCCGCCAGAAGAAGAGGGCGGCCGCCAGTGCGGCCGCCCGATCGGATCTCAGGTGACTGCTCGCCGGCCCCCGATCAGCGCCCCGAAATGGGCGATCGCCGCGACCTCGAGGGTGAAGGGAACCTGGGTCTTCTCTTCGTGCTGGTCCAGCTCCTCGAGCACAGACCAGTCGTCCCAGCACTCGGCGACCACATACCAGTTGTCCACGTCGTAGAATTGGTGGGCGTGTTCCAGAACCGCCTTCGCCATCGCCATGCTCGCCATCTTCGTCTCCATCGCTCGACCGGCGGGCTCATCCCGCGATCATGCGACCGTCCGGGACGGGGAGACGGGGGGGCTCAGGGTCGGCGGCGGTGGAAACCGGCCTGCACGGGAGCGCAGCGAAGGAAGGCCGGAGGGTCCGGCGCCGACGCCTCGCCCTTTGGCGAGGTCGCCTTGAGCCCGGTCGGCCCCGGCCCAGGTTCGCCTTCAGAGATCGCGCTAAGCCCGCCCGGCCAGACCTGGGGACCATTGGCCAGCCATCGAGGCCCTGCCGGCTCCGCCCACGTCCTCACTCGCGGCTTGCCGACAAGAAAGATGCGGCGACCTTGCGGCCGCCGCACCGGCGGGATCAGGCCCGCGCCTTGACCGCAAGATGACGCAGACCTCGCTCAGCCGCCTTCTGCGCCAGATTCAACGCAGGTCCGAAGGGCTTCAGGCCCGCAGCCCGATCGCCGTTGATCGAGTTGGCCAGGGTCAGGACACAGACCGGATCGAGCGCCAGCATCTCGTCGTTGGCCCGGAACGGGGCCGCCCGGCCATGCCGGTCGAAGTCGGCCTTGGCCAGGACCAAGGTGACACCCTTCTGGCGCGCCCACTTGATGGCAAGCTTCTCGGCGCCCTTGGCGCCGGAGGTCGCCAGCGCCATGTCCGGCCACTGTTCGCGCGCCCAGTTCAGCGCGTCGAAGATGCGCCCGGCGTCCTCGGCCGTATCGGCCTGCGGGGCCGCGCGGAACGCCACTACGGTCGCGCCCGGATCGGTCGCTTGGTGCTTGCGGGCCTTGGCCGCCCGCAGGGCGTCGCGGGCTTCGATCTGGGCCGCCGTGGTGCGGGTGGCCTTCACCGACCCCTTCCAGGGGCTCCACACCTCGCCGGTCGTGGTCGTGTAGGTGGCCGACGCCGCGTCGCGGACGATCTCCATCGCCAGGGTGGCGACATCGGCCGTGCGAGCTTTTAGGGTGACCTCCTGGATCTCGGTGTCGAGCACCTCCGAGCCGTCGAAATCCCGTACCAGGCCAGCCAGCTGATCGCGGGCCTTGTCCGCATCGCGCTCGATGCGCTGGGCCACGGAGTGGAAGGCGCCGATCAGGGCCTCGCCGATCATCACATGGAAGTCCTCCAGGGCGGACTCGCCGACGATGTCGAGCAGTTCCGTCATGAGGCTCATGCCGAGCTGGTGAAGCGCCGCCTCCGGCGGATGGGTTCGGGTGTCCTCGAGTTGAAGGGCCTGGGCCTCATAGGCCGTCAGGCGATCGGAAGAGAGGGGAGAAGGGTAAAGCTGCATGGGAAAGTCCCTTTGTGGGGTGGGGTTCGAGCCCGTCGGCTCGTGACCGCCCCGCGCCGACAGGCGGCGGTCCCCACAAGGGCTTTGAGCGCCAGCGTCCCTTGTGGGGACCGACGGATGGTGGCGAGGTCGCTGGAGCCAGAGGGCGACCCCAACCCGCATGGACGTCCCTTCAGCGATCCTCGGAACGGCCCGGCGCCAGTCGGCCAGCGCCGCCAGGTGCTCGACCGCCTCTGGGCAGCCCCCAACGCTGAGCGCGAACCGGCCGGCCTCGTCCCAGGCGTTCTGGTCACGGCCTTCGAACCGGGCCGCATAGGACCAGGCCATGCTGTCGGCGCTCGCCAGCAGGCGCCGAACGTCAGGATCGAGCAGCGAGGTCCGCTTGCAGCCGAACCCGTGCAGCCGCAGGTCCGGCCGATCGAGGAGGATGCCGCCCAGGATGGCGGCGATCACCGAAGGGTCGCCCTGGCGCTTGCAGAGCGAGCCCACACCCACCCAGGCGCCGTGGCCGATGCGGTCGCCGTAAGCCTCGAGGTGGCGGCGGTAATCGTCGACGGATCGGCCTTGCGGCACCGGCAGCAGGTGGACGACGCCCGGGCCGGCGTCGAGAATCGCATCGAACCGGTCGATGGTGAGCGCCTGGTGCTGCGCCACCGTCAGCCCGGTCGCCTTCAAGGCGGGGCGCTCGCACATGTAGTCCTGCGTGGACGCCGCGATCAGGCCGGTTCGGGCATACCGGCGAATCATCGCCGCGTAGGCCTGCGGCGACTGGTCGAAGCCGCCGCGCAGCGTCACCTGGGTGAAGGCCCCGGAATCCAGCATCCAGGGTTCGTCGCAACCCAGAAACGGCACGTCGCACGCCCGGTCTCGCAGCACGTTCGCCGAAACGCACACCCGAAAGCCGCGCAAAGTCAGCGGCCAGGCCAGCCGCGGATGGTGGACGCCGACATAGAAGCGGAAATCCGCGTCGCGGGTCAGGGGCCAGGAGGGATCATCGGGCCGCATGACCGCCTCCGGCCGCCTCGCACCGCCGACGCTCGGCGCGCAGCGCTTCCACCACCTCGAGGTCGCGATGGTGCTGGATCAGGTGCTCGAGGCGGTCGCCCGGCAGCCGGCGCGGGTCCAGGCGCGGTCCCTTCAGCCGAGGAAGCACCCGACCCATGGCGAGTTGGCGATCGCGGTTGACCGCCTCGGTGATGAGGATTCCGAGTTCGGCCCGGGACCACACCCGGTCCAGGCCATGAAGGTCATGACCGACGGGATCGCGCGCCGCCCGCAGGCGGCGGACCAGCTCCGCCACGGCGCGGGCGTCTCGGGACGCGCGGATGCGCCCGGGGGTCAGGGTCCGGGCGGTGCGGTCGAACCGCTCGTAGAGCCGGCTGCGGGGGCGCATCAGGCCGCTTTGGCGGTCGAGTTCGGCCAGCCACGCCGCGAGGTCGCCGAACGGCGGGACCTTCATGGCGCAGCCCGCCAGGGGGCGAGGCTCGGGCGCCGCCTCCACGGGCCCCTCGCGTGCGAAGCGCAGGAGAGGGGAGGGCGTCATGGCCAACGCCCCGCTCAGACCAGGCCCGCCAGGGCGCGCCGCACGATAGGGTCGCGGTCGGATCGCCAGGCGGTTCCCGCGCGCACGCCCAGGGCCTCGTGGGCGGCGCAGTAGCGGCCGTCCGTGCGGCGGCCGCGGAAGGTGAAGTCCGGGCTCTTGGGGTCGCCGATCGGCCACTTGCAGGCGTGGGCGCCTAGATGGACGAGATTGGCGACCAGGCCCGGCTCGTCGGGCGCGGCGACAAGGTGCGGGACCGGACGGGGGATCAGCGCCCGGCGGGAGGTACTCGCCGGCGTGGCGGGCCGTGCAAGACGGGCGGCACGGGGCGCCGACACCCGCGGCGCCCGTTCAGGCTTGGAGGGCGCCCCGCGGCCGCTCAGGCCCAGGCGGTGGATCTTGCCGATGACGGCGTTGCGGGTGACGCCGCCGAGCTGCTTGGCGATCTGTGACGCCGACAGTCCGTCCAGCCAAAGCTTGGAAAGAGTCGTGACGCGATCATCGGACCAGCTGAGGGCCGGCATAGTGGACGGGGACATGGCGGTGCTCCTCCAGACGCGCCCCTGATCGAGCGCACCGGGCCCCGCCCTTCCTTTCTGCTCCCTCGGGTCGGCCGCGGGCTGAACCCCGACCGGTCAACAATCGACGGCAGCACCGGCATCAGTGGCTACTCGACCGCCCCGCCAATGGTCCGAAAGCTCTCAACGACCAGGCGATCTGGACGCCAGGACCGCGCGGAAGACATCCGGCAGCGCCACGTTCGGCGGCGCGCCCTCGAACATCGGGGCGATCTGTTCGGGGCTGTACCCAGCCAAGCCACAGCCGATCGGCGTGAGCTGGAAGCCGAGGCCCGGCCGACGCCGGGTGTAGTCGAGGAACGCCTCGACGTGGGCGCGGATCACGTCCAGCGGGAGGACGCCAAGCTGGCGATCCTTCGTCGGAATGGCGTAGGCCTGTCCCTGCGGGCCAACCCCCCGCCCGTAGATGGCGCCGCGGTGCTGCCGCGCCCACAAGGCAGCGCCCTTGCCGTGGCGGCCGGCGAGGTTGGATCCGAAGACGAAGATGGGATCAGTCGACGTCGGGACGGGCATGTCAGAGCTCCTGGCTACCGCCGCTCACCGCGAGCGGGTCAGCAAGTCGTGACGCCGGGGGTCCCCGCACAGTCACCGGAGCCGGCGCCCGGCGGAGGAGAACGGCGAAGCCGCCGTTGACTTTGCGGGTCCGGCGCCATGATCGAGCGACCAACGCGCAGCCCTTCTATCCGCTCACATCAGCCCCAGGGCCTTCAGGCTCACCACCTGGTCACCCGCAACGATGAAGTGGTCGTACACGACGATCTGCAGGACCTTGACCGCCTCGGCCACCTGCTTGGTCATGTCGATGTCGGCCCGCGAAGGCGTGGGATCGCCGGACGGATGGTTGTGCGCAAGCAGGATCGCGCTCGCTGAGAGTTCCAGCGCCCGCCGGGCCACCTCCCGCGGATAGACCGGCGCGTGGTCGACGGTCCCCACGCCTAGCCGCTCATCGGCGATCAGCTGGTTTTTCCGGTCGAGGAAGAGGACGTGAAACACCTCCCGCGGCAAGGCGGCGAGCCGGGCGCGCAGGTAGGTCTTCACCGCTTCGGTGCTGCCCAGCACCGTGCGCTGGCGCAAGGGATGCTTGAGCACCCGCAAGAGGAGAGCATGTAGCAAGGTGAGCTCGCACGCCGCATCCCGGCCGATCACCCGGGCAAGCTCGGGCTCGGTGGCGCCGAAGATGCGCCCCACGCCGCCAAACCGCCGCAGCAAGGCGTCGGCGGCCCCGACGGGGTTTAGGCCCGGCCGCAGACAGCGGCTCAGGACCAGGGCGAGGGTGTCGCCCTCGTCCAGCCCGGCCGCACCGAAGGCGGCGAAGCGGTCACGCAGCTCGGCGCAGGGATCGGCCGCGGGCGCAATCACCGCCGGCGCGAGCGCCTCGGCCAGGCCGGGCGCGAAGAGGTCGCCCTGCTCATCCATGGCCTGGCTCCCCGGCCTCGTCGGTCAGACCGAGCAGGGCGAGGTGACCTGGATGCCAGGCGCGGACCGTGCGGATCGCCGCCGCGCGCAGCGCCGGGCCACGCGCGGGCTCAGGCTCGAAGGTGTCGAGGCCGAGCGCCAGATAGGGGAGGGCCCAGTCGCAGTCCTCCTCGAACCAGCCGTTGGCGCTGTAGCCGGTCTGCCGGATCGCCGCAGGCATGCGCGCCAGCGCGTCCGACGAGACGCACAGGCCGCCATGCGAGGCGGTCGTGACTGCGACCGCATCGGGCCCGAGCGGCGTGACGGTCTGGATCGCACCCCAGGGCGAGACGGATCCGCAGCGGGGCGGGAAGGGATAGAGCATGGCCGGCTCCAACGCCGGACGCGGGCCTATTCCCCCGTCCGGCTCGCCCGGCGGGCCCCTTCCTCCTTCCTTTCCGACGAGGCGGGCGGCCGCTCAGCCGCCGCGCCACCAAGCGATCATCGCCTCACGCGAACCGTTGGCGAGGCGTAGCAACAGGTCGCCGTGGCAGGCCGCCGGGGCGCAGAAGCACACCAGGTCCTTGCCGCGCAGGCTCGGCATCGCCCGCAGCAGGTGATGCTGCCCACGCAGCCAGGCCTCGTGTTTGACGATCACCGCCGCCCGGTCGCCGTCCGGTCCGATCCGGAACGGATTGCCCCACGGACTGCCGCGCCCGATGTAGACCGCGCCCTCGGGGACGCCCGCCACCCGCTTGTTCAAGACCTTGCACATCCGCGTGCTCCTTTGCCCTGGCCGCTCCCTGCGAGCGGCGACGGCGGCTCGGGTCGCGTCGGGGCCCCGGTTGTCACGGGCGCCCCGACGGTGCGGACGGGAACGGCGCCCGCCGTTGACGAGCGGGGTGACGCGCCACGCTGGGACGACGCCGCGCAGACCTCACGACCAACACGACCGCGGCACCCCTCGCGGCCGGCAGCGACCAGGACCCGGTGGATGTGCCGGGGGTAGACGCTGACCGCCTTCCAGTAGGCGGCCATGATCCCCTTGTTCTGGGTCCAGCTCCGCTGCGCCCGCCCCGCCGCGTCCATCGCCAGCCCGGCGAGGATCTCGGCCAGCGCCGTGCGCGCGCGCGGATCGAGCTCGGCCAGAGCGCGGGCGGCCGGCAAGCCGAGAACCGGATTGGCGATCTCGCGCCGGCGGCGCGCGGTCTCGGTTTCCGAGAGCATATCGGATGGCGTCGAGGGTCGCCTCACGACGCACCCTCCGACTCCAACTGGCTCCAGGTCCACCGAATCACCTGCTCGACCCAGGCCTCGGCCGGCTCCGTGGCGCGCGCCGCGGCCAAGCGCGCCGCGCCAGCGGTGTCGACGTCGAACAGACGCAGGTTGGTGACGAGCTGCTGGAGATCAGCCGGATAGGCCTCGGCCTCGCCGAGCGAGGCGATCAACCGGCTCGCCCAGCCGGCCCCTTCCTCCTCCTCCCGCGCGACCTGGCGGATGCAACAGCGCCGTAGGAAGCGGCCGCCCCTGGCGGAAGCGTCCCTAGCGGGTGTCGAGAAGCCTATGTTCGGAACTGAGCACCGACCTTCCTCTGGCCGCGGCCGACGGCGGCGAGACGGTCCTCTTGGCGATCACCCAGCGACACTTGGGTGAGGCGCGCGGGGCGCGAAGCCGACCTCGAACGAGGCGGCCGGGCCGGAGCCTCCGGTCTTCGCGGCGCTGCAGACCGGTTTCCAGCCTGGCCAGGCTTCACCCCCCGCGCCGCGCCTCGCCCCTGGCGGTCGCGTGATCGCGGCAAGGACCGCAAGGCCGCCCGGGGTGAGCCGGGCCAGCAGGAGAACGACGATGCTCAACCAAGTCCAACTGATCGGCTTCACCGGCGCCGCTGCGGAGATCCGCACCACCCAGGGCGGCAAGCAGGTCGCCACGGTGCGGGTCTGCACCAGCCGCACGACCCGAAAGGGCGGCGAGCGGAAGGACTACCCGACCTGGCATCAGATCGAGATCTGGGCCCCCGCGACGGTGAAGTGGCTCGCCGACAAGGGCCTGCCCGTGGGCGCCAAGGTCCTGGTCCAAGGCGAGATCCGCCACGATCGCTTCATCGACAAGGACGGCGTCGAGCGGTTCTTCTCCAAGGTCGTGGTGGCCCGGCCGGGTCAGACCCTGATGGCGCTGGACCGCCGCGAGCCGGCGCCAGACGAGGCCTGACGCAAAAGCCCCACCCGGCGGACCGGGTGGGGCCTCTGCCTGTCGCAGGGTGCGGAAGGGCCGCGACGGTCAGGGCTGACCGAGGTCATCCGGGAGCTCGAGCGGCGGGACATGGGGGTCGTCGAACAGCATAAGATGCTGCAGGATCGCCTCCAGATCGGCCGGCTGGAGATGGCGGATGTCGTCGACGGTCACGCAGGCATAGCCACCGTCCGCGTTGAGCGAGCAGGTCACCCCGTCGCCTGCGTCGCCCGGCCGCCAAATCCGCCGCGCCGGCCCCCACTCGCTGCCGTAGCCGTCATAGGTCAGGACATAGCTGAGGCCGACCTCTTGGCAAAACGCCTGCGGATCGTCGAATTCGCCGCCGGCCACCTCCCGGCCATAGAAGGTGACGCCTTAGGCGCCGTCCTCAAGGTAGGCGAGCAGGTCGCCGCGGTCCTGGAAGGGTTCCTCCCAGTCCCGGCGCAGGCGCTCGCCTTCTATGGCGTCAAGCAGGTCCTCAAGGTGACCGGCGGGCACGGGCCCGCCGATGGGTGATGGTGGCGTCGACACGGTCGGCCATGGGCTTTCTCCTTTTCCAAGGTCCGCCCAAACCGCCCCTTTCTCCCGTTCCATCGGCCCCGTGCCCATCGACGCACCAGGACCTCGCCTGGCCTGATCAAGCCGCCTGGGCAGCGAAGGGATCGACCAGCTTATGGATCGGCTGGGCCCGGCCCATCCAAGGTTCGGCCCGGACGCAGCGCACCCAGTCCGCGAAGCTCGGGATGAAGCCGAGGTCCTCGAGGACGTGCTGTTCGCCGATCAGCCGCACGGGCACGACCCGGCCGGTCGACAGCGTGATGGTCGCGCCAAAGAACCGCTCCAGCATGAAGACGCCCTCGGCATGGTGACGCAGCGCCCGATGCCGGAAGTCCGCGGTGATCGCCTTGGACTCGTCGAACCACTGGTGCAGCGGCAGGAAGTCCTCGGCCGTCCCGCCCCATTTGCTGACGCTGGAGAGGGCGTGGTGATAGCAGTGTCCCATCGCCGCCCCCTCAGAATGTGTGCTCGTAGTACTCGGAGTCCTCGATCCGCTCGTTGTATTCGAGCGTGATCGTCCCGCCCGCGACGGCGAACACGACTTGGCCGAAGGCCCCCGCGTTGTTCTCCCACCCGCCGTGGGTTTCCTCCAGGAAGTCATAGACCAGGGTCTCGATGGCTTCGCGAACCGGCTGCTCCAACTTCGCGATCGTGTCGTCGAAAAGCGTGGTCCGCAGGATTTCGACTGTGGCGGCGGGCGGTGGCGCCTCGGCCTCGCCGGCGCGGATGTCGATGTCTTCGATCTGGCCGCTGTCGCCGGACCCGTCGAAGCTGACGGTGACCAGGGTGACGCCGGCAGCCGTGAGCACCGCAAACAGCGCCGCCTTGTTGGTGGCGTGCAACGCGGCGGCGCGCTGCTCATACGCCGCCTGGCGGACGAGAAAGTCCGAAAAGTCGAACGATGGGGTGCTGTCGGTCATGGGGATCCTCCAAAATCGCTCGGAGCGAGCGCCCCCAAGCCCCCTGCCTTTGCCCTTGGCGCTCGGCCCCAACCCGCCACGCTCGCGGCCATTCGCATGCCACGAGCCGCCGGCCGGACGGGCCGACGGCTCGCTTCGGTCTGGCAGTCGAGGCTCCTTGGACCTACGCCGCCGCCTTCGGCAGCACCGACTGCAGCGGCCACTTGTCCAGGACCGCGGCTAGAACCTCCGGCCGGTCGACCGGCACGAACACCCGCGCGGTGTAGGCGATGATTTCGGTGAAGCAGCCGAGGGCGGTGAAGGCCGAGCGCTGTGAGGCGGCGCCGACCACCTCGATGCGGTGGCGGTCCATGACCTTGGCGCGGCGCAGCCAGAGGCCGCCCGCCAGGCAGATGGACGATCCATCCTTCAGCACGAGACCGGTGACCTGGTCGGGGTCGCCATAGGCGCTGGCGACGTCCGAAAGGCCGAGGGCCACCTTCAGCGCCGGGACCTGCCCCGGATCGAGCAGGCGTCCGAGCCAGCGGCGCCCGTCCGGCGCCCTCAGGCGGCGCACGGCGGCGCCCTTGTCGGGCAGGTGCGTCCAGATCGGCAGCAAAAGGCCCGAGACCAGCGCCAGGTCGCGGGTGATCCAGGGGTCGGCGTCGGCCAGCTCCCGATCCCAGGCGGCGCGCCAGCTTGCCACGTCGGTCCCCTCCCAGGCCGATTCCTCGAAGCCCTTGAGGGAGGCGATCGTGCGCTTCTCCGCTCGGATCAAGCGCACGGCGGGGACCAGCCGGTCGTCGTCGTCCGTGGTCGTGAGGCCGTGGACCACGAGGGCTGCGCGGCCGGATTTGCGATTCACCGCGTAGGTCACGCCGTCCGGATCGAGACCCGCCAAAGCCGCGTCAGGCTTGATCAGGGTGCGCCAGGTGCGGACCTGGAACCGCAGCAGCTTGGTCTGCGCGCCCGTCACCGCGTCCTGACGAACCACCTCCTCGTCCAGGATCACCAGATCGTCGGCGACGATGTCTTCCATGCCGCGATCCAGCAATCCGGACTGGGCCGCCCGCTCCAGGATTGAGGTGAGGATCGCATCGAACGCCGCAAACAGGGCGTTCTGATCGGCGATCCGCAAGGCCAGCAGCCGATTGAGGAAGGTGTTCATCGGCGGCAGGTCGTCGGGGCCTTTGAGGTCCCCAAGACCGTCGAGCAGGCGCAAGCCGGTCTTGGCCTCGAAGGTTTCCCGGTCCATGGCTTTGACACTGCCGAAATGCAGGGCGGCGTAGAACGCCAGTAGCGCGCGGTGCGCCCAGGGGCTTTCCAGGTTGTCCTCGGCTCGGAACAGGCCATTCCCGCTCGCCGCGGGTCAGGGCGCCGAGGCTGTCGAGCCGGCGGGCGATGGTGGACAGGAACCGCTTCTCGCCGTGGATGTCGGTCGTGACCGGCCGGAACAGAGGCGCGCAAGCCTGATTGGTCCGGTGCGAGCGCCCGAGGCCCTGGATGGCGGCGTCCGCGCGCCAGCCGGGCTCGACCAGGTAGTGGACACGGCGCTGCTGGTTCTGGGCCGAAAGGTCCGCGTGGTAGCTACGGCCCGTGCCGCCGGCGTCGGAGAAGACGAGCACGCGCTTCTTGCCCGACATGAAAGCGTCGGTCTCGGCCTTGGCCGCCGAAGCGCTGCGCCGCTCCACCACGCGGCGGCCGTTGCGCGTGATGACCCGCCGCGATCGGCCGGTGATCTCGGCCACCTGCTCGGTCCCCAGGGCCTCGAGCACCGCGTCCAGCACGCCCGGAACCGCCGGCAGGCAGGCGAGATGGGTGACCAGCTCGTCGCGCAGCCGCAGCGCCTCTTGGCTGACCACGGGGCGGCCGTCCTCGTCGGTCACCGGGACCATGGTGACGTTGCCGTCCTCGTCCTCGACGGCGCTGAGCGCCATGACTGGGAAGGCGCCCATCAGGTAGTCGAGGACCTGGTCCTTCGGGGTCAGATCGACGGCCAAGTTGTTCCACTCCTCCGGCGGGATCTCGGCGAGGCGGCGCTCCATCACCGCCTCATTGGTCGAGACCACCTGGACAACGGCGGAGCGGCCCGCGGTGAGGTCCTGCCGGATCGAGGCCACAAGGGAGGGGGCCTTCAGGCCCGACAGCAGGTGGCCGAAGAAGCGCAGCTTCGCGCCCTCAAACGCCGACATCACCGCCGAGGCGGCCTGACCGGACTTGGCCTTGCCGTCCTCGGTGACGCCGACGGCCTCCAGCGCGGCGCGCAGGTTGCTGTGGATCAGCTGGTACGCGTCAGCCCAGGCGTCCCAAATGGCGACGTCGTCTTCTGTGAGCGGATGACGCAGCGCGTCATACTCGACGCCATCGAAGGAGAGCGAGCGGGCGATGTAGAGGCCCATGGCCTTCAGCTCGCGCGCGATCAGCTCCATCACCGCCACCCCGCCAGTCTCGACCGCGTCCATGAAGGCCTCGCGGGTGGGGAAGGGCGCTTCCGGCCCGCCCCAGAGGCCCAGGCGCGCGGCATAGGCGAGATTCTCGGGCGTGGTCGCGCCGGTGGCCGAGACGTAGAGGATGCGGGCGTTCGGCAGACGGTTCTGCAGGGCGAGGCCGGCCATGCCTTGCTGCGAGGCTTTCTTGGCGCCGCGCGCGCCCTTGCCGCCGCCGGCGGCGTTGGCCATGGCGTGGGCCTCGTCGAACACGATCACACGGTCGGACTCCGCCCCGAGCCAGTTGACGATCTGGTCGAGGCGGGAGGGCCGGTCGCCCCGGGCCGGCTGCCGCAGGGTGGCGTAGGTGGTGTAGAGGATGCCTCGGTCCATGCGGATGGCGTCGGCCTGTTTCCAGGCCGACTGCGGGGTGATGTCCGACGTCGATCCGCCGATGGCGGTCCAGTCGCGGCGGGCATCTTCGAGCAGGGCGTCGTTCTTCGACAGCCAGACCGCGCGGGTGCGGCCCTGGGCCAGATTGTCGGCGATCACGCCGGCGATCTCCCGGCCCTTGCCACAGCCGGTCCCGTCCCCGAGGAAGAAGCCCTTGCGGAAGCGCACGGCGCCATCGTGGTCGTCCTTGACGAGGACGACCTGGTGCGGCGCTTCGCCGAGGACCCACGAGCCGGGCAGCACTTCGCTGTGCGCCTCGCCGGCATAGATCACCGTCTCGAGCTGGGCGTCCGAGACCAAGTCGTCGTTCGCCACCTTCGCCGGCAGCACCGGCCGGTAGGTCGGCGCCGGCGGTGAGACCGAGGCCATCGGGCCGGATTCCACGAGCCGGGAGGGGTGCGGCGCGCTCTTCGCGAAGCGGACGCGAGCGAGGCGATAGGCCTGGTAGAGGCCGACATCATGGCCTTCGCCCAGCCAGGCGCAGGTCTCGTAGGCGACCGGCGCGGTGTCGGCGAGGAAGGCGAGCCGCCCTGCGGGCGTCGCCAGCGCGCGGGCCTTGGGGACCAGCAGGGCGACCGGGCTGACCGTCCGAAACTGCCGCGACTGGGCGGTCGGCCGCGCGACGAGGGCCGCGGTCGCCTTGGCGGCGTCGGCGAGCGTCTCGGCCCAGATCACCGCCGGCGCCGGCGCGGCCTCGCCGGCGCGGTCGACCACCAGCAGGCCGGTCTCGACCGACGTTCCGTGCTTGGCGTAAGCGCGTGCGGGGAAGGCGAGGCGCAGCACGATGCATCCACGCCCCGCCAGCGCGCGCATCGCCGGCCCGTCCTCGAAAAGCCGGGTTGGCACAATCGCCGAAAGACGCCCGCCGTCGGCCAGGCAGTCCAGCGCCGCCTCCAGGTGAGGCATGAGGTGCTGGAATGGCGGGTTGACGAGGGCGACGTGGAATGCGCCCGAGGTCGTCAGCAGGTTCGCGAGATGCGCCGCGTCGTGCTGGGAGCGGGCCGCCAGGGGAAACAGGCCCTCCAGCAAGGCCGCGCGGCCGGCGGCCCGCTCGTTGAGCGTCAGCGTCCCGCCGCAGGCCTCGGCCAGGATGGCCAGCAGGCCCACGCCGCCCGAGGGCTCCAGCACCTGGTCGCCCGGTCGGACCTGGGCGGCCAGGACCGCCAGGGCGCCGAGTTCGGGCGGGGTGGAGAACTGGTCCATCGCCACCTGCTCCTCGGAGCGGCGGGTATGGGTCAGGCTCAGCGCCGAGAGGTTGGCGAGCAGGGCGACGATATCAGCCGGCGCGTCCTCCAGCCGGCCGATCTGCGGGCTGAGGCGCCGCAGCTGCAGCACCAGGGCCGCCTCGATCGCGTCATAGGCGTCCCGCCAGAGCCAGGCGCCCGCTGCGTCCGAGCCGCCGAAGGTGGTGGTCATCACGCCGGCGACCAGTTTGCGGTCGAGGTTTCGCGAGCGGTTCAGGTGCGGCGTCAGGGCGCGGGCGGCGGCCAGAAGGTTCGCGGCCTTGTGGTCGGTCGCGTCGCCGGCGGCAGCGAACAGGGGAAGCAGAGCGTTCATGACGGGATCCCGGTCGCCCGCCGCGGAGGGCTCCTCCCTCCAGACCCGACGGGCTCGCCCGTCCGACCCTTTCCTTTTCCCTAATGACCCGGGTCAGCGCCGGGATCGGCCGGCCAGCCAGACCCGAAGCCTTGACTTGTACGTCTCAGGCACGTACATGAACGCTCAAGGAGCAACGTCCATGTCGGCATTATCGGACCGCGCCGGAGCGGTCGACGAATCCAGCACCGAGCGGATGAACTTCCGCATCAAACCCCGCATCAAGCAGGCCATCCAGCGGGCGGCGGCGCTGTCAGGCGTCGATGATTCCGTCTTCACCATGAACGCGGCCTATCGGTCGGCGCTCGAGACGATCGCGGCGCACGAGCGCACGGTGCTCCAACCCGTCGACCACGCGGCGTTCTTCGCCGCGCTCGATGCGCCGCCGGCGCCGACGGAGCGGCTGAGGGCGGCGGCCGAGCGTCACCGGAAGACCGTCGAGTCGCGGTGAAGCCCGCGCCGCCAGCCGACGTTCGGATCGAGGCCTTCGACCCCGAGCGGCACGATCGGTCGAGCTTTGGCTGCGGCGTCGAGGCGGTCGACAACTTCCTGAAGAAGACGGCGAACAAGCTCGCCCGCGCCGACAACCTTCGCCTCTATGTGATGACCGATGGGACCGGCGCGCTGATCGGCTTCTACGCGCTGAACGCCCATTCGATCGACTACGCGGAGCTGCCGACGAAGTATGCACGCACCCGGCCGGGCCACGGCGCCATACCGGCCGCCTTCATCTCGATGATCGGGGTGGACGCACGGCGCCAGGGCCTGGGCTATGGCGGGGATCTCCTGGTGGATGCGCTCACCCGCATCGCCCAGGCGGCGGAGGCGATCGGCATCGCCGTAGTGATCCTGGACGTGCTCGATGACGGCGACGCCGGCCAGGTTGCCCGCCGCAAGGCGCTCTACGAGAGCTACGGATTCCAGCCGCTGGCGTCCCGCCCGCTGCGGCTGTTCCTGCCACTGGCGACGGTCCGCCAGCTGATCCAACCCTGAAGGGAAGACGACGATGGGCGAAGTGACGACGATGATGCCCGCGGCCGCGGGCCGCGCTGGAGCGCCTCCTGGACGTTGCCCACGCCGACACCCATCAGGCGCGCTACGCCGCCAACTTCCTCCTCGCCTGGTGGAACGCCGGCGAGCTGGGCGGCTTCGACCTGACCGAAGCGTGGGGCCTGGACGACGCCCTGCGCGAGGACCTGGTCACGCTGTTCGGCTTCGTCGCCCGCAACAAGGTCTATCCTAGCGCCTATGACTTCCGGCCCGCGTTCGAGGGGCTGGTGCGCCGGTGGCGAGCCGACGTTCTTGCCGACGATCGCTGAGGCCGGTGCCGGCTAGCCGCCCGGGGCGTCCTCGGCCGGATCGGCCTGAAGCTGCAGGGCGAGCCAGTTGGCGCAGTCCACCCAATCCAGGCTCTTGCGGGTGCCAAGATCGAACACCTGGGCGCCGCCGCCGAAGGCGTCCAGACGCGGCCGTGAGCACGTCAGTGCCCAGCAAAAGCCCCAGCGGCCCTTGAGATCGAAGGCCTCGGCGCAGCGCAGGACGAAGGCGATCACCTGCTCCGGCTCGCCGCAGCCGCCGTCGTCGTGGATCCAGAGGCTGGCGGGATGGCCGTCCGAGGCCTCGACCTCGAACCCAATCCCGACGCCCTCTTCGGCTTCGAGTTCGTCCGCCATCGTCTGGTAGAGCGCGAGCGCGCCTCGTGCGTTCTCGGCGCCAACGTCGAGCTCACAGGAAAATTGAAGATAGTAGTCGGCCATCTTGGCCTCCAGAAAGGGCGACCGCCCGCCCAGAGGCGAGCGGTCGCGTAAGACAGGGATAGGGATGATCAGGCGGCGAGTTGGGCCGCCGGCTCCCGCGCAGAGGAGGCCGCATCGACCGGCTCGGCCTCGTCCCCCTCATCAGCCTCGACCTCGGCCAGGGGCCGGTCCCAGGCCAGGGCCGTCGGCGCCCACTGCCGCTCGGCCGCCGCCTCGGCGACGAAGGTGACCAGGTCGCCCTTCTTCAGGCTCTTCGCCCGGTCGTCCTCGACGCCCATCTCCTCGAGCAGCCCCATCAACTGCTTCTTAGAGTGGACGCCGAGGTAGGCCGCGTCCGGCGTCCAATGGGCCGAGATGTCCGCATCGCAGAGGGCGGCGATCTCGGCCGCCTCGGCCCGGGCGGCGTGCCGGAGCGATGAGGTGCGCGCCTCCCGCAGGTCCAGCGAGATCGCGGTCAGCTCGGCCAGCAAGGCCACCTTCTCGCCGTGAGGCAGGGTTTCCACCCACGGGATCGGCCGCAGGCCCGAGGCCTTGTAGGCCTCGCGCCGGGCCTCCAGCCGCACCTTCACCTCACCGTCCAGCGCTGCGAGCGCCGGAGCCCCGATGCGGCCGTAGGCCGTGGCGGAGATCTGAAGCGCGCTGTTGTCGAGGCCGCCCAGGGCGCGCAGGGCGAGCTGTTTGAACAGCTGCGCCACGAGCACCGTCAGGGCGGCGACGGGGTCGTCGGCTAGGTCGCGGATCAGGCCGCGGGTGGCCACGTCGGTGCAGGTCTCGTGGTAGACGTGGCTGGAGGCCGACCGCAGCCCGAGTGATCTGGCGGGGAGTTTTCATGAGAGGGGCGCCTCCGACTCGAACAGCCCTGACCATCGGGCGTGCCAAGCTGAGTCCGGAGACAACCTTAGGTCAAGGTATTTTTTATAAAGATGCCACGTTCCGTCGTATTTTTCCCATAAAACGCCGATTGAATTAACCAACAGTTGCAAATGGGATCGCCCAATACGGTGGCCAAGGGGCGTTTGGGGCGGCTGGAATGTTGGTCCGTTTCCCGAGAGGAAATGGCCGTTTCGCGGCGGTCGCCCGAGTTTTGTGGGCTGCCTTCGCCACGGAATCGGCTGGCAAGGGCAATGAACTTACCTGTCAACTCGCGCCGAACTCGCAACGTCACGTGCCGGGCGGGGCTCGAGCAACCTGACGAACGCATGAGCTAGGGAATCGTCTTCGCGACCTTCGGGCTCGCGTGGATCGCGGCGTGCGCCCGGGCCGGTCAAGGATGACGAGCTTGCGCCGTTTGCCGGGATGGTCAAGCCGCGGAAGGCCGGATCGTCGGCAAGCAGCAGCCTGCGCGCTGATGATCGCATCGCATCGGCGCCTCAGTTTGTGGGCCGGGACGAGGAACGGCTCGGAGTAGAACCTCTTGCCCCCGCGCGTCGGGATCATCCCGCCGTCGGGATCGAGCGCTTCCGAGCGCAATGCGCGCCGCCTGAAGACTGCGCCCGCTAGCTCGACGAGGAGACGCAAGACCCGGAAGGAACGCTAGTCAGAGCCGTTAGCCCGGGAGAATAGGCTTGGACCGGCCGCTTCATCTATCGACCCAAGACCCTTTTTGAGCTGCGGTTCGGCTCCCGCGTCGGCCTCTTTGGCCCCCAAGAGTTGTCCCTGCTGGGCGCGAAGCGTTTTGTCCCGCTTCGCGATCTGGCGTCGTAACCTGTCCTCCTCGGCCGCCTTGGCTTCACGGCGTCTCGCGGCCTCTCGGTTGGCGGTCGCAAAGCTGCTGCGTGGCCCCTTCCACAGCAGCAGCGCGATCCCCGCGAAGGGCATCAGCGCGAGGACAATGATGGCCGCCAACTTCAAGGGCTCGACCTACTCCGGCTAGTGTCGCGCCACGAGGCTCATGGCCCCGCGGGTCATCACGCCTCCGGCGAACTCTGGATAGAAGACATGGGAATGACCCTGGCTCACGTTCCTCACTCCAACTCGCGCGCCACAAGGCCGATCACGCCGCTCTGGTCGCCGACGAGCACGTCGGCTTCAACGGTCGGCCAGCAGGTCCTAGCGAAGGCCTCGGACAAGCAGGCGCTCCAGACCTTTTAGGACACCGAGGCCGTGCTGCAACTGACCGACGAAATTCACCGGCTGATCGAGGTCAACAACGGGCTAACCGTTGAGCTTCACCACACGGTCAACGCGCCAGCCGATCAGCAGGACTGGCTAAGCCCCTCCCGGTCCGCGAACCGCGGATCCGCCTTTGACCTGAGCGTGTCGAGGCGCTAGCGGTGCGACGCCATCCCAGGAGCCATGATGGCCACCCAGTCCCATCGCTCGATCGCTAATATGGTGTTCATCGTCCTTCTCGTCGCCCTGATCATCGGGGTTGGTGATCTCGCGTTCCAGATGATGCAAGACGCTATGAGCGGGCCAGGCTGAGGACTGACCGACCCGTTAGCGCGTCGCCGATGACGGCGCGGGTGGCCGGAATGGCGAAGGCGAGCGTTCCAATCACGCCGAGCGCGACGAAGACCGCGAGCGCCAGCACTGCATACCCTCAGACCGAGCGGGTCCGTCACCGGGTCTACACCGCGGCCCGGTGCGACTTGTTCCAATACATCGAGGGCTTCTACAATCCCTGACGCAGAGCGCCCTAACCCGTCCACTTTTCGGATCATCGTCGGCTCCGACTAGGACAAGTTGGAGCGACCCGGCGGAAACCACGTGCCGCTTAGGAGGGTTGACGTTGCATTTAACCTCGCCAGCCGTCGGCCATTGCATGGGCGGGGTGGACACCACCTTCGTCACCCTCGGCTATGGCAAAGTGGCCTTCCTTGGCGTCGTTCAGGGGATCAGTGAGCTACTGCCGATCTCGTCGTCGGCCCACATGCGCGCGGTCCCGGCCTTTCTGGGCTGGCCCGACCCTGGCTCGGCCTTCTCCGCCGCCATGCAACTGGCGGCCCTGGCGGCCGTGCTTTCGTATTTCAGCCGCGATTTGCTCGCGGTCGGCTTCGGTTTCACGCGCTCGTTGGTCGCTAGGACCTGGTCCACGCCTGAGTTCCGCCTGGGTCTGGCGGTCATCCTTGCCACCATCCCGATCCTCATCGTCGGCGGAGCACTTTCCCAAACCCTGAACCGCTGCGGCTCACCGCTACGCACGCCCCTCGTCATCGGAATCGCCTGCATCGGCTTGGCGTTGCTGATGGGATTGGGCGAGGTCGTGGCCAAACACAGCCGCAGGGGCGACGAGTTAAGCTACTGGGACGCCATATTGATCGGGATCGCTCAAGTCGGCGCCTTGATTCCCGGCGTTTCGCGATCGGGCTCGACGCTGACCGGAGCCCTGTTCCTTGGCTTCCGGCGAGAGGACGCCGCTCGGGTCTCCTTCCTGCTAGGAATCCCCGCAATCGCGGCGGCAGGGGCCCATGAGCTTTGGGAGCTGCACAAGGTCGGTCTCCCCTCCCATGGTTGGGCCGTGCTGGGCGTCGGTCTGATCGTGTCCAGCATCTCGGCCTTCGTCGCCATTTGGGGTTTGATGCGTCTCTTAGAGCGCTTCTCGACTTGGCCGCTGGTGATCTACCGGGCCGCCTTCGGTCTCATCGTAATCGCAGGCGCGCTTAAGGGCTGGATCCACTGAAGGCCTGCATATTTAGGGCCCACTCTCCCGAGGCTTGAGCGAAAGAGCCAGCGGCAGGGCGACGACGAGGAGAAGCGTGCCGAACAGCCACCAAGTCAGGAAGCCGCGGCCCTTGCCGGCGGCGATTCCCGCCGGCAGAAGACCGACGACCCCCGCCACGAACAGGATCGACAGGCCAATTATAGCTCTGACGGCGTCGTCCATCCCTCATGCCCAGTCCAACAGGCCGGCATCCTCCGCGTCTTCCGCCGGTGATAATATTCGAAGATCAATGTTTCGAGCCGGCGAGAGACAAGCCGGCTTGCCCTTCCAATGGCCGCTCCGATAGGTCGCGGTAGAGGCCCGACGGTTGCTGGAGGGCGTCGGGCCCCTCCGTCGTTCTCGAAAAACGCCGCCGCGACCGGGCGGAAGATGCGCCAATATGGTTTGCCGAAACATTACGATAGAGACATCCACCGCAACATCGCCTCGTTGGCGCGTTCCGCAAATGGGGTGGCGCCGCGGCGCATCCCTTAAGCGCCGCAACCATGGCGCCATATCGGCGACATCGGACCAAGTTACCTGCTTCGGGCCGGCGGCCGGCTCCTGAGCGCCAGCACGAAGGCCCCGGCCCAGTACCGGGGCGGCGTGGGAAAAGGCGGCTATGTGATCCCCGTCTCGATCGCCAGGCGCACGAGGTCGGCAGAGCGGGCGACGCCGAGCTTGGATTTCGTCAGGGTGAGGGTGTTGGCGACGGTCTTGTAGCCCACGCCGAGCGCGTCGGCGATCTCGGCGAGGCTGGCGCCGCCGGCCAGCAGGCGCATGATCTCCAGCTCGCGCGGGCTCAGCGCATCGAGGCTCTCGGCGCCCTGGCCGATCGCGATGGCCTGGGCGATCTCGGCCTCCACGAAGCGGCCCCCCGCGGCGACCTTGCGCACCGCGGCCATGAGCTCGGCGGGGCTGGCGTTCTTGCTGAGTAGCCGGCGGCGCCGGCCTCCAGGGCGCGGCGGGCGTAGAGCGGCTCGGCGTGCATGGAGAGGACAAGGATCCTGGCGTCCGTGAGCCGAGCGAGGCGGCGCAGCAGCTCCAGGCCGCCAAGGCCCGGCAGGTTGAGGTCGAGGACGATCAGTTCGGGTCGCCCGGCGCGGGCGCGGGCCAGCGCCTCGCGGCCGGTCGCGGCCTGGGTGACCTCGTGGCCGCCGTCGGCGGTGAGCAGCCGCTCCAAGCCGTCGCGGACGATGGCGTGATCGTCGACGACGAGAACCCTCACGCCGCCGCGTCCCGGCGGGCGAGAGGGAGGACGGCGCGCACCCGCCAACCGCCGCCGTCGTGGGGGCCGGCCGTGAGCCTTCCGCCGGCGGCGGCGACCCGCTCGCGCATGCCCTTGAGCCCGAGCCCGGCGCCGGGCTCGGCCGTCCCGGCGCCGTCGTCCGCCACCTCGACCTCCAGGGCCGCGCCGGTGCGCTTCAGGGTGACGAAGACCGCGCGCGGGGCGCCGTGACGGACGGCGTTGCTCAGGCCTTCCTGCACCAGCCGGTAGGCAGCCTCCTCGGCGCCCTCCGGCAGGCCCGCGTCGTCGCAGAGGCGAAGGGTGAAATCGGTCTCGGGCCGGCGAGCGCGCCAGAACTGGACGAGGTCTCCCACCGCCGCCGAGAGGCCGAGCTCCACGAGGCTGGCCGGGCGCAGCCGCGCCAGGATGTCCCGCACCCGCCGCTGGATGTGGCCGATGGCGCCCTGGATCGCGCGAACCTGGGAGAGGGCCGCCTCGGTCCGACCATCGGCCATCAGGCTCTCGGCCATGGCGGCGTCGATGTTGGCGGCGAAGAGGTGGGGGCCGATCTCGTCGTGGAGGTCGCGGGCGATGTCGGCCCGCTCCTCGTCCTGGAGGGTGAGAATCTGGGCCTCCAGGGCCTGGTTGTGCGCCCGCATGACTGAAAGCCGCCCAGCCATCTCGTTGACGCCGCGCCCGAGGCGGACGAGCTCCGGCGGCCCCTGCTCCGGCGCCCGAGCGTCGTAATCGCCGGCCCCGATCCTCGGCAGCACCGCGCCCACCGCCTCCAGGGGGCGCAGCGCCCGGCCCACCACCAGCCACACGAGGCCGGCGCCGGCGACGCAGGCGAGCGGCAGGGCGAGGGCGAGGTCGAGAAACTCAGACCAGACCACCGCCATGTCGTTGGCGTCCACCGGCCGCAGCTCGACGACGGCGCGGGCGGCGGGGCTGGGCAGCCGGGCGGGGGCGAGCTTTTGGCGCAGGAGGGCGCAAAACCATGCCGGCGGCGGCGCCGCGAGCTCGGGGCGCGAGACGGCCAGGACATGGCCTCCAGGGCCCACGAGCACGGCCTGGAGGTGGCGGTCGCCGTCGAACGTGGCGATGAGGTCGGCGAGGTCGCGGGCCGGCGCGTTCGAGCCCGCAAGGCCGGCGAAGTCGCGGCGCACGGCGAGGTCGGCGCTCGCCTGGGCGCTCACGAGCTCTCCGCGCAGCCACTGGCGCGCGTGCCAGCCGGCCAGCGCCAGCCCCACGCCCGAGCCCAGCAAGAGCGCGAGGACGATGGCGACCACGATCCTGAGCCGCAGCGACATGGACGGGCTTCCTGCACCCGGCCGGCCTCCCGCGCAAAGCCCGAATGCGGATCGGGAAGTTTTCCCGACGAGGTCGGGAACGGCAGCCATGGGTTCGGCCGCCGGCGTATGCGAGGTGAGCGCCTCTCATCCGTGAAAGCCGAGGCGGCGTTGCTACGATCGAAGCTCCTGCGCCGCACATCAGCCGCTCTTGGCCTCGCCGCCCTGCCGGCGGCCGCGCTCGCCGACGAGCCGGCGGCCGAGCCGGACACGGTGCAGGAGGTGGTGGTGACGGCGCGAAAGCTGGATGCGGCGCGTGCGAGCGTCGAGCCCGACCTCGGCGCCAGCACCTACGCGCTCCCGCGCCAGTTGGTGGAGCGGCTGCCCGGCGGGGAGAACGTCGGCCTGAACCAGGTGCTTCTGCAGGCGCCGGGCGCGGTCCAGGACAGCTTCGGCCAGCTGCATATCCGCGGCGACCACGGGAACCTGCAGTACCGGCTGAACAACGTGATCCTGCCCGAGGGGCTTTCGGTGTTCGGCCAGGCGCTGAGTCCCCGCCTGGCCGACAGCACCGAGCTGATCACCGGCGCCCTGCCGGCCCAGTATGGGCTACGCACCGCCGGGGTCGTCAACATCACCACCAAGAGCGGCGTGCGGCCCGGGGGCGAGGTCTCGCTTTACGGCGGCGCGCACGGGGAGATCGAACCCAGCCTCGCGTACGGCGGGACAAGCGGGGCGACGAACGTCTTCGTCTCCGGCAGCTATCTTCGCAACGACCTGGGCGTGGAAGCGCCGGAGAACACGACCCGTCCGTTGCACGATCGGACCGACCAGCTCCAGGGCTTCGCCTACCTCGACCACATCCTGGACGCGCAGAACCGGGTGTCGATGATCCTCGGGACCTCGGACCAGCGGTTCCAGATCCCCAACCGGCGCGGCCTGAACGCCGACGATCCGGGCGGCCTCGGCCTCACCGTGCTGGGCCAGTCCGCCTTTGCGAGCGAGGCCCTGAACGAGAGCCAGCGGGAGAACACCCAGTTCGGGATCGTCAGCTTCCAGCACAGCACCGACGCGAGCACGATCCAGATCTCCGGGTTCACCCGCTATTCGACCCTGACCTTCAGTCCGGACCCGCTGGGCGACCTGCTGTTCAACGGGATCGCCCAGGCGGCGCGAAAATCGGACCTCGCCGGCGGCCTGCAGGCCGAGGGGGTGTTCGAGGTCGCCGCGCGCCACACGCTGCGGACCGGGGTGATCCTTCAGGCGGACCGGGCGGCGAGCCACACGAGCGCCCTGGCGCTGCCGACCGACGCCGCGGGCGCGCAGCTCAGCGAGGTTCCGCTGACGATCGCGGACAATTCGGCCAAGACCCAGACGCAGGCCAGCTTCTACCTGCAGGACGAGTGGAAGCTGCTGGAGAGTCTGACGGTGAACTACGGCGTGCGCCTCGACGCCGTGGACGCCTACCGCCGGGAGAAGGCGCTCAGCCCGCGGGTGAACCTCGTCTGGACGCCGCTGGCGGGGACGACCGTGCACGCCGGCTACGCCCGCTACTTCACCCCGCCCCCGTTCGAGCTGGTGGCGGGGGAGACGATCTCGAAGTTCCTCGGCACCACCGCCGCGCCCCAGGTGACCCAGGACGATCTCCCGCGCGCCGAGACCGACAACTACTACGACGTCGGGGCTCAGCAGAAGCTGGGCGCCCTGACGCTGGGGATCGACGGCTATTGGCGCGATGCGAAGAACCTCATCGACGAGGGCCAGTTCGGCGCCCCGATCATCCTGACGCCCTTCAACTACCAGACCGGCAAGATCCGCGGGGTGGAGCTCTCGATGACCTACGCCAAGGGTCCGCTCAGCGCCTGGGCGAACCTCGCCTACGGCAGGGCCAAGGGCCGCGACATTATCTCCAGCCAGTTCAACTTCGCGCCCGAGGACCTCGCCTTCATCGCCGGCCACTACGTGTTCCTCGACCACAACCAGACCTACACCGCCTCGGCGGGGGCCTCGTATCGGTGGGGGGATTTCACGCTCTCGGGCGACCTGCTGTTCGGAAGCGGCCTTCGGCGCGACCTCCTGCTGACGGACGGGAGCTCGGTCCCGAACGGGGGCCATCTGCCGGCCTATACACAGGTGAACCTGGCGGCGAGCTACCGCCTGGCGGCGGCCGGAGGGATCGAGCTTCGCCTCGACGTCGTCAATCTCTTCGACGCCCGCTACGAGATCCGCGACGGCACCGGCGTCGGCGTGGGCGCGCCCCAGTGGGGACCGACGCGCGGGGTGTTCGGGGGGGTGAGCAAGGCGTTCTGACGTCACCCACAACGAGGAAAGGAAGCGGCGGTAGTGGAGGTTTCGAACTCACCTGTGTCAGGTCGATCATCAGATTCGCATGCGGCTCTGCGGTTCGGTCGTCGACGATAGATGCTTGCACGTGCTGCCGCAGGTCGCAGGGCGCTCGCTTTCAGGCGCACGGTCAGGCGGGGACGCCGCGGCCGGCGCCGATCCCTGATCTGGACGTCGTCTCAGCCAAGTCGGAAACCGAGACCATGGGGCAGAAGGACCAATCTTTGCCGATCCATGCCGTGATTGCCCGTCTTGGGATGGGTTCGGCTCTACCTTGCCTGGGCGTCGTTCTTTCTGCATGCCTCAGCATCACCCGCCCGCAATACGTCCCTATCTTGAGTGAGGTCGTCGCGGAGCCCGGCCTTTCGATCGACCGGCCTGCCGCGATTCTCGATCCCGCCGGTCTACGCTTCCACGGCTGGATCTGCCGCCGTTGGACCGGCGGCGCCGCCCCCACTCGGCTGCGTCTCGAGCGTCTGGCGGCTACGGGACACACAACGGCATTCACCTATGGGACGGTCCATGTTCCCGAGCGGTCGGGGTGCACAATCTACGACATCCCCACCGATTGGAGGTTCTCCCCCCTCGAACGCGTAATGCTGTGCGTGGCGGACCGCGATCGGGGGTGTCCGGCCAGAGAGCGGTGACCTCTAACCCTTGGGTATTTCGTTGAGCGGCGGCCCGTCTGACTTCCCGGGGTGCGACCTGTTGCGATTGACCGATCGAAATGGCCGAGTTGCGAAAGCGCTGGCCGCGGCGGCCGATCGCACCACTGAGGGCATCGATCTGCCAGCGTAGAGCTCGCGAACGCTGGCCTGGCCAGTTGCCGCCGCATCTGTGCGCGACTGTAGGCAGCCAAGCCCCGATAGTCGCGCGGGCTGCCGCGGGGCCGGCTTTGCTTGACTGGTTCGTCTTTGCGAACGGATTGCGACGGGCAGCTTGACCGACGTCAAATCCGTTACCCTAGGTGTGCAGTCCCGGAATCTGATGGTGCATCATCGATCCTGAGTCGTCAGGAAGAGGATGCCCTATGGGAAGCGTTCTTCACGGCAGCGCCCGCACGACGCCGTGTCTTCGAGCCGAGCTCCAAGCGTCGAAAGAGAGCACCCGGTCCCTTGCCCGGCGCTACGGCCTGAACCCCAAGACCGTGCGCAAGTGGCGTAAGCGGACCACGACGGCCGACGCGCCAATGGGGCCGAAGGCCCCGAAAAGCACAGTGCTGACGCCGGCCGAGGAAGCCATTGTGGTGGCGTTCCGTCAGAAGACACTGCTGCCGCTGGACGACGTGCTGGGCTGCCTGAAGGACACCATCCCGAGCCTCAGCCGCAGCGCCCTGCATCGCTGTCTGCAGCGCCACGGCATCTCCCGCCTGCCGGTCGAGGAGACCGCCGAGAAGCGCAAGCGGTTCAAGACCTACGAGATCGGCTACGTCCACATCGACAGCTGCGAGCTGCGCCACGCCGACGGCAAGCTGATCATGTTCCTGGCGATCGACCGGGTCTCGAAGTTCACCTACGTCGAGTTCCACGAGAGCGCCGGGAAGATGGAAGGCTCGGCCTTCCTGCGGACCGTGGTCGAGGTCTTCCCTTACAAGATCCACACCGTGCTAACCGACAACGGCATGGCGTTCGCCGACTTGCCTAAGAACCGCGACGGCCCCAGCCGCCG
>JAFBAO010000033.1 GCA_019247715.1 Caulobacteraceae bacterium
GAGATTGGACATCGCCCCACCGGCGGCCCATCTGCTAAAGCCACGAACCGCCCTTCAGCGATCCGGATCCGTGCCCGAGCCAGCCCTCCATCGTCCAAACCTCTCCGGCCTCACCCGGCCCCAGCTGCAGGCGGGTTTGGCGCAGGCTGGCGTCGTCGCGCCGGACAAGGCGCGGATGCGGGCGAGCCAGCTCTGGCGGTGGATCCACCACCACGGGGTCACCGACTTCGAGGCTATGACCAACGTCGCCAAGGAGACCCGCACGGCGCTGGCGGCGCAATTCACCCTGGCGCGCCCGCAGGTGACCTCCCGCCAGGAGAGCTCCGACGGGGTCATCAAGTGGCTGATCGCCTTCTCCCCGGGCGTCGAGGTCGAGACGGTGTTCATTCCGGACGTCGGGCGCTCGGGGGCGCTCTGCGTCTCCAGCCAGGTGGGCTGCACCCTCAACTGCGCCTTCTGCCATACGGGGACGCAAGGGCTGGTGCGCAACCTCAGCGCCGCCGAGATCGTCGCCCAGGTGCAGATCGCCCGCGACGACCTCGGCGAATGGCCGGCCTCGAACGAGGACCGGCGGCTCACCAACATCGTGTTCATGGGCATGGGAGAGCCGCTCTACAACCTGGACGCGGTCGCCGACGCCCTCGACGTGATCTCGGACAACGAGGGGATCGCCATCTCCCGGCGGCGGATCACCGTCTCCACCTCCGGGGTCGTCCCGGAGCTGAAGGCGCTCGGCGAGCGGACGGGGGCCATGCTGGCCATCTCGCTGCACGCGACGCGAGACGACCTGCGCGACAAGTTGGTGCCGATCAACCGGCGCTACCCGATCGGCGAGCTGATGGCGGCTATCCGCGCCTATCCTGGCCTTTCCAATGCGCGGCGGGTGACCTTCGAGTACGTGATGCTGAAAGGGGTCAACGATACGGCCGCCGACGCCAAGGCGCTGGTGAAGCTGATCGCCGGGGTCCCCGCCAAGATCAACCTGATCCCCTTCAACCCCTGGCCCGGCGCCCCCTTCGAGTGCTCGGACTGGGAAACGATCGAGGCCTTCGCCACGATCCTGAACCGCGCCGGCTACGCCTCCCCGATCCGCCGGCCGCGCGGCCGCGAGATCCTCGCCGCCTGCGGCCAGCTCCGTTCCGAGAGCGAGAAGCTGAGGGCGAGCGCCCGCCGCGCGCTTATGTCCGCCGACTGAGGTCTTGGCGCGGGCCGCCCCCGGCGTGCTAGTGACGACGGCGGCGAAGCTTTTCGAGAAGGGTCGATGCCGACGCCGTTCCAGTCCCCGGAGCTGCAGGCATGGGCGGCGGGATTTCCGCTGACTCTGCTGCACGTGGCCGTGACCCTGGCGATCCTCATGGTCGGCGCCGGGCTCTACGCGCTTCTGACGCCCCACCGGGAGATCCAGCTCATCCGCGACGGCAACACGGCCGCGGCCATCTCGTTCGGCGGGGTGCTGGTGGGCCTCGCCATCCCGCTCGCCTTCGCGCTCGCCGCCTCCACCTCGCTGCTGGAGATCGGGCTCTGGGGCGCGACCACGACTGGCGTGCAGCTCGTCCTCTTCTGGCTCACCGACCTCGTCCTGCGCGGCCTGCCGCAGCGGATCCGGGAAGGCGAGCTCTCTGCCGCGGCCCTCTTGGTGGCCGCCAAGCTCGCGGGCGCGGCCATCCTCGCCGCCGCGGTCACGGCCTGAGGCGGCCAAGGCCGCCCCCCTCGATGCATTCCCCGTGACGCACTTCCCGAAATTGCCGGACTGGCTGGTCTACCTCTCGGTGGTGCTCGCCATGCTGTTCGCCGCGCTCGGCCGGCGCGAGCACGCCGACGCGCCGCCGCCCCCGCCGCCGCCCACCGGCGAGGGGGCGCAGCTCAGTCCCGCCTCGCCGTTCGATCCGGCCCTGGTGGTCAAGGTGGACACCCGGTCCCAACAGACGGAGGGCACCGCCTTCTCGGTGGGGGACGGCGGCGTCTGGGTGACCGCCCGGCACGTCGTCGACCACTGCGCCAAGGCTGCGATCCTGGTGGATGGGACCAGCGGGGTCGAGGCCAAGGTGTGGCTGGACCCGGCCGGCGAGACGGCGGTGCTGACCACGACGGGCGGAGCTGCGGCTCTGCCGTTGGCGCCCGCGGCCGCCCTGCGCCGGGGGACCCTGGCGTTCCAGGTGGGCTACCCGCACGCGGGACCCGGCGAGGTGGCCTCGCGGCTGCTGGGGCGCGAGACCCTGTTCCTGCGCGGCCGGCAGATGCGCACCGTGCCGGTGCTGGTCTGGGCCGAGGTCGGCCGCACCGAGGGACTGAAAGGGGCGCTGATCGGGCTGTCGGGCGCGCCGGCCCTCGACGAGGCCGGCCGGGTGGTGGGGGTCACCGTCGCCCAGGCGCCCAGGCGCGGACGGATCTACACCACCACGCCGGAGGCGCTGCGCCAGGCGCTCGCGCAGGCCCACGCCGTCTCCTCGGCCCAGGCCGGCGGCATGGCCTTGAGCACCGAGAACTACGGCCGCGGCGCGGACGACCTTCGGCGCAACCTGCGGGTCGCGCCGGTGGTCTGCATCACCGGTTAGGGGGTGCGCGCCGGCGCCTCGCGCAGACGGGCGCCCGCCCGCGGCTGCACCCGGGCCACCACGACGGCCAGGACCATCGCCGCCAGCCCCACCGCCCCGGAATAGAGGAAGAAGACCAGGTAGCCGGCGCCCAGCGCCGCCGGCGCCACCTGCGACTTGGCCATGGCCGACGCGAAGGCCGGTCCGGGCGTGTGGGCGAAGAGGCCCGCGAGCGGCGCGAAGACGCCCCCGGCCTGGGCGGCGCGGGCGGCGGCCTCCACGATGCGTCCCGACTGGGAGGCCACCAGCTTGCCGGGCAGGGAATAGAGCGAGGAGAAGAGGGCGTACTGGGTCGCGGTGAAGCCCGCGCTGGTGAGGCTCGACATGTAGGCGATCAGACAGGTGCCGGCGTAGGAGGAGACGACGTTGTCGATTCCGATGGCGATGAAGAGCGCCTGAAGGCTCGGTCCCTGGATCGCCAGCCAGCCGAAGATGGTGTTGGTGATCGGCAGAGCGAAGGCGCCGACCACCAGCGAGCGCATCACCCCGAGCCTCGCCACCGACAGCCCGCCCACGAACACCCCGGCCATGGAGGCCGCGACTCCGAACACCTTGCGCACCTCGGCGATCTCGGTGAGCGAGAAGCCGAGGTCCTGATAGAAGGCGTTCATGATGTTGAGGACGAAGTCCGAGAGCCGATAGAGGCAGATCAGCGCCAGGATCAGGAACCCGACCTTGCCGAACCGGCGGAAGAAGTCGGCCAGGGGGTCGCCGAGGGCGTGGAAGAGGTAGACGCCCGGGCGCGTGCGGGCGCCCGGGATCGGCGAGGCGGCGAGACCGATGACCGCGAAACCGCAGACGACGCTGGCGAGCTGGAGCCAGACGCCGTTCGGCTTGGCGACCCAGGCCGCCATCAGCTGGGTGGCCGCCTCGGGCTGACCCAGCCACCGCAGGAGCGCTCCGATGAGGTCGGCCCGGGCTCCAAGGCCGGATCCCAGCAGCAGGGCGGCCAGCAGCAGCAGCGTCAGCCGCGCCGCCCATTCGAGCGCCTCCAGCGCCGGCGCCTCGGCCAGGCCTCCGGCCCCGATCGGCCGGATCACGTGCTCGCGCTCGCGCGGGGCGAGCAGCACCGCCAGCACCCCCAGCGCCATCACCGCGGCCATGAGCGCATAGGCGACGTGCCAGCCGACCCGGTCGGCCAGGAACAGGGGCGCCGCCCCCGCGACGATGTTGGCGATCCGGTAGCCCCACTGATAGGCCGCCGCCATCGCGCCCTGTCTGGAAATGTCGGCCGCCTCGATCCGCCAGGCGTCGACCACGATGTCCTGGGTGGCCGAGGCGAAGCCGGTGAAGGCGGCCACCACCGCCAGCGGTCCCAGCCCGCCCTTCGGATCGCCGGCCGAGATGACGAAGAGGCCGACGATGATGGCCAGCTGCGCGGCGACCATCCACGAGCGGCGGTGACCCAGCCACTTGGTCAGCAGCGGAATCGTGGTGCGGTCCACCAGCGGCGCCCAGAGGAACTTGAACGAATAGGGGAGGGTGGCCAGGCTGAAGAGCGAGATCACCGCCAGCGACAGGCCCGCGGCGCGAAGCCAGGCGGACATGGTGTCGAAGATCAGGAAGTTCGGCAGGCCGGCCGAGAAGCCGAGCCCCAGCATGATCAGGATCCGCCGCTCGCCGAACACCGCCAGGGCGCCCAGCATCCCGCGCGCAGGCTTGTCGAGCTCGGCCGCGGGCGGCTCAGGATCGTTCACGCGGAGTCCCCCGGGACGCGGGACTCAGGGTCCCGAGCTCGCCAGCTTCGCTTGCCGGCGCGTCTGCGTCCAGCCGGCCGTCCAACGCGTCAGCACCGCGCGCAAGGCTTCGGGGCTCAGGGGCTTGACCAGGAAGTCGTCCATGCCGGCCGCCAGGCACGCCCGGCGGTCATCCTCGAAGGCGTTGGCGGTGAGCGCCACCACCGGCGTCTTGACGCCGCGCGACCGGGCGATCCGGGTGGTCTCGGTGCCGGAGATGCCGCCCATCCGCACGTCCATGAGGATGAGATCGTAGCTCTGCTGCGCCAGCGCCTCCAGCGCCGCCTCGCCGCTTTCCACATGCTGTGCGGCCGCCCCTTCCCGGCGCAAGAGCGCGCGCGCCAGCATGGCGTTGATCGGATTGTCCTCGGCGAGCAGGATCCGAAGGCCGCTCGCCAGCGGGCCGCCGGAGGGGCGGCGTGGGGCGATCCGGTCGTCGTCGGAGCCTTGGGTCTCTTCGGCGGCCAGCACCCGCTCCACCAGGGAGGCGCGCCGCAGCGGCTTGATCAGATAGGCGCTGAATCCGGCGGCGCGGTAGGCCGGAATGCGGTCGCGCTCCTCCGGGCGCAGCAGGACGACCCCCGCCCGTCCCGGCGGCGGCGACAGCACCCGCCCGCCCGCCAGGAGATGGTCGGCGAGCACGACGTCCCCTTCGTCGGTGAGCGCGGCCGCCGCCTCGAGGTTCTGAGCCCGGATCGCCCGTCCGCCACTGGACTCGACCTGGCGGGCCGCAGCCTCGCGGACGATGGCGCTCGACGAGGCGACGGCGACGGTGCGGCCGGCCAGCGGCCGCCCGGCCTCGCCAGGACCGGCGGCCTCGAAGCTGGCCTCGAGCCAGAAGTCGGCGCCGCCCAGCGCACCGCTCGCCAGTCCGAGCTCGCCGCTCATCGCCTGGGCGAGCCGCCGGGCGATGGCGAGGCCGAGCCCGGCGCCGCCGAGCCCGGCCGCACGCGCCGGATCGGCCTGGGCGAAGGCCTCGAAGATCCGTCGCCGCTCCGCCTCCGGCACGCCAGGACCGGTGTCGCGGACGGTGAAGCGCAGGCGCTCGCGCGCGCCCCGCCCCGCGACGATCAGCACGCCGCCCTCGTCGACGAACTTCACCGCGTTGCCGGCGAGGTTGAGGAGGATCTGCTTCAGCCGGCCCTCGTCGGCCAGGATCGGGGCGAGTCCCGCTTCGGCGGTCCAGCCGATCTCGATCCCCTTCTCGTAGGCCTTGGGGCTCAGGAGCTCGCAGACCGAGCGCAGCAGGTCCTCCGGGGCCACCGGCGCCAGCGCCAGCTCCACCCTTCCGGCCCCCAGCTTGGCGTAGTCGAGCACGTCGTTCACGAGCCCGAGCAGATGCTCGCCGCTCTCGGTCAGCGCCGCCACATAGGCTCGCTGTTCGGCGGTGAGCCGGGTTCCTTCGAGGAGCCGAGCCATCCCTATGACGCCGTTGAGCGGGGTGCGGAACTCGTGGCTCAGGGCCGCGAGGTGCTCGGCCGGGATGCTGGCGCCGGGGCGGATGGGGGGCTTGGCCATGGGCCCGATCTTGCCGGCGGCGGCTTAATGGGCGGTCAAGCCCGCAAGGCTCACCCCCCGCTCAGAGCCCCGAAGATCAGCAGCTCCTCGCCGTCCGCGATCGGGGCGGCCATGTCGCGCGCCTCCAGACGGCCGACGAAGAGGCGCATGTGGCGGCGGATGCGGTCCTGCTCGTCGACGATCCGGAACTTGAGCCCCGGGAAGCGGGCGTCGAGATCGTCCAGCACCTCGCCCACCGCCGCGCCCTTGGCCTCCAGGCGCGATACGCCGCCGGAATAGGCGTAGAGCTGCGAAGGGAGGAGCACCTGGACCATCCCTAGGCCTGCGCGGCCACCGTCACCGAATAGATCTCCGGCAGGCGCTGGGCGACGCAGCGCCAGCTCTCGCCCTCGTTGGCGCTCGCCCAGAGCTCGCCGTTGGTGGCGCCGAGGTAGAGGCCGAGGGGGTCGGCGGCGTCGGCGCAGAAGGCCTGGCGCTTGACGGTCAGCCACCCCTGCTCGGCGGGGAAGCCGCGGTCCTGGCGGATCCAGCTGCGGCCGGCGTCGCCGGTGCGGTAGACGGCCGGCCGGCCGCCGGGGCTCACCCTCGGCCATACCTCGGTCCCGTCCATGGGAAAGACCCAGGCGCTGTCGGCGTCGCGGGCGTGGGGGACGATGGTGAAGCCGATGTCGCCGATCTCCGCCGGCATGGCCTTGCCGATCCGCTCCCAGACCTCCGCCGGCCGGTCCAGGCGATAGATCCCGCAGTGGTTCTGCTGCCAGAGCCGGTCCGGACGGCTGGGGGCCAGCGCGATGAAGTGCGCGTCCTGGCCGAACTCCGGGTAGGGATCGGGGAGGAAGTTGGCCTCGACCCCCTTGTTCAGGGCCGACCAGGAGCGGGCGCGGTCCCGGCTCTCGAAGACGCCGCCGGTGGAGGTGGCGATGTACATGTGCGCCGGATCGCGCGGATCGACGACGATCTGGTTGAGCAGCGGCCCGTCCGGCGTGCCCGCCTCCGGAGGGACCCACTGGGGATACATGGGATGCTCGTTGAAGCCGGCGACGCTTTGCCAGGTCGCCCCGTCGTCCTCGCTGACGAACAGGCCCGGCGGCGAGGTCCCCGCCCACCAGACGTGGGGCTCAGCGGCGTGGCCGGGCTCCAGCCAGAAGGTGTGCCCCACCGACCGTCCCGCAGCGGGGTCGGCGGCCTTGGGGAAGGCGGGCGGGCCCCCCGCCTCGGACCAGGTCTTCCCGCCGTCCAGCGAGCGCAGGATCGTCGGGCCGAGGTGCCCGGTCTTGGCCGCCATCAGCCGCACGCCCGGATCACGGGGATCGGCGACGAAGTGGTTGACGATCTGGCCGAGGAACAGCGGCCCTTCCAGCCGCCAGGCTCCGCGCCGCCCGTCGTCGCGGCACACCCAGGCGCCCTTGCGGGTCCCGATCAGAAGCTCGGTCATCGTCCCACCTACGCAAGCGCCGCCGGTCAGCGCCGGCGGCCGTCATTGCGAAGGACGCTCCAGGCTCGCCCGGCCCGACAAGCCCGGTGATCTTTCCGCCGTTCCCGAAGGGGCGCAAGCGCCGCTCCGGCGTCAGCTCGCCAGCCGCTCGCCGACGTCCAGCAGCTGGCGTTGGGCCGGCGAGGCGAGAAGCGCGAGCCATTCGGAGTCGGTGACCTTCCTGGCGAACTTGTCGGCCGGGAGGGGGCGGGCGAAGAAGAAGCCCTGGAACAGCGAGCAGCCCATCACCTGCAGGGCCTCGACCTCTTCGCGGGTCTCCACCCCCTCGGCCAGCACGGCGATGTCGAGCCGGCGGCCGAGCTCTATAAGGGCGGCGCAGACGGCCTGGCTGTCGTGACGGGCGCTGACGTCGGTGACGAAGGCCCGGTCGATCTTCAGTTTGCCGAAGGGGAGGGAGCGCAGGTCGCCGAGGCTCGACGCCCCCGCGCCGAAGTCGTCGATCGCCACCGAGACGCCGATGGCGGCCAGGGCCTCGAACACCCGGCGCGTGTGGTCGAGATCCTCCATCAGCGCCGCTTCGGTGAGCTCCAGCTCCAGCCTCTGGGGCTTCAGCCCGCTGCGGCGCAGGGCCTGCGCCACCACCTCCGGCAGGCGCGGGTCGCGAAACTGACGCTCCGAGAGGTTCACGCCCACCTTGAACGGATTGAGGCCGAGCTCTTCGAAGGCGACGGCGTCGGCGCAGGCGCGGTCGAAGATCCAGGCCCCGATCTCGAGGATCAGTCCGGTTTGTTCCAGGACCGGCAGGAAACGAGCGGGCGGGATCGCGCCAAGCTCGCTGTGCCGCCAGCGTAGCAGGGCCTCGGCGCCGACCACCCGGCCAGCGGCGAGGTCGATCACCGGCTGATAGTGCAGCGCCAGCTCCTCGCGGGCGATCGCCTGGCGCAGGGCCTGCTCCATGACGAACAGCTCCTGGGCCGCCGAGGCGCCTTCCTCGGAATGGAACGCGAGCCGGCTGTTGGCCATCCGCACGGACTTGCCGAGCGCCCCCACCGCCCGCGCGAGCAGGGTGGGGCCGTCGGCGCCGTCGTTGGGGTAGATGGCGGCGCCCAGACGCAGGTCTGGGACGACCTGGGCCCCCTCTTCGCCGATCGGGTGGGCGAGCACGTCGACCAGGCCCTGCAGAAGCTCGCTGGCCCCCTTGGGGCCGCCGGCGTCGTTCACCCAGACCGCGAAGCAGTCCCGGTCCACCTGCGCCAGGGGGCGCGGACCGAGGGCCTTGGCCAGGCGGCCGGCGAAGGCCTGGAGGGTGTTCTCGGCGCTCCGCCGGTCGACGGCGGTGAGCCGGTCGTACTGGGCGAAGCGGATCACCGCGAGGGTGGCGCTCCGGGCCTGGCCGGCGATGTCCTCGGCGACCTGGGCCAGCAGCGGCTCGCGGGTGGAAAGACCGGTCACCGGATGGCGGTTCGCCAGGCGATGGCGGACCGATTCGAGCTTGGCCGCGAGCTGCCCCAGGTCCGCCTGCATCGCCGCCATGAGGTCGGCCCCGGTCTCCGGCTCGGGGATGCTGGCCAGCCGGGCGCAGGCGCGCACCTGGCCCCCCAGCTCCCGGATTTCGGAGACGAGGACGGCGATGGCGGTGAGCGCCGTGAGGCTGATCGCCGCCGAGAGGCTGAACAGCAGGGCGAGCGCCGGGCCGCCCTCGGCGATGCGCGGCGCCCAGATCAGAGCGCCGGCGAAGACAAACGGCGCCGCGCAGGCGGCGGCCGACAAGGCCACGATCTTGCCGGCGTAGCCGAGCGGCAGCCGCTCGAGGACGCGGCGGAGAGGATGCTGAGCCATGCGGATTAAGGCTGCCCCGGTGGATATCCGCCGTCAGCCTGGGGCTTGCCGCCTTCGATTCGGTGAAACTTCTTAGCTAATCCGGGTTCACCACACCCGAGCGCTTTTGCGCCTCAGCGGCGGAAGGCGAGACTGACGTTCAGTCCGCCGAAAGCGAAGGCGTTCACGAGAAGTTTCCGGGCGCTGATCTTCCGCGGCTCGCCCAGCACCAGATCGATGCCGGCGCACTCCTCGTCGGGGCCGAGATAGTTGAGGATCGGCGGCGCGAGCCCTTCTTCGATGGCCCTCAGCGCGATCACGGCCTGCAGGGCGGCGGTGGCGCCGATCACGTGCCCGTGGGCGCTCTTGGTGGCGATCACCGGATGGCGCAAGGCGCGCTCGCCGAACGCCGTGCGGATGGCGGCCGCCTCGTTCTTGTCGTTGAGGGGGGTGCCGGTGCCGTGGGCGGAGATCAGCACCTGGTCCGCCTCGAGGAAGCCGCCGGGCGCGCAGGCCTGGCGCATGGCGGCGATGGCCCCATCGAGGCTGGGCTGGGTGAGATGGAAGGCGTCGGAGGTGAGACCGGCCCCGCAGTACTCGGCGATCACCCTCGCCCCGCGCGCCTCGGCGTGGCTGAGCCGCTCCAGCACCAGGGCGCCGGCGCCGTCGCCGACGATCATCCCGTCGCGGCCGGCGGAGAATGGCCGGCAGGTGGTCTCGCTGGTGGCTTGCAGCCCCTCCCAGGAGCGGATGCCGCCGGGGCTGGCCATCGCCTCGCTGCCGCCGACGACGGCGACGTCCGCGAGGCCGCCGGCGATGAGGCTCGCACCCTGGGCGATCGCGTGGCCCGCCGAGGCGCAGGCGCTGGAGGTGGCGAAGACGGGTCCGGTGACCCCGAACTCCATGGCCACCGCGCTCACCGGCGCGCTCACCATCACCCTCGGAATGGTGAGCGGATGGATCTTGCCCACCCGCACCCCGAAGAACTTGTCGTAGGCCTTCTCCAGGGTGTGCATCCCGCCGATGCCGTTGCCCATCACCACGGCGGCCCGCGCGCCCAGCGGTTGGCCGAGCAGTCCGGCCTGCCCCAGCGCCTCGTGGGCCGCCTTCAGCGCATAGGCGGCGAAGGGGTCGAGGGAGCTTCCGACCCGACGGCCGAGCGCGGCCTCCAGCGCCCCGATCCCGTCCCCCTTCACGAGGGCGGCGGCGGTGGTGACGGGCGGCGGTCCGCGCGGCCCGGGATCGAAGAGCGTGGGCTCGATGCCGCTGCGGCCGGCCAGGACCGCGTCCCAGGTCTCGGCCATGTCATGGCCAAGGGCCGAGATGGCCCCGAGCCCGGTCGCCACGATGGGTTCAGCCATGATGCGCGGCTTAATCCTTCTTGGCCTCGATCAGCGCTTCGAGCTTGGCGAGCACGTCCCCCAGCGTGTCGGTGCGGGCGAAAGCGTCTTCGGCGATCTCGACGCCGTACTTTTCCTCGATGGCGAAGACGGCGCTGACGAGGTCCACGGAGTCGAGCCCGATGTCCTCGAGCGTCGCCGAGGGAACCAGCTTCGACCGATCGATCAGCGCCTCCTCGGCGATGATGTCGATCAGCTCCTCTTCATGTCCCGCCATGGCGTTCTCCCACCAACATGCCTCCGTCCGTCAATCCGAGGCGGAAGGCAATAGCAGGCCTAGCCGCCGGAACCACCCTTCTTGTCGCGGCCGCCTCGCCCTGCCGGCAAGTGTCGCAGGCGGGCGACACGGGACCATGAAAGGCCGGGCGGCCGAGGATCTTCAAGGTTCGATCGCGCGCGCCTCAGCCGGCGATCGCCACCGCAGCGTAGCTCCAGACCGCGCCGCAGGCCGCCCCGGCCAGCCCCGCCAGCAGCGGCGGGACACCGTGGGCGGAGAGCGTCACCGCCAGGGCGACGTTGCCGGCCACCCCCAGCGCGGCGAGCATCGCGAACCTCAGGTAGCCGACCAGCAGGCGCAAGCCCTTGCGCCGGCGCGCCCGGTAGGCCGCCGCCTGGCCCGCCAGATAGGTCACGGTCGCTCCCACGAAGGCCGCCACGGCGTCGGCTCGGGCGAACGACAGCGGCCCGTGGGCGAGGGCGAGGCCCAGCATCTGGGCGACCAGGCCCGCGCCGCCGACGCACACGAAGAAGATCAGCTGCGGCGAGATGACGTCGCCGCTCAGCCTGGCGGCGAGCAGTCCGAAGTATTCGGCCACCACCCGCGCATCCATCTTGCTCTCGCCGGCCGTGCGGTTCTTGAAGGCGTAGGCGATCTCCTTCACGCGCAGCGGCTCCGGCTGGCATGCGGCGATGTCGAACAACAGCTTGAAGCCGGCCGGCGAGAGCTTGTGGGCCACCCGCTCCACCACCTCGCGGCGGGCCATGAAGAAACCGCCCATGGGATCGCTCATCTCGACGCCGAGCGCCCGGCGCGCCAGGGCGGTGGCCACCTGGCTGCCCCATTTGCGGATCGGCGAGAGGCCATGCGCCAGGCCGGCGTCGTCGAGGTAGCGGCTGCCGGCCACCACGTCGCAGTCGCCGGCCCGCAGCGTCGTCAGCATCCGCGGCAACAAGGTCTCGTCGTGCTGCAGGTCGGCGTCGATCACCGCGACGAAGGGCGCGGCGCTGGCCAGCATGCCCTCGGTGATCGCCCCGGCGAGGCCGCGCCTGCCCACCCGCCGCAGGCAGCGGATCCGCGAATCGGACGCCGCCATCTGCTTGACCAGCTCGGCGGTGCCGTCGGGGGAATTGTCGTCGACGAACAGCACCTCCCAGCGCTCCCCGTCCAGGGCCGCGTCCAGCTTCTCCACCAGGCGCGCGACGTTGGCGCGCTCGTTGAACGTAGGCGCGATGACGGTGAGCTCGACTCCCGCCTCGATGCGCCGCCGGCGGGCCGGGGCGCGTTTCAGCATGACCGGTTCGTTCATTCCCCCTCTCATAACCGTTCCGCCCGACTCGCGGAACCGGGGCCTCGCTGCGGGATTCCCCTTATGGGGGCCTGCCGAGGAGCCTTTCGATGACGGAACCGTCCAAATCAGCGCCCGACATCCAGGGCGAAGGGAACTACGACGCCGCCCGCCGCTACCGCAAGGAGCAAGAGACGTTCGCCCGCTCAGGCAAGGTCGAGGAGAAGGCCAAGCAGGCCGAGGCCGCCTTGGAGGGGCCTGAAGGAGACGAGCTGGAAGCAGCCCGCCACAAGGCCGCCCGCGGGGAGCCCAAGGAAGAGGGCGAGGCCAAGCGTCCGCCAGAGCGGCCCCTGTCGCGGTAGATCCGGCGGCGTCCGGAGCCGCCATCAGGCCCCGGACGCCAGCTCCACGAGGCGGCGCAACTGCTGGTCCTGGTCCTTGGCGATCACCAGGACGCGCTCGGCGGTGGCGACCACGATGAGGTCCGAGACGCCGAGCGCGGCGACCTGCAAGCCCTCGGCGTGCACGAGGCAGCCGCTCGCCGCCTCAAGCACCGCGCGGCCGCGGACCACGTTGCCCGCCCCGTCCTTGTCCAGGGCCTCCCAGAGCGCCGACCAGGAGCCGATGTCGCTCCAGGCGAAGTCGGCCTCCACCACGGCGGCGTGCGCCGTCTTCTCCATCACCGCGTGATCGAGGGAGATCGAGGGGCTGGCGGCGAAGGCCGCGGCGTCGAGCCGCAGGAAGTCGGCGTCGGCCTCGGCGTTGTCGAGGGCGGCGCGGGCGGCGGCGATCACCTCCGGCGCCAGGGCTTCCAGCTCGGCGATCAGCCGCGCCGCCGGCAAGAGGAAGATGCCGCTGTTCCAGAGATAGCCGGCCTCCACGAGCTTGCGGGCCGCCGCTTCGGCGGGCTTCTCCACGAACCGCGCCACCTTGCGCACGCCGGCGATGATGGGCTCGCCGGGACCGATGTAGCCGTAGCCGGTGGCCGGAAAGCTGGGCTTGAGGCCAAACAGCACCAGCGCTCCGGCGCGGGCGGCCTCGGCGCCCAGCATCACGGCCGCCGCGAAGGCCTCGGTGTCCGGGATCGTATGATCGGCCGGCGCCAGCAGCATCAGCGCGTCGGGGTCGGCGGCCTGCGCCAGCAGCGCCCCCACGGCCGCGGCCGGCGCGGTGTTGCGCGCCACGGGCTCGAGCACCATCCGCCGGACGCTCAGGCCCGCATCTCGGACCTGTTCGGCGAGCAGGAAGCGATGGTCCAGGCCCCCGATGATGATCGGCGCGGAGAAGCGGGCAGGGTCGGATAGCCGGCGCAGGGTCTGCTGCAGCAGGCTTTCGGGCCCGGTCAGGGCCAGGAACTGCTTGGGCCGGCTCGGCAAGGAAAGCGGCCAAAGCCTCTTTCCCTCGCCGCCGGAGAGGATTACCGGCACGATCATCGCCGGGGCCTTAGCATCCGGGGGCCATTGGTCAACCATCGTCCGGTCGGGGCTCGGGAAGGGGCGGGAAGACGACATCTTGGGCAGCTACGCAGATCGCACAGTCTCGTGACGGTAAGCGCTACGCGGGCCGCCGGGCCGCCTCTGAGGGTCGCCCTCGCCGTGTTCAGGCTGGTCCCCACCGGAGGCCGCGAGCAGCAGTGCCTGGCGCTGGCCGCCGAGCTCGCCGGCCGCGGCCATGAGGTCGCCATCGCCTCCACCGATTCGCATCCGGTCCTGCCGGCGGGTGTGCGTCATTTGCCGGTCGAAAGACGCGGCCGGACGAGCCACGGCCGGCTCGCCGCCTTCGCCGCCGACGCCGTGCGTGCGGCCGAAGGGTTCCAGCGGCGCGTGGTCTTCCACCTCGTCCCCGGCTTCGACGCGATCTTCTGCACCGACCCGCCTCGGGGCCCGGCGCGCGGGTGGCGGGCGCTCTCGCCGCGTTATCGGACCTTCGCGTCCCTGGAGGCGGCCGCCCTCGCGCCTGGGGCCCGCTCGCTGGTGCTGACGCTGGCGAGGCCGCAGCTGGCGGCGATCCAGGCGGCCTACGGCCTCGCGCCCGAGCGGGCGATCCTGCTGCCGCCCGCCGTCGATCCGGCGAGGCGCGATCCGGCCGCGACGCCGCACGTCCCCACCGGCCGGCCTCCGCTCTGGCTCTGGATGGGTCTTGCGCCGCGCACCAAGGGCCTCGACCGGGCGATCGCGGCGCTGGCGCGAACGCCGCAGGCGCGACTGGCGGTCTGCGGTCTTGCGCGCGAGGACCCGAAGGCCGGCCCGGCCCTGCGCCTGGCGCGGCGCCTGGGGGTCGAGGGCCGGATCGAATGGCGCGGTTTCCTGACGGGCGCGGCCCTGAAAGCCGCCTTCGCCGAGGCCGACCTGCTGGTCCATCCCGCGCGCGCCGACGTCACCGGGAACGTGATCCTGGAGGCGGTGATCAACGGCCTGCCGGCCATCGTCACCGAGGCCTGCGGCTTTTCGGAGCACGTGGCCCGCGCCGAGGCCGGGGCGGTCGTCCCCGAGCCGTTCGGCCAGGCCGAGCTCGAACGGCGGCTCGCGAGCGCCGATCCGGCGACGCGGGCCCGCTGGTCGGCCAATGGCGTCGCCTATGGACGGACCGCCGACCTCTACGGCGGCATCGCCCGGGCCGCCGAGCTGATCGAACAATGGAAAAGCCGATGACCGAGCGCTTGCCGACCCTGGCCGACATCGAGGCCGCCCGGGCGCGCATCGAGGGCAAGGTGAAGCGCACGCCAGTGATGCGGAGCGCGGTGCTGGAAGCCGAGGCGGGCGCGGCGGCGCTCTGCTTCAAGTGCGAGAACCTGCAGGAGGTCGGGGCCTTCAAGGCCCGCGGCGCGGCGAGCGCGGTCTTCGCCCTCTCGGACGCCGAGGCTGCGCGGGGTGTCGTGACCCACTCCTCGGGCAACCACGGCGCGGCGCTGGCCTGGGCCGCCGCCCTGCGTGGGATCGCCGCCCACGTGGTGATGCCGTCGACGGCCACGGCGGCCAAGCAGGCCAACACCGCCCGCTACGGCGCGCGCATCGTGCTCTGCGAGCCCACCCTCGCCGCCCGCGAGGCCGCCGCGGCGCGGCTCGCCGAAGAGACCGGCGCGGTGTTCGTCCATCCCTACGACGACCCGGCGGTGATCGCCGGCCAGGGGACCTGCGCGCTGGAGCTCCTGGAGCAGGCGCCGGAGCTGGACCTCGTCCTCGCGCCGATCGGCGGCGGCGGCCTCATCAGCGGAACCGCGACCGCCGTCAAAGGCCGCGCGCCGGCGACGCGGGTGGTGGGCGTGGAGCCCGCCGGGGCCGACGACGCCCTGCGCTCCTTGCTCGCCGGCGTCCTGATCCCGATGGAGCGCCCCGACACCATCGCCGACGGTCTCCGGGCCTCGCTCAGCGAACGGACCTTCGCGGTGATCGCCCGCCGGGTGGACGACATCGTCACCGTCTCCGACGCAGAGATCGTCCTCGCCCAGCGCGCCCTCTGGGAGGCGCTGCGCATGCTGATCGAGCCCTCCGCCGCCGTCCCCTACGCCGCCATCCGCGCCGGCCGTATCGACGTGCGCGGCCTCCGGGTGGGGATCATCCTCACCGGCGGCAACGCGGAGGCGCTTTCCGTCAGCTGATAAGCGCCGATGAGCGGGACGGCCGCTTGGGGCTGGTGCGAACGGCGCGGTACGACCCAAGGCGGTCCTAGGCAGATGCGCGGCGACATCTTGCTCCCTGCTTGGCCCCGGAGGTTGCCGGGATGAGCGGGGTTTGGGAGGAGGCGGCACTCGTAACGTCGTCGCTCTCACCCTCCCCTCGCCGTGGCGGGCGGGTAATAAGAAGGGTGGGCTATGGTGAGGCTTCGGCTCTTTGGGGGCGAGTGAGGGCAAGGTGGGAAGATGGGCGCGGACGCTGGTGGCCCTCATGGCGCTTGGCGCGGCGGTAGGGTGTCGGCCGGCGACGGCGGACCGTTGCGCTGCGCCGCCCCCGTGGCGACAAGTCTACCCGAAGCCCGGCCAGCCCGACGCGGAGCTGTGGGGGTGCCTCAACGACGCGGCCTGGGACGCGCGGGCGGTGAACGTGCCGCTAGACTCGAAGGCGGCGGGGCTGATCGCCGAGTGCGAGGTGGACGTGGACAAGTACGAAGGGAACATGGTGTTCGGGAGCGCGACGGGTTCGGACGAAGACCGTGCGACTGCCGAGCAAAGGGCGCAGCAGTTGGCCAGGGCCGCGATCGCCGAATACCTGGGCTGCGAAGGGCGGTAGAGCGTCCTTTTTCCGCTCGGACCTTATCGACCGTTCGCGACCCTTGTCTGACGTTGGGAAGGTCCGATTTGCGGATTTATGACGCAGGACGCTTGAACGGGTTACGCAGAAACTCCACCAGGCTTCCAGTAAGTCCATAAGTGTTACAAGCTTGGACGGCCGACCGTCTCCGACCATTGAAATAAATATCGACTACGGTAGTTGCACCATCAAAGCAGTATCCCGACTTTCCATTGGCTGTTGGGAACTCGTTTCCGATTACCTGGGGTTCGGCGTACAGACAGGGGTCTTTGAGCATCCGCTCAAATTCGTCACCCTGGGTCCTCGTCAGCGTAATTTCGGAGTGGGATTCTTGGTTAGCCGGGTATCCGGCTTCATGATCGAGGTGAACAGTCCAGAGGCCGCTCGACGACTGCAATGCCGTGATCTTGCTTTGGCTAGGCATCATTGTCCCTAGCACCCAAACTCGTACGGCAGACGCGTCCCCCAAGGGCCGAAGGGCGAAACCTTGACGAAATTTATGAAGGTCACCCAAATCTTCCGGATTTTGCGGTTTCCAATTAGCCGCTGGCCCGACAAGCTTCGAGAAGTCGACCCAGCCGTCATTTGGGCAAACCAGACCCGTGTGCGGCTCATAGACGTGCTGTCGCGACAGGAGAAGGCCGACCAACGCAGTGGCCGCCACCAGGCAGGCGATTGCGAACGCCGCGGCGGATGTAAGCGCTATCGGGGGAGCCAGCGTTACCTGGCGGCGTACGGACATCTGCCAAGAGTTGTCCGAACTCGGACTTCCCGGCAAGGTCGCCCCTCCACCCAGCTGAGCCGTGGGGAAGGTCCCTTATTTGGTCGGCAGCCGAGGTCCGCTTCCTGGCCTGACGCGAACGCGGGGGAGCGACCCTAAGGCGACCTTCAAGCCGAACTTGGTCGATGCTAGTTGTGTGGCGACCTAGGGGGGCTGCGACGTGGACGAGGACAACAAAGTGCTCGCCAGCCTCGCAGAGGATGGCGTCATCCCGCCATTCGAACGCCGGCAAGCGAAGGTGATGACGCGGCTGGGCCTCGTCGGCCTCGCCCTGTTCGCATTTTCCCAAATTGGGGGTGTGTTGACGCGCAGCTTCGCTTGGTGGATCGCTGTTCCGTTCTTTGTTTCCCTTCTCTTGATCGGCATCGCGGCAGCGTACTGGAATCCGCGCTTGTGGGCCTGGATGGCCAAACGCTGGCTACCCTGACCATTCCAAAGCGGGCGGTCCCAGGCGAACTTGGGGCGAGTCCGCTCTCAGGCCAGTCGCCGCCGGCAGTTCGCGACCCCTTGCGGTCATTGCGACGCCCTGTCAAAGCTGTGTAGTTTCGGCCAATGCAACGTTTGGTCGTCGGCCTATTCATCCTCGTGACTACAGGGGTGTGGGCGTCAACGGCGGGGCGTTCGCTTGCCGAGCCCGTTCCAGAAGCATCGGCGTCGACCATAGGCTACCCCACCGTGGACGCTGCTCTTGCGGCACTTCATTCGAAGCCCGGCGTAACCTTCACCACGCAGAACGGGTGGATCGTTGCCAGCGATCCCTCAACAGAGACCCTTTGGTCATTTCCTCCCTCCGGCAATCCAGCATACCCGGCAGCCGTGAAGCGTCAGCTCGTACAAGAGGCCGGCTCAATAAATATCAAGATGAGTGTGATGTGCTGGGGGACGAAGGCTGCGTGCGACGACCTAGTCAGGTCCTTTGAGCAACTAAACGAACAAATGGCGGCCAGCATGCGGGCGCAGGCAACCCGGGCCAAAGCGCAGTGACCACGCCGTTTGAGCAGCTTCCGCGCGCTGCCCGCCTACTCGATCCCAACGCAGAAATTGGAACCAAGTCGTCGGGCTTCGCTTCGCGGCCATTGGGTGCGGGGGCTTGGAGCGAAGGCCCTCACAGGAGCCGCCGGTGGCGTCTCAGTTGACGATGGAAGATATCGCGGAGCGGATCGAGGCGCGGCGCCCACAGCCCGAAGAGCGCGGACCCTACAAGGAGCGCGCCGCAGCGGAATGAAGCGTCCGAGCCGCCGAGTTTGGCTCGCAGGGGCCATCATCGCGTTAGTCGTGGTGCTGGCCGTCTTGTTCGGGCAGACCTTTCTGATCGGACTGGCCTGCCAGATGGATCGGACGCAGTGCCTTTGATTTCAAACTGAGGCACTACCGAGCCGCCGCAGAGCGTGATCGCATTCGCTGAAGGTTACTACGACTAAGTCCGCTCCCCACCGAGGCTGTGTGAGAACGCGTTCCCCGGCGCGGCCGGGACTGAGGAAGCTGGCGGCTCCTCAGGCCCTCATGACTTGGATGAGCGGGGCGACGCCAAGGATCGAGATCATTCGCTTCAGATTGTAAGCGAGTACGTGCAGGCT
>JAFBAO010000047.1 GCA_019247715.1 Caulobacteraceae bacterium
CGTGGTGGAAAGCGTCAGGAAGACCGGGCGCCTGGTCACCGTTGAAGAGGGCTGGGGCCCCATGGGCGTGGGCGCCGAGGTGGCCGCGCGGGTGGTGGAGGAGGCCTTCGACTGGCTGGACGCCCCGCCGCTGCGGGTCTGCCAGCAAGACGTGCCCATGCCCTACGCCGCCAACCTCGAGGCGCTCTCGCTGCCCTCGGTGGAGCGGATCGTCGAGGCGGCCAAGGCGGTCTGTTACCGATGAGCCGCTCCGGCGAGTTCGGCCATCTTTCGCAGGAGGCGCGGTGACCGACGTCCTGATGCCGGCGCTTTCGCCCACCATGGAGGCGGGCGCCCTCGCCAAGTGGCACGTCAAGCCCGGCGATGCGGTGAGGAGCGGCGACGTCATCGCCGAGATCGAGACCGACAAGGCCACCATGGAGGTGGAGGCCGCCGACGACGGGGTCGTGGACGCCATCCTGGTCCCCGAGGGGACGCAGGACGTGAAGGTCAACACGCCCATCGCCCGGCTGAAGGGGGACGGGGATGCGCCGCCCGCGCCCCCTCAGTCGTCGGCTTCGCCGCCGACAGCTCCCCCACGAGGGGGGGAGCAGAAGCCACCCACAGCTTCCCCACGAGGGGGGGAGCAGAAGCCGCCGACGGCGCCCGTCTCCTCCCCCGCAGGGGGAGGGGGGCCGCGAAGCGGTGGAGGGGGTGTGCCGCAGGCCTCCGCCGGCGCGCGCGTCTTCGCCTCGCCGCTCGCCCGGCGCCTGGCCAAGGAGGCGGGCGTGGACCTCGCCTCGGTGCATGGCTCCGGTCCGCACGGGCGCGTCATCCGCCGCGACCTCGAGGGCCTGAAGGGCGCGCCGGCTGCGGCGCCCACGGCTGCGGCGCCCGCCCGCGCCGCGCCGCTCGCCGCGCAGGCCGCCGCCCCGGCGCAGGCCCGCTCGCTGGAGCAGATGGGTATCCCGCCCGGCAGCTACGACCTCGCGCCGCTGGACGCGATGAAGCGCACCATCGCCCGGCGGATGACCGACAGCTTCCGCGACATTCCCCACTTCCCCCTGAACGTCGACCTCACCATCGATGCGCTGCTGGCCGCGCGCGGCAAGATCAACGCCCTCCTGGAAGCCGACGGCGTCAAGGTCAGCGTCAACGACCTCGTCATCAAGGCCGCGGCGCTGGCCCTGAAGCGGGTCCCCGAGGCCAACGCCAGCTATTCCCCCGAGGGGATCGCCCTGCACCACCACGCCGACATCGCCGTGGCGGTGGCCATCGAGGGCGGCCTCATCACCCCCATCGTGCGGGCGGCCGAGACCAAGGGCCTGGCCGACATCGCCCGCGAGATGAAGGACCTCGCCGAGCGCGCCCGCACCCGCAAGCTGAAGCCCGAGGAGTACCAGGGCGGCACCTTCTCGATCTCCAACCTCGGCATGTTCGGGATCCGGAGCTTCGGCTCGATCCTGAACGAGCCCCAGGGCGGCATCCTCTCGGTGGGCGCCGGCGAGAAGCGGCCGGTGGTGCGCGGCGATCAGCTCGCCGTCGCGACCCAGATGAGCGTCACCCTCACCTGCGACCACCGGGCGGTGGACGGCGCCATCGGGGCGCGCTGGCTCGCCGCCTTCAAGGCCCTGGTGGAAGACCCGGTCACCATGATCGTCTGAGGAGGCTTCCCTGGACGTCTACGACTTCGAGGCCAAGACGCTCGCCGGGGAGCCGTTCCGGCTCGCCGACCATCGCGGCCAGGCGCTGCTGATCGTCAATACCGCCAGCCGCTGCGGCTTCACGCCCCAGTACGCGGGCCTGGAGAAGCTGCACCGCCGATATAAGGACCGCGGCTTCTCGGTGATCGGCTTCCCCTGCAACCAGTTCGGCGCCCAGGAGCCCGGCGAGGCGGCCGAGATCGCCGATTTCTGTTCCACCACCTACGACGTGAGTTTTCCGATGATGGCCAAGATCGAGGTGAACGGGCCCGCCGCCCATCCCCTCTACGCATTCCTGAAGCGCGAGGCCAAAGGCCTGCTGGGCAGCGAAGCGGTGAAATGGAACTTCACCAAGTTCCTGGTGGGCCGGGACGGCGCGCCCGTGCGCCGCTTCGCCCCCACCGACGCGCCCGAGACCCTGAAGCCCGCGATCGAGGCGGTGCTCTGATGGAGGGTGCCTTCGACCTCGTCGTCATCGGCGCCGGCCCCGGCGGCTACGTGGCCGCGATCCGCGCCAGCCAGCTCGGCCTTTCGACGGCCATCGTCGAGCGCGAGGCGCTGGGCGGCATCTGCCTCAACTGGGGATGCATCCCCACCAAGGCGCTGCTCAAGTCGGGCGAGGTCTACGACGAGCTCGGCCATCTGGAGGCCTATGGGCTCGCCGCCGAGAACCGCGCCTACGACTTCGGCAAGGTGGTCGCCCGCTCGCGCGCGGTGGCCAAGCAGCTCTCGGGCGGCGTCGCCTTCCTGATGCGCAAGCACAAGATCGAGGTGGTGGAGGGCGAGGCGCGGCTGGAGAAGGGGGCGCCCGCCCCGGCCGTGAAGGTGAAGCTGAAGGCCGGCGGCGAGCGGGCGCTCGGCGCCAAGTCGGTGATCCTCGCCACCGGGGCGCGGGCCCGCGTCTTCCCCGACGTCGGCCTCGCCCCGGACGGCGAGCGGATCTGGACCTACCGCGAGGCCATGGTCCCCGAAGCCTGCCCGAAATCGCTGCTGGTGGCCGGCTCCGGCGCCATCGGCATCGAGTTCGCGAGCTTCTACCGGGCCCTCGGCGCCGAGGTGACGGTGGTGGAGGCGCTGCCCCGCATCCTGCCGGTGGAGGACGAGGAGATCTCGGCCGCCGCCCAGAAGGCGTTCGAGAAGCGCAAGATGGCCTTTCGCGTCGGCGCCAAGGTCACCAGGCTCTCCAGGACCAAGACGGGCGTGGCCATGCAGATCGAGGCCGGCGGCAAGGCCGAGACCCTGGAGGCCGAGCGGGCCATCATCGCGGTGGGCATCGACGCCAACGTCGAGGGGCTGGGCCTCGAGGGGCTGGGCCTGGAGATCGCCCGCGGCCACGTGGTGACCGACGCGGCCGGCGCCACCAACGTGCCGGGCCTCTACGCCATCGGCGACGTGGCCGGCCCCCCCTGGCTCGCCCACAAGGCCATGCACGAGGGCGTCCACTGCGTGGAGCACATCGCCGGCTTCGCCAGCCCCAAGCTCGCCGCCCCGGTCCCCGGCTGCACCTATTCGATGCCCCAGATCGCCTCGGTGGGCCTCACCGAGGCCCAGGCCAAGGCCAAGGGCCTGGAGGTGAAGGCAGGCCGCTTCCCCTTCCGCGCCAACGGCAAGGCCATCGCCGCCGGCCAGGTGGACGGCTTCGTCAAGACCGTCTTCGACGCCAAGACCGGCGCGCTCCTGGGCGCCCACATGATCGGCGCCGAGGTCACCGAGATGATCCAGGGCTTCGCCCTCGCCATCACCCTTGAAGCCACCGAGGCCGACCTCTTCGCGACGATCTTCCCCCACCCGACGATGAGCGAGGCGATGCACGAGGCGGCGCTCGATGCGTACGGTAGGGCGCTGCATATTTGAGGGGGGTGGTCGGCGCCGACGGCGGTCCGCCGCGAACTCTAACTCATGGCTCCTGGGCGAAGTTCCGAAGGTCCGCTTCTCGCTTGCGGCGCGACGTCCCGTGCGCGGTGCGCGGTACGAGCAACCAACTCGCAGTTGGTTACCTCGTTGGGTGCGTTGGTGCCAAAGGCACCTACTTCGCTCGACGCGGTCCGTCTTCTCCCAGCGCGACCGCTAGCGCGCCGGCGGTAAGCCGGATTGCAACTACGTCGAGGGTAGCTGTCACCTCCTCACCGACACTAGCCCGGCGTGCGCCTCCACCCAGCGACAGCTAGCTAGGAACCCCCCAAGCGGTGCCGCGCCACATCGGGCGATGCAACCTACCCCGCTAAGAGGCCCATCCCCTTCTGGGGAGGATAGGGGGACACGATACCTATCCCCGGCCGATTGCGACTTCGGTGCTAAGCGACCCACCCGTGCCCAAGTCTTTGGCGGCGGCAAGAGCTCTGGTGGATAGGTATCATGTCACCAGAACCCTGTGGGTCTTCGGCGATCCGTTGCGAGACTCTGCGCGGTTCGCGGTCTGGAAGGCGACCCACGCGCAGGAACTGGCGTCGGCGCGCCGGCGGGCCGGCGTCTTCATGCACTGGGACGCGTGGGGGTTGGCCGGGAGCGGGAACGATTCCTGGCTCGCCTCCGACCCCACCGACACCCTGGCCCGGCCGGGCGCCGCCGGCGCGTGGGGGAGGGCGCGCCAGCTCGGCTGCGCTGTCGTGGGGGTGCGCCGGATCGAACCCGGCGTCTACGTGCTCAAGACCTACGACTGCCTTATCCCCGTATTTGCGGCCTGACCGCTACGACGCGGCCGCCGGGCCGGAGCGCAGCAGCGCCTCCGCCTTACCCAGCGGCGCCGTCATCCACGGCGGCCACGCACGCCGTCGCGCCGGTCAGTCGTGGTCCTCGGTCTCGGTCTTCAGGATCTTGCCGGCAGCGGTGACGTGCACGGCCTTGCCCTTGCCCGACGCGTCGGTGCTCGAGAGCTCGTAGACCCGGCTCTTGCCGCTGATGATCTCGGCTTTGGTGATATTGCCGCCGAGGGCCCTTTGCGCCGCATCCACCGCGGCCTTGGGCACCTGGGACAGCGCAATCGGTTTCTCGTGCGCTTCCTCGGCGCGGTTCTCCTTCGCGAGGGCCGGAGCTGTCGCGAGCGCCAGGGCGGCCAGCCCCGTCAGTAGGATCGGCATCTTGCTCATCTTGCGACCTCATACGCAGCGATCGACTCGGTGAAACAACGGCCGGGCGAGGGGAGTTCCGCGCCGGATCGCCGTGGAAGACCTGCGGTGCTGCGCAGACGCGCCGCTGCTCCCGGCCGTGGCTCTCGCCAACCCGGGGGTCCCCGACCTGGCCGAAGACCAGGCCGGGGTTGCAACGCCGTTCGGAGCTAGAGCTTCACCAGCCCCAATGGTGGTGGTGATGATGGTGGTGATGATGGTGGCGCCCCCGCCCTCGACGCGAGCCCCCCGGTCAGGCTTGGCCCCCGGATGACGGAGGTGGAAGTGTTGTCAGCTCAGCGTCGGACCCCGCGGCCGGGCCTCGGCCAAGAAGCGGCCACGCGGGATTAGCGGGGGGCGAACCTCTTCCCCGCTCTCAGTCGCCGATGGTTCTGGGATCGCCGGCCACCGCGGTTCCGGCCTCCACCCAGCGGGCCATGGCCGGCGGGAGCTTGCGTTGGACGAGGGCGTCGTAGCGCGCCAGATCGGCCTCGGTGAGAAAGTCGCGCCAGCGGCCGTTCACGCCCTTGTTCAGGAACCTGTCGGGTCCCCGGTCGAACGCCTCGCCGATCTTGGGGAGCAGCGCCTCGCCGTCGCGCTTCATGGCTTCGAAGGTCGCCGCCGCCGCCAGGGCCGGCATCAGGCTCGCCGGCGTGTCGATCTCGAGGAAATCGGAGATGCGCCGCATCTGCCCGGCGAGGTCGGCCTTGAGGTCGTTGTAGTGGACGAACAGCAGCCACGGTTCCCGGCGGCGCTCCCAATAGGTGAGCTCGAACTCGCAGAACGGCAGATCGCCGCCGTCCTGCGGGCGCCGTTCGGCCTCCTCCATCCATTGCAGGTAGTAGGCGCGCGGATCGGCGGGCGTCGGCGGGGGCGGCCCCTTGGCCAGAAGCTCGGGCGGCGCGCTCATGGCGGCCTGCCTGGTGAACTCGGGCCGCATCCCCAGCCGGTGATTGTGCATCGAGATGAAGGCGTCGCGGCCGTCGCGCACCGTGTGGATCACCTTCGCGCCCTCGGTGACCGGGAAGGCGTCGAGCGGAAGATGCGTCTTCACCGACCGCCGATGCGTCTGCGCCTCCAGGGCCGCCAGCATCGGCCCCACGGGGCCGAAAAGGGTGGCGTCGAGCCACGGCGCCTCGCCCATGATGTCGCGCGGGGCCGGGGACTGGTGGATCAGCAGGGCGACGATCCGCTGGGTCCAGGTCGTGCCGCATTTGGGGTAGGTGGCGACGATCACGTCCCCGTCCCGCGCGGCGAAGCCGTCCCAGCGCCCGCTGTCGATGACGAAGCTGCGCACCCGCCGGCTCGGCGCGCTCACCAGCGTCTGCATCGCCCTGTCCCTCCCGAAGCCCCGCGACTGCGTAGCAAACCCCGGCCCGGCGCACCAGGAACGCCGTCCCAGTCCAGCGCGGTCGGCGCCGGGCGGGACCCGGAGCTTGACTGCGGGTCCTGGCGGCTCGACTAATGTCGCGCGTGCTCGGTCCGCAGGGGGCGACATGAGCCGGTTGCTGCGTTGCTTGGCGTTGCTAGCCGTGGCGCTCGCCATCGCCGGCGGCGGCCTCGTGGCGAGCGCGGACGCGCAGTCGAACCGCGGTTCGCCGAGCCTGAAGGACGTGCCGGCGCCGAAGGGATTTGCGCCGCCGCCCTGCGCCTCGCCGGCCGAGCTCTTGAAGCTGCAGAAGCTGATGCTCGCCTGGCACGAGGCCTACGCGCGGGCGCAGGCGGCGCTGGCTGCGCATGAAGCCGCCATGGTCGAATGGCGCAAACAGCTGGCCCTGGCGGAGCGGGCGGAGAACAAGGGCGAGGCCAAGCCCCCCGGCGACGCCTACAGCAACGCCTTGAAGGAGCTGGATCGGTCGGGGTACCGGTTCTGGAACGCCGCCGATGCGGACGTCGCGGCGGCGAAGGCGTTTCAGAAGGAGCTCGAGGCGCAGCGGGCCAAGCCGTGTCCGCCGCCCGCCGCAGGCGCCCAGCCACCGGGTGGGGCAGGGGCGGCGCCGAAGCCCAAGCCGAGCGGCCAAAGTGGCGCGGGAGCGGGCGCAGGCGGCCCCGGCGGCGGTGGGGCTCAGCCCCCGCCCCCCGCGCCCCAGCCCCCGCCGGGCAGGCTGCCGGCGCCTCTGGCTCCGCCGACGGAATTCGCCAAGCCGCCCTGCGCCTCGATCGCCGACGACCTGAGGCTTTCGGATCTGCTGCGCGAGTGGAGCGAGGCCTACCAGCAGGCGCTCGCGGCCAGCGCCGCCACCGATGCGCCCGCGCAAGCCTTGGCGGACGCGGAAAGCGCGGTTCGTTGGGCCACGAGCAAGCTCAACGGGGCGAAGAGCTTCGGGGAATCGAAGGCGGAGGTCGCGGCGCTCCAGGCCAAGCTCGATGAGGCGCAAGCCAAGCTCGCCGCCGCGCAGAGCCGTCTCGCCGAGGCGGACGAATTGTTCTGGGCGGCCCTCGCCAAGGACGCGAGGGCCGCTGAGGCGTTCCTCGACGAGCTGGAGAAGCTCACCGCCAAGCCTTGCCCGCCGCCCGGAGCCAGCACTCCCGGTCCGCGCGACGAGGGCGCCGGGCCAAAGACGCCGGAGAGCGGATCCGGCGCCGGCTCGGGAGCCGGCTCCGGCTCAGGCTCGGGATCATCCGGATCGGACCCCGGCTCCGGTTCCGGACCTGAGGGCCCCCAACCCCCGCCCCTTCCGCCCGATCGGAAGACCCCCGCCACGCCGGGTGGCGCAGGCTCCGGCTCGAGCGGCGCAAGCAGCGGCGCAGGCGGGGCGCCCTCGTTCGGGCCCACCACCGCTGCGCTCGCCGCGGACGCTTCGGACGAGGCGACCCCGCAATCCACCTCGGGGACGCCGAGCGCGACGTGGGAGTGCGGCGATATCAGGGAAGACCTCGACCGGATCGGCGCCGAATTGGAGAACGCGCCGAAAGACCCGAAGGGCGCGCTCCCCGCCAGGCTCGCCGACGCCATCGATGAGGCCAACGAGGCTTTGTTCGACCGATGCGCGCCGCGAGCGGACGCCAAGGCGGTGCTCGTCATCGGCGGCGAAGACGTGTTGACGGCCCTCGCCTGGCGCTGGGACCCGCGGCCCGGCTCGGCCGGCTCGGCCGGAACGGCGCGCGGCCAGGGCCTGCCACGCCGCGACGCCCGTCGCGTCAGCCTCAGCGAGGTGACGCTGAATCACGCGATCGACAAGGACTCCCATCGCCTGCTGGAACTCTGTTGCACCGGCCGGCACATACCGGGTCAGCCCATCGGGCCGGGGGTCCTCAGACTGGAGCGCGGGTCCGACGTCCTGGAGTTCAAGCTCAACGACCTCATCGTCTCGGCCGTGGCGCCGGCGACGCCCGCCGCCCCCGATGTGGCCCCCACCAGCATCACGCTGAATTTCTCGGCCATCGAGCTCACCTACGGCGCCTTGGGCGAAGACGGCGAGCCTCTGGAGCCGCGGGGCCGCGCCCGAACCGACGGCGAGGAGCAACCGGCCGGTTTCACGACCCCTGCGCCATCGCAAGAGGAGCGGGAGGAGATGAGGCGGCGCGTGGAACGGTCTCTTCATGCGCCGGGCGGGGGCGAAGCGCCCGGCCCGGGCGGGGCCGGCTTCCCGCCCCAGCCGTATCCGGCGCCGGGCGACATGATCCCGAACCCTCCCGGCCCGTATATGGGCCGCGGTGCGCCCCCGATGGGCGCAGGCAGCCCGGCCACCGCCCCGACATCTTCGTGGACCGCCCCGACCACCTCGACGCCCGGGGGGAAGGCAAGGCGCGGCGGAGGGTCGTCGTCGCCGCCGACCTCGTCGCCCGGCGCAACCACGCCCGGCTCGACGACCACCCCGCACCCGTCCATGCCCACCGAAGGCGCCTCGGCGCCGCAGGGCTGAACGCCCGGCGAGATCATGGGTGATCGGACGGATTCGAGCCGGGCGCCGCCTAGCTTATAACGCCGGTGTCGAGTCGGAGCCTGCGGCGCGCGACGACGATGCGGCGGCCGGGCGAGCCCGGCGCCAGGTCTGGATGAGGGAGCCGGTGAACGACGCGGCTGCGCACGGCGGATGGAGGCGGTGGCTGCCGGGGCTGGCCGTGGCGCGGGCGTACCGGCCCGGGTGGCCGGTTCCCGATATCGTGGCCGGGCTGGTGCTGACGACGGTGCTGACACCGGTGGGCGTCGCCTATGCCGTGGCCTCGGGCCTGCCGGCCATCTACGGCCTCTACGCCACCATCGCCCCGCTGCTGGCCTATGCGCTGTTCGGCCCGAGCCGCATCCTGGTGCTAGGGCCGGATTCGTCGCTCGCCCCGCTGATCCTCGGGGTGGTGATCCCGCTCGCGGGGGCGGACGCGGGCCACGCGGTGGCGGTGGCCGGGGGCATGGCGCTGGTGTCGGGGGCGGTGCTGGTGCTGGCGGGCGTCCTGCGGCTGGGCTTCGTCACCGAGCTGCTCTCCAAGCCCATCCGCTACGGCTACATGAACGGCATCGCCCTCACGGTGGTGCTGAGCCAGCTGCCCAAGCTGCTCGGCTTCTCCATCGAGAGCCGGGGGCCGCTCCGGGACGCCCTGGCCATCGCCGCCGGGGTGCTGGGCGGAAAGGCCAACTGGGTCACCTTCGCGTTGGGGGCAGGGGCGCTGGCGGTGACCCTGGCGCTGAAGGGCAACAGGCGGATCCCGGGGGCGGCCATCGCCGTGGTCGGGGCGACGGTCGTCGTCGGCGTCTTCCAGCTCTCCACGCGGTCGGGCGTCGCGGTGCTCGGCCACCTGCCCCAGGGGCTGCCGGCGTTCAGCCTGCCGCGGATCGGGGAGGGGGAGGTGACGGCGATCCTGATCGGGGGCTGCGCCACGGCGCTCGTCTCCTTCGCCGACACCAGCGTGCTCTCACGAACCTTCGCCGCCCGCAGCGGCGACAAGGTGGACCCGAACCAGGAGATGGTGGGCCTGGGCGCCGCCAACCTGGCGGCCGGCCTCTTCCAGGGCTTTCCGGTCAGCAGCAGCTCGTCGCGCACGCCGGTGGCCGAGGCGGCGGGCGCGCGCACCCAGCTCACCGGCGTGGTCGGCGCTCTGGCCGTGGCCCTCATCCTGCTGGGCGCGCCCGCCCTCCTGCAGCACCTGCCCTTCGCGGCCCTCGCGGCCGTGGCCATCGCCGGCGCCATCGGCCTCTTCGAGGTGGCCGATCTCGTGCGCCTGTTCCGCATCCAGCGCTGGGAGTTCTGGCTCTCGATCGTCTGCCTGCTGGGCGTGGCGGTGCTGGGCGTCATCCCCGGCATTGGCCTCGCCATCGCCATCGCGGTGATCGAGTTCCTCTGGGACGGCTGGCGCCCGCACGACGCGGTGCTGGGAAAGCCCGAGGGCGTCGAGGGCTACCACGACATCACCCGCTATCCCGGGGCGCGCCAGCTCCCCGGCCTCGTCCTCTTCCGCTGGGACGCGCCGCTGTTCTTCGCCAACGCCGAGCTCTTCAAGGCGCGGGTGCTCGAGGAGGCGGGCAGGGCGGCGGCGCCGGTGCGCCGGTTCGTGGTCGCCGCCGAGCCGGTCACCAGCGTCGACGTCACCGCCTCCGACGCCATCTTCGAGCTGTGGGAAGCCCTGCGCGCCCGGGGGACCACCCTCTGCTTCGCCGAGCTGAAGGACCCGGTGAAGGACAAGCTGCGGAAATTCGGCCTCTTCGCCCAGATCGGCGAGACGAGCTTTTTTCCGACGCTCGAGGCGGCGGTCGACAGCTACAGGAAGGAGGGATGAGGCATGCGGCGGCGCAGCCCCTCACCCTCCGACCCTGCTCGGCGGGGCGGGCCCCTCCCTCTCCCCATGGGAGAGGTGAGGTGAGGGAGACCGGCCAGGCCCCTCGCGAGCCCCGCTGGCCCGTGGCGCTCGCCATCGTCGGCGTCTACCTCCTGCTCGTGGTGTTGCCTGAGCGCATCCGCCTGCTTCCATCCTGGGCCCTCTGGGCGTCGGCCGCGGTCGTCCTGGCGCCCATGGGCGTCGCGGCTCTGGCGACCGCGAAGGCGCTCTGGCTGAGGGTGGAGACGGCGATCGTGCTCGCCTTCGTCGCTTTCGCCGGCCTGGCCAACGTCACGTGCCTCTCGGAGCTCCTGAGGGACATCATCGGGCGCTCGACCGCGGTCTCGGGCCTGACGCTGCTGTCGTCCAGCGTGGCGCTCTGGTGCGTGAACGTGCTGATGTTCTCGCTGCTCTACTGGCAGATGGACCGCGGGGGACCCGGCGCGCGCAGCGCCGCCATCGACACCCTGCGGGACTGGAGCTTCCCGCAGGATTGCGCGCCGCCGGGCGAGGTGCGGCCGGGCTGGCGGCCCACCTATCCGGACTACCTCTTCCTGTCCTTCTCCACGGCGACGGCGTTCAGCACCACCGAGGTCGCCCCGTTCACCACCCGGGCCAAGATGGCGATGATGACCGAGGCCCTGATCTCGCTGATGACGCTCGCCCTCGTGGCCGCGCGCGCCATCAACATCCTGGGCGCCTAAGCGGCCTCGCGCCGTCCGGGCCGCCGTTGCTCGAGCAACCACCCGAAGACGAGCGTCGCCGCCGCGGCGGCGACGAGCTGGGCGGCCACGAAGAGGGGGACGGACGGCGGTGCGATCCCGGCGAAGGTGTCGGAGAGGCTGCGGGCGAGGGTCACGGCCGGGTTGGCGAACGAGGTGGATGCCGTGAACCAGTAGGCCGAGGTGATGTAGAGGCCGACGATCCAGGCCGTCGCGTCGGCCCGGAAGCGCAGGGAGCCCAAGATCGAACCGACCAGGCCGAACGTCGCCACGAACTCGGCCAGGCCCTGCGACGGCCCCGCGCGGAGCTTGGCGGACACCTGAAGGATGGGCTCGGCGAACATGGCGTGCGCCAGCCAGACGCCGGCGACCGCCGCGACGAGCTGCGCCACCACATAGGCCAGGGCGAGCGGCCATCCGATCTCGCGCCGGATGGCGAACGCCAGCGTCACGGCCGGGTTGAAGTGCGCCCCGGAGATCGGCCCGAACACCGTGATCAGCACGACCAGGCCCGCGCCGGTCGCGAGCGTGTTGCCCAGCAGGGCGATGGCGACGTTCCCGCCCGCCAGGCGATCGCCCATGATCCCTGAGCCGATGACGATGGCGAGCAACAGGGCCGTGCCCAGCGCTTCGGCCGCGAGGCGATGGGCGGTCCCGAACGCCTCCAGCGGCGGCTCCAGGCTGGCGTCGGCCGGCGCGACGTCCCTCATGCCTCGGCCGCCGCTTCGCGCGATCGGCCGATCTCGTCGAGCCGCCGCTTGAGCGAGAGCCTGTCGAGCGACGCCAGCGGCAGGTTCATGAAGAGCGAGATCCGGTGGCTCATCATCCGGTAGGTGTCCGCGAAGGCGAGGGCGATCTCGGTCGGCGATCCCTGCACGGCCGCTGGATCGGGCATGCCCCAGTGGGCGGTCGTCGGCTGGCCGGGCCAGACCGGGCAGGCCTCGGCCGCCGCATCGTCGCAGACCGTGAAGACGAAATCGAGCTTCGGCGCTCCAGGCCGTTCGAACTCGTCCCACGACTTCGAGCGGAACGCGTCGGTGTCGTAGCGCAGCGCTCGGAGCAGCCCGATGGTGGCCGGGTTGACCTCGCCCCTGGGATGCGAGCCCGCCGAGTAGGCGTGGAACCGCCTCCGTCCTTCGCGGTTCATGATCGCCTCGGCGATGATGGAGCGGGCCGAGTTGCCGGTGCAGAGGAACAGCACATTCAGGGGCTGGTCGGACACATCGCCCTCCTAGGGCGCGTTCCGCAAAAGTGGAATCGCTCTTGCGATTAGAACGCGCTCCAGATTCTTGAATTCAGACCACGATTCAGCGATCAGGCGGTTCCGCTTGATCGCATCGTGCTCGAGGCGCAGCACGCGGCGCGTTCGGCGATGGCCGCCAGCGGCGCGCAGATCTCGGCGTTGCCGCCGCAGCAGTCCTCCATGAGGAACGCCAGCAGCTCCCGCATCCGCTCGTAGGCGGCCGAGTAGATGATGGACCGCCCCTCGCGGCGCGACCCGATCAGCCCGGCCCCCGCCAGCACGCTGAGGTTGGCGGACAGGGTGTTGGCGAGACTGCCCGTGGCGCGGGCGATCTCCCCGGCGGCCACGCCTTCGGGGCCGGCCCGGACGAGCAGCCGGAAGATTTCGAGACGGCCGGGATGGGCGAGCGCCGACAAGGCGCCGACGGCGTATTGCGGTTTCACGTCAGCCTCCCAGGCGTGATCGATTCAATATTTCGAGAATTCTAGAATAGTCAAGCAGCGCCGGGCGCTAGCGCTCGACCCGCCTGCGGTGGTCGGGGAAGCCCGGCAGCGTCCATCGCCAGATGATCGCGCCGCCGCGCAGCGAGAAGGCCGCCGCCATGGCGATCAGGCCCGCGGGCGAGGCGCCGAGGCCGGCCGCCCTCAGGACGACATAGGCCCCGGCCCCCAGCACCGCCGCCGAGACATAGACCTCGCGCCGCAGGAGGACGGACGGCTCTCCCGCCAGCACGTCGCGCACGACGCCGCCGAAGGTGGCCGTCAGGACGCCCATGACCAGCGCCGCCAGCGCGGGGATTCCCAGGGCCTCCGCCTTCGCCGCGCCCACCACCGAATAGGCCGCCATCCCGAGCGCATCGAGCCAGACGAGGATCGTCTCGCGCCAGCGGCCGGAGCCGAACAGCCACACCATGAGGGCCGCCGCCAGGCACACCAGGACATAGGCGGGTTGCTTCACCCAGAACACGGGCGCCCCGATGAGGAGGTCGCGCAGGGCGCCGCCCCCGACCCCGGTCACGGCGGCGAAGAATCCGAAGGTCACCACGTCATGGTTGCGTCGGGCGGCCGCCAGCGCGCCCGAGGCGGCGAACACGGCCACGGCGGCGTAGTCGAGCCAGGTCATGCCAAGGGTCCAGGCGTCCATCGATCGCTCCTGGAGGTGCGCAGGCGACCTGGAGGGAGCATAGCTCATCGATCGGGCGATCGCTGAAGCTGTCGGCGAGCCCGCGCGGGGCTGCTATGTCTTCGCCATGGCCAGGCCCTTCTTCGAGCTACGCTCCACCCACAACCCGCATCGCTGGTACCTGCCCCTGGACAACGCGCTGTGCGTCGGGCCGGCGGGCGCCGGGTTCATGTTCGGCGGGGTGGGCCTCGGGGCGGCGATCCAGGCCATGGAGGGCACGTGCGGACGCCCGGTGGTGTGGGCCACGGCCCAGTACCTCTCTCACGCCCGGCCACCCCAGGTGGTGGACTTCGACGTCTGGGTTCCGGTGGTCGGCAAGGGGACCAGCCAGGCCCGCGTCATCGCCCACGTGGACGACAAGGAGATCCTCACCGTCAACGCCGCCCTCGGCGCGCGCGACAGCGACATCACGGGCGTCTGGGTGGAGGCGCCGGACGTGCCGCCGCCGCTGGACTGCCCCGAGCACGAGCACTGGGGCGGCGACGCCGGCGGCCTGCACGGCCAGATCGAGACGCGGATGGCCAAGGGCGCCATCGGCTTCGACATGCGGGGCGCGCCGCGCAGCGAGGACGGACGGCTGATCATGTGGATGCGCTCCAAGGCCGGCGGCGAGGTGGACGCACCCATGCTGGCGATCTTCGCCGACCACGTGCCTTCGGGCGTGGGCAACGCCCTGGGCTTCAACGCCGGCGGCAGCAGCCTCGACAACACCATCCGCATCGTGCGCCTGGCGCCAACCGAGTGGGTGCTGTGCGACATCTCCATCCACGCGGTGAACGCAGGCTTCGGCCACGGCGCAATGCGGCTCTTCTCCGAGGACCGCCGGCTGATGGCCACCGCCAGCCAGTCGGTGATCGTCCGCCGCCGCGACGCCGAGCCCTGACGCGGAACGCCGCCGCCCCATTTTCCGTCATCTCCCGGCCCGGGCGGGTAGTGTCTCAGTTTGAAATCCGCCGCCGTTGACAAGCATGGCGCGGACTCGGCGGCCGGCCTATCTTCGGGGTGATGAACCGGACGCAGCTCACCTTAGCCCTGGCCGCGCTCTTTGCGGTCGGTGGCGTTTTCAGCGCTGTGAAGCATGAATGGATTGACGCCGGCATTGCTGGTGCGGTCGTGGTGCTCGCGCTCATTGCCGCCTATCGCCGTAGGAATCGAACCGGTGCCCAAGGGTCCTAGGGGCGAGAAGCGCCCCGGTGATGTGATCGGCGCCGCCGTCATGGTCGGCAAGATCGCTACGGGCGAGATCGAGGACAACGCCACGCCGGCCGACAAGGCGCACCAAAGTCGAGGTGGAAAAAACCGAGCAGCCGCCCTAAAGGCGCTCCGCCATCGCAAAAAAAGCGGCTAGCCGTCGGTGGCGAAAAGATCGCCTTGCTCCCGCGCGAAGGAGCCGGACGGGCCGACGCCAAGCTGAAGTTCGTCTGAGGACCGGAGGGTCCGGCCCCGGATCGGCCTTGCAGGCCGTCCGGGGTGACGATGAGCGGAGCGGTTCAGCCCCAACTCAACCCTTCTAGAAACCCAGGTCCTTGATGGGCTCGTCGATGCCGCCGTTCACCTTCGACATGGCGGCCACCAGCTTCTTCTGCTCGACGCCGGCCAGGAAGCCGTCGATGAGGCGCTGGTAGTTGCTGATGAGGCCCTCCACGTCGCGCGAGAGGATCATGTAGTCGAACTCGCCCGCGTGCAGGCCGAGCTGCTGGTCCGGCAAATTGCTGTAGTCCTGCTTCGGAATCGGCGGCCAGCTGGGGTCGTCGTGGCGCATGGGCGTGGGCGCGCGGGGCGGATCGCGCTTCTCGTCCTCGGGCATCAGGGTCAGCGACCACAGCTCGAAGAGGCAGGTCTCCGGCCCGGTCGGGCGGATCCGGTACGACGAGGCGTTCCCGTAGATCGGCAGCAGGAAGTAGTTGGGGAAGCAGAAGTTCACCCCCGAGGTCATCATCTCGGCGTCCACTTGGGTGAAGTCGGGCGCGTCGAGGCCCGCGGCGCGGCTGCGCCGGGTGATCTCCTCGCAGAGGCGCAGGTTCCACGCCAGCTTGGCCGCCTCCACGTCCTCGGGAAGCTCCATGTCCCGCAGGTCCTCGGCCACCGCCACGTCCCGGGCGTGGATCATCCCGGCCATGCCCTCGTTCAGCCGCTTCATGTACTTGATCGACCCCTCGACCACCTGCTGGCGGGTCTTGTAGGTGAGGCTCTGGCTGTAGCCGGTCGAGCCGCTGCCGGGCATCTGGAAGTAGCGGGCCTTGGCCCCCCGCACCTGGGCCGGCAGCAGCTGCGGATGGGTGCGCATCACGTGGTAGCCCTCGTGGAAGGCCTCCATCGCCAGCTTCCAATTGCAGGGCAGCGAGGCGGCCAGCCACCACTCCACCCGCATCTTCTCCACGTGACGGCGGTCGTGCATGGTGGCGAAGGGCTCGATGCACTGGCGCAGCGGCGCGGCGTCGTGGTCGAAGTTGATGAAGGCGCAACCGCCCCAGGTCTCCACCCGGCAGGGCTTGAGGTCGATCTCGGCCTTGGCCAGCACCTCCTTGCTGAACAGGCCCGGCTCCAGCACGTAGGTGTTCTCGCCGTTCATGTTCCAGCGCCAGCCGTGGAATGGGCACACGAGCCCGGCCGCCTCGCAGTTGCCGTGGCCGTGGGCGAGCCGCATGCCGCGGTGGCGGCAGACGTTGTGGAAGGCCTTGATCCCGCCCTCGGTCCGCACGACCAGCACCGACTTGTCGAGGATCTTGTACTCGACGAAGTCGCCGACGTTGGGGATCTCCTCCAGCCGGCAGGCCATCTGCCAGACCCGCGGCCACAGCCGCTCGCACTCCAGCTTGTAGAATTCCTCGTCGTAGTACCGCTTGGCCGGAATCCGCTCCGGATCGGTGATGGCGAAGGGAACCTGCCCGATGAGGGCGTCGGCCCGTTCGATCTTGCCCATGTTGGCGTTTCCTCGTCTTCTTTTCCGGACTGGCCGGCCGCCCCCGACCCCGGCCGAGGCAGGGGAACGTCAAGGCGGCGCACAGCGACGTTAGCCGCGAGGCGCCGGCTCGCTTTGAGCTAGATCAAAAGATCGCCCGGGGCCCCGCGCCCCCACGGATCGGCGGAACCCGCTGGCGCCAGGGCCGCGCTTCTTCCAGTTGAGCCGAGACGCGCAGCAGCAGATCCTCGCGCCAGATGTGGGCGATGAGCTGCACGCCCACCGGCAGGCCCTCCACGGTCCAGTGGAGCGGAACCGAGGCGGCCGGCTGGCCGGTGATGTTGGCGTAAGGGGCGAGGCCCCCCCACCGGTAGCTGGCGGCCTGCGAGGCCTCGTCGCGGCCGGCGAGCGCGCCCAGCAGCGGCGCGGCCGACCCGGTGGCGGGCGTCAGCAACAGGTCGTGGCCCGCGTCCCACCAGGCCAGCGAGCGGGTCGTGAAGGTGCGGATCTGCATCAGCATCGCGCCCACGTCGGCCATCGAGCGCTTGCGCGCATAGCGCAGCATGGCCAGCGTGAGGGGCTCCAGGTCGCCCTCGGCCAGCGGGCGGCCCAGGGCGCGCTCGGCGGCCACCGCCCGCATGGCGACCTTCATGGGCCAGTAGCCCCGGATGATCTCGCGGCTCTCTCCGGAGAGGAAGGTCTCGGGCGCGGTCTCCTCCACGTGGTGGCCGAGCTCGCCGAGCAGGGCGGCGGCCGCGTCGACCGCCTCCAGGGCGGCCGGGTCCAGGGGCCCGAGCCCCTCCGGGCCGCGGCGCGCGACGCCGATCCGGAGCGCGCCGGGCGGGGCGCCCACCTCCAGCGCGAACGGCCGCTCGGGGGCCGGGGCGGTCACCGTCTCCAGCGGGTCGGGGCCGGAGATCAGGTCGTACAGCAGGGCGGTGTCGCGCACCGAACGGGTGATGAAGCTCTTGGAGCTGGTGATGTCCAGCCACGCCGATCCGGAGCCGGCCAGCGGCATGCCTCCGCGGCTGGGCTTGATCGTGAAGGCGCCCACCGCCGAGGCCGGGATGCGCGAGGAGCCGCCCCCGTCGCTGGACTGGGCCACGGGGACCATCAGCGAGGCCACCGCGGCGCCCGCCCCGCCGCTCGATCCGCCGGGGCTGCGCGCCGGGTCCCACGGGTTGCGGCAGGGTCCGTGCAGCTCGGATTCCGTCACCGGGGCGCTGGTGAATTCGGGGATGTTGGTGCGTCCGAGGATGATCAGGCCGGCCGCCTGCATCCGCTGGGCGAACCGGTCCGTCTCCTTCAGCCGCCAGTCCAGCGCTGCGTACGCCCGCGCGCCGTTGAAGAACGGATCGCCGGCGAGGTCCACGTCCTTGATCAGCGTCGGAACGCCGGCCAGCGGGGCGTCCGCGGCGACCTTGGCAGCCTCGGCGCGGGCCGCTTCGTAGCGGCGGAAGATCACCGCGTTCAGGGCGCCGTCCACGGCCTCGATCCGCTCGATGGCGGCCTCCGCCAGCTCCGTGGCCGAGACCGCGCCGGAGCGGACCAGCGCGGCCGAGGCCACAGCGTCGAGGCGGGCGAGTTCGTCGGATCCGGCAGGCCGCGGCATCGTGAGGCTCCCAATCGGACCGCCCACGCTAGCCCATAAGGGCGCCTTGAGCGCAAGCCGGTTGGATCCCGGATGACGGCGCCCGGGGCGCCCCCGGCCACGGCCACGGTTCTTCCCAGTCCGGCGATTTCCGCTACACCGCCTCGCATGCACGCCCCGCAACGAACCCTCCTGACCGACCCGACCCCGTGGGGTCTGGTGGTGCTGCTGGGCGCCCTGACCGCCATGGGCCCGCTGGCGATCGACATGTATCTGCCGAGCCTGCCGTCGATCGCCCGCGACCTGCACGCCTCGGCCGGCCTGGTGGCCGCGACGCTGGCGGCGTTCTTCGCCGGTCTCGGCTGCGGCCAGTTCATCTTCGGGCCGCTGTCGGACCGCATCGGCCGGCGGCCGCCGCTGATCCTCGGCGTCGCCATGTTCCTGGCCGGCGCGGCGCTCTGCGCCAGCGCGCCCGATGTCTGGTGGCTGGTGGCCGCCCGCTTCCTGCAGGCGCTCGGCGGCAGCGCCGGCCAGGTGATCACCCGCGCCGCGGTCCGCGACCGCTTCAGCCACCAGATGGCCGCCCGCGTCCTGTCGCTGCTGATGCTGGTGATGGGCCTGGCCCCCATCGTCGCCCCGATCTTCGGCGGCTACCTCCTGGTGGTCTCCGGCTGGCGGGCGATCTTCTGGTTCCAGACCGGTTACACGGTGCTGTTGCTGATCGCCGTGATCCTCGCCATGCGCGAGAGCCACCACCCCCAGGCGCGCGAGGAGGCGCGCGGCGAGAACCTGTGGGGGTCCTACCGCCGGCTGCTCGGCGATCGGCGGGTGATCGGCTACGCCCTCTCGGGCGCCTTCAACTCCGGGGCCATGTTCGGCTGGATCGCCATGTCCTCCTACCTGCTGATCGAGGTCTACGGCGTCCCGCCCCAGGACTTCGGCTGGTGGTTCAGCGCCAACGCCATCGGCTTCATCGGGCTCAGCCAGGTGAACGCCCACCTGCTGCGCCGCTTCACGCCGGAGCGAATCCTGGTCTGGGCCCGGCCGCTCTCCGTCGTCTTCGCCGCCGTCGTCGTGCTGGGCGCCTTCACCGGCTGGGGCGGCATGCTGGGCGTGGTCATCCCGCTCTATCTGACCCTCGGCACGTTCGGCCTCGTCGGCCCCAACACCCAGGCGGCGGCGATGAACGTCGATCCCCTGCGCACCGGCGCCATCTCCTCGATCGTCGGCGGCTTCTCCTTCGCGCTCGGCGCGACGGTGTCGGCGGCGGGCGGCTACCTGCATGACGGGACGGCGCGGCCGTTCGCCCTCCTGGAGATGGGGATGATCGTCGCCTCGTCGGCCGCCCTCTACCTGATCGCCAAGCCGACCGCCGCGCCGCGCGCCGCCTGACGCCGATGCTAGTGTCCCGATTCCGAAGTTCGCTAGCGTGAGCGGCGCCTCCGGTCGAACTTCGGAATCGATAAGGACACTAGCCAAGTATATGTTTCTAGTGTGGTTTACGGATCAGAAGTTCGCCGCAGCGCCCGCCGCGACAATGGGGCGAACTTCTGATCCACCGGCCTAGGGTGCGTCCGGCCTGCGCCACCGGCGCAGGCTGGCATAGGCGAGCACGGTCAGCAGCGTGGAAAGCGCGAGCTCGAGCGCCACGATTCCGGGCCAGCCGGCCCGGCCATAGGCCGCCGTCCCGGCCCAGCTCGCGGCGCCGCCGGCCATGAACATCACGGTGATGTAGATGGTCATCAGTCGGGTGCGGATCTCGTGGTCCTTCTCGAACAGCGTCATGCGGCCGGTGATGTCGATGACCGGACCCGCCAGGGTCATGATCAGGACCGGGACCGTCAGCAGCCAGAGGGAGCCTCCGGCGAAGCCCAGCGCCGCCACGCCGATCCACTGCACGAAGGCCGCGATCAGGCGGCCCCGCCGGGCGCCGATCCGGTCGGCCAGCGCGCCCAGGCGCGGGGTGGTCGCCAGGTTCAGCAGCGAAAAGCCGCCCAGGTAGCCCACCGTATCGACGCCGTAGCCCATCTGCGGGCTGGTGAGATGAAGGCTGATCCCCAGCCACACCGAGAGGAAGATTCCGAAGTTGAGCGCCTGGATGGCGGCCGAGAGCAGCACGCCGGGGTGCTCGCGGACGATCGAGGGCAGGGTGCGCAGCAGCAGCAGATAGCTCAGCCTCGGCCGCGCCAGGGCGGGGTCCCGCCGCTCCTGCATGACGAACGGCATCAGGAAGCAGACGATCAGCATCAGGCCCGCCCCCGCCTCATAGACGGCGCGCCATCCGAAGTAGCGCCCGATCAGGCCGCCGCCGGCGCGGGCGAACAGGATGCCGCCGGTGACGCCCGCGGAGATCACCGCCGTCGCATACCCAAGCCGCGCCACCGGCACGTGCTTGGAGACGTAGGCCGGGACGAGATAGGGCGTGATGGTGAAGAAGCCCAGCACCGTCGAACAGGCGACGAACAGGGCGAAGCTCTTCGCCATCGCCATTCCCGCCACCGCCAGCAGCTGCGGGACGACGAACATCAGGGTCAGCCGCCGAGGGCCCACCCGGTCGCCGAGCGGCAGCAGGAAGAAGATGCCGAGCGCCAGGGCCACCTGGTTGGCCGCCGGAATGATCCCGCTCATGGCCGCGCCGAGCCGGAATTGCGCGGCCACGCGCCCGATGAGCGGCTGCACATAGTAACCGTTGGCCACCACGGCCGCGCTGGCGCCGGCGAGCGCAAAGAGCCGCATGTCGCTGAGCGGACGCTCCGCCGGGGCGCCGACCTCGCCGGCGCCGGTCGGCGCCGCCGCATCCCCGCGCGCGGGCGTCTGAAGGGTATCGGTGTCTATCTGCGGCTCTCCACCCTGCGCGGTCGGTGGGTGGAGCTTATGGGCGCGCTCGCGGCTTCAAAAGGCATTTGCGGCGGCGCCGAGGGCCCGGCGGTCGGCGGCCCGCGTGGAAAGGGCCCCGAACGTCTCCGTTCGGGGCCCTGACCTGCTGGTTGCCGATCGACGGTTAGCGCCGCGGCGTGGTGGCCGCGCCGGCGATGGCGCCCGTGCCGCCGCCCACGGCCGCGCCGACCGCCGCGCCCGGCGCGCAGCCGATCGGGATGGTCACGATGCAGCCGATGGCGGCCCCCAGACCGGCCCCGGCCATGCCGCCGCCCAGGGCGTGCGCGCCAGGGTGGGAAGCATGGTGGCGCCGGTAGTAGCCCGCGTCACGGTCGTAGGCGCCGTCCCGGTCGTCGGCCCGGTCGCGGTAGTAGGGCCCGTCGGTGTCCGAGGCCGGCGTCCAGTGCGCGGCGTCGGCGGACCTTGCGTCGGTCATCGTGGTGGAGGAGTGGCTGTCTTGGGCGAAAGCCGCGCCCGCCATGAGAGCAAACGCAGCGATGCCCGTGAATAAACCGCGGATCATGCTAGAATCCCCTAAGTTTCTATCGCGAGCGACAGGCTCGCGACCTGACAAGAACGTCACCGCCAAAGCGGCGTTCCCGCGTGCACATTACCGATTTTAGAGATTTGGCCGCGGTCGGCGCCCAATGCCTTCTCTGATCTCGCGTCGGGCAAGGCGGCGACCCGCGGTTTTTGCCACGAACGACACGAAAAGCACGAACGGTGTTCGCGTGAGTTCATGAGGCTCGTGGAAAGAGCCGTGTCTGCGCCTTTTGCCGAAAGGGCGGAACCGGTCGCCGGGTGTGGTTTACGGATCAGAAGTTCGCCACAGCGCCCGCCGGGACAATGGGGCGAACCTCTGATCCACCACACTAGGCGGTCGCCAGCTCGCCGCAGACGAAAGCCGTCTCGCCGGCCTCCAGCAGCGCCGCCAGAACCTGCGGCGCCTCGCCCGGGGCGACGACGAGCATCAGCCCGAGCCCGCAGTTGAAGGTGCGGCGAAGCTCGGGCTCCGAAAGGCCGCCGGCGTCGGCAAGCCAGGCGAAGACCGGCGGGAGGGCCCAGGCGCTCCAGTCGAAGCGGGCGGCGAGGCCCGACGCTATGACCCGCGGCGGGTTCTCCACCAGGCCGCCGCCGGTGATGTGGGCGCAGGCCTTCAGGCGCCCGGCCTTGGCGAGCGGCAGGACGCTCTTCACGTAGATCCGGGTGGGCGTCATGAGCGCCGCCGCAAGGCTGGCCCCGGCTTCGAAGGGGGCGGGGGCGTCCCACGCAAGACCGGCCAGATCAACGATCTTGCGGATCAGCGAATAGCCGTTGGAGTGCGGTCCCGAAGAGGCGAGGCCGATGAGCAGGTCGCCGCGGCGCTGGTCGGCGAGCCTCGGCAGCACCCCCGCCCGATCCACCGCGCCCACGCAGAAACCGGCGAGGTCGTAGTCGCCGGCTGCGTACATGCCCGGCATCTCGGCCGTCTCGCCGCCCACCAGCGCCGCGCCCGCCTGCCGGCAGCCCTCGGCGATTCCGGCCACCACCCGGGTGGCCATGGGCACGTCGAGCTTGCCGGTGGCGAAGTAGTCGAGGAACAGCAGCGGCTCGGCGCCCTGGGCCAGGAGGTCGTTGACGCACATGGCCACCAGGTCGATCCCCACCCCGTCCGGCCGGTCGGTCTCGATGGCGATCTTCAGCTTGGTGCCGACGCCGTCGGTGGTGGAGACGATGAGCGGGTCCGCGTAGCCGGCCGCCTTGAGGTCGAAGAGCGCCCCGAACCCGCCCAGGGCCGCGTCGGCGCCCGGTCGGCGGGTGGCTTTCGCGAGCGGCTTGATGGCCTCCACGAGCGCGGCGCCGGCGTCGATGTCGACCCCGGCCTGGGCGTAGGTGAGGCCGTTGCGAGGTTCCGTCATGGAAGGGGAAGGGCTCCCGCGCGAGGCAAAATCCAACCGATCGGCGCCGCGGAGCTTGCAAAGGCGCGTCCGGGCGGGGCTATAGCTAACCGATGACGCCGATCACCTCCACCGCCGACCTCGCGGATTTCTGCGCGCGGCTGGAGGGCCAGGCCTTCGTGGCCGTCGACACCGAGTTCATGCGCGAGACCACCTACTGGCCCAGGCTCTGCCTGATCCAGGCGGCGGGCGCCGACGGCGCGCAGGCGGCCATCGATCCCCTGGCCGAGAGCCTGGACCTGACGCCGTTCCTGAATCTGCTCCGTAACGAGCGGGTGCTGAAGGTCTTCCACGCCGCGCGCCAGGACGTGGAGATCTTCAACAACCTGGGCGCCATGCCGATGCCGCTGTTCGACACCCAGATCGCCGGCATGGCCGCCGGCTTCGGCGAGCAGATCGCCTACGACGCCCTGGTCCGCAAGCTCCTCAAGGTGGAGATCGACAAGAGCCACCGGTTCACCGACTGGGCCCGGCGGCCGCTCACCGACGCCCAGCTCTCCTACGCGCTCGCCGACGTCGTCTATCTCGCCCAGCTCTATCCGCTGCTGCGCGCCCAGCTGGAGCGCACCGGCCGGCTCTCCTGGGTGACCGAGGAGATGGCGGCGATCTGCGATCCGGCGCTCTACGACGTGGATCCCGAGAACGCCTGGCGGCGCCTGAGGCCTCGGCGGCACACCGCCAAGTACCTCGCGGTCTTCCGGGCCGCGGCCGCCTGGCGCGAGCGCACCGCCCAGCAGCGCGACCAGCCGCGCGGGCGGATCCTCAAGGACGAGGCCATCGACGAGCTCGCCGCCCAGGCGCCCGCCGAGGCCGAGGACCTGAACCGGCTGCGCTCGGTGCCCAAGGGCTTCGGCGGCTCCAAGTTCGGGCCGGAGCTCCTGGCGGCGATCCGCGCGGCGCTGAAGGACCCGGAGGCCTATGCGCCGCAGATCGAGCGCGAGCGGGCCCCGGCCTCGCCGGCCGCCGGCGCGGTGGTGGAGCTCCTGAAGGTGCTCCTGAAGGCCCGCAGCGAGGAGGCGGGCGTGGCCTCCAAGCTCATCGCCACGGTCTCCGACCTGGAGAAGATCGCCAACGACGACCACGCCGACGCCCCGGCCCTGCATGGCTGGCGCCGGGAAGCCTTCGGCGAGGACGCCCTGAAGCTGAAGCGCGGCGAGCTCGCCCTGGTGCTGGACGGAACCCGGGTGCGGGTAGTGCCGGTCCGCCGCGCGGCGAAGGCGCCGGCTTAGGCCGCGCTTTCGCGGGGCGCCGGGATCGGGCGCATGACCAGCGGGCGCTCCAGGAGGGCGGCCAGGGTGGCGGCGCGTTTGGTGGTCTGTTCGCCCAGCAGGATCGGGGCGGCCTCCTCCTCGGCCTCCAGGATCAGGTGCTGCGGCTGGATCGACAGCCGCGAGCGGGCGAGGAGGTCGGGGCTGCGTCCCGAGAGGTCGCACCCGAGCCGGATCGCCGAGCCGAGCGCCCTGGCGCGCGAGAACCGCTCGTGGGTGAGCAGGCGCGAGACCAGGCCCGGCTGCGGAACGGTGGCCGCCGCGGTGTGGCGCGCGAAGCAGGCGGCGGCCAGGAACACGCGCTCGGGATGGCTCATGCCGGGGATCGGCGCCCTCAGCGCCTGGCTGAAGATGAGGTCGGCCCGATGGTCGGGATGCAGGCGGGCGCCGAAATCGGCGAGCCGGCAGGCGGCCCCGATGAGCACCGGATCGCGGCCGTCGAAGACCTGCTGAAGCGCCGAGAACGCCGGGGCGACCCACGCCTCCAGGGCGCCGCCCAGCGCCGGGTTGGTCCCCTCGCGGGCGCTGAGAGCGGCGCAACCCTCCAGCAGCGGATCCAGCGCCCTCAGGGGCGCCGGCATCGCCTCGAAGAGCAGGCCCTCGCGAAGCCCGTAGGCGGAAAGGCAGATTCGCTCCACGCCCAGCACGTCCACCACCGCCTCGAGGATCGCGGCGGCGTGCGGCAAGGTCTCCAGCCGGCGCCGGGAGATTCCCTCGATCCGTTCCAGCGACCCCTTCGACTGGCGGGCGATCACCCGGGCCGCCTCCAGCGCCTCGCGCCGGGTCATCTCGTACTGATGGACGATCTCCAGCGGATAGTCGGCCATCCGCATGGCCAGCAGCGCCAGGTTGCGCCAGGCGCCGCCGACGGCGTGGAAGACCGGCGTCTTCAGGCGCGCCAGGTGCGGCTTCAGACGCCGCTCGGCCTGGGCGCGCACCCGCTCCGGATCGAACCGGGCGTCCTTGAACGAGAAGGGGCCGAGCGGCAGGGTCACCCCGTCGCCGGGTTCGCCGTCTTCCAGGCGGATCAGCTCCAGGCTGGCGCCGCCCAGGTCGCCCACCAGGCCCGACGCGCCCGGATCGCCGGCCAGCACGCCCAGGGCGGCGAAGCGCGCCTCCTCCTTGCCGCTCAGCACCTTCAGGTCGAGGCCGGTCTCGGCCCGCACCCGCTCGCAGAAGGCGCCGCCGTCGGAGGCGTCGCGGACCGCGGCGGTGGCGGCGGCGAACACCCGGTCGGGCTTGGCCGCTTCCAGGAGGGCCGCGAAGCGCCGGAGCGCCGCCATGGCCGCGACCACCCCTTCGCGCGAGAGGGCGCCGGTCTGGGCGATGTCGCGCCCGAGGCCGGCCAGGACCTTCTCGTTGAAGAAGGTCCACACGGCCCGGCCCTCCACCCGGTAGAGGACCAGGCGGACAGAGTTGGAGCCGACGTCGATGACGGCGGCGTCGATCGGGGCGGCGCTAGCGTCCCGCGCCCACATGGTCGAACGCCCGCGGCAGGTCTTTCACCTTGTGGCCCCGACCCGAGAGGCTGGGATTGGTCATGAAGTAGTCGTGCGCCGAGAAGGCCCGCTTGCGGTCCCAGCCGGCGGCCCGATGGTAGCGGCCCTCGGGGTCGAGGCGCCAGCTCTGGGCCTCGTCGTTCATGTTGGCCACCATGATCTGGTTCAGCACCTGCTGATGGACCGTGGGGTTCTCCACCGGCGCCAGAACCTCGACCCGCCGATCGAGGTTGCGCGGCATCCAGTCGGCCGACGAGATGAACACCCGGGCGCTGTTGGAGGGGAGCGGCTCGCCGTTGGCGAAGGCGACGATCCGCGCATGCTCGAGGAAACGGCCGATGATGCTCTTGACCCGGATATTCTCGGAAAGGTTCTTCACCCCGGGTCTCAAGCAGCAGATGCCGCGGATGACAAGGTCGATGGGCACGCCGGCCTGGCTCGCCCGGTAGAGGCCGTCGATGATCTCCGGGTCCACCAGGGCGTTCAGCTTGGCCCAGATGCCGGAGGGCCTGCCGGCCTGGGCGTGCTCGGCCTCGCGGGCGATCAGGCGCAACAGGTCGCCCTTCATGAGGTCCGGCGAATAGGAGAGCTTCTCCATCAGCTCGGGGCGCGCGTAGCCGGTGATGTAGTTGAACAGCCTGGCCGAATCGCGGGCCATCGCCGGGTCGGTGGTGAACAGCGACAGGTCCGTGTAAATCTTGGCGGTGACCGGGTGGTAGTTGCCGGTGCCGTAGTGGCAGTAGCTGCGCAGCCCGTCGCCCTCGCGGCGCACCACGACCGACAGCTTGGCGTGGGTCTTGTACTCCACGAACCCGAACACCACGAGCACGCCGGCCCGCTCCAGGTCCCTGGCCCACTTGAGGTTGGCCTCTTCGTCGAACCTGGCCTTGATCTCCACCAGGGCGGTGACGTTCTTGCCGTTCTCGGCCGCCTCGATCAGGGCGGCGACGATGGGGCTGTCCTTGCTGGTGCGGTAGAGCGTCTGCTTGATGGCGATGACGTTGGGGTCCTGGGCGGCCTGGCGCAGGAACTGGACCACCACGTCGAAGCTCTCGAACGGGTGGTGGACGAGGATGTCCTTCTCGCGGATGGCGGCGAAGCAATCGCCGCCGTGGTCGCGGATCCGCTCGGGAAAGCGGGGCTGGAAGGGCGGGAACTTCAGCTCGTTGTGGTCCGGCGGGATCAGCTGGGAGAGCTGGGCGAGACCCAGCTTGCCGTCCACCTTGACCACGTCGTTGGGCTCGGCCTGCAGCCCCTCGACGATGAAGGCGCGCAGGTCGTCGGGCATGGAGGCCTGGACCTTCACCCGCACCACCGATCCCAGGCGCCGGCGCTTCAGGCGGGCCTCGAACTCGCGCACCAGGTCTTCGGCCTCTTCCTCGATCTCCACGTCGGAGTCGCGGATCAGCCGGAAAAGGCCCTGTCCCTCCACCTTGCAGCCCGGGAAGAGGCGGTCGAGGAAGAGGATGGGGAAGCTTTCCAGGGCGAAGAACCGCCGTCCGGGACGGCGCCGGCCGTTCCTCGCCGGCGGCAGCTCCCAGAAGCGGTCCACCTGGGTGGGCACCGGGACGAGGGCGTAGAGCTCCTTGCCGTCGGCGAGGCGGCGAAGCTTCAGCGCCAGAGAGAAACCGAGGTTGGGGATGAACGGGAAGGGGTGCGCCGGGTCGATGGCCAGCGGGGTCAGGATCGGGAAGATGCGGTTGAGGAAGATCTCCTCCACCGCCGGGCGGTCGGCCGGCCCGATGTCCTTGGCGTCCAGGAGGACAAGGCCGTTGGTCGCGAGCTCGCCGCGCATGGCCCGCCAGATGCGCTGCTGGTCGGCCATCAGGTCGTTGGCGGCGGCGTTGAGGCGGACCAGTTGCTGGCTGGGGGTGAGGCCGTCCTGGCTGAGCACCCGCACCCCCTCGCGGACCTGGCCCTTGAGGCCCGCCACCCGCACCATGAAGAATTCGTCGAGGTTGTTGGCCGAGATCGACAGGAACCTCAGGCGCTCGAGCAGGGGATGGCGAGGGTTCTCGGCTTCGTCCAGCACCCGCTGGTTGAAGGCCAGCCACGAGATCTCGCGGTTGAAGAACCGGCCAGGAGACCGGCTGAGATCCTCGGGCGCCGGCGGGGCGGCTGCGGCGGGGGCCGAGGCGGTGTCGACGCGCGCTTCCAAACGAAGGCTCACGGGGCGGCTTCGGGATGTGGACCGGCTTCTGGCGCCGTTCCATGACCATAACAAGACAGCGGCAAGTAAACATTCCCCCCTAGTTCCGATCGTTTCGGCCGGGCACATCAAGAAACTGGTTCCAGGACCCGCCGATGAGGTCAGGTCGCCCTGCCGTCGAGCTTGGCGCCGCTCTCGTCGGGAGCGGTCGGCTCAGGCTGGCTTGTGGCCGCGGGCTCGCAGGTACAAGTTGAGGCAAAAGGCGCTGGATCAGGCTTGAGTTGAGGCGTGGCCGGGCCGGGGAGCACACGATGTCCGACGCGACGCTCGTTCCTCCGTCCGCCGACCGGGTGAGCGATGTCCTGAAGTGGATACTGCTGGCTGTCGCGGTCGTCTGCTTCGCCCTGCTCGGCTGGGCGACGGTTCTGACCTACGACCGGGCGCCGCCGACCCCGGCCGCGATCGTCGACGCCACCGGCGCGCCGCTGATGACCGAGGACGACATCGTGGCCGGAAAGGGCGGTTTCCAGAAGGCCGACCTGATGGATTACGGCTCCATCTACGGCATGGGCTCCTACTTCGGCGAGGACTACACGGCCTCGACCCTGAAGGCGCTGGGCGTCGAGACGCGCAACAACGTCGCCCTGGCGACCTATGGGGCGCCCTTCGATGGCTTGAGCCCCGAGCAGCGGTTCGTCGCCACCCAGACCATGCAGGCGCAGCTCCAGCACCTCGATCTCGCCAGTCCCAGGCCGGCCGCGCCGCCGGCGCTCGCGGGCGCCATCCGCACCTTGCAGGCCCGACTGGCGACGGCGTTCCATACCGTGGACCTGCCCAAGGGCTGGACCCCGGCCCGCAGCCTGAACGCCGAGAGCGCGGCCAAGACCGCCGACTTCGTCATCTACGCCGCCCTGACCACCGTCGCGCGGCGGCCGGACAAGTCCTGGTCGTGGACGGAGAATTGGCCCTACGAGCCGTTGGTCGGCAACACGCCCACCACCAACACCTTCCGGTGGACCTGGATCAGCTTCATGTTCACCTTCTTCGCGATCGGGGCGGTGCTGTTCGTCTACCAGGCCTGGCTGAACCACCCCGACGACGCGCCGATGGAGCGCGGCCTCGCCCGGTTCCACGCGCTGACGCCCAGCCAGAAGAAGGTCGGGAAGTACTTCCTGGTCGTCGCCCTCGTGTTCCTGGCCAGCCAGGGCGCAGGCGCGATCATGGCCCACTCCTATTACGACCGGGAGACCTTCTACGGCCTCCAGCTCAACTACATCCTTCCGTTCAACTTCCTGCGCGACTTCCACACCCAGGCGCCGATCATCTGGATCGGCCTCGGCTGGATCGGCTCGGGCCTGTTCCTGGCGCCCGCCATCGCGGGCGGCCGTGAGGCGCCCGGACAAGGCCTGCTCGTCGACCTGCTGTTCTGGGTGACCTTGGCGGTGGTCGTGGGCGCGCTGGCCGGCGACTACCTCGGCATCATGGGCAAGATCGACAAGGGCTGGTTCTGGTTCGGCAACCAGGGGCTCTCCTACATCCAGCTCGGCCGGTTCTGGCAGATCGGCTTCTTCGTCGGCCTCGCCGCCTGGAGCCTGCTGATGTTCCGGGCGCTCTGGCCGTCGCGGGATGTGGTCTGGCAGGCGACGCGGCAGTTCTGGACCGGCCACATCAGGCTCGAGCACCTGATCTGGGCCTCCACGGTCAACGTCGCCCTGCTCTACGTGTTCGGGATGATCCCGCTCACCGGGATCGAGAAGTCCTTCACCATCACCGACTTTTGGCGCTGGTGGGTGGTTCACCTGTGGGTGGAGCAGTCGTTCGAATTCTTCGCGGTGTCGATCAGCGCCTATCTCCTGATGGCGCTGGGGCTGGTCTCGCGCAAGCTCGCCGAGCGGTCGGTCTATTTCGAGCTGATCCTGATCTTCCTGGGCGGCGTGCTGGGCACCGGCCACCACATCTACTGGGTCGGCGGCCCGAGCATGTGGGTGCCGCTGGGCTCGATGTTCTCGTTCATCGAGGTTCTGCCGCTGGTGCTGCTGATCATGGAGGCCATCCAGCAGCATCGGTTGATCCGCGGCCACGCGGCCTTCGACTACAATCTCGCCTACACCTACATCCTGGGCTCGGCCTTCTGGAACTTCACCGGCGCCGGGGTGTTCGGCGGCGGCACGCTCAACGCGCCGCTCGTCAACTACTACGAGCACGGAACCTTCCTCAGCCTGAACCACGCTCATACGGCGCTCTTCGGCGCCTTCGGACTGCTGGCGCTGGGGCTCATCTACTTCTGCCTGCGATACCGCGCCGGCGAGAACGCCCGGTTCAGTCAATGGCCTGGGCTGATCGCGTTCTGGCTCTACAATATCGGCCTGGGGCTCTGGATCCTGCTGAACTTCTTCCCGATCGGCTGGGCCCAGCTCGATGCGGTCTACGAGCACGGCCTCGCCTTCGCCCGCAGCGCCGAGTTCTACAAGACGACGCTCACCTGGCAGTGGATGCGACTGCCGGGCGACGTGGTGTTCGCCGCCGGCGGGCTGCTCATGGCCTGGGATTTCCTGGTCAAGCTATGGCCGCCGCCGGCGCGGCAGGCGGCGCCGGCGGTGGGCCGGCCCAGGCCCGCGCAATGAGCCGGACCGGCTGAGCGAGGGCCCAGACGGCGGGGCTGGGCGTCCGGGATGTTGGCGGCGTCGCCCGCCTCGTCGCCGCGAAAGCGACAGACTTGGCGGCCATCTGAGCCGCCCGCTCCCCACCGATGCGTTTGCCGAAGATGGCCGATCTCCCCGCCCGCCGCCGCGTCCTGGCGATGTCCGCCTCGGCGCTCGCCCTGGCGGCCTCGGCTCCCTCCCAGCGCCTGACGGGCCCGCCGCCAGCCCCCGGGCGGGGCGGGGCGGGGGCCGGGCCGGCCGGCCGGCGGCTGGCGGTCCAGGTGGCGCCGGCGCCGGCGCAGATCGCCCCGGGGGCCCTGCCGGGCTTTGCGAGCCCGGCGGCCAGGACCTTCGCGAACCGGTACTGGACGCGGGCGCCCGCCAAGTACCTGGCGGCGGCGGACTACCGGCGGCTCGTGGCCAGGACAGCGGCCGTCAGCCGCGACCAGGAGGCCGAGGTCTGGTGCCGCAACGGCCTCACCTTGCTGCGCCTCGCCGAGGGCAAGGCGATCTTCTTCCATCACAACCTCGAGGTCGGCGCGCTCGACGTCGGGATCGTGGTCGGGTTCAAGGAGGGCGCCGGTTTCAGGGACACGCCCGGCGCGGGGGACTTCGTCGTGCTGCGGCGCGTGGCGCTGGGGCCCGGCGTCCCCGGCTACAAGGGCGCCCGCGCGCTTACCGACGGCGACGTCTTCACGTTCGGCGCGCGGGGCTTCGACATCTATGCGAGGTTCAACGGCGTCGAGTTCCTGCGGTTCAAGGACTTTCGCTGCGTGCGCGCCGGCGCCGTCGCCTTCCAGGCCAACGACGGCTACGGCTTTCGCACCCTGTCCGTCGCCTTGCTCGCCGACGCGCCCCTGCACAGCGATCCCGCCGGCGGCGTCATCGACCTGCGCGACTTCGGCCTGAAGCCGCTCGTGGCGAGCGGCGCCATCGCGGCGGGATCGAACCGCCTCGCGCTGTCGAGCAACCCCGGCTTCGCGCCGGGAGACCAGCTCATCGTCGAGGCGGGCGGCGAGGCCGGGCGCGGATCGCGCGGCAGCCTCGGCGTCGGCGGCGCCTGGCCGGCGCTTTCCTACGCCGGACTCGCCGAGATGCGCGCCGACCTGCGCCAGGCGCCCGACACCTACGCCTGGCGGCGGGACAGCGGCGACGTCCATCAGTTCGCCGGCGGGTCGTGGGTCCGCGTCCCGGAGGCCAGGTACTACCTCGCCAAGGCGGTTCCCCGCGCGCTGGCGGCGCGTGTCGTCCGCGTCTCGGGCGACGTCTTGACGCTCGACCGTCCCGCCGCCGCGACGGCGCGGGGCGCCCGCGTCCACGCGGACAATGCGCCGATCTTCGAGCGCCTTTCCGGTCGGGGCGCGGAGCTGGCGCGCATCACGCCGCAAGGAATGACGATGCGCCTGCCGCCCGGCGCCTACGCGCTTTCGGACGGGGTCGCGATCGAGGGCGCGCGGGCCGGATGGATCCTCGAAGGCGCGCGCGGCTCGAGCCGCCTCTTCACGCCGCGCGGGGTGTTCCTGAAGACGCCGGCGCTGGTCACCGTCGCCGCCAGCCGCTGCCAGGTGCGCAACCTCGTCCTCCAGGGCAACGCCCGCGACGAGGGCTTCGGCCTCAACGTCACCGAGACGAGCGTTCCCCAAGGCCGGGCCTATCCCGGCGGGCTGCTCTTCGCCGGGGTGGAAGGCGGGGTCGCCAGCGACCTCGTCATCGAGGACGTGTTCCAGAAGGCGGTGGGCGTCGAGCATGGCAAGGAGGTGTGGGCGCGACGGTGTCTGAACCGGATGACCGACGGCCTCCAGGACTACATCCAGTGGCAGTTCCAGTGGGCCGACAGCAGCGGGGGAGGGGCCGAGGACTGCAAGGTGGAGAGCCCCACCCTGATCCCCGGCTTCGAGACCTTCAGATCCGCGGGCGTCGTCTTCCGCCGGCCGGTCTCGGTGAACGCCTCGTTTTCCTGCAACAGCTCCGGCGGATGGCTGATCGAGGCGCCCACGGTGACCATCGGCCCCGGCGTGCGGCGGGGCGCGTTCTCGCCGCAGAACCCGATCTTCAACATCAACGCCAACATCGACAAGACCGGTGATCTGCTTCGGCTGGGCGGCAAGCTCGTCGATCCGACGGTGGTCTGCGAGCGGTACGTCGACGAGTCCAACGACCAGCTGCGATGCATCGTCATCAACCGCGAATGCGTCGGCGTGACGGTCTCGGGAGGATATCCGCACGACCCGAAGCGCGGCGGCCTGATCGACTACCGGTCCAACTGGGCGCCGCCCAGTCCCTTGCCGGGACCGCAGGCGGTCAACGCCACCGCGCCCGGCGTGGTCGTCGAGGGGCTGAGGGTGAAGGGCGCCACCGTCGACGCCCGGGCAGGCAACGAGAACATCTACTGTCCGCTCGGGAGCGTCAGCCGCTGCGTGGCCGACCGCATCCTGGCCGCCGGCGGGTCGGGCAACGTGACCAACGTGGAATACGGGCCTTAGGCTCGAGAGCCCGTCGACCGATCAATTGAATTTGCGGGTGAAATTCGTCACCCCGGATCTGCGCGCCGCTTCGCCGCTTCGCCCGGGGTGACGGCCCAGATGTGGGAACGCCAGAGCCGCATCGGGGGAAGGGTTTGGTTTGCCCCCCGCGCGCGGCGAGGGCGCCTGATTCGGCCAAGCTGTCCGAGGATGGCCGTCACTTGGCCCTGATCCCGCCCGACGGCTGTGGAACGTCGCCGACCGGCCCGCGTTTGGGGTCGATGTCGTCGGGTAGTTCACGCCAATGTTACCAGTACGAACCTCCGACAAGAAGCTTGTCCGTTTTTTCGGCGGCGGCGCTGGCGCTTACGCGCAGAAACCGGAGCAGAACGGCGGACGTGGAGCCGCCGGCCACTGTCGCTCTGCGGATCAGAATTCCCGTGTTGCGCGAAGGACATCGTGAATGAGGGGTGGATTTTGGTCACGGCCGCGCTACACTTCCTGCGTCGCAGAACAAGCGATGCGGTCTTAAAATGGCCGCATAAAACCTTGAAAAAATTGGTTTTCCAGCGGGGGCTGGGCATGGTCGGCTATGTGGCATGTGCTGCAGGGCAGCGCAGATCGCGTCATGATTGTGACGCCTCTGGTGCTCCTGGTGACGTTGTTTGCGCTGGCGGTGCTGCTGGCGCTCGCCTCCCGGTTACACCTCGTAGACTATCCGTCGGGCCGTAAGGCCCACGCCGCTCCCACGCCGGTGGTCGGCGGGCTCGCCATCGTGATCGGCGCGGCCCCCTTCGCCCTGCTTCTGCTGCCGCTCACCACGCAGCTGAAGGGGTTCTTCATCGCGGCGGCGATCCTGGTCGGCAGCGGCGTCGTCGACGACATCTGCGGCATGCGCTGGCAGTTCCGGGTGGTGGCGCAGCTGGCCTCGGCGCTGGCGCTGGTGTGCCTGGGCGGCGTCCAGATCCACCATCTCGGGACGGTGTTCGGCTTTCCCGCCCACGAGCTCGGCGCCCTGGCGGTGCCGCTCAGCCTCGTGGCCACGGTGGGCATCATCAACGCCGTCAACATGATCGACGGAGTCGACGGCCTGGCGGGCTCGGTGGGGGTGGTGAGCCTCGGGATGCTGGCCGGGGCGGCGGCCTACGCCGGGAACGGCCGGTTGGCCGACGGCCTGGTGATCCTGATCGGCGCGCTTTGCGCCTTCCTGCTGCTCAATCTGCGCACCCCCTGGAATCCCCGGGCCCAGCTCTTCCTGGGCAACGCCGGCAGCGAGTTCCTCGGGCTGGTGGTGGCCTGCGCGTGCTTCCGGCTGACCCAGAACGAGCACCATCCGGTGGGCCCACAGATCGCGCCGTTCCTGATCGCCCCGCCGCTGATCGACTGCCTGACGCTGATCGTCTGCCGTCTGCGGCGCCGCCAGTCGCCGTTCGTGGGCGACCGCAGTCACATCCACCATCTGCTGCTCGACGCCGGTTTCTCGGCCACCGGGGTGGTCGCCGTCATCGCCGGCGGCACCCTGGCCATCGGGGCCGGCGCGGCCCTGGCGCTGAAGGCCCACGCGCCAGCGCCGGCCTTCACCCTGGTGTTCGTCGGCCTGCTCGTCGGTCACTTCCTCTGGACCCGTCACCGGGAGCGGGCGGTCGCCGGGCTGGCGGCGCTGAGGCGCTGGCGCCCGATCCCCGCGCCGGCGCCGTCCGTCCTGGAGGCCTCGCCCGTGGAGCTCCTCCCGGAGCGCCCCCCGCGCTGGCCCTGGACGTATCGCCCGGAGCTCGCCTGGGCGGAGGAGGGCGACGGGCCCTTCCTGGCCGACCACCCGCACCGGATCCGGGACTCTCACCTGCAGCTTTGAGGCGGCTTCGAGGGGGACGAGCCCCTTCGCGCCGGCCTCTTTCGACGCCTCCTCCCACGCGAAACCACAGGGCGAGCGATGACGGCAGAGCCACACGACCTCGGCGGCGCCAAACGGCGTTGGCGGTTGGTCCGCACCCATCCCCAGCGCGAGATCGTCGCCGAGGGTCACCTTCAGCGGCAGGGCTTCGAAGTGTTCCTGCCCAAGACGGTGAAGACCGTCCGCCACGCGCGGCGCCTCCAGCAACGGATCGCGGCCTTCTTCCCCTGCTACCTGTTCCTGTCGCTGGATGCGACGCGCCAGCGCTGGCGCTGCATCAACGGCACCTTCGGCGTCTCGCACCTGGTCATGTGCGGCGATACGCCGGCGGCGGTTCCGGACGGGGTGGTCGAAGACCTGATCGCCTGCAGCGACCAGCTCGGCCTCTACCTGCCGCCCTCACCCGCGCCGGGGCAAAAGGTCAGAATTCTCGCCGGTCCGTTTTCCGGTCAGATCGCCATGGTGCAGCGCCTCGACGCAGCGGGCCGCGTTCGCCTTCTTCTCGACATCATGGGCGGCACAGTCTCTGCGCGAGCGGATCACCTGGCGATGGTGGCCGCTTAACGCCCCGGAGCGCCGAGGGACGCTGCCGAGGGAACAAGGGGTGCATCAGTCCGTTCGAGGACGGTGAAGCTTTGAAGCTGGCTGGCCGCCTTGCGGCCGGCCAGACGCGAATCGCGCCGAGTGCGGGAGACCCTCCGAGTCACCCGCACTGCGGTAGCATGGGCGGCTCCCCCCGGCCGCCGGCGCTTCTCCCTCGCGACGTCCCGCCCGACCCTGGTCGTGAGCGGACGCCAAAGACCGCTGAAGCCTAGACCTCAGAGGAAATCGTGACGCGGATTCTGGTCACCGGCGGCGCCGGTTACATCGGCTCGCACGCCTGCAAGGCCCTGGCGGCGGCGGGCCACACCCCGATCGCCTACGACAATCTCGTCCACGGTCACGCCTGGGCGGTGAAGTGGGGGCCGCTCGAGGTGGGCGACATCGGCGACGCGCGCCGCCTCGCCCAGGCGTTCGCCGTCCACCGCCCGGAAGCGGTGATGCACTTCGCCGCCTACGCCTACGTGGGCGAGTCGGTCGCCGACCCGGCCCGGTACTACCGCAACAACGTGGGGGGCGCCCTGACGCTGCTCGAGGTGATGCGCGCCAGCGAGGTGGACGCGATCGTGTTCTCCAGCACCTGCGCCACCTACGGAATCCCGCGCGTCCTGCCGATCGCCGAGGACGCCCCGCAGGCGCCCATCAGCCCCTACGGCGCCTCCAAGCTGATGGTGGAGCGCATGCTCGCCGATTACGCGGCGGCCTACGGGCTGAAGTCGGTGGCGCTGCGCTACTTCAACGCCGCCGGCGCCGATCCGGACGGCGAGATCGGCGAGAGCCACGATCCGGAGACCCACCTCATCCCGCTGGTGCTGGACGCGGCCGCCACGGGCGCGCCGGTCACCGTGCTGGGCGACGACTACGACACCGCCGACGGCACCTGCGTGCGCGACTATGTGCACGTGGGCGACATCGCCGAGGCCCACGTGCTGGCCCTGGAGGGCCTGCGGACAGGCCAGCTGCGCAGGGCCTACAACTTGGGCGCCGGCGTCGGCTTCTCGGTGGCCGAGATCATCGAGGCCGCCCGTCGCATCACCGGGCGCCCCGTGCGCGCGGTGGTCGGGCCACGCCGGCCGGGGGATCCGGCGGCCATGCTGGCCGACCCCCGGCTGGCCGCCGCCGAGCTGGGCTGGAAGGCGCGCCACGACTTGGAGGCGATCATCCGCACCGCTTGGGAGTGGCGGATGCGGGGCGTCGAGAGCCCCGTCGCCAGTCGAACGGCGCCGCGGCCCGGCGAGCCCGGCCACGTCGCCGCCGCAACCCCCGTAGTCGCGAGCTTTTCGTGACGCTCCCGCCGAATGCGGGCACGCCGCGCCTCCCGTTGGTGGACTACCTGCGCGGGTTGGCCTCGCTCGCCGTCGCCTGGTTCCATCTGACGAACACCTATCCGCAGGCCAGTCTGGTCCGGCAAAGCGGGTCCTACCTTTGGGCAGGCGTCGAGGTCTTCTTCGTGATCTCGGGGTTCATCATCCCCTGGTCCATGGGCGCTGCGACGAGCGCGGGCTTCAGCCAGTTCCTATCCAGGCGGCTGCTCCGCATCGAGCTTCCGTACGTGGTCAGCATCATCGCGGTGATCGTGCTCGACTACGCTTCGAGCCTCGCACCGGCGTTCCGTGGGCCTCAGCCGCGTGTTGATCCGTACAACATCCTGCTGAACGTCTTCTATCTCGTCCCGATCCTGAAGGGCCGCTGGATCCAGCCGGTGTACTGGACGCTCGCCTACGAGTTCGTCTTCTACGTCTTCATCGCGCTCGCCTTCGTCCCGATCGTGTCGAACCCGAAGCGCTGGCCCTTTCTGGCCCTGGCGCTCGGTCTTGGCGTGCTGGCCGCGGCCGGCGCCATCTCGGCCTACTTCCTCCTCTTCGTCCTCGGGTGCGCCGCCTATCGGCGGGCGGTGGGTCGATCGGACGTGGCGGAATGGGCCGCGACCATGGGCGTGGCCGTGGCGGTCATGGCCTTGCGCAACGCCTGGCTGGAAAGCGTTGTGGGCGGTGTGACCGCGCTCATCCTCACCAGCTGCGCCTCCACCAGGCTCTCCGGCCGGGCCGGCGCGATTCTCACCTGGTTCGGGACGATCTCTTATTCGTTGTACTTGGCGCACGTGCCGCTCGCGGACCGGGTGGTTAACCTAGGCAAGCGGTTCGTGTCCGGCGAGGCGGCGGACCTACTCCTCTCGCTCACGGCGCTGGCCCTGTGTCTCGTGGGCGCCTGGCTTTTCCACAGGCTGGTTGAGGCGCCGGCTCAGAGGCTGGCCCGTTCGCTGAAGCGCGGCGACGGCAAAGTCGGCTTCGCCAGGGCCGCGGCCTGAACGATCGCAAAAGCCCCACCGGACATGCCCGCCTCCACGATCACCACCGTCCCCAGGTCCCGCCGCTCGGTGCTTGACACGCTCCGCTTCGTCACCGGCCACCCGCTAACGCGCGGCAGGCCGTTGCGCGCCCTCGGTCGGTACGCCCACTGGCAACTGCAGAGCAGGCTCTGCGGCGAAGTCGTCGTCGACTGGATCTCGGGGGCGAGGCTCGCGGTGCGCACCGGGATGACCGGCGCCACCGGCAACATCTACTGCGGTCTGCACGAGTTCGCCGACATGGCGTTCCTCCTGCACCTGTTAAGGCCGGGCGACCTGTTCCTCGACGTCGGCGCCAACGTGGGCAGCTATACCGTGTTGGCCTCGAAGGTCTGCGGCGCCAAGACGGTCGCCTTCGAGCCCGATGGCGCCGCCGCCGAGCGGCTGCGACAGAACATCCAGCTTAACGACATCGAGGATCTGGCGCGGGTCTGCCAGTTCGTGGTCGGCGCGGAGACCGGCGAGGTCGCCTTCACGGTGGGCTTGGATACGACCAATCACGTGACACAGGGCGCCGCGGGGCCGGTGAGGACCGCCGCGGTGCGGCGCTTGGACGACACCCCGGGCTGCGGCGCGCCCACCATGATCAAGTTGGACGTCGAGGGCTACGAGGAACAGGTCATCGCGGGGGCCTACTCGACACTGGCTGCCCCGAGCCTCCTGGCGATCGAGACGGAGCTGCAATCGCCGGAGGTAGAGCGCGCCTTGCTCGGCCTCGGCTTTCGCCGGGCCTACTACGACCCCTTTCGACGCATCTTGACCGACGAGCCGGGCGAGGTCCGCGCGTCGAACGGGCTCTACCTGCGCAATCCGGGAGAGGTGCTCGCCCGGGTGCGCGTGGCCCCGGTGCGCAGCGTGGTGGGGGTGCGCCTGTGACCGGCGTTGGAGCAGACCCATGTGCGGCCTGAACGGCATCTTCGCCTATCGCGCGTCCGCGGCCGCGCCCTCGCGGGCGGAGCTGGCGGCGAGCCGCGAGCATATGGCCGCCCGCGGTCCCGACGGGAGCGGCGAATGGTGGAGCGCCTGCGGGCGCTGCGCGCTGGGCTTCCGGCGCCTGGCGATCCAGGACCTTTCGGAGCGCGGCGCCCAACCGATGGTCGGCGAAGACCAGGCGCGGGTCATCGTCTTCAACGGCGAGATCTATAATTTCCGCGCGCTGCGCGACGAGCTCGAGCGCCATGGGCGGCCCTTCCGCTCCGGCTCCGACACCGAGGTGCTGCTGCGGCTCTACGAGGCGGAGGGCGCGGGGATGGTCCGGCGCCTGAGGGGCATGTACGCCTTCGCCATCTGGGACGAGACGCGGCGCGGACTGCTTCTCGGCCGTGACCCCTACGGCATCAAGCCGCTCTACACCTCCGACGTCGGCGGAACCTTCCGCTTCGCCTCGCAGGTCAAGGCCCTGCTGGCCGGCGGGGCGGTGGGCGGCGGTCCGGAGCCGGCCGGCGTGGTGGGCTTCCATCTCTACGGGTCGGCGCCCGAGCCCTTCACCCTCCATCGCGACATCCGGGCCCTGCCGGCCGGGCACACCCAGTGGGTGGACGCCGACGGTCCGTGCGAGCCGGCCCCGTTCGCCGACCTCGCCGAGGTCCTCGCCGCCGGAGCGCGGGCGCCGCTCGCCGAGGCCCCGGCCGAGCGGGTGCGGGCCGCGGTGCTGGACAGCGTCCGCGCGCACCTGGTGGCGGATGTCGAGGTGGGCGTCTTCCTTTCCGCGGGCGTGGATTCGGGGGCGCTGCTCGGCCTGATGCGCGACGCCGGCCAGCACCAGATCCGCGCCATCACCCTCTGCTACGACGAGTACGCAGGCACGGGCGAGGACGAGGCGCCGCTGGCCGCCGCGGTCGCCCAGCGCTACGGCGCCAGCCACGTGGTGCGGCGCGTGGCGGCCGAGGAGTTCCGCGCCGACCTGCCCGCCATCCTGGAGGCGATGGACCAGCCCTCCATCGACGGCGTCAACAGCTGGTTCGTCTCCAAGGCCGCCCGCGAGGCGGGGCTGAAGGTGGCGCTTTCCGGCGTGGGGGGCGACGAGTTGCTGGGCGGCTACCCGAGCTTCCGCGACCTGCCGCGGTGGCGCCGGCGGCTGGGTCCGATCGCCTCCATTCCCGGCGCGGGCCGCCTTGCTCGGGCCCTCGTCACGACGCTGGCGCCGGGGTTCGCGCGGGCGCGGCCCAAGGCGCTGGGCCTGCTCGAATATTCGCGCAGCTGGGCGGGGGCGTACCTACTGCGGCGCGGGCTCTTCCTGCCGCACGAGCTGCCGGCGGTGATGGATCCCGAGCTGGCCCGCGAGGGCCTCGCGCGGCTTCGCCCGCTGCGCCGGCTGAGCCGCGCCTTGAGCCCCGACCCAGGCAGCGACGCCGGCCGCGTCTGCGCCCTGGAGTCGGCCCACTACCTGCGCAACCAGCTGCTGCGCGACTGCGACTGGGCGGGCATGGCCCACAGCCTGGAGATCCGCACGCCGCTGGTGGACGCCGAGCTGCTGCGGGCGCTGGCCCCGGTAGTCCCGCGCCTCGCCCCCGGTGAGGGCAAGCGCCTGCTGGCGGCCGCGCCCTCGACGCCGCTGCCCGGGTGCGTCACCGAGCGGGCCAAGACCGGGTTCTCGGTCCCCATGGGCCAATGGCTCGGGCGCCGGGACGCCGGAACCGCTTCGGCGAAGGGCCTGGCCTCGCGCAACCTCGGCCTGGAAGTGTTCGCCCAGGCGATGCGGGCGCCCTCGTGCTGACGGCGCCGGTGGCGGAGGGGAGGGTGGAGGCCGGCTTCGGGCGCATCCTGATGCTGGCCAGCGCCGCCCACGAGGCGGTGGGCGGCATCGCCCAGTACAATCGCGATGTCCTGAGCGCGCTTTCGCACGACGCGGCGGTGGAGGCGGTGGTGGTGATCCCCCGGATCGGCCCGGGGGCCGGCTTCGCGCCGCCGGCGAAGGTGCGCTACGATTCGGCCGCGGCCGGGGGCAAGGGCGCCTTCCTGAGCCGGTCGCTGGCGCACGCCTTCGGCGGCGGCCGCTACGATCTCGTCTATTGCGCCCACATCAACCTGCTGCCGGCCGCCGCGCTGATCGCCCGGCGCCGGCGCATCCCGCTCGCCCTGGCCATCTATGGCATCGACGCCTGGCGGGCGCCCGAAGGCGCCGCGACCCACGCGTGCGCCCGCGCCTGCCGGCACGTGATCGCCTGCAGCCAGGTGAGCCTCGAGCGCTTCCAGACCTGGGCAGGCGCGGCCCAGGCCACCACCGCGGTGCTACCGGGCGCCGTTCACGATGCGGGCTTCGGCGCCGGTCCGAAGCGCTGCGACCTTGTGAGTCGGTTCGGCCTGAAGGGCCGGCGGGTGGTGATGAGCTTCGGGCGCATGCACCCGGCCGAGCGCTACAAGGGCTTCGACGAGGTGATCGAGGCGCTGCCGGCGCTTCGCCGCCGCTCGCCCGACATCGCCTATCTGATCGCCGGCGACGGCGAGGACCGGCCCCGACTGGAGGCCAAGGCGCGCGCGCTCGGGGTGGCCGACGCGGTGGTCTTCGCGGGCCTCGTGCCCGAGGCGGGCAAGGCGGACTACTATCGGTTGGCCGACGCCTTCGTCATGGCGGGTTTCGGGGAGGGGTTCGGGTTCGTCATCCTGGAGGCGCTCGCCTGCGGCCTGCCGGTGGTGGCCAGCACCCGCGACGGCAGCCGCGAGGCGGTGCTGGACGGAAAGCTCGGCGCCCTGGTCGATCCCAGCGACCCGGCGGCGTTGCAAGCGGCGATCCTCGAGGCCCTGGCGCGGCCGAAGGCGGTCCCGGCCGGCCTCGCGCATTTCTCCCCGGACGCCTTCGGTGAACGGCTGGCCGCAGCGCTGCGCGAAATCTGCCGGGGCCGCAGCGCGGCCAGTCCTAAGGCGCTTTAGAAAAAGAAAGCTCGATGTCGCTCTATATCATTCCCGCCGGCGCTTCGGCGGCGCGGCTCGCGATGGTGTCGCGCGAGCTCGCCCATCCGGCCGAGCAGGTCGTCAGCGAGCCGGGCGAGGCGGGCTTCGTGTGGTCCGGCCGCGACGCCGAGCGCTTCGGCCCCGCCCACGATCCGCGGACCGGCGTGCGCGCGGCGATCTCCGGACGGCTGAGCTGGTCGGCGCTGGAGTGGGCGCGGGCGGCGCGGCTTCCCTACGAGGGCGGCCTGGCGGCCCGTCTCGTGCTCGAGCGCTTCCTGGAGCGGGGGCCGGGCGCGGTCGCCCCCTACAACGGCGCGGCGCTGGTCAGCGTCTTCGATCCACGTTCCGGCAAGCTTCACCTGTGGACCGACCAGTTCGGCTATCACCCGTGCTTCCTCTACCGGGCCGAAGCGCCCGAGGCCCTGATCGTCACCACCTTCCCCGACGCCCTCCTGGCCGACCCGGAGACCGAGCTTTCGTTCGATGCGGCCTCGGCGGCGGAGTTCGTGCGCGCCTGGCGGGTCACGCCGCCCAACACCTACTTCCGCGAGGTCAAGCACGCCGGCGCGGCCCAGCACATCGTCATCGACGCGCGGCCGCGCGCCGTTTCGCGGACGCTCTACTGGGCGCCCTTCGAGGACGGCTTCTATCCCTCGATCGGGGCGGCCGGCGAGGCGCTCGCCGCGGCGGTCGGGGCAGCCATCGCCGAGCGCACGGCCGTCGCCCGGCGCACCGCCATCTTCCTGAGCGGCGGCGCCGACTCGCGGGTGATGGCCTTCAGCGCCGCCGATCCTGGCAAGCTCGTCGGCCTGCACATCTTCGGCCGGGAGTCGGCGGAGAAACAGATCGCCGCCGAGCTTTGCGCCGTGGCGGGCTGCCAGTTCCGGGCGTTGCGGCGCGACAACGACTTCTATCCGCGCAACCTATCGGACATCGTCCGCTGGTCGGGGGCCATGTGGTCGGCCGAGGACGCCCACTACCCGGGCTTCGCCGCCGAGGTCGCGGACACGGGCGCCGATCTCGTCATGACCGCCTGCACCGCCGACTGGCTCTTCAAGGGCTATGGCCTGGAGAAGCGGTACGCGCCGCTCTTCGGGCGCAACCTGCCGTTCCTGCAATACGCCCACCAGCGGGTGGCGGGCTTCCTGCCCAACATGCCGGCCCCCGCGCCGCCCGAGCTCGCCGAGGAGGTCGACGCGCGGCTGGCGGCCTGGTTCGACGGCTGTCCGGACCGGCTGGCCAGCCCCGAGGACCGGCTCATGGTGGAGGACCGGCGGATACGGCCGACCTGCTACACCGTCTCGGTCTCGGGCCAGGTGATGTACCGGGTGTTTCCCTACGACACCTTCTTCGCCGACTCGCGCATCGCCGAGTGCTACAGCCGCATCCATCCCGACTGGAGGCTCAACCGCGAGGTCTGGGGGAGGGCGGCGGCGCGCCTCTGCGCCGGGGCGGGCCGGATCGTCGACGCCAACTACGGCTGGCGGGTGGACGCCGGCATGGCCGAGAAAGCGGCGATGTTCGCCGCCGGCTGGGTGGGCCGGCGGGTCCGGGCGCGCGCCTCGCCGCCGGAGCAGGACGACGGAGCGCCGCCGCAGCACGGCTCCTGGCCCGACCTCGGCTGGTACGCCGAGCGCAGCCAGCGACTGCGGGACCTCTGGGAATCGGTGAGCGCCGAGGAGCGGGAGCGGATGGCGTTCGTCACCGGAACCGACCACTGGGCGCGCCCGCTGGAGGCTTTCCGGCATGACGGCCATCACCTCTTCCGGATCGTAACTTTGCTCAGCCATTGGCGCGGGGCGGCAGAGCGCGTCGGCCGCGCGGCCGACGCGCCGGAGCCGGCGCGGCCCGAGGTCGGCGCGGCGCAGGTGGCGGGGGCGCGCGCATGAGCGAGGCCGTTCAGCCGGCGCAGAAGCCGGCAGGACCGGCCGCCCGCTCGCTGGGGGCCGCGGCCCGCTCGGCGATCTTCTGGAGCGGCGGCGCCACGCTGGCCCGTGACGTCCTGCAGTTCGCGGTGATGCTCGCCCTGGTGCGCATCCTCACGCCCTCGGACTACGGACGCGTCGCCCTGGCGCAGTCGATCATCGGGCTGATGTCGGTGGTCTCCTTCAGCATGTTCGTGGGGCACGCCCTGCAGATGCGCGATCCGTCGCAGGTGGACTGGCAGGCGCACTTCACCGCCGCGGCGGTGCTCAACAGCGCCCTTTTCCTCCTCGCCTGCGCCGTCGCCTGGGGGCTCTCCTTCAGCGCCCGCTACCACGAGGCGGCCTGGCCGCTGGCAGGCCTGGCCACCACCTTCCTGGTGGAGATCGCCGGATCGCTGCGTCTGCGGATGCTGGAGACCCGGCATGACTGGAAGCGGTTCCGGCTGCTGGTCATGGCCGGAGCGGCGCTCGGCCTTTGCGTCGGCCTGGCGGTGGCGGCGTTGGGCGGCGGCTGCTGGGGCCTGGTGGCGCAGCCGCCGCTGTTCGGGGTCCCGGCGGCGATCGACCTCTTCGTGGGGGCGAGGTGGCGGCCGACCTGGTCATGGAGCTGGAGCGCCTACCGGCCCACCGCGGCCTTCGGCGCCAACCGGGCCGGCGGCGCGGCGGTGGTGAAGCTGCGCCAGACGGTGGAGCAGTCGCTGCTGGCCGGACGCTACGACTTCGCCGCGCTCGGCGTCTTCACCCGCTCCCTGGGCCTGGCCACCCTGCTGGCGGGACGGCTCGGCGAGCTCGCCACCGCCTCGGTCTATCCGGTCATCACCCGCGCCGCGCCCGGATCGCCGCAGTTCCAGCGCTACGCGGGCCTTGTCATGCGGGCGATCAGCTGGGCCACGCTGGCCGCCGCCGGTTTCCTGGCGCTCGCCGCCGTGGACGTCACCGCGCTCATCTACGGGGCCAGGTGGCGCGCGGTGGGGCCGCTCCTGCCGGTCGCCGTCGCCCCGGTGGCGCTCGTCGGCCTAGGCGCCGCCGCCAACACCCTGCTGCTCGCCAACAACCAGGTGCGCGCCTGCCTCGTGCTCGACGTGGCGGCCGCCTCCACCAGCGCCCTCGTCGCCTTCGTCCTCGTTCCCTTCGGCCCGACGACGTATTTGGAAGGGCTGGCGGTCCACTCCGGGCTGGTCCTCGCCGCGACGCTGGCGCTGCTCATGGGCCGCGGCGGGGTCGGGATGGCGGACGTGGCCGCCGCCCTGGTTCCCCCCGCCATCGCGGCGGCCCTCGCGGCCGCGCCGGTCCTGGCGTTGAAGCCGCATCTGGCGGCCGAGCCGATCCTCCTGCGCCTCCCCCTCGAGTTCGCGCTCTTCACGCTCGTCTACCTCCTGGTCCTCAGGATCGCCTTCGCCGGCCCGCTCGCCGAGCTTCTGCAGGTGGCGCCGGCCGGCGAGCGGCTCTCGAAGCTCCTGAGGGTGCGCCCGGCGCCCGCTCCGGCCTTCAGCGCGCCCTAACCCACGCCAAGAGAGCCCATGGCCTTCTCCACCACCCTCAAGCACGTCGCCAACCGCGCGCTCGGCGCCGCCAACATCAGGGTCGACAGCCGCACCGCCGAGCGCCGCGAGGCCGCACGGATGCGCCGGCTGCTGCAGAAGGGCTATTTCGAGCGGCCCGCCTTCGCCGTTCCGCCGGCCATGAGCGGCTTCGACGCCGAGCCCCTGCGCGAGGCCTGCGCCCGCTACGCCGACGACATCGCCGCCCTGATGCGGGGCGGCGCCCAGCCCGGCGGCTACGCGCCCGACAACAGCTTCTTCCGCTCGCCCGACGCGGAGATCCTCTACGCCACGCTTCGCATGCGCGCGCCGCGCCGGATCGTGGAAGTCGGCAGCGGCAACAGCACCCGCATCATCCGCCAGGCCATCGCCGACGGCGGCTTCGCCACGGAGCACGTGGCCATCGACCCGGCGCCCAGGGCCGACATCACCGGCCTCGCCGATCAGGTGATCCGCACCGCCTTCGAGGACAGCGGCGGCGCCGAGACCCTGGCGACCTTGAGGGAAGGCGACGTCCTCTTCATCGATTCGAGCCACGAGGTCCGGGTGGGCAACGACGTGGTGAAGCTGTTCTGCGAGGTGCTTCCGGCGCTGGCCGCCGGCGTGGCGGTCCACGTGCACGACGTCTTCCTGCCGTTCGACTACCCGGAGGCTTTCTGGACCGATGGGGCGAGCAGTACCTGCTGCAGATGCTGCTGGTCGGGGCGGCGCCCAAGGTGCTCTGGCCCGGCTACTACGTTCAGCAGCTGCGCCCCGATCTGCACGCCGGCTTCCCGTTCCTCGGGAAGGGCCCCGCGCAGAGCTTCTGGTTCGAGCTCTAGTCAGCCGGCGCCAGCTACGAGCGGTGCGCGCCGCGCGATGACAACCAAGACGGATTCGTTTGATCTAGCATGACCCCCCTCCGACTCCTCGTGGTGTTTGGCACTCGGCCCGAGGCCATCAAGATGGCGCCGGTGGTGCTGGAGCTGCAGCGCCGCCCGGACGTGGAGTGCATCGTCTGCGTGACCGGCCAGCATCGGCAGTTGCTCGACGACGCCTTGCGATCGTTCGGGATAGAGCCGCATCACGACTTGGAGATCATGCGACCCGGCCAGACGCTGGCGTCGGTGACGGCCGGGGTCCTGGACAAGCTCACGCCTGTTCTCGAGACCATCGCCCCCGATCGCGTGCTCGTGCACGGCGACACCACCACGACCTTCTCCGCCGCGCTCGCCTGCTTTTACAGCGGTGTCCCCGTAGGGCACGTCGAGGCGGGACTGCGCACCCGCAACCTGAAGTCTCCTTGGCCCGAGGAATTTAACCGTCAGACCGTCGACGTGCTCGCCGACCTGCTTTGGGCGCCGACCGACTGCGCCGCCGAGGCGCTCAGGCGCGACGGAGCCTGCGCCAACAACATCCGGGTGACCGGCAACACCGTGATCGACGCCTTGCGGATCGTCCGGGATCGCATCGCCGGCGACGATCGCCTGCAGGCGGGACTATGGTCGCGCCTGCCGAACCTCGACGCCTCGGCTAAGCTGATCCTGGTCACCGGCCATCGGCGCGAGAATTTCGGCGACGGACTGGTCAACACCTGCAACGCCCTCAACCGCTTGGCCGAGCGCCGCGACGTCGAAATCATCTGGCCGGTGCACCCCAATCCCAACGTGCTGAAGGCCGTGGAGGCCGAGCTGACGCCGTCGGCGAACGTGCATCTCGTCCCGCCCCAGGATTACTTCTCGTTCGTCGCCTTGATGATGCGCGCGACGCTCATCATCACGGATTCCGGAGGGATCCAGGAAGAGGCGCCGGCGTTGGGCAAGCCGGTGCTTGTCACCCGCCAGGAGACGGAGCGGCCCGAGGCGATTTCCGCAGGCACCGCCAAGCTGGTCGGCACGGCCGCCCGCGGACTCTTCGACGCCGCGAGCGGACTGTTGGATGACGAAGCGGCCTACGCACGAATGAGCCAGGCGCGAAATCCGTTCGGCGACGGGTTCGCGTCCAAAAGAATCGTCGACCACATTCTCGAGCGGCATGGCCTGGTCTGAGGCGTTCAGACTGTTGGCCGGCGCGCCCGGCGGCTCGACCTTGGCGAGACGTGCGTGAAGATTTGCGTCGTCACCTCCTACAGCGTCGCGGTCGAACCGCGGGCGCCGCGTCACGCGCTGGCCGCCCGCAGGGCGTTCCCGGAAGCGGACATCACCCTGGTCGATCTGGCGCCGGAGGGGCATCCGCGTCCGCCGGACCCCGAAAGCTTGCGCGAGGCCGGGATCGAACGGCGAACCATCGAGTACCCGACACGCAGGGCGGGCGCCGCGCGTCTTCTGGGGCGCAGGCTCCGGCGCCATCTCAGTCTGGCTTCATTCTCGACGCTCGGGGCGCTTTCCGAGGGCGTTTTCGCCGAGCGAGTTCTGGGGCTGACGGCCACGCTGAAGAGGCTGGGCGCGGACGCCTACGTCGCGCACAACATCGATGCGCTGCTGCCCGCCTTCGGGGCCGCTCAGGGCCGCGCCGCCGTATTGTTCGACTGTATGGAGTACTACTCGGATATGGGCGACAGCCAATCGCCGACCGAGGCGCGTGCCACGCTGGTCGCCGAAAGGCGGTTTCTTCCGCGATGCTCGCTGGTCCTGGCGAGCAGCGACAGCCTCGCCGACGTCCTTGCTCGGCAATATGGCATCCGCCGTCCGATGGCGAGTTACAACGTACCCCCTCTCGCCGCCGCATTGCCGTCCAGGCGAGGGGACGGCTTGAATCTCTATTGGCGAAACAGCGTGCTCGGATTCGGTCAGCGGGGCCTCGATGACGCGCTGTTGGCGCTGCAGCGGCTTCCCCCGAACGTGCGCCTGTTCCTTCAGGGCCGGCCTGACCATGACGGCGGGGCGATGATCCGAAGCCGGGCGGCCGAGCTTGAGATAGGCGATCGGCTGACTCTGCTGCCGCCCTATTCGCCGCAAGACGCGGTGGAGAAGGCGGCGCACCACGACGTCGGCCTGTGCCTCGAGCGGCAAGGCCCACGCAATCACGAACTTACGGTGTCGAACAAGATGTTCGACTACCACATGGCCGGCCTCGCCGTCGTCTCGAGCGACATGCCCAGCTTGAGTCACGTCATCAATCGTTCGGGCGGCGGGCTTCTCTACAAGGCTGGGGATCCGGCCTCCCTGGCGGCGGCGATCGAAAAGCTTCACGCCTCGCCGCAGCTGTTGCGCCAGCTTCAGGAGCGGGCGCGTTGCTTTGCGTTGAAGGAAGCCAATCTAGAGGTGGAACTCGATCGGCTCGCCGATGCGATGCGAGCCTGTTTAGGGATGGGTCGGCATGCCGGTTGATGACGCCGGTCGGCAATGTGTCCCAGCCGAGGCCGCGAAGCGGTGGCGTTGCTGTGTGGCCGATCGACGCCTGGATCGAATGAACAACGAACAGCCGTATTTTGGCGGTTCCTGTTGCGACAAAGAGAAAGAGTTGCTTGAGAGCCAAAAGGACGACGTTCGGCGCCTCGGTGGGCGAGGCCCGCGTTTGCATTCATACTCCTTCCACCGCCAGAACGGCGAGGAACCGCGCCTTCATGAACGATCAGATCGTGGAGCTACGCCCGACGCCGGCCCAAGCGGCCGGACGCTCGCGGCTGGTCTCGATCACTTTCGACGACGGATTCCGCGCCGCCGCCGAGACGGCCATGCCGATCCTCGAGCGCCACGGCCTGGCCGCCACCTTCTATGTGGTCACGGGGTGGGTCGAGCCGACGCGCGTCCCGATCTCGGACCCTTTCAACGTGCATCGCTCCCACGGGGCCTGGAGCTTCTGGCGCGAAGTGGCGAGCCGCGGCCACGAGGTAGGCTCGCACGGCTTCAGCCACGTGAACGCGGCCGGCCGCAAGGCGCGGCTGCTGCCCTGGATCGTGCCGCAGGAGATCGCCAAGTCGGCGGCGGACCTCAGGCGCTGCCTGCCGGCCTCGAGCTTCACCATGTCGATGCCCTGGAACGCCGCCTCGCGGATCAGCGAAGCCTCCGCCAGGCGCTATTTCTCGGCCTGCCGCCTGGGCGGCTCGGCGCTCGAGTACAACATGACGGGCGCGCTGCGTCCCTTCGCGCTGCGCTCCTGGGCGCCCGGCCCCCAGCACGGCTGGGAAGATTATGTGCGCGCCATCGAGGGCCTGCCGGAGGGCGGTTGGCTGATCCTCCAGTTCCACAGCTTCGGCTGCGAGGGCTGGGAGCCCATCTCGCCCAGGCTGTTCGGCAAGCTCTGCCGGTTCCTGGCCAAGCAGCCGCTGCGGGTCGAGACGGTGCGCGCCGTCGTCGCCACCCGCGAGTCCGTGGCGGTCTAAAGACGGCGCTCTGACCGGCTGACGGCGCCGACAAACCTCAAGCATGCCCCGCAGGGTTCTCATCGTATCGCCGCACTTCCCTCCCTCGTCGCTGGCGGGGGTGCACCGGGCGCGCCATCTCGGCAAGCACCTGCCGGCGGCGGGCTGGACGCCCACCGTCCTCTGCGTCGACGAGGTCTACCACGAGGAGCGGCTGGATCCGGAGCTCGCGGCCCTGGTCCCCGCCGGCCTGGAGGTGGTGAAGGCGCCGGCGGTTCCGGCGCGGCTGACGCGCCCCTTCGGCCTCGGCGACGTCAGCCTGAGAGGCTGGCGCCCGCTGCGGCGGGCGGTTCTGGGGCGCATCGCGGCCGGCGGCGTGGATGCGGTGCTGATCACCGGCGCCCCCTACTATCCGATGTTGCTCGCCGCCGAGATCCGCCGGCAAGGAACGCCGGTGGTGCTGGACTTCCAGGACCCCTGGGCTTCGGCCTGGGGCGCGCGCCAGCCGCTGGCGTCGAAGGCCGGGATGTCCCACCGCCTGGCCGTGAACCTCGAGCCCCGGGCGCTGAGGTGGGCGAGCTTCGTCACCTCGGTCTCGGAGGTGCAGAACGGCGAGCTCGCGGACCGCTACCCCTGGCTCGACCGGGACAGGATGGCGGCGATCCCCATCGGCGGCGACCCGGACGACTACGCGGCCGTGAGCCGGTCCGGCGCGGGCTCGGGCGGCCTCGTCCTGGACGAGCGCTGCTTCAACCTGACCTACGCCGGGACCATCGCCGCCGGCATGACCGGGACGGCGGGAGCCCTGATGGGCGCCCTGGCGCGGCTGCGCGAGGCGGCGCCGGCGGCGTATCGCAAGCTGCGCGTCAACTTCGTCGGCACCTCGGCCAATCCGGCCGGCTTCCGCGACTTCCGGGTGCAGGCGCTCGCCCAGGCGGCGGGGGTGGCGGACGTGGTGCGGGAGATCCCCCAGCGGCTGCCCTACCTGGAGGTGCTGCGCCTGCAGGCGCGCTCCGACGGCGTTCTCGTGCTCGGATCGGACGCGCCGCACTACACGGCTTCGAAGATCTTCGGAATCCTGATGTCGCGCCGACCGTTCCTGTCCCTGTTCCACCAGGCCAGCAGCGCCCACGAGATCCTCGCCAAGGCCGGCGGCGGGATCGCCCTGGCGTTCGCGGGCGAGGCGGACCTGGCGTCCTGCGAGCCGCGCCTCGCCGAGGCGCTGCTGCAGCTCGTCTCGAACCCGGCCGCCCTGGGCGAGCCCAGGCGCTGCGCCTACGCGGCCTACGAGGCCAGCGCGATCGCCCAGCGCTTCGCGGACGTCTTCGAGCAGGTGGCGTACGGCGGGATGGGCGGGTTGGGGGAAGTCCGCCAGCTCCCATCTCGCCCCAACATTTTCCAGGAGCCCCGTGCGTAGCCTCGCGATCTGCGCCTCGCATCCGATCCAGTACCAGGCGCCCCTGTTCCGGGAGCTGGCCAAGGGCCTGGACGTCACGGTGTTCTTCGCCCACAGGGCGACGCCGGACGATCAGTCGAGGGCCGGCTTCGGGGTGGAATTCGACTGGGACGTCGACCTTCTATCGGGCTATCCGCACCAGTTCCTGGGCAACGCCGCCAGGGACCCGGGCCTGCATCATTTCGCCGGCTGCGACACGCCGCAGATCCGCGAGGAGTTCGCCCGGCGGCGCTTCGACGGCCTGATGGTCATGGGCTGGCACCTGAAGTGCTTCTGGCAGGCGGTGTGGGCGGCCAAGCGCTCGGGCGTGCCGGTGATGGTGCGCGGCGACAGCAAGCTCGGCACCCCGCGCACCGTCTTCAAGCGGGCCGCCAAGATCCTCGCCTATCCGCTGGCGCTGCGGGCCTTCGACGTGGGCCTCTACGTCGGCCAGGAGTCGCGCCGCTACTGGGAGCATTACCTCTATCCCCGGCGCCGGCTGGTCTTCTCGCCGCATTGCATCGACACCGACTGGTTCGCCGAGCATGCGACGCAGGCGGCCGGAAGCGCGCTGAGAGCCGAGCACGGCATCGGACCCGACGAGAAGGTGGTGTTGTTCGCCGGCAGGCTGGTGCCGCTGAAGCGTCCGCTGGACCTGGTCGCCGCGGCGGGGCGCCTGAAGGAGCAGGGCCGGCCCCTGACGCTGTTGGTCGCCGGCTCGGGGCCGCTCGGCGAGGCCATGGGCGCGGCCGCCGACCATGAGGGCGTGAAGATCGTCCAGCTCGGCTTCTGCAACCAGACCCAGATGCCGGCGGTCTATGCGGCCGCGGACATGCTGGTGCTGCCCTCCAACGGGGCGGAGACCTGGGGCCTGGTGGCCAACGAGGCGCTCGCCGCCGGCTGCCCGGTGATCGTCTCCAGCGCCTGCGGTTGCGCCCCCGACCTGGTGGGCGACGGCGAGGCGGGGCGCTGGTTCGAGGCCGGCGACATCGCCGCTCTGGCCGAGCGGATCGCCAGCCTGATGGACCGGCCCCCGTCCAAGACGGTGATCGCCAAGCGGGCGGGCCGTTACAGCGTCGCCCTGGCGGCTGCGGGCGTCCACGAAGCGCTCGACCTCGTAGCCGCGCGTGGGGGCCGCGCCTGATGCGGGAGCGGCGGATCCTGGCCCTGTTCGGCGGCGCGGTCCTGTTCGGCCAGGAACGGGGGAACATCGAAGCCCTGGTGGCGCTGAAGCAAGGCGGCGGCGAGGTGCTGTGCCTGGTGCGCGACGAGCCCTGGGCCGTCCACATTCCGCCGGCGCTGGATGCGCGCGGGCTCGCCTGGGTGAAGGTCCCCTACATCGAGCACCGCATGCCAGGGCGCCTGGCGGCGTTGATCTTCCGCAATCCGCTCGCCTTCGCGATCGCCAACGCCCGCTTCCTCGAGATCGCGCGCCGGTTCCGCCCGACCCACATCCACGCCTTCAATCCGCTCTACGTGCTGAACTTCCTGGCGGCCTTGAGCCTCGTGCGCGCGCCGATGGTCTATCGGGCGGGCGACGAGCCCACCGTGCACAATCCCGTCTGGCGCCTGCTCTGGAGGTTCGTGCTCGCCCGCACCGACCGGTTCGTCGCCAACTCCAAGTTCGTGGCGCGCTCGCTGGTCCGGTCCGGCGCGAAGCCCCAGCAGATCGAGGTGATCTACAACCTGCCCCCGGCCAGGCGGGCCACCGGCGCGCCGGCGCTCGCCTACGATCCGGGGCGGATCTTCTACGCCGGGCAGGTCAGCGAGCATAAGGGCGTGCACGTGCTCCTCGACGCCTTCCGAAGGGTGGCGGCCGAGTTTCCGCACGCGTCCCTGGTGATCGCCGGGCGCATCTCCGACTGGAGCGGCGACGCCTGGGGCCGGGCGCTGCGCGAGGCGACGCTCGCCGATCCGCTCATCGGGCCGCGGGTGCAGTTCCTCGGGGAGACGCCCGAGGTCCCCGCCTGGCTTGCCCACAGCGCCGTTCATGCAGCCCCGTCCCTCTTCGAGGACCCGGCGCCCAACGTGGTGGTGGAGGCCAAGGCGGCGGGCTGCCCCTCCATCGTCTTCCCCCGCGGCGGCATGCCCGAGCTCGTCCGGCACGGCGTCGACGGCTGGGTGTGCCCCGAGGCGAGCGCGACGGCGCTGGCCGAGGCGCTTCGCTGCTATCTCGCCGATCCCGCCATGGCCCGCCGCCAGGGCGCCGCCGCGCGCGAGGGGCTGAAGGAGCTCGGGCGCGACCAGTTCGCCCAGCGCTGGGCCGAGGTCTACGCCGCCGCCGCGCGCGCCCGGGTGCGGCCCGGCCAGGAAGAGCGGGGGATCTCCCTGCCGGCGGCCCCATGACCGCCTTCGCCGAAGCTTCCGTCGCCCGGACCGAGCGGGCCTTCTCGCCCTGGTGGTTCCTGGCCGCCCTGGCGCTTGTCGCCTTCGTCGCGGTGGGGCGCGGCGAGAACATGGCCCTCACCGGCGCGGCGCTCGTGGTGCTGCTGGGCGGCATGAAGCTGCTCGCCCGGCCAGGCGAGGCGCCCATCCTCCTCTATGTGTTCATCTTCCAGTGGGTGGAGGCCGCCCTCTCGATCTTCATGGCGAACCTGCAGAAGGCGCCCATCGAGGCCATCGCCAGGACGCCCTCGAACATGGGCCTCGCCACCTTCCTGTCGCTGGCCGGCCTCGTGGCGCTGGCGCTGGGCATGCGCGCCGCGGCCGGGCCGGTCCGGCGCGTCGACGCGCTCTGGGCGCGAGCCCAGGCGGCGACCATCCCGCGCAACTTCTTCCTCTACGTCTACCTGGTGGCCTTCGTGATCTCGACCGGGGCTCAGAAGCTCGCGGACATGGTCCCGCCGCTCTCCCAGCCGCTCCTGGTGTTCACGAGCCTGAAGTGGGCGGCGTTCGTGGTCTTCACCTACGCCACCTTCTCCGCACGCAAGTCGAGCCGGGCGGTCTGGCTTTGCGTGTTCGCGGTCAGCTTCGTGCTCTCGCTCGGCGGCTACTTCTCCTCGTTCAAGTTCATCTTCATCTACGCGGTGATCGGCCTGGCCGCGGCCGGGGTGCGGATGTCGTTCGTGCGGGCGTTGGGACTGTCGCTGCTCAGCGTCCTGGTGCTGGTGTTCGGCAGCGTCTGGTCGGAGATCAAGCCCGACTATCGCGCCTACGTCTCCGGCGGCCAGGCCTCCCAGGTGCTCACCGTGGGCTACGGCGACCAGCTGCGCGAGCTCGGCCGGCTCACCCAGTCGCTGGACGCCGCGAGCCTCGCCGACGGGTTCCAGAAGCTGGTGATGCGGGTGGCCTATGTCGAATACTTCGGTGACGTCCTGAACTACGTTCCCGCCGTCGTGCATTTCCAGCACGGCCGGCTGTGGGCCGACGCGATCGGCCGCCCGTTCATGCCCAGGATGTTCTTCCCCGGCAAGGCGATCATCGACGAGTCGGCCGAGACCAACGAGTACACCGGCCTCGGCGTGGCGGGTCTGGAGCAGGGCACCCAGATCAGCATCGGCTACATGGGCGAAAGCTACATCGACTTCGGACCCCTGGGCATGATGGCCGCCCTCTTCGGTCTGGGCGCGGTGCTCGGCGCGACCTACCGGTGGCTGATGCGCAGCCGCTACACCCGCGGCGTCTTGGGCCTGGGGTTCGCCGCCTCGATCCTGGTCTCGGTGGCCGACATCGGCATGAGCGCCGCCAAGCTCGCCGGCGCGCTTTCGGTGGCGGTGCTGGTGATCTGGCTGCTGACCCGCTTCGTGGTCCCTCGCCTCGTTCCCAGGCTGCGGGCGGACGGCGCCCTGGTGGCGCGGGCGCTGGCCGCCCAGGGCCGTCACGGTCTGGCGCACGCGATTGGCGGACTTCCCGCCCAGCCGGGGCGGTCCTGAGGGCGTCTTGGCCTCAACGCGAACCGCAACGTGAGCGCATGCGCGGCGCCGAACATCTGAGCCGCATCGAGGCGGCGCTCTTCGCGGACGGGGCGGGCGCGCCGCTCAGAGTCGCGCACGTGGTCGCGGGGCTGGACCCCAGCGACGGCGGGCCGAGCTACAGCGTGCCCCGACTCTGCCGCGGGCTTTCCGCCTCGGCCGGCGCGGCGGTGGAGCTCTATTCGGTGGCCGGCGCGGGCGAGGGGCGCTCGCGGCGCCAGGCCGAGGGCTATGCGGACCGGCGCTGCGGCTGGGACCATGCGCGGACCCCGCTGCTGGGCGCCCTGCGCTTCTCCTCCGAGCTGGCCTCGGCGATCGGCTCGGCGGCGGTGCGGGCGGACGTCATCCACAGCCACGGCCTCTGGCTCTGGCCGAACATCGCCGCCGGCCGCGCCGCGGCCTTCCGCGGAACCGCGCACGTGATCTCGCCCCGGGGCATGCTGAGCGCGGCGGCGCTCAGCTTCTCGGCGCTCAAGAAGCGCGCGGTCTGGACGCTGGTCCAGGGCCAGCTCGTGCGCCGGGCGGCGCTGCTGCACGCCACCAGCGAGGCCGAATGCGCGGAGTTCCGGGCGCTGGGCCTCGCCGGCCCGGTGGCGGTGATCCCCAACGGCGTCGACCTTCCCGAGCCGGCCCGTGGCTCCGGGCCGCCGCCGCGGGTGGCGCTGGCGCTGGGGCGGATCCATCCCAAGAAGAACCTCGCCGCCCTGCTGCGCGCCTGGGCGAGGGTGGAGGCCGAGCGTCCCGAGTGGCGCCTGAGGATCGTGGGCCCGGCCGAGGACGGCCACGACCTGGAGCTCGCCGAGCTCGCCCGCAAGCTCGGCCTCACGCGGGTCAGCATCGAGGGGCCGGCGTTCGGGGCGGCGAAGCTGGAGGCGCTTCGGGGCGCGGCGCTTCTCGTCCTGCCGACCCTCAACGAGAACTTCGGGCTGGTGGTGGCCGAGGCCCTGAGCGCCGGCGTGCCGGTGATCTGCACCAAGGGCGCGCCCTGGGCGGGGCTCGAGACGGAAGGCTGCGGCTGGTGGATCGATCACGGCGAGACGCCGCTGGCGGACGCCCTCCTGGGCGCCACCGCCGCGCCGGCCCTGGCGCTCTCGGCCATGGGTGCGCGCGGGCGCGCCTGGATGGGGCGCGAGTTCGACTGGCGCACGCTGGCCGGCCGGATGGCGGAGGTCTACCGATGGCTGAGGTTTGGCGGCGCCCCGCCGCCCACGGTGATCACGGAATGATCGGCAAGCACCCATCGGCGGGCGCCGCGCCGCCGAAGGCCGCGGCCGTGCTCGACATCGCCGCCAACCGGCGCGCGCGCAAGTGGTCGAGACTGGAGCTTCTGGGGCGCCTGGCCTGGGAGCTCGCCTATCCGGTCTTCCGCCTCACCCCCCGTTTTCTTTGGGGGTCGCGCCGCCTGATGCTGCGTTGCTTTGGCGCCCGGATCGGATCCGACGTCCACATCTATCCCAACGTGAAGATCACCATCCCCTGGAACCTGGAGATCGGCGATTTCAGCGCCGTCGGCGACGGCGCCACCCTCTATAGTCTCGGACGCATCAGCATCGGGCCGCAGGTCACCATCTCCCAGGGCGCGCACCTCTGCGCCGGGACCCACGACTATCTGAGGGCCGAGTTTCCGCTGGTGAAGCGGCCGATCGCGGTGGGCGCAGGGGCCTGGGTGTGCGCCGACGCCTTCGTCGGCCCCGGCGTGTCGGTGGGGGACTACGCCATCGTCGCGGCGCGGGCGGTGCTGGTGCGCGACGCGCCGGCCTGGACCATCGTCGGCGGCAATCCCGCCAAGGTCGTCGGGCCGCGCCGGCCGCCGGAGGCTTGAAGCGCTTGCGCGTCTCTGTCCTCATTCTCACCCAGAACGAAGAGGCGAACCTGCCTGCCTGCCTGAAGGCGCTGCGCTGGTGCGACGACGTGGTGGTGCTCGATTCCGGCAGCACCGACCGCACGCTCGCCATCGCCCGCGAGCACGGGGCGCGGGTGCTGGAGCACCCCTTCGAGACCTTCGCCGACCAGCGCAACTTCGGCCTCGAGCATGGCGAGCTGAAGCACGAATGGGTGCTGCACATCGACGCCGACGAGATCGTCACCGAGGCGCTGGCCGCCAGGCTCGCCGGTCTTTCGCCGGACGCGGGGATCGACGCCTACCGGGTTCCCTCGAAGACCATGTTCTTCGGCCGCTGGCTGCGCCGGGCCGGCATGTACCCGGCCTACCAGGTGCGCCTCGGCCACCGCGAGCGGCTGCGCTTCAGGGAGGTGGGGCACGGCCAGCGCGAGGCCCTGCCTCCGGAGAAGATCGCCACCCTCGACGAGCCCTACCTTCACTACTCGTTCTCGCGGGGGCTCGGCGACTGGCTCGCCCGCCATGTGCGGTACGCGGCCGCCGAGAGCGCGGTGATCGTCGAGGCGCGGCGCTCTGCCGAGCGGGTCTCGCTGGCCTGGGCGCTGAAGGACCGCACCACGCGCCGGCGCTGGCTGAAGTCGCTTTCGCACCGGACGCCGATCTTCGCGCGGCCGGCGATGCGCTTCGCCTACGTCTATTTCCTGCGACGCGGCTTCCTGGAGGGGAGCCGTGGCTTCCTCTATGCGTTCATGCTCTCCGTATACGAGGGGATGATCGCCATCCTCTTGGCCGAGCAGCTCTGGCGCGAGGGCGCCGCCGGGGCTCGCTCGCGGACCCGGGCGCTGGCGGGCGCCCCGGTCCGCGGGGCCTCGAGGAGCTGAACGGGACGTTCGAAATGACCGTGTGTTTCACCTAGTCTCGCAGTGGAGCGGCCTATTCAGCGCGCCCTCCGATCTCCTGCTCCTGCTCGCGCTGGCCGGCTTCGCCGCCTCCCGGCTGCGCGTGACGGCGCGGGTCGGCCGCCGGCTGATGATCGGCGCCTCGGTCATGCTGGTGGGGCTGGCGGTTTTCCCGGTCGGGGACCTGATGCTGAGCGCCCTGGAGCGCCGTTTCCCCGTCTTCAGGCCGGACGGCCGGCCGGCGGACGGGATCGTGGTGCTGGGCGGGATCACCGGCGCGGCCGACGGGCCGGTGCTGCAGCGGGTGCAGATGGGGCCGGCGGTGGACCGCCTGGTGGAGACCGCGCGCCTGGCGCAGGACTTTCCCGGCGCGATGGTGCTGGTGAGCGCCGGTCCCAAGGATCCGCGGACCGGTCGCTCCGAGGCCCAGATCCTCGGGCGCCAGCTGATCGCCATGGGCGTGCGCCCGGACCGGCTGCGGCTGGAGGAAGCCTCGCGCGACACCTTCGAGAACGCCCGCTTCTCCGTCGCCCTGGCGCGGCCGAGCCCGACGCAGCGCTGGCTGCTGGTGACCTCCGCCTGGCACATGCCGAGGGCGGTCGGCTGCTTCCGGGCCGCCGGTTTCGCCGTCGTCGCCGCACCGGCGGACCGGCGCTCCAGCCTGGGCGGCGGCGGCGGGTGGTCGGTCTCGGAAAACCTCTCGAAGGTCGACCTGGCCGCCAAGGAGTATCTCGGGCTGCTGGTCTACCACCTGCGCGGCCGCACCTCGGCCCTGTTCCCGGGGCCTTGAGGGGTTGCGGCGAGGGTGGCGGAAGGCGCCGGGCGCCGCAAATCGGCTAGGATCGGATGGTTTTGCATTGCGCGGGACGGGCGGGGCGTGAGCACGTGCGGGAAGATCGGCATGGTCGGCAGGCGCATGACGGCGGTTAGACGACTGGCGCGGGGGCTCGCCTGGGCGATGGCCGCGCTTGCGTGGCTGGGCGCCTCCCTCACCTTCGCCGCCGATCCGCCGGTGCTGAAGCTCTCCCAGCTGCCGCCGCCGGACGTGGTGGCCAACGCCTCGGCCGGTCAGTCGGAGTACGTGATCGGTCCGCTCGATCAGCTGACCATCCGGATCTACCCGGACTCGGGCCTCGGCGGCGACATCCAGGTGGACGATGGCGGCAAGATCGCCATGCCGCTGATCGGCGAGGTGGCCGCGGCGGGCAAGACGCCCGGCCAGCTCGGCCAGGAGATCTCCACGCGCCTGGCCGCCAAATACTTCGAATCGCCCTCGGTGGCGGTGATGGTGAAGTCGTCGGCGACCCAGAAGTACACGGTGACCGGCCAGGTCTCCAAGCCAGGCGTCTTCGACCTTCTGGGCCAGACCACCCTCATGCAGGCCGTGGCCACCGCCGGCGGCGCCGGCGACCTCGCCAATATGCGCAGCGTGGTGATCTTCCGGATGATCCAGCACAAGCGGGCGGCCGCGGTCGTCAGTCTGGCCGACGTCGAAAAGGGCAGGGTGGACGATCCCCAGATTTACGCCGGCGACGTCATCCTGGTGACAAAATCGAGCGGGAAAGAGCTGTTCACCACTATACTCAAGGCGTCGCCGCTCTTCATCCTGCTGACGCCGCTCGGCCTGTAATCGCGCCCCGAAAAACCTACGAGTGAGGCTTCCATGAGTTCGGAATCCGGAGATGTGGGCGCGAGCCCCGCGCCTGGACTGCGCCTGCTGCCCTCCCGCGAGGGCCGCTCGCTGCGCGACTACGAGCCGGCCTCGCTCGCTGAATCGCGCCTGTTCGAGACCGGGGCGGAACCGGAACAGGGGGACCGCGAGCTCAACTTCCTCGACCTGCTGGGCATCGCCTTCAAGTGGCGCTGGCTGCTGGTCGCCGCCGCGGCGGCAGGGGTGGCCGCGGGGGCGGGGGCGACGTTCCTGACCGCCAGGGTCTACGAGGCCACCGCCACCATCCAGATCGACCACGAGGCGGCCAAGATCGTGCCCGTGCAGAGCGAGGCGGCGCCCGAGAGCGCCGACGGCGAGGACTTCTACCAGACCCAGTACGCCCTGCTGCGCAGCCGCGCCCTGGCCGGACGGGTCGTCAAGGACGAGAAGCTGGCCGACGACGGCGCCTTCCTGAACGGGTCCGCCGGCCCCTTGCCGCCGCCCAAGACCGAGGCCGAGCGCAAGGCGCGCGAGGACCGGGCGGTCGCCATCGTGACCGGCAATCTGCGCGTCGATCCGGTGCGCGGATCGCGCCTCGTGCACGTGAGCTACGACAGTCCGAGCCCCGAGATGGCCGCCAGGATCGCCAACGCCGCCGCCAACGGCTTCATCGCCGCCAACCTCGAGCACCGCTACGAGGCGTCCTCCTACGCGCGCCAGTTCCTCGAGCAGAGGCTGAACGAGACGCGCGAAAAGCTCGAAGATTCCGAGCGTCAGCTGGTGGCCTATGCGGCCCAGAACCAGATCATCAACCTCAACGTCGAGGAGCAGAGCCCGGGCGGCCAGGCCGCCGCCCCCACGTCGCTGGCCGCCAGCGACCTGGCCTCGGTGAACGGCGCGCTCGCCTCGGCGGTCACGGCCCGGATCCAGGCCGAGCAGCGGTGGCGCCAGGCGCAGTCGGCCAGCGACCTCATGACCCTGCCCGAGGTGCAGGCGGACTCCGCCATCCAGGCGGCGGTGGCCGCCCGCGCCCAGGCCCAGGCCGAGTACCGGCAGAACCGCAGCGCCATGAAGCCGGACCACCCGACCATGCTGGCGCTGCAGGCCAAGATCGAGGAGCAGACCCGCGAGATCGCCGCCCGCGCCGAGGCGGTGCGGCAGTCCCTGAAGAACCAGTACGAGGTGGCGCTGCGTCAGGAGCAGTCGCTGGGCTCCGAGGTCAACCGGGACAAGGGCCAGGTCCTCGACCTTCGCAATCGGAGCATCCGCTACAACATCCTGCAGCGTGAGGTGGACACCAACAAGTCGCTCTACGACGGCCTTCTGCAGCGCTACAAGGAAATCGGGGTGGCCGGCGGCATCGGCGCCAACAATATCTCGGTGGTGGACGCCGCCGACCCGCCGATCTTCGCGATCCGGCCGAGCCTCTCGCACAACATCGCCTATTTCAGCGCCGCCGCCCTCGGTCTCGGAGTCCTGCTGGCCTTCCTGCTCGAAAAGCTCGACGTGTCGATCAAGACCCCCGACGACGTGGAGCGGAAGCTGAACCTGCCGCTGCTGGGCGCGATCCCGAAGGTCGCCCGGGGCTCGCAGCTGGCCGGCGCCATCGCCGACCAGCGCTCGCTGCTGTCGGAGGCCTACTACTCGGTGCGCACGGCCCTCAACCTCTCCACCGAGGACGGCGTGCCCTCGATCCTGCTGGTGACCAGCGCCAGGTCCTCCGAGGGCAAGACCACTACCGCCATCGTGCTGGCGCGCTCCTTTGCGAGACTCAGCCGCCGGGTGCTGCTGGTGGACGGCGACATGCGCGCCCCCGCCCTGCACAAGCACCTGGGACTCGAGAACGACGTGGGCCTCAGCAACCTGCTCTCCGGCCACATGACCCCCTCCAGCGCCCTGCAGGCCACCGAGCAGCCGGGCCTGTCCTTCCTCGCCTGTGGGCCGCGGCCCCCCAACCCCACCGAGCTCCTGGGCGGCGACAAGTTCCGCCGCTTCCTCGATTGGGCCAGGAACGCCGGCTACCTGGTGATCATCGACGGCCCCCCAGTGCTGGGCCTCGCCGACGCGCCGCTGCTGGCCGGCGCCGCGGAAGGGACCCTGGTGGTGATCGAATCCGGCGGCACCAAGCGAGAGCTGGCGCGCATGGCGGTGCAGCGCCTCAAGATGGTCCGCGCCCGGGTGGTGGGGGCGGTGCTCGCCAAGTTCGACCTCAAGAAGGCCGGCTACGGCTACGGCCTCGGCTACGCCTACGGCTACACCGGCAAGGCGCTGGGCAAGCGCGGCTTCTTCGGCCGCGGCTCCAAGCAGCTGGCGCGGAACTAGGCGTCTGCTCCTCCCCCGCGTGCGGGGGAGGGGGACCATCCGGCGCCAGGCGGATGGTGGTGGGGGCGCAGCGCCCCCTCCGTCTCGCCGCGCTCTCGCGCGCCGATCCACCTCCCCCGCTGCGCGAGGGAGGAGTTGCTCCGCCATCCCCACCCATCGCCCTTCGATAGGACAGGACGCACATGCACACTGAAACGATCTTCCCCTTGCAGCGCCGGCGGGTCTGGGTGGCCGGGCACCTCGGGATGGTGGGCGGCGCGATCGTGCGAAGGCTGGCGCGCGAGGACTGCGTGGTGCTCACCGCCCCGCGCGAGACGGATCTGCGCCGGCAGGACAAGACCGAGCGCTGGATTTCGGAGAACCGTCCCGACGCCGTCTTCCTGGCGGCCGGCAAGGTAGGGGGCATCCTCGCCAACGACAGCTACCCGGCCGAATTCCTCTACGACAACCTCGCCATCGCCGCGAACGTCATCGAGGCGGCGCACCGCCAGGGCGTGGAGAAGCTGCTGTTCCTGGGATCCAGCTGCATCTACCCGAAGTTCGCCACCCAGCCGATCGTCGAGGAGGCCCTGCTGACCGGCCCGCTGGAGCCCACCAACGAGTGGTACGCCGTCGCCAAAATCGCCGGCATCAAGCTCTGCCAGGCCTACCGCAAGGAGTACGGCGACGACTTCATCTCCGCCATGCCCACCAACCTCTACGGGCCGGGCGACAACTTCAACCTGAGCTCCGGCCACGTGCTGCCGGCCATCCTGCGCAAGGCGCACGAGGCGAAGCTGAACGGCGAGCGCCAGCTCACCATCTGGGGCAGCGGCGCTCCGCGGCGGGAGCTCCTGCACGTGGACGACTGCGCCGACGCCCTCGTCCACCTGATGAAGTCCTATTCGGACTCCCAGCACGTCAACATCGGCTCGGGCGAGGATCTCACCATCCTCGAGATCACCCGCATGGTCTGCGAGGTGGTGGGCTTCAAGGGCGAGATCGTCCGCGACGAATCCAAGCCCGACGGCACGCCGCGCAAGCTCATGAGCTCCGAGCGCCTGCGCGCCAGCGGCTGGTCCCCGGCCATCCCGCTGCGGCAGGGCCTGGAGTCCACCTACGCCTGGTTCCTCGAGCACGAGGTGAAGGCGGTGCTGTAGCCGCCCACCCCAACTGAACTTGCCACTCTAACCGTCAGTACCCCCATGCGAATTTCAGTCGTCACCGTCTGCCGCAACGCGGCGGCCACGATCGGCCGCGCCTTGGAGTCGTTCTTCCAGCAGGACCATCCCCGCAAGGAGCTGGTGGTGGTCGACGGCGCCTCCACCGATAAGACCCTGGAGGTCGTCCAGGCCTTCGCCTCCCCGGAGCTGAAGGTGATCTCCGAGCCCGACCGGGGCCTCTACGACGCCATGAACAAGGGCCTTGGCCTCTTCGCCGGCGAAGCGGTGGGCTTCCTCAACGCCGACGACCGGTTCCACGACCCCTCGGCGCTGTCGGCCATCGCCGCCTCCCTCGAGCGCGCAGATCTCTGCTACGGCGACCTCGACGTGGTGAGCGACGGGCGCCGGGTGGTGCGGCGCTGGCGCAGCACCCTCTGGCGCAAGGGCGGCTTCCTGCGAGGCTGGATGCCGCCGCACCCCACCTTCTACTGCCGCCGCCAGGTGGTCGAGCAGGTGGGCCGTTTCGACCTGCGCTACCGGCTGGCCGCCGACTACGACTTCATGCTCCGGGCCCTGGAGCTCGGCGCCTTCCAGCCGGCGCGGGTGCAAAGGGTGCTGATCGACATGGGCGACGGCGGCCTCAGCACCGCGGGCGTCCGCGCCCGCATCCGCCACAACCTCGAAGCCCTGGATTCACGCCGCCGCTGGCTGGGCGTCGGCCCCGTCGACTACGCCCTGTTCGCCAAGCCGCTCGGCAAGGTCGCCCAGTTTGTCGTCGCCGGCGGCCGGGCCGCCAACCGCGCAACCTCTCTCAGATAGAGGAGTCCCCTCGAGTGCATATCCACAAACGCGTCCTGGTGACCGGCGGTGCCGGGTTCATCGGCTCGTTCCTCTGCGAGCGGCTGCTCGAGCGCGGGTGCGAGCTCCTTTGCGTCGACAACTTCTTCACCGGCGCGCGCGCCAACGTCGCCCACCTCGTCGGACACCCGATGTTCGAGCTTCAGCGTCACGACGTGACCTTCCCGCTCTATGTGGAGGTGGACGAGATCTACAACCTTGCCTGCCCGGCGAGCCCCATCCACTACCAGCACGACCCGGTGCAGACGACCAAGACCAGCGTGCATGGGGCGATCAACATGCTGGGCCTGGCCAAGCGGGTGCGGGCCAAGATCCTGCAGGCCTCCACCTCCGAGGTGTACGGCGACCCGGCCGAGCATCCCCAGACCGAGGCCTATTGGGGCAACGTCAATCCCATCGGCCCGCGCTCCTGCTACGACGAGGGCAAGCGCTGCGCCGAGACGCTGTTCTTCGACTACTGGCGTCAGCACAAGCTGCGCATCAAGGTGGCGCGCATCTTCAACACCTATGGTCCGCGCATGCACCCGAACGACGGGCGCGTGGTCTCGAACTTCATCGTGCAGGCGCTGCTCGGCCGCGACATCACCATCTATGGCGAGGGGCTACAGACGCGCTCGTTCTGCTACGTCGACGATCTCGTCGGCGGCCTCATCGGCCTGATGGGCTCCGACGACAGCGTCACCGGACCGATCAACATCGGCAATCCGGTCGAATTTACCATTC
>JAFBAO010000034.1 GCA_019247715.1 Caulobacteraceae bacterium
GAGGGCTGCATCATGATGCGCAAGTGCCACCTCAACACCTGCCCGGTCGGCATCGCCACCCAGGACCCGGAGCTGGTGAAGCGCTTCTCGGGCCAGCCCGAGCACGTGATCAACTACTTCTTCTTCGTGGCCGAGGAGCTGCGCCAGATCATGGCCAACCTCGCCTTCCGCACGGTCAATGAGATGATCGGCCGGGTGGACCGGCTCGACATGCGCGCGGCGACCGACCACTGGAAGGCCAAGGGCGTCGACCTGACCCGCATCCTCTACCAGGCCCCGGCCGCGGAGGGGGTGGCGACCCAGGACCCGGTGCTGCGCGCCAAGTTCACCGGCAAGCCCGAGCACGTGATCAACTACTTCTTCTTCGTGGCCGAAGAGCTGCGCGAGATCATGGCCAAGCTCGGCTTCCGGACGGTCAACGAGATGATCGGCCAGGTGGGCCGTCTCGACGCGCGGCCGGCGGTGGAGCACTGGAAGGCCCGCGGCGTCGACCTCTCGCGGCTGCTCTATGCGGCGCCGCCGAGCCACTCGAAGGGGCTCTGGAACCAGGACCGCCAAAACCACGGGCTGGAGCGCGCCCTCGACCACGAGGTGATCGCCGAAGCCCAGCGGGCCCTGGATGGCAAGGGGCCGGTGCTCGTCGAGCGCCGGGTCCGCAACGTGAACCGCACGGTGGGCGCCATGCTCTCCGGCGAGGTGGCGAGCCGCTACGGCCACGCCGGCCTGCCGGAAGACACCATCTCGGTGAAGTTCTCCGGCACCGCCGGCCAGAGCTTCGGCGCCTTCCTCGCCCGCGGCGTCAGCCTGGAGCTCACCGGCGACGCCAACGACTATGTGGGCAAGGGGCTTTCGGGCGGCCGGGTGGTGGTCCGCCATCCCTCGGGGACCGGCCGCGACCCGACCCGCAACATCATCGTCGGCAACACCGTGCTCTACGGCGCCATCGCCGGCGAGGCCTACTTCGAGGGCGTGGCTGGCGAGCGGTTCGCGGTGCGCAACTCGGGCGCGGTGGCGGTGGTGGAAGGCGTTGGCGACCACGGCTGCGAATACATGACCGGCGGCGTGGTCTGCGTGCTCGGGGACACCGGGCGGAACTTCGCGGCCGGCATGTCGGGCGGCGTGGCCTATGTGTACGATCCGACCGGCCGCTTCCGGGAGCTCTGCAACCCGGCGATGGTCGATCTGGAGCCGGTGGCGCCGAGCGCGCCGGCCGAGCGGGAGGACGAGGCGCTGCGCCCGCGTCAGCGCTCGGTCAGCGTCGAGAACAGCGGAATGGGCGATCCGCTGCGCTTCGACGCCGAGCGGTTGCGCATCCTGGTGGAGCGCCACCATCTGCACACTGGCAGCGCCCGGGCGGCCGAGCTGCTCGGCGACTGGGAAAAAGCCTTGACGTGCTTCGTCAAGGTCATGCCCAAGGACTACCGTCGGGCGCTCGAGGATCTGGCGGCCGAACGCGCGGCCGCCAAGGCCGTCGCCGCCGAGTAAACCTTTAAGCCTGCTGGAGTTGACCGGATGGGAAAGCCGACCGGCTTCCTGGAGATAGAACGGCGCGATCGACCGTATGAGAAGCCGTCGGCGCGGCTGAAGACGTGGAGCGAATTCGTCCGCCCGCTGGCGCCGGCCGATCTCGCCCGCCAGGCCGCCCGCTGCATGAGTTGCGGAATCCCGTTCTGTCACCAGGGCTGCCCGGTGAACAACCAAATCCCGGACTGGAACGACCTCGTCTACCGCGACGACTGGCGCGCGGCGCTGGAAAACCTGCACTCGACCAACAATTTCCCGGAATTCACGGGCCGCATCTGCCCGGCGCCCTGCGAGGCGGCCTGCACCCTCAACATCGAGGACAACCCGGTCACCATCAAATCCATCGAGTGCCAGATCGTCGATCGCGGCTGGGAGGAGGGCTGGGTGGTCCCGCAGCCGCCGGATTCCTCGAGCGGCCGCAAGGTGGCGGTGGTGGGTTCCGGGCCGTCGGGCCTCGCTTGCGCCCAGCAGCTCGCGCGAGTCGGTCACGCGGTGACGGTGTTCGAGAAGAACGACCGGATCGGCGGCCTGCTCCGCTACGGAATCCCCAACTTCAAGATGGAAAAGCATCTGATCGACCGGCGGATCGCCCAGATGGAGGCCGAGGGCGTCGCCTTCCGGCCCGGCGTCGAGGTGGGGGCGGTGATCACGGTGGAGGAACTGCTCTCCGAGTTCGACGCGGTGGCCCTGGCGGGCGGCGCGGAGTCGCCGCGCGACCTGCCGATCCAGGGCCGGGAGCTCAAGGGAATCCATTTCGCCATGGAGTTCCTGACCCAGCAGAACCGCCGCAACGAGGGCGATCCCGAGGCGAAGGCGGCGCCGGGGGGCGCGATCAGCGCCAAGGGCAAGCATGTGGTGGTGATCGGCGGCGGCGACACCGGCTCGGACTGCATCGGCACCTCGAACCGCCAGGGGGCGGCCTCGGTGACCCAGCTCGAGATCCTGCCGATGCCGCCCGAACGGGAGGACAAGGAGCTGACCTGGCCCGACTGGCCGCTGAAGCTTCGGACCTCCTCGTCCCAGGAGGAGGGCTGCGAGCGGGATTTCGCGGTCACCACCCGCCAGGCGGTGGGCAAGGACGGGCGGATCGAGGCGCTGGAGTGTGCCAGGGTCGAGTGGGCGCCCGGTCCCGACGGGCGGGTGACCATGACCGAGATCCCCGGCAGCGAATTCGTCCTGCCGGCGGACCTGGTGCTGCTGGCGATGGGCTTCGTCGGCCCGCGCCGCGGCATGCTGGAGCAGGCGGGCGTCGAGCTGGACGCGCGCGGCAACGTCAAGGCCAGCCTGACGGACTACCGCAGCTCCACGCCGCAGGTTTTCGCCTGCGGCGACATGCGCCGCGGCCAGTCGCTGGTGGTGTGGGCGATCCGCGAAGGCCGCCAGTGCGCGCGGGCGATCGACGAGTTCCTGAGGGGCGAGAGCGTGCTGCCGCGCTGAGCCGGTCCAGGGCTCGAGGGTGATAGTGGACGGCCGCGAATTCCCTTAAAAGGCGCCCGCCGATGGGGGCAGACTCAGGGGGAGAAGTCTTGGCCGCGCAAGGGGGCCTGTTCGCGACGAACGGCGCCCAGCCGTCCCGGGAGGCGCTTCAGGCCGCCCAGACGCGGCTGATGCAGGACCACGGCTTGCAGTTCCGCTTCGCCGCAGCGCCCTCGCCGAGCCCGCCCAGCCGCCTGCCGCACTGGCTCCTCGATCTGCTGCGCTCGCTCGGCAAACTTGGCGCCGGGCTCGGCAAAGGTCTCGAATGGGTGTTCATCGCCGGGCTGGCGGTGGCGCTCGCCCTGGTGCTCCTGTTCATCGCCCGGGAGATCATCCGCACCCGCTGGCCGCAGCTTCTGAAGCGCAAGCGGGCGGCCCGGCGGGCGGCGCTCGACTGGCGCCCGGACGCCGCGGCGGCGCGCGCGCTGCTGGAGGAGGCCGATCGGCTGGCCGCGGAGGGCGCCTACGGCGAGGCGGCCCACCTGCTGCTCTACCGCAGCATCGAGGACATCGAGCGCCACCGCCCCCGATTGGTGAGGCCGGCCCTGACCTCGCGGGAGATCGCCGGGCTGGAAGGCCTGCCCGCCGCCGCCCGCGCCACCTTTTCGAAGATCGCCGAGATCGTGGAGCGTAGCTTCTTCGGCGGCCGTGACCTCGACGCGGCGGGCTTCGCCGAGTGCCGCCAGGCCTACGAGGCCTTCGCCATCGCGGGCGCGTGGGCGTGAGCGATCCCTCCGAAGAGGCCACGCCGGAAGTCTTCTCACCGAGCGCGGTGATCGCGATCGTCCTCGTCTCGGTTTTCGCCTTCGCCGCCTTCGTCACCCTGATGGCCTACGCGCCGGACCTGCGCCGCGACTTCGTCTGCCGGCCGAACGTCTACTCCAAGTGCGCCGTCGGCTTCGCCGGGCTGGAAGCCCTGGTCCGCCAGCAGGACGCGCCCACCCTGATCAGCCGCACCACCCTGCCGAAGGGCGCGCGCGAGGGGCTGCTCATCGTCACCCCCGAGCCCGGCCGCAGCGCCGACGCCGCCAGCCTCGGATTCGCAGGGCCCGTCCTGGTGGTGCTGCCCAAGTGGGAGACGGTTCCGGATCCGGGTCGGCCGACCTGGGGACGCAAGGCGGGGCTGCTGGACCCCGCGGCGGAGATGCCTCGCAAGGGCCTCGCCCCCTATGTCCTCGCTCGGCGCAGCGGCGTGGCCAGGCATGCCCTCGCCGGCGCCGTAGGCTCCCCCTTCGAGAACGCATTCCTGTTCACCGGCCCCGTCGACTCCCTCCAGACCGCCAGCGTCCAGGGCTGGCTTCCGGTGCTGACCGACGAGACCGGTGGCGCGGTGATGTCGGTGGCCAAGAACGCCGACGTCTATCTGCTCGCCGATCCCGACCTCCTGAACACCCAGGGCCTCGCCGACCTCGACACCCTCGCCACCGCGACGCGCATCGTCCAGACCCTGAGACGCGGCGAGGGCCCGGTGATGTTCGACGTGTCCCTGGATGGTTACCGGATCGAGCGCAACGCGCTGAAGCTGATGCTGGCCCCGCCGTTCCTGGCCGTCACCCTGTGCCTGGCGGCGGCCGCGGCGCTGGCGGGCCTGCAGGCCCTGGCGCGCTTCGGGCCGGCGCGGCGGCCGGGCAGGGTGTTCGCGCTCGGCAAGGAAGCGCTGGCCGACAATTCCGCCCAGCTGATCCGCCTCGCCCGCCGCGAAGCCAGGATGGCGCCTCCCTACGCCGCCCTGACCCGCGCCGCAGCCGCCAGGGCGGTGGCCGCGCCGCGCGAGCTTGCCGGCGAGGACCTGACCGCATTCCTGGACCGCCTTGGCGCGCAGCGGGGGACGGATAGGCGCCTGGCCGACCTCGCCCTGGAGGCCGACCGGGTCCGCGACCGCAAGGGCCTCACCGAGGTCGCCCAAAGACTCTATCGATGGAGACTGGAGATGACGCGTGAACGTCGCTGAGGTGAAGGCCCTGGCCGACCGCATAAGGGCAGAGATCGCCAAGGCGGTGGTCGGCCAGTCCGAGACGGTCGACCTGATGCTGACCGCCCTTCTCGCCGGCGGCCACATGCTGCTGGAGGGTCCGCCCGGCGTGGCCAAGACCTTCCTCGCCCAGTGCTTCGCGCGGACCCTCAAGCTTCAGTTCGGCCGCATCCAGTTCACCCCCGACCTGATGCCCGGCGACATCCTGGGCGCCAATCTCTTCAACTTCCAGACGTCCGCCTTCGCCCTCACCCGGGGCCCGATCTTCTGCGAGCTGCTGCTGGCCGACGAGATCAACCGCACGCCGCCCAAGACCCAGGCAGCCCTGCTGGAGGCGATGCAGGAGCGGCGCGTGACGATCGACGGCGAGGTCTATCCGCTCAGCGCCCGCTTCATGGTGGTGGCCACCGAGAACCCGATCGAGCAGCAAGGCACCTATCCCCTGCCGGAGGCCCAGCTCGACCGGTTCCTGTTCAAGCAGACGCTCAAGTACCCTTCGGCGGAGGAAGAACGGGCGATCGTGGCGACCCACGGTCTGCGGGTGGGCAGCCCCGATCCGGCGGCGATGGGGGTCGGGACGGTGGCGGGCCAGGGCGAGCTGGCGGCGGCGGTGGAGGCGGTCTCGGCCATCCGGCTCGCCGACCAGGTGATTGGCTATGTGGTGGACCTGGTGCGCGCCACCCGGGAAAGCCCCGACCTCGAGACCGGCGCCAGCCCCCGGGCCGGGGCCATGCTGGCCACCGCCGCTCGCGCGCGGGCGGTGCTGGAGGGGCGCGACTACGTCATACCGGACGACGTCAAGGCCCTCGCCCTGCCGGCCTTGCGCCACCGGGTGATTCCCTCGCCCGCCGCCGAGATCGAGGGCAAGCTGACAGACGACACCCTGAAGGGACTGATCGAGCGCGTGGAAGCGCCCCGGTGATCTATCCGACCCAGCGCGCGGTGGTCGCCATGGCGGCCGGGGCGCCGGCGGCGCTGGCAGTGGGTCTCGTCCATCCTGGCTGGTGGCTTGCGGCCGCGGCGTGGACGGCGCTGGTCGGGGGCCTGTGCCTGGCCGACGCGGTGCTGGGGGCCGCCACCGACCGGGCGAGCCTCAGCCTGCAGGCGCCGGGCGCGCTGCCCACCGCGGGCCAGGCTCCCATCAGCGTTCGGGTCAGCTTCGAGGGCCGGGCGCCGCGGGCCGTCGAAGCCGCCGTCGAGGCCAATCCGCGGCTGGCGACTGCCCCCGCCCGCATCCGCGCGCCGGTGCGACGCGGGGAAGGGGAGGCGCGTTTCGAGCTGACGCCGATCCGCCGCGGCGAAGGGGTGATCGAGCGGGTCTGGCTGCGCTGGCGCGGCCCATTCGGACTGGTCTGGAAGCAGGTGGCGCAGGCGCCCGGCAACGTCATCCCCATCACCCCCAACGTGCGGGCGGTGAAGGACGAAGCCATCCGCCTCTTCTCCCGCGAGGCACTGTTCGGGTTGAAGGTCCAGCTCGAGACCGGCGAGGGCTCGGAGTACCACGCCCTGCGCGAGCTGGTCGCCGGCATGGACCGGCGCACCATCGACTGGAAGCAGTCGGCGCGCCACGGGAAGCTGCTGGTCAAGGAGTTCCGGACCGAACGGAACCATCCGATCATCTTCGCCATCGACGCCGGCAGGCTCATGTGCGAGCCGCTGCAGGGCGCCCCGCGCCTGGACCGGGCGATCAATGCGGCGCTGCTGATGGCTTTCGTGGCCCTGAAGCTGGGCGACCGCGTCGGTTTCTTCGGATTCGACAGCCGGCCGCGGCTGTTTTCCGGCGCCGTCGCCGGCGCCCACGCCTTTCCGCTGCTGCAGCGGCTGGTCGCACGCCTGGACTATTCGGCCGAGGAGACCAACTACACCTTGGCCCTCACCCAACTGGGGGCGGCGCTGGAGCGGCGCTCGCTGGTGGTGGCGTTCACGGACGTCGCCGACACCACCAGCGCCGAGCTCATGGTCGAGAACGTCGGCCGCCTTTTGCGGCGCCACCTCGTGCTCTTCGTGGTGTTCCGAGACGAGGAGCTGGAGGCGATCGCCCGGCGCGAGCCTGCGGACCCGGAGGCGGTGTCCCGGGCGGTGACCGCCGAGGCGCTGCTGCGCGAGCGCGAGCTGGTAATCGCCCGCCTGGTGCGGATGGGAGTCCTGGTCGTCGATGCGCCGGCCGCTTCCATGAGCTCGGCGCTGCTCTCGGCCTACATCGATCTCAAGCGGCGGGATCTCCTGTGACGGCGCCCGCGGTCGCAGACCTTCGGCTGAAGAGCCAGCGGTTCCGGGCCGAGCGCGAGGCGGACTGGCGCCGGCTCGAAACCCTGCTTCGGAAGGCCGAGGGGGGATCGCCCGCCAAGCTCACCGAGGAAGAGCTTCTGGCCATCCCGGTGCTCTACCGGGCGACCCTGTCGGCGTTGTCGGTGGCGCGGGCGACAGCCCTCGACCACCGGCTGATCGAGTACCTGGAGAGCCTTTCCAGCCGCGCCTACTTCTTCGTCTACGGCGCGAGGGCCTCGCTGAGGGAGCGGTTCGCGCTCTTCTTCGCCGAGACCTGGCCGGACGCGGTGAAGAAGCTGTGGCGCGAGAGCTTGGTCTCGTTCGCGGTGCTGTTCGGGGCGGCGGCGGCGGGCTACCTGCTCGTCGCCCGGGATTCGGGCTGGTTCGACGCCTTCGTCGGCGACGGCATGGCCGCCGGGCGCGATCCCACCGCCACCACGAAATTTCTGCACGATACTCTCTACGCCGGCCCCGACCACCGAGGCGGCCTGGCCATCCTCGCCAGCACCATCTTCACCAACAACGCCAGCGTCGCCATCTTCGCTTTCGCGCTAGGCTTCGCCTTCTGCCTTCCGACCCTCTTCCTGCTGATCCAGAACGGCCTGGCGCTGGGGGCCTTCTTCGCCCTCTACGCATCCCGGGGGCTCGCCTTCCAGTTGGGCGGCTGGCTGCTGATCCACGGGGCCACCGAGCTCTTCGCCATCGTGCTGGGCGGCGCCGCCGGCCTCAAGATCGGTTGGAGCGTGATCTTCCCCGGCGAGAAGACCCGGCTGGAGGCGGCGAGCGCGGCCGGGCGATCGGCCGCGGCGGTGCTGGCCGGGGTGGTGGTGATGCTGGTGTTCGCCGGCCTGCTCGAAGGGTTCGCCCGCCAGCTGATCACCAACGATCTCGTGCGCTACGCCATCGCCGCGGCGACGCTGACGGTATGGCTCGGCTACTTCTACCTGCCGCGACAGCCGAGGCGCGGCCCGTGACCGCCTCGGGCAGACCCGCCGCGCGTCCACGCTCGCCGGTGCGCGAGTTCGTCACCCCAGAAGGGGTCGACCTGCGCCTGAGGATCGGCGAAGCCGGCGAGCGCGCCGCCGCGTTCGTGCTCGACATCGTCTTCCTGGTGTTGACCCTTGTCGCCTTCACCATCGCCGTCGCCATCGCCGGCTTCGGTTTTCTGTTCAGCCGCCGCCAGGAGCTCGCCGAGTTCACCGCGGTGGTCTGGACGCTCGGGTCGTTTCTGCTCACCAACGCCTATTTCATCGTCTTCGAGCTCAGCGCCCGGGCGGCCACGCCGGGCAAACGGATCATGGGCCTCAGGGTCGCCGCGCGCGACGGCGGCCGGCTCACCGCCGAGGCGGTGTTCGCGCGCAACGCCATGCGCGAGATCGAGATTCTCTTGCCCTTGCGGTTCATCGTCGCCTCGGCCGTAGCGATCGTGGACCCGATCTCCGGCTGGCTGGTGCTGCTCGGCCTCGGCTGGAGCTTCGCCTTCGCCCTCTTCCCCCTGTTCAACGCCGACCGGCTGCGGATCGGCGATCTGGTCGCCGGCACCTGGGTGGTGAAGGCGCCGCGCGAACGGCTCGCCGCCGACCTCCTGGGTGCGGCGGAAGCCGGCCAGGACCGGTTCGCCTTCAGCGTCGAGCAGGCGAGCGCCTACGGGATCAAGGAGCTCTACGTGCTGGAGGACGTGCTGCGTCAGCGCGACGCCCGGAGCCTGACCGCCGTCGCCGACCGGATCCGCGCCAAGATCGGCTGGACCCGGGGGGAGGGCGAGACCGACCTGGCCTTCCTCTCCGCCTACTATGCGGCCTTGCGGGGGCGGCTGGAAGCGCGGCTCCTCTTCGGCCACCGCCGCCGGGACAAGTTCGACATGGGCTGAAAGGCGCAATCCGTTCAGGCGGCCCCCGCCCGATCGGCGCTTCGTGGGTTAGATTCAAGGTTCTAGGGCGCGTTCTCCCCCAGGAGCGATTCGACCTCTTTCGCGGCGCAAGGCGCTCCAGGATTGCCGACCCGGAGATGCCGGCGCCCCCCTGTGTCCAACCTGCAACAGTCATTCGCGTGCAAGCGTGGCCTGACATGTCAGACACGCAGAAACCTTGAACCTGAAAGAAATTCTAGACTGTCGGCTTACAGAATGCGTCGAACTGGGGGGATCGATGGGGCGGAGACTCGCGCTCGGCATGAGCGCTTCTTTAGTTTGCCTTAGCATCGGGGCGCTTTCAGCGTCCAAAATCCAGGCGGCCACAACGACGGCGGCCGACCAGCCTGCAGCGGCCAATCTCGAGCAGGTCGTCGTGACCGCCCGTCGGCGTTCCGAGAACCTCCAGCGCGTGCCCATCGCGGTGACCGCGATCGGCGGCGGGGCCCTGACCGCAAAAGGCATCAGCAATGTCACCGAGCTCGCCCGGCAAGTGCCGAACGTGAGCATCGCCGGCGCCTCGACCAATCCGCAGCTGCTGACGGTGGGCGTCCGCGGCATCCGTCAGAAGGAAGGCCATCCGTTCTTCGATCCGTCGGTCGTGACCATCTATGCCGACAGCGTCGTCGCCCACCCCACGGGTTCGGCGACACCATGTACGACGTCCAGAGCGTCCAGATACTCAAGGGTCCCCAGGGAACGCTGTTCGGGCGCAACTCCCCGGCCGGCGCCCTGATCATCACGCCGAACTACGCCAGCATCGGCGAGGGCTTCAACGGCAGCTTGGGCGCCTCGCTCGGCGACTACAACCGCCTGAAGTTCGATCTGATGTTGAACATCCCGCTCAACGACAAGGCGGCGCTGCGCATCGCCACCGAGCACTTCAGTCGCGATGGTTACGTCACCAACGTGCTGAACGGGGACAAGTGGAACGGGCTCGCCAACGACTCCGTGAGAGTCTCCCTGAGGTTGCAGCCGACCTCCAAGATCCGCAACGACACGGTCTTCGACTACCTCAACGAAGCCTCCTCGCCCCAGACGATCATCCCGACCGAGTTCCTGCCAGGTGGCTCGGCGGCCTTGGTGGGCGGCCCGGCGAACAACGGCGGCTGGTGGCCCAGCAGCAGGCGCTCGGCCCGTGGAGGTTCGCCACCACCGCCTTCACGAACTCGCCCCAGAACGAATACCGGCAGGCCAATTGCCGTCCCGGTTCGGTGCTCCCGTTCGCGCCCGCCTGCGAGCCGGCCTTGGACGACGCCTACACCCTGAAGGCCTGGGGCGTGGTGAACCGCACGGAAGTGGATCTGAACTTCGCCACCCTCAAGAACATCGTCTCCTTCCGGCAGTTCGACCGTCAGACCTGGCAGAGCTCCTGGCTCGTCAACTTCGTCGACGGCAGCGGCGGCCCTGGCAACTTCTCGTTCACGGGCAATCCCAACGGAACCAGCATCTATTCTCCGTTCGGGCCAACGCCGCTCAGGACTTTCACCGAAGAAGTGCAGTTGAGCGGCAAAAGCTTCGGCGAGCGGTTGGATTGGACGACCGGATTCTTCTATATGAACGACGCCGGCGGCGATACGAACAACTCGTATCAGAGCATCGGAACCGCCGTTTCTCTGAGCAATTCGATCAATCCGACCTGGGGACGCACCAATTCCTGGGGCGTCTATGGCCAGGGCACTTTCGCCTTGACGGACAAGCTGCGCCTGACCGCCGGCCTACGCTATAGCAGCGACCACAAGAAGATCTGGGACGACAGCTACACGCTCAACGCGGCGACCGGTGCGGTCACCTGTTCGCTCTTCGACGCCAACAATGTGCGCCTGCCGTCGATTCCGACGCAGTGCATCATTCGGCTGTCCAATACGTGGAGCGCGCTCACCTGGAACTTCGCTCTGGACTACAATATCTTGCCCGGGACGATGGTCTATGTCTCCGCCTCGCGCGGCTATCGGTCCGGCAGCTTCTTCCCGCGCGCGATCCACCCGAATCTGTTCCCCTACAAGCCCGAATACCTCACCAACTACGAGACCGGATTGAAATCCGACTGGCGGCTGTTCGGTCAGCCGATGCGCACCGACCTGTCCTTCTATCTGGCCGACCAGACCGACATGCAGGTCCAGGTTCAGGACACGACCACGGTGCCGCTGTCCGGCTTCATCAACAACGCCGGGAAGTCGCGCTACATGGGCGTCGAGTTCGAGGCCGTGTATCGTCCGATCCCGCCGCTGACGCTCACCGCCTTCGCCTCCTACGAGACCTTCAAGTACCTCAGTTACCGCGACAACACCGGCGCCGACCTCAGCTATCAGACCGCGCCCGAGCCCCTCACGCCGTGGTCCGTGGGCGGCTCGGCCGAATACACGGTTCCGCTCGGCGGCGACAGCGACCTTGTCTTCCGCGCGGACGTGGGCTGGACCAGCAAGGTCAAGACGAACAACATCAACCCCAACGCCAAGGGCGACTGGGACCAGCCCGCCTACACCATCGTCAACCTGCGCGCCGACTGGATAAACATCATGGGGCGGCCCGTGGATTTGGGCGTCTGGGTCACCAACCTGGCCAACAACTGGTACTCGAACGGCGGCACCTGCCTCAACGGCAGCTGCGTCGCGGTGCCGAGTCCGCCCCGGATGTTCGGCGGCGATATCGAGTATCACTTCTGACCAGCCTGGAGCTTTCCCCGGGCGAGGGCGTGCGCCTATGATCTGGCGCTGCGGCCGCCCAGGGTTCCCTCCATGCCCCTGCTCGCTCGCCCCGACGGCTAGATCAACTACGAGACCTTCGGGGCCGGTTTCCCGGTTCTGCTGTTCGCGCCCGGCGGGCTCAGATCATCGATAGGGTTCTGGGGCGCGCCGGCGGCGGGTCCGCCGCGCCCCTGGGTGGACTGGACCTGCGCCCTGGCCGCCGCCGGCTTCATCGCCATCGCGATGGACCAGCGCAACGCCGGCCGCTCGAGGGCGAGCGTCGAGGCCGATCACGGCTGGCACACCTACGCGGCCGATCATCTGGCGCTGATGGACCATCTCGGCTTCGACCGGTTCCATGTCCTCGGCGGCTGTATCGGCGGCAGCTTCTGCATGATGGCGGCCAAGACCGCGCCGGATCGGGTCGTCGCCCAGGTCTTGCAGAACCCGATCGGCCGCAACCCCGAGCATCCGGACTTCTTCGAGAACATGCACGCCGACTGGAGCGGCGAGATGCGCAGCCAGCGGCCCGAGATCACCGAGGCCGATCTGGCCGGCTTCGGGCGCAACATGTGGGGCGGCGACTTCGTCTTCTGCGCCGATCGAGATTTCGTGCGCGGCTGCCGCACGCCTTCGTTCCTGTTGCCGGGCTCCGACATCCCGCACCCCGCGAAGACCAGCGCCGAGCTCGCCAGGCTGCTGCCCGAGGTCACCGTGCTGGCCGACTGGCGCGGGCCGGAACACCTTGCCGAGCAAGAGCGGCAGGTGGTGCGCTTCCTGAGGGCGCACACGCCGAGCGGCGGGCGCGCGGCTTAGTCGAACACCGCCGCCAGCTGCGCGGCGCCGATCCCGTCCTTGACCACCCGCAGCTCGTAATAGATCGAGGCGGCGCCGGCCGAGCTGACGAGGGCGGTCAGGGTCTGAACGATCAGGGTCGCCACGGCGGGCAGGATCCGGTCCGGGGCCAGCATCGAGGCGGACGCCGAGAAGCCGCCGAACACCGCGACGAAGGCGTTGGCCAGGCCCTGGGCGAAGGCCAGGATGACCAGGTAGAGCACCGCCAGTCCGAGGATCGCGCCCCGGTGGTTGCGGGTCAGCTCGGCGCTGCGCCCCAGGGCGCCGAACACCCCCCGACGCTCCATCACCTCCGCCGGCGCCGCCACCATCCAGGCCAGCCACAGGAGCACCCCGGGGACGACGAAGAGCAGCAGGGCGAACCCGATCGCGATCGCCGAGACGAGGCCGATGGCCGCCAGGGGCAGGAGGAACCTGACGCCGGCGCCGAGGCTGTCGCCGAACGAGGCCGGCTTGCCCGCAAGGTCGCACACCGTGCCATGGATCAGGGCGCCCTGCAGGACGGCGTTGGCCACCAGCGCCACCAGCGTGCTGGCGATCCCCGCGCCGAGCCCGCTGGGGGACTCCGGCGCCGCGGAGAGGCCGGCCAGCAGCACCGCGGCGCTCGGCAGACCCACCAGCAGGGCCGAAAGGGCCAGGAACGTCCCGAGATTGCGGCCGAGCACCCCCACAAGCCTGGATATGACCCGGCCGATGTCGAAGCGGGGCGCCGGCGAGGCTGAGGTCATCGGTCGGGACGCGCGGCCGGGCCGAGCTCCACGGTGACCTCCGCGGAGAGGCCGGGACGCAGGCGCGCGAGGTCCGGCTGGCCCGGATCGAGGGCGATCCGCACCGGCACGCGCTGGACGATCTTGGTGAAGTTGCCGGCCGCGGGCTCGAAGGGCAGCAGGGCGAACTGGGCGCCCGAGCCGGGCGCGAGGCTCTCGACCCGGCCGGCGAGCGTCCGGCCGGGCAGGGCGTCGATGCGCACCTTCGCGACCTGGCCCGCGCGCATCCGCCCGGTCTGGGTCTCCTTGAAGTTGGCGGTGACGTAAGGGGCGGCGGTGCTGACGATGGTCATCAGCCGGACCCCCGGCTGGACGATGGCGCCGACGGTCGCCTGCAGGTTGGCGACGACGCCGGCGGCCGGCGCGGCGACCAAGGTGTTGGCCTTCTGGATCTGCGCCGCCTTCAGCCCGGTTCGGGCGCGGAATTCCGCCGCCTTGGCCTGGGCGAGGTTGGCCTCGATCTCGCCGCGGCTGCGGGCGGCGATGAGGGCCTGGCCGCGCGCCGTCTCGAAGGCCTGGCGCAACGCCGGATCGGTGGGGCCTTTGGGTCCGGCCAAGGCCTGCGCCGCCTTCACCTGGCTCTGGGCGAGGCTCTCCTCGGCGTCCAGCCTGGCGAGGCCCGCCCTGGCGGCCTTCCCGGCGGCCTCGGCGGCCAGCAGGTCGCCCTGGGCGGCGGCGATGGCCAGGTCGTACTCGGCCGGATCGATGCGGACGAGGGATTGACCGGCCGTCACCGGCTGGTTCTCGCGGACCAGGATCTGCGTGATCATGCCCCGCGCCTTGGGCGAGACGATGGTCTGGTCGGCTTGCACGTAGGCGTCGTCCGTGGCGGTCTCGGACTTGTCCGCAAAGATCCAGGAGAGGCCCGCAGCGATCGCGACCAGGGCGAGGGCGCCCACCACCAGAGGTCGCCAGGGAACCACGCCGCCGGCGGCTCCGCGACCTGAACCGCCGTTCGCCATCTGAACCTGGACGCCCTCGCCTCTCGCTTCCGGGGCCGATGATGCTACCATGTCCGTTGTGATCGCAAGGGAATTGCCGGTTTGAGCGTCAGCGCGGCGGCCGGTCCGACGGCCCGCCCGGTCCTGGGCGAGCCGGTCCCTTCGCTGGGCGAGGGCCGCAAGCTCGCCATCTTCCTCGTCATGGCGGTCGGCCAGTTCATGGCCGTTCTCGACATCCAGATCGTCGCGGCCTCGATGAGCTCGATCCAGGCCGGGTTGTCGGCGGGCCTCGACGAGATCGACTGGATCCAGACCGCCTATCTGATGGCCGAGGTGGTGATGATCCCGCTGTCGGCCTTCCTCGCCCGCGCCCTTTCCACCCGCTGGGTCTTCGCCGCCTCGGCGGGGCTCTTCACCCTGACCAGCCTCCTGTGCGGCGCCGCCTGGGACCTTCCCTCGCTGATCGCGCTGCGCGCCCTGCAGGGATTCGTGGGCGGCGCGATGATCCCGCTGGTCTTCGCCACCGGTTTCGCCTTCTTCGACGGGGCCACAGCGGCCATGGCGACGGCGGCGCTCGGCGCGATCTCGACGCTGGCCCCCACGCTTGGCCCCACCATCGGCGGCTGGATCACCGATTCCTTCAGCTGGCGCTGGCTCTTCTTCATCAACGTCGCGCCGGGCCTGGCGGTGACGGCGGCGCTGATCGGGCTCGGCCGGTTCGACAGGGGCGAGCCCCGGCTGCTGGCCAAGATGGACTGGCTGCACGCCGCCAGCCTCACCCTCGCGCTGGGCGGCCTCCAGTACGTGCTCGAGGAGGGTCCCCGGCGCCAATGGTTCGAGGACCGCTCGGTCGCCGCGGTGGCCTGGGCGGCGCTCGTGGCCGGGGCGGTGTTCGCCGAGCGCTGCTTCTTCTCCAGGAGCCCGCTGGTCTCCATCGCGCCCTTCCGCCGCAGGGGCTTCCTGGCGGCGGTGCTGCTCAGTTTCGTCGTGGGCTTCGGGCTCTACACCGCGGTCTATCTGACGCCGGTCTATCTCGCCCAGGTGCGCGGCTATTCGAGCCTGCAGATCGGCGCCACGGTCTCGGTCACCGGCCTCTTCATGATGCTGGCCGCCCCGCTCGCCGCCTGGCTCGTCACCCGGATCGATCAGCGGATCGTCATGGCGATCGGCCTTCTGCTCTATGTGACGGCTTTTCTGATGATGGCCGAGATCGGCCCCGACTGGGGCTTCCGGCAGCTCTTCTGGCCGCAGGCGGTGCGCGGGTTCGCGGTGCTCTTCAGCATGGTGCCGGTGATGGGAATGGCGCTCAGCGAGTTGCCGGCCGCCGAGCTGCGGGACGCCTCGGGGCTCGCCAACCTGACCCGCAATCTCGGCGGAGCGGTGGGGATCGCCCTCGTCAACACCTGGCTGCTGAGGTTCCTCGCCCTGCACCTGGAGGCGCTGGCGCGCTCGGCGAACGCGGCCCCGCAGCGCGCCCTGCAGGCGGCGCAAGGCCTTGCCCAGCTCTTCGGCGCCGGCGGCGTCGCCCCGGACGAAGCCCGGCTGATGGCCGCCCAAACCCTCGTCCGCGGAGCGGCGGCCCAGGCGCTGACGCTGGCTTTCGGCGACGTGTTCCGCCTCTGCGCGGGCCTGTTCGCCGGTTCGCTCCTGCTTGCGCCATTCTGCCGCCCCGGGCCGATGACCGAGGCGCAGCGCCATGAAGGCGCCCCGGAGGGCCCGTAGCGCGGTCGCATCTTGGGCCAGCGCCGCTGACGCGCTAAGCTCTCAGTTCCCTCGGGGAAGCGTCATGTGCATGAGTGTCAAGTCCGCGGTCCAGCTTCTGGCGGTTGCTTTCGGTCTTTCCTTCGCCGCCCAGGCCGCCGCCGTGCCGGTGGCGCCGGCGCTGAGCGAGCGGACCGCCGCGATCGAGAGCCCCGACGATCCGGCCTATTCCTTCACCCGCCCCAACCCGGAGGCGGAGATCGGCAAGCTGCCCAACGGCCTCACCTACGGGGTGATGCGCCGGGCCGGAACGCGCCAGGTCTCGATCATCCTCTACGTCGGGGCCGGCAGCGGCCAGGAGACCGAGGGCGAGCGCGGGGTCGCCCACTTCCTCGAGCACATGGCGTTCAACGGCTCGAAGAACTTCCCGCCCGGGACGGTGATGCAGCGGTTCGCGGGCATCGGCGTCTCCATCGGCCGCGACCAGAACGCCGAGACCGCCTTCGACTCCACCACCTTCAGCCTCGATCTGTCCGAGGTGACGCCCGAGCGGCTGGACCTGGCCTTCAGCTGGCTGAGGGATGTCGCCGACGGGCTGGACATCGATCAGTCCCAGGTCGACCGCGAGCGCGGCGTCATCCGTTCGGAGTACGACGGCAGCCGCGGACCGATGATGGATGTGGCCCTGGCCAGCCAGAACTTTCTCGCGCCCGAACTCCTCGGCCCGAAGCGCGCTCCGATCGGCCTGCTTTCCAGCATCAATACGGTGAACGCCGACACGATCCGGGGCTTCTACCGCCGCTGGTACCGTCCCGAGAGCTCGATCGTGGTGGCGGTGGGCGACTTGCCGCGCGACGAGCTGAAGGCGCGGATCGAGGCCGCCTTCGGATCCTGGCGCAACGACACGCCTGCCCCGCCCGCCCCCGACCCCGGCCATGTCGATCGGCGCCGGGCCGGCGCGGCCCTGAGCCTGGTCGAGGGGCATGTGCCGTCGGCCCTGCAGGTTTGCCGCGTGGCGCCCAAGGATCCGACCCTGAAAGAGGGCGTCGCTTCGCGCACCCGCGATTTCACCGAGCAGCTTTGGCAGGGCGTGCTGACCCGCCGGCTGTCGGGCCTGGCGAGCGGGGCGGCGCCGCCCTTCGTGTCCGGCCAGGTGGACAGGGACGAGGTTTACAGCGCCGCCGAGCTGACCTGCGTCACCGTGCTTCTGCGCGATCAGGACTGGCGTGCGGCGCTGCGGGCGGTGTCCGAGGAGACCCGGCGCCTGGCGCTCTTTGGCCTCACCGACCAGGAATACCAGGCCGGCCTAAAGGGCCTCAACGCGGCGGTGGAGGCGGAGGTCGGAGGCGCGCCCACCATGACCGCAGCCCAGCTCGCCCAGAGCATCGTATCCAACCTGACCCTGGGCGGCACCTTCTCCACCGCCGAGGAAGACCAGCGGATCGGACGCCTGGCGCTGGCCGGCATGAGCCGGGAGAAGGCGAGCGCCGAGTTCGGGCGCGTGTGGTCGGGCGCCGGGGCGCCGCTCGTGGTGCTGATCAGTCCCGTCCGGCAGGCCGATGCGCAGCTGCTGGGCGCCTGGCGCGCCGCCGACGCGTCGCCCGCGCCCGCGCGGCCCGTCGAGCGTCAGGGCCATCCCTGGGCCTACGGCAGCCTCGGGCCGCCCGCCACCGTCGTCAGCCGAACGCCGCTCGCCGACATCGACTCGGTCCGCGTCGCCTTCAGCAACGGCGTGCGGCTGAACTTCAAGTCGAGCCGCAACGCCCAGGACCGGGTGGAGATCCGTGTCCGCTTCGGGGCGGGCCAGCAGGAGCTGGCCCCGGCGGATGTGCCGGTGGCGCGCCTTGGCGCCTCGCTGCTGCGCGAGGGCGGCCTCGGCAAGAACGACTATCAGGACACACTCGCCCTTTGCGAGGGGCGCGCCTGCAGTTTCGAGCTCGCGGTGGGCCGCGACGCCTTCGAGATCGGGGGCGCGACCCGCCCTTCGGACCTCGACGTGGAGCTGCAGCTGATCAGCGCCTACCTGGCCGATCCGGGCTTCCGGCCGGCGGTGGACGCGCGGATCCCGAGCTCGGTGCGCGCCCTCTACCAGATCACCCGCAGCGACCCGGGCACCACCGCCGCGCTCGCCCGCGACCGGGCGCTACCGGCCCCGCGGATCCTGGAGCTGCCCGACGAGCATGACCTGGACCGCGTCAAGAGCGCCGACTTCGCCCGCGTCCTCGGCCCGGCCCTGAGGAAGGACGCCCTCGAGGTGACCATCGTCGGCGACGTCGACGAGGACGCCGTCACCCAGGCGGTGGCCAAGACCCTCGGGGCCCTGCCGCCGCGCGTCTGGCGCGACCCCGCCCGCGCCGACGCGCCCAAGATCCGCTACGCCTCCACCGCCCCCGCCACCGTCCGCGTCGTCCACAACGGCTCGCCGGAAAAGGCCACGGTGCTGGCCACCTGGCCCCTGTTCGTCTGGACGCCGGAAAAGGTCCGCGAGCAGCGGGCGGTCGACCTCCTGAGCCAGATCATGCAGATCGAGGCCATCGACGAGATCCGCCAGCGGCTCGGCAAGGCCTATTCGCCGGTCGTCAACGTCCAGCTTGGCCGCGGCGGCGACCAAGGCGCGCTTTCGGTGGCCATCGACACCTCGCCGGCGGCCACCGGCGAGGTGGTGGCGGAGCTGAAGCGGATCGCTCAGAGCCTCGCGGACGGGGCGATCAACGAGGATCTGCTGGAGCGCGCGCGCCGCCCGGTGCTCGACACCGGCGCGACCCGGGAAATCTCCAATCCCTGGTGGGTCACCATGCTCGACGGCTCTTGGTCGCACCCCGACCAGCTGGCGGCCGCCAAGACCTGGGAAAGCGACTACGAGGGGATCACCCTCGATGAGGTGAAGGCCGAGGCGCGGCGCTGGCTCGGCAAGGATCCCCTGGTGGTCATCGCCGTCCCCGCCACTCAGGCCTCGAACGCCAAGACCCTGCCGCACGGCTGAGGACGGCGAGAGCAGCGACGCCGCCGCAGCTTGAGCCCACCCGGCATTTTCGCTACCGCCTGCGGCTTCGAACGGAGACGAGCGGTCATGGGCGTTCTTGAAGGCAAGGTGGTGCTGGTCACCGGCGGAGCGGGCGGGATCGGCAAGGCCTGCGCGTTGCTGGCCGCCCAGCATGGGGCGAAGGTGGTCGTGAACGACCTTGGCGGCGGCGTGGCCGGAAACGACGAGGGCTCGGCGAACGCGGCCGAAGCCACCGCCGCCGAGATCCGCGCCGCCGGCGGCGAGGCGGTCTCCAATTCCGAGAGCGTGACCTCGCTGAAGGCGGTGCAGGGCATGGTGCAGCAGGCGCTGGATGTGTTCGGCGGCCTGCACGCGGTGATCAATCCGGCCGGCATCCTGCGCGACGTCATGATCCACAAGATGAGCGAAGCCGACTGGGACGCGGTCATCGCGGTCCATCTGCGCGGCGCCTTCAACATCTCGCGCGCGGCCGTGGAGCATTTCCGCAACCAGCAGGAAGGCTCCTTCGTCCACTTCACCTCCACCTCGGGGCTGATCGGCAACCTTGGCCAGACCAACTACGCGGCCGCCAAAATGGGTGTGGTCGGACTCTCGCGGATCCTGGCCATGGAGGGCCAGCTGAAGAACGTCCGCTCCAACATCATCGCTCCGTTCGCCTGGACCCGGATGATCGCCACCATTCCGGTCAAGGACGAGGCGTCCGCCCAGCGCGTGGAGCGCATGCGCACGGGGATGCGCGCCGACCAGGTCGCCCAGCTGGCGGTGGCCCTCGCCAGCCCCCTCGCCAAGGATGTGACCAGTCAGATCTTCGCCGCCCGAGGCAACGAGATCATCCTTTTCAGCCAGCCGCGGCCGGTCAAGTCGATGACCAGGCTCGAAGGCTGGACGCCGGAATCCATCGTCTCGCACGCCTTCCCGGCCATGCAGCCGGCCTTCATCGACCTCGGGATCTCGGCGACCGTCTTCCCCTACGATCCGGTCTGACCGGCGGGCGCGGCGTCGACGACGGCGTAGCGGTCGGCGTAGATCCGCCGCCAGCCTCGATTGGTCTCGAGCGCCCCGATGACGGGCTGGCCCGGAGTGAGAATCGCCCAGCGGATTCCGTAGCGGGCGATCGCCTGGTCCAGGGCGACCGCATCGCCGCCGACGGTCCGGTTGTAGGCGGCGATGAAGTCGTCGCCGTACATGTCGGCGCGTCCGTCGATGTAGGGCCGCACCCCCGCGAAGATCAGATAGCCGCCGAAGTCGTAGCTGTTCAGCACCGGCTGGCGCGCAAGCTCGGGGGCGACGTGGGCCAGCGCCGCGATCGGGGCGGTGGGGCCGTCGGTCCGGACTTCGGCGATCGCCAGGCGCAGGACGAAGACCACCGCCAGCAGGGCGCCGGCCAACGCGGCCTGGGGCGCGGCGAGCCTGGCGGGGGCGCGAGGCTGGCTGCGGCCGTCGAGGGCCGCGCCCAGGGCCTCGGCGACGATCAGGGGGGCGATCACCCCCAGCAACACCTCCTGGCGGACGTGCTGGAACGTCAGGTGGACCAGCAAGAGGACGATGGCCGCGCGCACGGCGGTGAGCCGCACCCCGCGCCAGAAGAGGGCGACCAGCCCGGCCAGGAAGGCGACCTCCGACGGCTCCAGGCGCATGAAGTTCGGCTGGAGCCACTCGCCGATCGTCGGCAGGCTTTTCATCGCCGTCACCCGGAAGGGGAAGGCGAGGCCTTCGACGCCATGTGGGGTGACGAGGGCGGTGATCGTCGCCGCGAATGCGAAGGCCGGCCACGAGAGGAGCGTGCGCAACCGCCAGCGCCGGTAGTCCAGGACGGCCTCGAGCGCGAAGGCCGCCGAGAGCCCGATGCCGACGATGAAGCTGGAGTGCAGATTGGCCCAAAGGGTCATCAGCGGCAGCAGCCACAGGCTGGGCGCCTCGCCCCGCCGCCGCGCCTCCAGGAGCGCGAGGGTCCAGAAGGCGAGCACCGGCAGGGCTAGGATGTGCGGGCGCGCCAGCAGGCTGGGCCCCACGCAGGCCAGGCCCACCGTCAGCGTCGTCACCGCCGAGAGCAGCGAGAGCCAGCGCAGCAGCGAGCGGGCCATCAATGTCGCGGTCAGCCCCACCGCCAGGCCGGTCAGCAGCATCACCCCGCTCCAGCCCGCGGCGCGAAAGGCGCCCGCCATGAGCACTTCGCTCAGCCACTCATGGGCGACCCAGGGACGCCCGACGAAGGTGAAGGAAAAAGGGTCGGTCTTGGGGACGGCGCCGTGGTCCAGCATCCAGCGCCCGGCGGCCAGGTGCCAGAAGGTGTCGCCGTCGTTCAGGATCGGCGCGGCGAAGCTCACCACGGCGACGAGCAGCACCGGAACCAGCCAGGCGAGCACGAACCAGGCCGGAGCGCCGGCGGCGGAAGAGGCGGAAAGGCGCGCCGGGACGGCCGTCATGGGTCCCTCATGCGGGCCGCCGGGCGATTTGGCAATTTCCGACGCTTCGCGCCTTGCGTCTTCGGCGTCGCCGCGGCCGCGCTTGAGAACGCGCCGAGCTGCTGCATTATCGGACCGCGTGACGCTCAAAGGGAGGAAGCATGGTCCGCAAGATTGATCTCAAGATCGACGTGAGCGCCGCCTGCCGCGTCGAGGAGCCGATCTCCTCCGCCGCGACGGTCGTGCTCCCCGATCCCGACAGGACGCCCGCCCGCCCTCTCGTCATGTTCGGCTGGCCCGGCGGCGGCTACAGCCGCAGGTACTTCGACCTGCAGATTCCCGGCATGCCCGGCTACAGCCAGGCGGAGCACCATGCGGCCAACGGCGTGATCTTCGCGGCCTGCGACCACGTGGCCGTGGGGGACAGCACCATACCGACCGCCGGCCTCGACCATCCGGACCTCGGGCGGGCCAACCGCAAGGTGGCGGCGACCATCCTGGCGGGCCTGCTGGAGGGAACGTTGGTTCCGGGCCTCGGGCCAATGCAGCCCTCCGCGGTGATCGGTATGGGCCAGTCCTACGGCGGCCTGCTGCTGACCATGGCCGAGGCGAACGAGCCCCTGTTCGACGGCGTCGCCATGCTCGGCTGGAGCGGCATCCAAACGGTGGTCATTCCGGCTCTGCCGCCGGGCGGCCCTGGCTGGGCCGAGCTTGCGGCGCGCGGGACCACTCATCCGTACCGGCCCGTCTTCCACTTCAACGACGTGCCCGAGGCCATCGTCGAGCAGGATCTCGCCGGCTATCCGCTGAGGGCGGCGGGCGAGCCGATCCCGCCCTGGGGAACCAAATGGATGCCCGGCGGCCCGAACGTGCGGCTCTCGCAACTCCCCCTCGCCGAGGGAGTGGTGAAGCTGGAGGCGGCGGCGATCGGGTGCGCCGTGTTCGTCGGCAACGGCGAGCGCGACACCTGCCCACAACCGCACATGGAGCCGCTCGCCTACAAGAGCGCTTCGGATGTGACGACCTTCATCCTGCCCCGGGCCGCCCACATGCATAATTTCGCCGGAACCCGGCGGAAGCTCTGGACGCGGCTGGAGGCGTGGTCTGAAGGCGTCGCCCGCATGAAGTCGGCGCAGTAGCGATAAGCGGCCTTCAGGGCTGGCGGTTCAAGTCGCTCTCTCTCTCTCTCTAAGCTGTTTCAGCGTCGGCCCGGAAAATCCGACGCCTGCGCTCCGGCGCCGGAGGGACTGATCCGTGATCAGCCGCCGAGGCTCGCCGCGACCGGCTCGCTCCAGCCGCCGACGGCCGGGGCCGTGCGGCGATAGATGAGCGCCTCGGCCACGTGGAGGCGCCGCACCTGGGGCTGCCCCTCGAGGTCGGCGATGGTGCGCGCCAGACGCAGGGTGCGGGTCCAGCCGCGGGCGGAGAGACGCCCCGCCTCGGCCGCCCGGGAGAGGAGGGCCTGGGCCGGCGCATCGAGGGCGGCGATCTTCTCCAGCCACGTCCCTTCGGCGCGGGCGTTCAGGAAGGCGGCGGGTCCGCCGGGTTCGGCGGCCCGGGCCGCCTGGACCTCGCGGGCTCTGGCGACGCGCATGGCGACCTCGGCGGTCCCCTCGGCCGGGCACGGCAGGGCGAGATCGGCCGCGGTCACCGGCGGCACGTCGACGCAGAGGTCGATCCGGTCGATCAGCGGCCCGGAGACCCGCGACTGATAGGCCATCTGGCAGCGGGGCGCCTTGCCGCAATGGCCGCGGCCCGCCCCGCCGATCCCGCAGCGGCAGGGATTTTGCGCCGCCACCAGCTGGACCTGGGCCGGGTAGCGGACGTGGTGATTGGCCCGCGCCACCATCACCTCGCCGGTCTCCAGCGGGGCCCGCAGGGAATCCAGCGCCTGGGGGCTGAATTCCGGCATTCGGTAGCAAATGGGACAAGGCCCGCTGGGCGACGGCCGATCCGAACCCAGCGCCCATCCCTCCCGTTAACCACGAATGTCTGTTGACGAATCGTCCGCGCCAACGCGTGTTCCGCGTCCGTTCTCATCCTTAAGCTTGCG
>JAFBAO010000100.1 GCA_019247715.1 Caulobacteraceae bacterium
GGTCGGGCCCCTCGTCGCCCTCCGCCCCGGTCCTCGGGGCGACGGCGGTCGTGACGGGGCTGGCGCTCGGCTCGGTGGCCCTCAACCTCGGCGCCCTCCAGCAGCGGTTCCTGTTCATCGGGCCTGACACCCTGGGACGCGGCCAGATCTTCGCCGCCCACTGGGCCGCCTTCCAGGCCGCGCCCTGGGGCGGTTACGGCCTCGGCAGCTTCGCGCGGATCAATGCGATGATCATGGATCGGAGCAATCTGGTCGCCATCGGGTCAATCGGCGCGGCCCACAACGTCTACATCCAGTGGCTCGAGGAGGCCGGCGTGGCCGGCGCGGCGGCGATGTTCGCCGTGGTGGCGACGATCGGCATTAGGCTGATCATCGGTGCGGTCCGGCGCCGCGGGATGCGTGGGTGGCTGATGGGCATCGGCGCGGCGTTGCTGCTGTTCCTTCTCCACGGGGCCACCGACTACGCGCTCGAAGTCTTCTCGATGGCTCTCTTCCTGAGCCTGCTCCTGGGCGCCGGCTTCGCCGCCGCCGCGCCATCCGCCGCCGCCCGGAGCCCGGAGCGCCCGCCGAACCGGGTCCGCGCCCGCAAAACCTTGGCGCCGGCATGAACCGCCGCATCGTGATCTATGGCATGAACTACGCCCCCGAGATCGCGGGGGTCGGCCGCTACACGGGCGAGATCGGCGAGCACTTCGCGAAGCTTGGTTACGAGACCCGCGTGATCACGACTCCGCCCCATTATCCGGGCTGGATCCCGAGGCCCAGCCACTCGCCGCGCCGATGGACGAGGGAGGTGGTGGCGGGCGTCGCGGTCTACCGGTGTCCGCTTTGGCTGCACCCCGACATGAAGGGCCTGCGCCGCCTCCTTGCGCCCCTGTCCTTCGCGCTGAGCTCGGCCCCGATCGCCTTCTGGCAGATCCTCCGGCGACGCCCCGATGTGGTGATCGCGGTCGAGCCGACCTTGCTCGTCGCACCGATCGCCCTGCTGGCGGCCAGGCTCGCCGGCGCGCGTACGGTGCTGCACGTGCAGGATCTCGAGGTCGACGCCGCCTTCGCCGTGGGACACCTTCGGACGCGGTCGCTCCAGCGGATCGCCCTGGCCTTCGAGCGGCTCGTCATGACCGGCTTCGACCGGGTGATCACGATCTCGGGCCGGATGGCCGAGCGCCTCGCCGACAAGGGTGTGCGGCCCGAACGCATCGAGATCGTCCGCAACTGGGTCGACGTCGAGGCTATCAGCCCCATGGCGAGCGCCGGCGCATACCGAACGGAGCTCGGCTTGCGGAACGAGGACTTCGTCGTCCTCTATGCGGGAACGATCGGCGCCAAGCATGGGCTCGGCCTCCTGATCGAGGCGGCGCGCAGGCTCGCCGCCCGGCCGGACATCGTATTCGTGATCGCCGGCGAGGGACCGATGCGCTCGGAGATCGAGCAAGCCGCCAAGATCCTTCCGAACCTTCGGGTGATGGATTTCCAGCCCCAGGAACGGTTCGGCGACTTCCTCGCCCTGGCCGACGTCCATGTGCTGCCGCAGGAGCGGGCGGCCGCGGACCTCGTGCTGCCGTCCAAGCTGGGCGGCATGCTGGCGTCCGGGCGCCCGGTGATCGTCACCGCCGACCCAGGCACCGAGTTGGCCGAGTTCGTCGGGACCTCCTGCGTGCTGACGCCGCCGGGAGACGCAGCCGCCCTGGCCGAGGCGATCGTGCGGCTCTCCTCCGAGCCGGCGAGCGCTGGACAGGCCTCCGAGCGTCTGGCCCGCGCGCGGCAGCTGTCCCTCTGCGTCGGCATTCAGGACTTCACCACGGCCGCCCTCAGCCCCGAGCCGCCGACCGCCGCGGCTTCCGCCCCGCAAGCCCCCGTCGCGGCGCCGACCTCCGTTTGTCGATAGACGCCTTTCCGCGGCAAGGACCATAGGATGGCGATCCTGCCCTGGAGCAAGCTGGAGGAGCACCCGGATCTGTGCGTCATCGGCGCGGGTCCGGTGGGGCTGGCGTTGGCGCTGGACGGCGCCCGCCGCGGCCTGAGGGTGCTCGTCCTGGAGGCGGGTGCGAAGGCGCCGGCGCCGGCCGACCCGAGAGACACGGAGATCGAGGATCCATCGCGGCACGCTCCGCCGGACGTGACGATGGCGCGAGGGCTTGGGGGGACCTCCGCCTGGTGGGGCGGCCGCTGCGTGCCGTTCGACGACGTGGATTTCGAGCGGCGCCCCGTCGCCCCTGAGGCGGCCTGGCCGATAAATGCTTCGGACCTTCGGCCCTGGTATGAACCGGCGGCCGAGTTCCTCGGATGCGGCCCGGCCTCGTTCCAACGGCCGCTCGAACGCTGGACGCCCGGCGCGGACGTCCGCTGCGATTCCCTGGAGCGCTGGACGCCGAAGACCAGGGTGGCGTCCTGGCGCCAGGCCGAGCTGGAACGGGCGCCGAATCTCCGGATCGTCCTGAACGTGACGGCGGTCGACCTCGACATCGGGCCGGATCGCGTCGCCGGGGTCCGCGCCGTGAGGGCGGACGGTGAGGCCTGCGCGGTCCGGGCCGACCGGTATGTGCTCGCCGCCGGCGCGTTGGAGACCACGCGGCTGCTGCTGTCGGTTCAGGCGCGGATCCCCTCGCTGTTCGGGGGCGAGGAAGGGGTGCTCGGCCGATACTACGCGGGGCATCTTTCGGGGAAGATCGCCGACATCGAGCTCGCCGAGCCCGCCGACATCGCCGCCTTCGATTTCTTTCTGGACGGACGCTCCTACGCGCGCCGTCGCCTGGCCGTGGCGGCCGAGGCGCAGCGGCGCGAGGGCCTCCTCAATTCGACGTTCTGGCTCGACAATCCCTACATCTTCGATCCCGGCCACCGCTCGGCGCTCCTGTCGGCCGTCTGGATGGCTCTGGCCTTCAAGCCGCTGGGCTCGCTGCTGCTGTCAGAGGGCGTGCGGCGCAGCCACGTGGGCTCGGGAGACGACCTCTTCCGCAGACACCTCGGGAACGTGCTTGGAGACATGCCGAGGCTGCCGACGGACCTCTTGCGCATCGTCCGCGCGCTCTACCTCTCAAGGCCGCCCAAGCCGGGGTTCCTGCTGAGATACCGTCGCGGCCGATACGCCCTGCATTACCACGCCGAGCAGGCTCCGGACCGCGCGAACCGGATCGCGCTCCGATCCAGGGACCGCGACAACGGCGGCGCGCGGATCAAGGTCTCGTTCGGCTACCAGGCTCGGGATGTCGATTCGGTGATCCGGTCCCACGCACTGCTGGACGCGGGCCTGAGAGCGTGCGGGGCGGGCCGGCTGATCTATCGGACCGACGCGAGCCTCGTCGAGGAAAGCGTATGGGCCCAGGCGGGCGACGGCTTTCACCAGACGGGAACGACGCGCATGGGCGCCGCCCGTGCCGGGAGCGTGGTCGACGGAAACTGCCGCGTCCACGACCTCGACAATCTTTATGTCGCCTCGAGCAGCGTGTTTCCGAGCGCGGGCCAGGCCAATCCGACCTTGCCTGCGGTCGCCCTGGCGTTCCGGCTAGCGGGCCACCTCGCCGAGACTCGCCGCCAGCCCGCGACGGGAACGACCACGCTCGCCTCGGGCCAGACCAGCCGAGGCGAGCAGGATGTCGAAAAGCCCGGAGCGGCGGCGCATGGCTGATCTCGCGGTGCTCATCCTCACGCGCAACGAAGAGGCCCACATCGCCCGCGCCCTCCGTTCGGTCGCCGCCATCGCCCGCGAGGTCGTGGTGGTGGACTCAGGTTCGACCGATCGGACCCGCGAGATCGCGGAGAGCTTGGGCGCCCGGGTGCTGATCCACCCCTTCGTCAATTACGCCAAGCAGTTCCAGTGGGGCCTAGACAACGCCGAATTCCGGGCGGGCTGGATCATGCGCCTGGACGCCGACGAAGTGGTGGAGGCCGACCTCGCCGCCGAGATCGAGCAGCGCCTCCCCACCCTGCCGCCGGAGGTCGCCGGCGTCAATCTGAAGCGCAAGCATATCTTCATGGGCCGCTGGATCCGCCATGGGGGACGCTATCCCTTGGTTCTCCTGCGGATTTGGCGGCGCGGCGCCGGCCGCATCGAGGATCGCTGGATGGACGAGCACATCGTGCTCAGCAGCGGTCAGACGGTGACGTTCGCCGGCGGCTTCGCCGACATCAACCTCAACGACCTGACCTACTTCGTCGACAAGCACAATCGGTACGCGACGCGCGAGGCCCTCGACGTGCTCGGCCGGAAGCTCGCTCTCTTCGACCCCGACGCCCTACGGCCCGCCGGCCAGGCTTCCTGGAAGAGGTTGCTGAAGGAGAAGATCTACAACCGGCTCCCCTTCGGGCTCAGCACGTTTCTGTATTTCCTCTACAGATATCTTCTGAGGCTCGGCTTCCTCGACGGCGCTGAAGGCGCGATCTACCACGGACTACAGGGCGGCTGGTACAGATTCCTGGTGGGCGCCAAGGTTAGAGAGCTGGAACAATGTATCGCGCCTTGCAGGAGCCGGGAAGAACGGCTGGCGGCGCTGGCGCGTGCGACAGGATACGATCTTGGAACGCAGGTTTCTCTAGGCGAAGGAACAAGCGCGTGACGGACGGTCGAGAGTCTCGGAAGCGGAGATCGTAAATGCCGGTTCTTCGGATTTTCGTCCTTCTCGTGGCCATCGGGACGATCGGACCGTTATGGTTCATGCGCCAGGACGCCAACGCGGATTTCCTCATCCCGCAACTCGGCCTCCAGCGAAGCGTGCCGGCCGCCATGGCTCTGCTTGCCGTCGGCTCGATCGCTCTCTGCGCCGGTTGCCTAGTCCAGCGCCTGCGTCCGATCCGCGACTGGACCAACGGCCCTGAGATGAACTTCGCGTTCGGAATGGTCCTGTGGGCGGCGACGATCCTCGTCACCCTGGCCTTGCTGGGCGGCAGCCCGGCGGCCATCGCCAGGAGCATTCACCTGCTCGATTCGCGCACCCGGGGGGCGATACCCGGCCAGAGCCTCCTCTTCATCTTCTTCACCGTCGGGGTGTTTCAGGTCGGGCTCCTGGCGCTCTACGCCATCGACCGGCCGACCGGCCCGCGGATGGTCGGGGCGGCCGGCGCCGTATTGGTCACCGCCGTCCTGGCGTTCGCCATGGGGAGCCGGCTTCAGGCGGTCCTCGCCCTGCTCACGCCCGCCCTCGCGGCCGGGGCCAGAGGACGCCTGCGTCCGGCCCTCATGGCGCCCCCGGCGCTCCTGGGCGTCGCGATCGTCTACATGGGCGACATCATCCGGCGGGCCGCGCAAGGACGCGACGTGCGCGAGGGTGGCGGAATCCTCGAAACCTTCACGTCGTCGTTCTCCCAGATCGACCCCATGGCCGTCGCGGTCGAACTCGCCGAGCGGGTGCCCACGACCGCGCTTCAGTCGATCAAGGTGGTGTTCTTGTGGCTCATGCCCCAGGTGATCGTGGCCCACAAGCCGCTTCCGGCGCCGGTCGTGGCCCGCTACGTCTACTTCAGTGACAACGGAGGTGGCATCACGCTCGGCATGTTCGGCGAGTATTACTACTACTTTGGAATAATCGGAATGATTATCCTCGCCTTCATGACTGGATGGGCTCTGAGTCAGCTGGCGAGGATAGCCGTACAGGGAGTCTTACTTCCTCACTACGTCGCCTTCATGGCGGTTATCAATCTGCTCTTCTCATCTCTGCGCGACGGTTTCTTCAACGACATCATGAGTTACGTTCTCTTGGCGGTCCTCTTCCTGGTGAATGCGGCGGCAGGGGCTTTACTGCAGGCGAGCGCGCGGCGCGCCACCGGGGTCGCCTGATCCGGCGCAGTCCCCGGCCCCGGGCTCAGGAGCTTTTTCCGATCGCGCGCTGCTTGACGGGCCTGGCGGGATTGCCTGCGTAAACCGTCCACGGCTCCAGATCGCGCACGCTCACGGCTCGGGCCGCGAGCACCGCCCCCTCGCCCACGGTGACCCCCGGTCCCACGAAAGCCTCGGCCGCGATCCACGCCTCGGCGCCGATCCGGATGGGGGCGGTGATCAGCGGGAACTCGGGATCGGTGATATCGTGAGTGCCGGCGCAGAGGAACGCGCCCTGCGAAACCAGTGCGTGCTCGCCAAGGCTGATTTCGTCCATGCAATAGCAATCGACGCCCGCGGCCAGGCAGGCGTGGGCCGCCATGCTGAGATTGGGCGGATACCAGATCCGGACGCCCCCGTAGATGTGGGCGGTCGGTGCGATCTTGCCGCCGAAGAGCCGTACGAGCAGGCGGCGCCAGCCGTGGAGCGGCGCCGGAGTCCAGGTCCCGAGGCTCGCCCAGGCAAGGCTCCAGACCAGCCGGTAGAGACGATGCGACAGCGGAAACGTCGCCCCGCCCATACGCGGAGTGAGCCGCTGATCAGCCGGGGTCTGCATCGCCTGTCCTGTCCGACTGGAGCACGCTCATGAGCTCCCGCGCCGCGGCCTCGATTTCGAAGCGCTGCTCGAAGCAGCGCCTGCCCTTCGTGCGCATCGTCGTCACCGCCTCCTTGGACATGGCGAGGAACCGGCGCAACATGTCGGCCACCGCCTGAGCCGTGTCATCGCACGCCAGTCCGGCGCCGGCGCCCACGATCTCGCGCCAGATGTTCACGCGCTCCGTGATCAGCACCGGGGTCGAACAGGCCATAGCCTCGGCGACCGCGATGCCGAAGTTTTCCTGATGGGACGGCAGGACGAACGCCTGGGCGCCGCGGAGCGCCGCCCACTTCGCCGCGCCCGCCAGCATGCCGGTCCAGTGAATCCGATGCGACACGCCCAGGCGCGCGGCTTGCTGCTCGAGAGCGGGTCGCCAGCCGACCTGGTCGGGACCCGCCATCACCAAGGCAAGATCGGGGTATTGTTCGGACACGAGCGAGAAGGCGTCGATCAGGAGATCGCAGCCTTTCTTCGGATGGATGCGGCCGAGAAAGAGAAGGTAGGGCCGGCCGGCCAGCGCCGGGACGAGATCGAGACGTTCCGCCGCGCTTCGCTCGGGCGGCGCGTCGGCGGCTCCGAAGGCTACGACCCGGGCGCAGTACCGCCCCGGATAGGTGGCCATGGCGAGCTCGCGCTCCTCCTGGCTGGTGAAGAGGACGCAGCGCGCGTCGGCCAGCACTTTCGCCTCGAGGAGACGCCAATAGGCTCGTCTCACGACCCCCTTGAGGGGCGGATTCCTGAGGAACCACGGGTCCAGCATCCCGTGCGCGAAGACGAAATAGGGAGTCGCCCGCCGCGCGAGGCCGCGCCAAGCCCCGATTGAACTGTAGTTCCAAAGGCCCTCGATGATAGCCGCGTCATAGGCGCCGGCATGATCCAGGACCCAGGGCGTCAGGCGCGGCGAGTAGCCGTAGCGTCGGATGGCGTGCCCCATCGCGTGGACCGCGAGCGGCAGTTCCTTGAGCCAGGGGTCCGCCGGGTCGTCGAGGCACAGGATCTCGTTGACGCATCCGTGGCGGGCCATGATCTCCGAGCTCCGCAGAATCCCCTCGATCGGACCGCCGCCGCGCGGGTCCGCCGACCCGATAATTCGGAGCAGCTTCATGGGCCTGGGAAGCTCCGGGCCGAGGCCGAATGGCGCGCCGCGATCAAGGCGCCCGGTCGCCGTCGTAGCGGCGCCTCAGCGCGTCCGACAGGTCTATGTCGTCCGCCGTCGTCGCGCAGATATCGTAATAGAACAACGCGGGTCTGAGGTCCCTCAGCGTCGACTTCACGTAGGCGCTGAGCGAGCGCATTTGATGGAGCTCGTCGTCTCTCAGGCAAAGCATGTGATTGCCGAAATTGTCGAACACATGAAACCGACAATATCCGACCGACCTTAACGCCTCGAGCATCTCCTGACATTCGCGGCCCTCCTGTTCGTTAAACCCAGGCGAGAATTCGACGAAGATGACCGGCTTCAGCGTGGCGATGAAATCAAGTGAGGACAGGATTATCTTGGAGTCGAAGCCGTCAGTATCGATCTTTAGCAGGCGGCTGTTCCCGAATCGGGGATGTTCCTCGACGATGTCAGGGAGGGTTTGGGTCCGGACGGGGGACTCGCCTTCCTTGACCTCGATGCGGGCGGTGCCGGCTTCCACGCGGACCCTTCCGACCACCGCGCCGGCGCCGACATAGCTGGCGGCGATCTCCGCCCGCTGCGAGATTCTGGACAGGTTTCGGAGCAGGAATGGTAGGAATTTTTCATTCCCCTCGACACACAAGACGGGAACGTCGTTACTGCCTACGATCAGCGCCGCCGTGTCTCCAATATTTGCGCCGATATCTATCGCGGTGAAGGCTGGGTATTTGGCAGCCAATACCTCAGACACCTCCCTTATTGGCTCGCCATACCTTGAGAACCGGATTCTATACCAGTCCAGCCGATGACCCGCGGGCAGGTCGATGACGTGCCCGGCTATCCGATAGGAGCGCGGCAGCGCTGTCCGCAGCTTGTGAAAGATCTGGAGAGCGAGGTTCATGAAGGCGCCCTCGCCCAGGCTCGCCGGCGATCTTTTTCCATCGTAGTCGGTATCTGATATGCAACATTCTCGCCGGTGTCGGACTTTCGGGGCGGGGTGGTCATGGTTGCCGTTTTGGCTCTGCGCCGACTTCGCGGGGCCGGATCTGAAGCGATCATCCTCAGCGCCACGTCCAATCTTATCATCCAGCTCGGCAATCTCGCCACCGGGGTGGTGTTGGCGCGGTCGCTGGGGCCGACAGCCCGCGGCCATGTGGCCGCCCTGGCCGCCATCTGCCTGACCGTCAGCCTGGTGACCGCGGTCAGCCTGGCCGACGGGGCGATGTTCATCGCGGCGCGCAATGTCGAGAAGGTGCGGGTGGTCATCGGCAGTTCGATGCTGGTCCTGGTGGCGACCATGCTGGCGGGCGTGGGCTTGCTCGCCGCGGAGACCCCATTGCTCATGAAGGTGGCGGCGACCGACCGGGTCTGGGATGTGGCGCCGTGGGTTCTATGTGCTGGCTTGTCGCAGGCTGGCGGCTTCGTCCAGGCCCTGGCCCGCAGTCTCGAGCGTTTCTCGCTCTGGTTCTGGCTCCGGGTGCTGTCGACCTGGAACTACGCCGCGGTGCTGATTCTCTTCGCCCTCACCGTCGGCCTCGACGCCCGCCTCACCGGCATCGCGATGTGCGCCGGGGCGGCGGGGACCACGGCGGTGGGGGCTCTGTTCCTCTTCCGCCAGCTTCACCCCATCGAAGCCTCCCGAGCGGTCGCCGGCCAGGTCGTGCGCTATGGCGTGAAGATGCATCCGGCCACCATCGCCCTGCTCACGCGTGACCAGCTGGACAAGGTGATCCTGATCCTGCTGGTGTCTGCGAGCGAGGTCGGCAAATACGTGGTGGCCTTGGCGCTCAGCTCCCTGATCGTTTCGGCCGCCTCCAGCATCGACCAGGCGATCTTTCCGCGCCTATCCGCCGTTCTGGATTCCCAGGCGCGAAGGAAGGCCTACCTGCGGCTGATGAAATGGCTTGCGCCTTTGCCGCTGCTCGGCGGGCCGCCTTTGCTGGCTGTTTCTCCGCAATTGGCGGCGATCGTGTTCGGCGCGCGCTTCGCCGATCAGCCCTGGCTCGTCATCTGCGGCGGCGCCCTGGGCTTGCTGAACATGGTCAAGGTGCTCGCCAACGTGGGCCTGAAGATCGAAAACCGCCCCGGGGTGCTCGGAGCCAACGAGACCGCCGGCAGCATCATCGGGCTCGCGAGCCTGCCGGTGTTCGTGAAGACCCTGGGCATCCTCGGCGCGCCCCTGGCGACCGGACTGGGCGCGGCCGTCTCCCTGGCGCTGACCCTTTTCGCGATCTCCCGGCAATACGCCAGGGAGGCGTCAACCGCCGACGGCGGACCTTAGGCCGTTTCCGTCGCCATCGCGGCGAAGATACCAAGCGTAGGTGCTTTCCAGGCCCTCCCGCAGCCCGATCTTCGGGGCCCAGCCTGTGTTCAGCAGCCGCTTCGAGCTCATCAACTTCCTTGGCATACCGTCAGGCTTGGAGGTGTCGCGGACGATCTCCCCGCGAAAGCCCACCACGTCGCAGACGATCTGGGCGAGCTCGAAAATCGTCTGGTCTTCGCCCGAGCCGATATTGACGTGCTGGGCCGCCGAATAGGACTTCATCAAATACACCAGCGCATCGGCGCAGTCGTCCACGTGCAGGAACTCGCGCCGCGGGAAGCCGCTCCCCCAGATCACCAGTTGCCGATCTCCCCGCAGCTTGGCCTCGTGCGCCTTCCGCAGCAGCGCCGGCAAGACGTGGGCGGAGTCCAGATCGAAGTTGTCCTCGGGACCGTAAAGGTTGGTCGGCATCGCCGCGATGAAGTCGTCGCCGTATTCCTTACGGTATGCTTGGCAAAGCTTTATCCCAGCGATCTTGGCCACCGCATACCACTCGTTGGTGGGCTCCAGGGGGCCGGTGAGCAGCGCCTCTTCGGCGATGGGTTGCGCCGCCAGCCGAGGATAGATGCAGCTCGACCCCAGGAAGAGGAGCTTGGACACGGTCTGCCGATGGGCGGCGTGAATGACGTTCGCCGCGATCATCAGATTGTCGTAGAGGAATTCGGCCGGGTAGCTGTCGTTGGCCACGATGCCGCCGACCTTGCCGGCGGCCAGGAATATGGCGTCGGGCTTGGCCTCACGGATCCACGCCTCCGCCTTTTCCTGGCGGCGGAGATCCACGCCGGCCCGATCGGCGGTCAGCACCTCGCAACCTTCGCCTTCGAGCCGCCTGACCAGCGCCGAGCCGACCATGCCCAGGTGACCGGCCACCCAGACGCGCCGGTTCTCGAGCGGGAAGATGACATCAGTGCGCATTTGGTTGTCCCGCGCCCGCAAGCGCCGCCACGTCGTTGCGCACCATTTCGGAGCAAAGCGCGCGCCAGCCGATCTTCGCCGCCCAGCCCAGCTTTTCTCTCGCCTTCGAGGCGTCCCCGATCAGGACGTCGACCTCGGCCGGGCGGAAGTACCGCGGGTCGACCTCCACCAGGACCTTTCCGGTCTTGGCGCACACACCCTGCTCGCCCACCCCGCCGCCCCGCCAAGCCAGGGCGACGTTCACTTCCGCGAAGGCCGTGGTCACGAAGTCCCGTACAGAGACAGTCTCGCCGGTGGCGAGCACATAATCGTCCGGCTCCGGCTGTTGCAGCATCCGCCACATGCCCTCGACATACTCTCGCGCATGCCCCCAGTCGCGGCGCGCATCCAGGTTTCCGAGGTACAGCTTTTCCTGCAGGCCGGTGCTTATGGCGGCTACGGCGCGCGAAATCTTCCTCGTTACGAAAGTTTCTCCCCGCACCGGGCTCTCGTGGTTAAAGAGTATGCCGTTCGACGCGTGGAGTCCGTAGGACTTACGGTAATTCACGACAATCCAGTAGGCGTACAGCTTGGCGGCCCCATAAGGGCTCTGCGGGCGGAAGGGCGTGGTCTCGTTCTGGGGAATGACCTGGGCGTCGCCGTAGAGCTCCGAGGTGGACGCCTGGTAGAAGCGGGTCTTCCGCTCGAGTCCCAGGATACGGACGGCCTCGAGGAGCCGCAGCGTTCCGAGGGCGTCTGCGTTGGCGGTGTACTCGGGCGTCTCGAAGCTCACCTGCACGTGGGACTGGGCCGCTAGGTTGTAAATCTCGTCGGGCTGCGCCTGCTGAACGATGCGGATGAGATTGGTGCTGTCGGTCATGTCCCCATAATGGAGCATCAGTCTCGGGTCTGGGGTGTGCGGATCTTGGTAAAGATGTTCGATCCGTCCCGTATTGAAGGACGAAGACCGCCGCTTTACTCCGTGGACCGTGTAGCCCTTGGAAAGCAGCAGTTCGGCGAGATAAGCGCCGTCCTGCCCGGTCACGCCGGTGACGAGAGCGACCTTGCCATCTTTTTCGCGGCGAGCCATGCGGGCTGGTCCAAGACCTCCTCTTGTGGGACGGTCGCAGCCAACACGCAAACACGGCGCCTTTCAATCCTGAAACAAGACGCCGGAGCGACCGCGACCCTTCGACCCGGCGCCCTTCCGCGCCGCGGCGCGTCAAGCCGATCAGATTTCGCAAGACGCGCCGGTCTTCCGTGCAAGATGGTGGCGGGTGAAGCCGTTCCGCCGCCATCGAAGCCCCGCTTACGCCCCGTGTGTTGCACGCCGGCAGGGGACAGAGTTTCAAGAAGATGCGTCCTGCCAAATCTACCGGCGGGCGGAACTAAGCGCTAGTGCACGTTCCGTCGACAGGCTATAGTGGCTAAGATTGCTCTTAAGGCCTGCGCGAGGGGGGTCATGGCGCGTATTAGTTGGACTGGCTGGCGGCGGCTGATGGGTGAGACCGCCGCGCTCAGCCTTGCATGGGCTTGGGCGGGCCACGCGCAGGCGCAGGCCGCCTCCCAGCCCTCCTCGCCGGCTCCGCAGCCGACGGCGGCGCAGCCGGCGACCGATGAACTGACTGCCTACCGGCAGCGGATCGAGGCCGCCGAGAAGGCGCTGGCGGATCAGGCTCGGCAGCTGGCCGAGCAGCGGGCCAGGCTCGACGCCCAAAACCAGGAGATCCAGGCGCTGAAGTCGTCCATCGACAGCACCCTGGACTCGATCCGCGCGGCCGGCCGCCCCGCAGGCGTCGGCGCCATCGCCACCATCAACGCAGGCGATGTGGGGGGAAGCGCGCCCCCGGTGGTCTCGGCGTCGCCGACGAACGGGCCCGTGGGCGAGGCCCCACCCCCGCAGCCCACCAGCCTTGCCTTGCCGCAGGGCATCAACGTCCTGACCCAGCCCGGCCACCTGCGGCTGGAGGTGGGGGCCGATTACCAGAACTCCTCGTCCGACCGGCTGGTGTTCGAGGGCGTGCAGATCGCCGGCGCGGTGCTGATCGGGGTGATCCAGGCCAACCAGACGGCGAACAACTCGTTCATCGAGTGGAACAACCTCTATTTCGGCGTGACTCCGCGCTTCGAGATCGACGCCTCGATCCCCTATGTGGATCGAACCAACCGCGTGACGACGGTCGAAAACGCCCAGACTCAGCTGACCCGCACCTTCAGGCTCAACGGCAGCGGTCTGGGCGACGTGCAGGTGACCGGCCGCTACCAGATCACCGCGGGCCGGCCCGGGGAGCCGATCCTGATCGGCAATCTGACCGTGAAGTCGAATACCGGCCGCGGCCCCTACAGCGTGCCGTTCGACGCCGCCGGCGCGGCTTTGGCGCTGCCGGTCGGATCGGGTTTCTGGGCGATCGAGCCGAGCCTCAGCTGGATCTATCCCAGCGATCCGGTCGTCTTGTTCGGCAGCCTGGGTTATCAGCACAGCTTCGGCTACAACCTCAACAAGACGATCGGTGGGGCGACCGTGCAGTCGGTTCGGCCCGGCGATGCGATCAGCGCGGCGATCGGCTTCTCCTTCGCGCTGAACCAGCGCTTCTCCTATTCGCTGGGCTTCAAGAACGACTTCTTCTTCCCGACGAAGACCCAGATCAGCGGCTTCAAGGCGACCTCCGCCAGCCTGGAGGCGGGATCCTTGCTGGTGGGGGGGTCTTACAACCTCACCAAGCATCTCGCCTTGAACCTGAACTTCGAGTTCGGCGTCACCCCCGACGCGCCCAACACGACGATCCTCTTCCGGCTGCCCTATACCTTCTGACGGCGGCCACAGAGCGTCTTCGCCTGCGGCCCCGGTTTGGGGCGACATCTCCTCACCGATCTTCCCGCGAAGGGAGGGTGAGGAACGAAGCGACCCCTACGGCTAGGTCGCTCATGTCAGACGGCGTACGGGTGCGACCCCAGCAGAGCGCGACCTTTGAGACGCGCGCCTCCCAGTCGTAGATCGCGTTGAGATAGGAGCGAACGATCCACCCCGTCAGCCCGGGCGAAGGGGCCGGCCGGGCCGACGCCAAGCTGGAGTTCGTCCGAGAACCGGAGGGTCCGGCCCCGGATCGGCCTTTCGGGCCGTCCGGGGTGACGCTGAGAGGAGCGCGACTCAGCCCCAACTCAACCCGCCCTTAGTAGCTAGTGTCCCAGCGACGTGAGCCTGGAAAGGTCCATGATCTGGTTCAGTTGGCTGAAGGCGATGCCCTTCTGCAGCTGGTCGGCGGTCGCCTGCGGCAGAGCGATCGTGATGTTGGTGTTCAGGGTGATGTTCTGGCCGCTGGCCGAGTTAACGACGAGATTCTGCAAGGACGTCGGGGTGATGTTGGCGAGCAACGTGATCGTGCCGCCCCCCTGATTGATTTGCACGCCCTGGGCGCCGACGATCGGGTGGAGATTGAGCCCGGTGGCGGCGGAGAGTGCGGCCACCGTCTGATTGGTGATCGTCGAGCCGGTGTTCGGCGCAGCCGACGGGGTGGAGGTGACGCTGTTGTGCGTGACCGTCGGCGCCCCGCCGGCGTCGGCAATAGCCGTGTTCACGCTATTGGCGGCGGCGCCCGCTGCATCGCCCGCCGCGCCTACCGCATCGCCCACCGCGCCTGCGATCTGACTTTGCGGGCTGGTCGGCGAGGCATTGCTTCCTGCGCCCGAGTTCGGCGCGGGCGTGTTGCCGGGATTGACCGGAGAGCCGTTATTGGTCCCAGGCTTGCCGCCCTGACCATTGTTGTTCCCTGCCCCCGAGCCTCCACCGGCCGCCGCGAGCGCGGTGGTGACATTGTCTCCAATCACCTTCGCGTTCGGCAGGTCCGGGTTAACCCAGGTCTTCGACTGCCAGCCCTGCGGGGTCAGGTTGAGAGTGCTGGTCATGGCGAGGGTGCCGTTGACCGAGGCGTCGAGCTTCGCGCCGAAGTCGAAGGTCACGCCGCCGGCGGTGATGAAACCGCCACGCTCCCCTTGCAGGTCTGCGTCGCTCACCGCCTGCACATCCGCGAATGGGTCGGCGGCCGAGCCGTCACCGTGGTCCGGCTCCGGGGCGACGACCTGCTCAGCGCGCAAGGGCAGGACGGCGGCGGCCTGCAGCAGGAGGGCGAGAAGGCTGGAGTGGAGACGATTCGTCATAGCTTAATCTCGTCTCAAAAGTTGCTGCCAAGATCGATCGGCAACACCTGGAACACGGTGCGGATGTCATCGACCTGCAATTGTGTGACCAAGGCTCCGTGATTCACCGCCGGATCGATGGCGGGCGGCGGCAGCAGATCCCAGTCTCTGCCATTGTCGAAACCGTGATGGTCCTGTGGGTGGGCGTCGTCGTGGATCACGAACACGAGCCCGTCCCAGATCTTCTTGAACGCCTCGACCGAATAGGCGTGGAGACCGCTCGCCGGGTCGCCGACCAGCACCTCATCGTCGCGCACGCTCTTGATGACGACGAAGTGCTTGTAGCCGTTGATCTGAACCACCGCGATGGCCGGCAGACGCGCCTGGGCGTAGCGTTCCAGCGGGACCCGATAGCCGTCCGAGCGGATGCCGCGCGAAGACAGGTAGCGCTTCATGTCGGCGAGCGAGAACCCCTTCGCCTCGATCGCGGCGTGGTCTCCCACCGCCCACATCGACTTGAAGACCTCGGTCTCGTCGACGTCGAAGCCGTATTGGAAGCGCAGCAAGGTGGCCAAGGCCGCCGAGCCGCAACTGAAGTCGTACTGCTGACGGATGACCGTCCGGAAAGGCATGTCCCGGTAGCTGACGACGCTGACCCGGTAGGGGCCGCCGGAGGCCGGATGCAGCTCGGCCACCACCGGCCTTACCGCCGCCGACGCCGGCGCGACCGCGCTTAGCGCGATCATCGCTCCGGCCAAACTACAGATTGTGCGCACCCTGGACATTCTGTCCCTTTGCCGCTGGGCCTCCCTTGCCGCGCTACTTAAGGCCCGGCAGTTCGACGATCGTGACGCTGAGGTTGCCCTGTACGTTGTTCTGATTGCCCGTGTTCATCACGAAGTTGCCGACGCCGCTGAAGTTGAAGGCGTTCGGCGAGATGTTGAGGGCGCCGTTGGTGATGCTGTTGGCGTGGATGGCGTTGTCGGTGTTGGTGGCCGAGAGCGTCTGGTCCGTCACCGCGCCGATCAGGACGTTGGTGGACCCGCCGGTGGCGGACCCCAGGTCCGAGTTCGAAATCGGCGCGCTGTCGCCGAGCGCGCCGTCAGCGACCGCGCCGGCGGCGCCGAGTCCCTGGTCGGCCGCCTTGAGGGCGTCGTTGGCGAGTTGCTGCGCGCCGGTGAGCACGGACGACGTGTCGAGCTTTTGGCCCTGCGCCGTCGTCGCCGTGGCCGTCACCGCGGCTTCGCCAGTGAAATCTACCGTGGGGACGGGCACTTGGGGGACGGGGGGAGCGACGGGGGCGCAAACGCCCGGACCCGCAGCCAACCCGACCGTCAGCGCCATCGCACCGATCAATGTGAAGCGAGACATCTCAGTCCTCCCCGAGGGGATAAAAACCCGAAAAGAAGGCCAGCGGACCCGAAGGCCCGCTGGCTCCGAACGCGGTACTTAGTGGACCGACGAGCTCCCGAACGTGATGTTCGAGTTGGCCGACACGGCCGTCGCGGTCTGGTTGGCGTTGCCGACGCCGGTGTTGCTGGTCTGAGTGCTGACGCCCGCGAACGAGGCGGTGTTGCCAGCGCCTTGAACGCTCACATAGCCGGTCGTCAGGTTGCCGCCGACGAAGCCACCCGCGCCGGCGCCGCCGACCACGGTCTCGCTGAGGTCCTGCAGGGTGACGGGGCCAGCGAGGGAGACCGTCACGGTGGTGGTCGTGGAGTGGCTGTTGAACGAGCCTTCCACGTTGCCCGCGTCCTTGATGTTCTCGCTGCCGTTGTTGGCGGCTTGACCGCCGTCTTCGGCCTTCTGGTTCGAGCCGTTGCCGCTCGCCGCCTGGCCGCCGAACGCCGCGCCGTTGCCTTGGTTGTTGGAGTCGTTGTTGTTGGTGCTGCCGCCGCTGGCGGACTGACCGCCCTTGGTGGCGAAGTCGATTTGGTTGTTGGAGTCCTTGTTGACGGTGCTGCCGTTGTTCGCGCCGCCCTTGCTGGCCGACGAGTTGCCGACGATCACGTCGCCGCCGTTGTTGGCCGAGCCCGCGCCTTGGCTGTTGCTGTGCGAGGTGCTGGAGGTGTTGCCGGAAAGCAGCGAGGAGCCGCCGTTGTTGGCCGAGCCCGCGCCTTGGCTGTTGCTGCCGCTGTCGGTGTTGCCCGACAGAGCCGAGAGACCGTCGTTGTTGGCCGAGCCGGCGCCTTGGCTGTTGCTCGACGTCTTGGTCGAGGTGTTGCCCGACAGCACCGAGGCGCTGTCGTTGTTGGCCGAGCC
>JAFBAO010000006.1 GCA_019247715.1 Caulobacteraceae bacterium
CCGGTCTGGGCGACGCCCAGGAGGTCGCGCCCGGCGAGGATGGGAGGGATGGCCCGGGCCTGGATCGCCGTCGGGATTTCATAGCCTTCGGAGCGGACCGCAGCGAGGAGGCTGGGCGCGAGGCCCAGATCGGAAAACGTGGTCAAGAACAATGACTTTCAATGGATGGGACGGGTCAGCGCTGGCCGCTTTCATCGGCGCGCAGGCGTCCGGGTGACAGGACGCCCCGCGTGATCGGACGCCAACGGGTAGGGGATGAGGGCGCCGGGCGAGAAGGACCCTTGAGGATCCCGCACGCGGCCACGTCGCCGATATCGCTTGCCTCAGGCTCTTGCCTTGGCCGGCGGCGCGCATATGGACGCTTCTGGGGCTAAAGTCCAGTCAAGACGTTCTGGCCTGTTGGGGAGCGAGGCTTCCCCCGCGCCGTGGCAGTGCGGCGCCGATCATCGTGTCGACGTCTCAGAAACAGTCAGTGGGCGGTCCGCACCCGGCCTCAGAACGGCTTGTCGAGCGCCTGGCGAGTTCTCGCGCAGTGGCCCGGGGCGCTCGCTGCGAAAGACCTTCTGCATTGACATTTGCCGCCGCAGGACCTCCCGATGAAGACCATCCTGGAGGCTAAGTTGGCGCACGAGAAGCAAATACTGGGCACGGAAGACCATGCGGCGCAATTCGCTGCTGGTGCGCGTGTCAGCTGTGCCGTCTGTGGCCGTCCGGCGCGATCGACGCGTGAGCGCGATGCGCGAAAGTGCGCCTATCATCTCGACGTCTTCAAGACGCCGCACTAGGGCCGGGCTACCGGCTGCTCAGGCGAGCAGTCTGTCGTCGCCCAATCGGCAAGCTTCCAAAATTCGTCGAACACCGTCTCCGGCCCCTGAGCAATGAAGTCCACCACGCCGCCGTGGGCGCCCGCCTGATTCTGCTGTAGCGTCAAAAATGGAAGTCGAGATCAAGCGCCTCGGCCGCCGCATCGACAGGATCTTCGTCGAGCGCCATGGCAGGAGCCCGTGATCGACCGCCCATGTCGATAATATGCCCCGAAGGGGCTGGTGGAGAACGCCCAACGGGGAGCCGGTCGGCCAGCGCCGGAAACGAAAAGGGCGCCGGCGGCGATGTCGGGAGCTTATTCGCGTCGTCACGGTTTTCGATTGCTTCCTGGGCTGGCGAGCTATCTAAATCGCTTCATGAACGCCCCGCCGCTCCCGCCCCGCCGTCTCTCGCCGGCCGTCCAGTTCAGGGGCGAAATCGAGCGGGCCGAAGCCGACGGCGTCGCTCGTGACGACATGACCCTCAGGCTCACCTTCGGCGATGCCAGCCAGCTGAAGCGTGACGTCAGCGTGCCCCTCGCCGATATCAGCTTCACGAAGGGCGTCATGCGGTTCCTGGGGGTGAAGGTCACTCAGGGCGGCGTCGCCGTGAGCGTGCTGGAACGGTCCTAACGCGTCGCCGGCTCCCAATAGCCGAGACGGTCGCAAGGCGTCGTCGCCGGTCCCGCGCTCCCCACTGCTTGCCGCCTCAAGTCGCCCCGTTCTCCTTGGCGTAGATGAATGCTTCGGCTCGGTCCGCCCGCCATTGGCGGCCGGCGCTTCCGCGCTCACGCAGACTGTTGCGGCGCCGAACCACCGAATGAAAGGCGTTTCGCATCAGGCCGAAAAGCCACAGTTGAGTGTCACCGCCAGGCGGCGGATGGGCTTCCCCGTTCAGGGCATTTCGCAACGTGTGCTGAACCAACTCACGGGCCTCAGCCTCGTCTTTGGAAAGATGGATGGCGTAGGTCAAAAGGCGGCCTTCAAGGCTAAGAACCTCGCGGCTCAGGTCAAACATCTCAGGAGCCTTTCCGCCCCGATCGCGCACTTAGAACTCACATCCGGGCGAGAAGGCGGTTGCCAAATCCGGTGCGATCAGGGCTAACGAAGCGGTCTACACCTAGCACTTCGCACCCCGACCGGGCGACCCGTTTCTTGGGTGAGCGCCATCGGCAAAAGTCGTGATCGATGGCGGGCGCACGCAATTTTCGATGCTGTCGGATTCGGATGAACGCGTCCCGCTTTAGCACCTGGCGATGAGGCCGATCGTCTTGACCCAGGGCCGCTTTGAGCGATTAGACGGTCGCACCGCCCTAGTACCTGGTCGCGCGTTAGTAGGGCAGCTCCGTAAGGCTGGGGCGGCTTGCTGCTGGTTCCTTCAAGGACTAGGCCAGGGAGCTGGCGGCGGAATTCAGGCGCAAGGCGCAGCCGGATCAGCACAGCTTTGCATGGGCGCCTTGAAGCGGTCAGATGGCTGAGGCGAAGTTCGGCGAGCGCTGGCTGCGGCGCGCGCCCGTTCACGTGAGGCTCATCCGGATGGCGATAGGGGTGGGCGGCGAATCGATCGCACGTCGAGGATAAGGCGATGCCCGTCGTGAAATTCCGTCAGTTCGGCGACCGGCCGGGACCGCAGCCCATCCGGATCACCGTGCCGGGCTGGGCCGGCGAGAAGGCGCCGCGCGAAGACGGCCGGCACGAGCAGCCCTGGCATTGCATCCCGTTTTCCGAAAGCGCCCGGTACGGCCTCGAGCTCGTCTATCCCTACGACATCGAGCTGCGGGTCACCACCGAGGACGGCAAGGTGCGGCTGGACGCCGATTGGGGCCCGCCGCCGGACGACATGGAGGTCTGGCCGCCGTTCCGCACCTTCGGCGACGACTACTACTCCTATCAGCTCTCCCTCGACCTGGAGGCGCCGCCGGGCTTCGCCATCCGCACCGAGCCGCACCCGCGATATTTCACCGACCCGACCTATTCGACGCCGCTGGCGGTGCCGGCGCTGATCCGCAGCGACTGGTGGCCGATGATCTTCTTCTGCATCTTCCGCGCGCCGCCGCCGGGCGTGACCCACGTCTTCCGCAAGGGCGAGCCCTTCATCGCCTTCACCGTGCTGCCCGCCGAGCCGGACCTCACCGTCGAGCCCATGGACCCGGAAACCGCCGCCCAGCGCGAGATGCGCAGCCGGCGCCTGGCGGCCAGCCGCGACCGGCTGGCCGATGGCACCCGGTGGACGTCGGACACCCGCACCATCTTCGACGGAACCTACCGCAATCTCGCCCGGGCGGCGCGGATGAAGGCCAAGGCGCCTGGGTCCGACGATTGAGCGCGGCGCCCCCCTTCGCCTCGGATGAACCGCGGATGAACGTGAATTTCAGGCGAGAGATTGGGACGGTCGGTAGGGTGGGCGTTACCGACCGAGGGCGGGAACTCCAGCAGCGCCGTGGGCGCTGACGTCAAACCAAGAGGAAAGAGAGGACCGATGAAGCTCAAGACCATCTGGTTGGCCGGGACCGCCGCCGCCGCGCTGTTGGCGGGCGCTTCGGCGCCGAACCTGGCCGCGGCCAATCCGATCCCGTCGGCGTTCAGCTATGCCGATCTGCTGGAGCCGGTGCCCAACGCCAGCGCCCGTCTCGCCGCGGACGACACCACGCGCGGTCAGACCGCGCGCCTTCAGCCCGCCCAGTACTGGGAGCACCACCACCATCATCACCACCACCATCACCACCATTCTTGGCAGTGGTACCGAGACAACGGCTACTATTGGAATGGCGGGGGATGGATGGTGATCCCGGACTACCATCACCATCACCATTCGTCCTGGTGGTACCGGCAACGCGGATACTACTGGAACGGATGGGCGTGGACCCCGCGCGGGTATCACCACCACTACCACCATCATCATCACCACCATCACCACTGGGGCTGGTGAACCGGCGCCCTCGCCGCGGCCAGGCCGGGCGGCGATCCTCGCCTCCGCCCGGCCGCGCGCCCCCGCGCAAGGGGAGGGGAACCCGCCTCGTCGCACGTGCGCTCACAGCCACAGCGCCGCCGGTCGCCGAGGCCTCGGGGCGCGGGGCTTGTAGGCGGTGAGACGCCCGGCGGCGAGCGACAGGATGAGGAGCACCGCGGCGTCGTCCACGAGGCCGTGCGGCCTCGCGTCCGGGACGAGGTCCTGCGGCCAACGCCAGTAGAGCAAGCCGAAGGTCGTGAGCGCCAGGGGGACGAGGCCGCGCATGGCGATACGCTCGGCCTTGCGCCTCCACCAACGCGCGAGGCGGGCGGCAACGCCTGGGCTGGGCCGCGGGGAGGCCGGGCGCGACGGCGCCGTCGCCGCGTCCACGCCCGCCAGCAGCGCCAGCCCGCGCGCCTTGGCGTCCTTGATGTAGGGGTCGTCCGCGGCCTCGGGATAGAAATCGATCAGGTCGAGCACGTCCCTGACGACGTCACGGCTGAGCCCCGCCCCGCGTCCGGAGGCGCCGACGTTGAGGCGGCTGGCGGCGGCGGCCCGGACCTTCCCGACCGCCGCCTCGATGTCCTTCGCTGGAAGCGTGCGGCCCGAAAAGGCCAGGATGCGGGCCACCGTCTGGACCGGCGCGGCGACGGCCTCCTCGTAGCGGACCAGCAACGCGTCCGGCGCCAGGCGCCAGCTCATGTAGAAGCCCACGTACCAGGGCAGGGCGACGCGCGCGATCATCCGCTCGAGCTTGTCGTCGGCGAGCGCGGCGTGATGGCGCTCGGCGAAGAAGATCGGCGAGACCGGCCCCTCGTTACGAAGGTGATCGCGCAGGCTGACCACCACGTCGAACAGGTCGCGCACCAGCACCACCGGCCGCACCCCGTAGTCGCGGCAGAGCTCGAAGGTCCAGTCGCTGTGCTGGACGTGGTTCTGGGCCACGTAGTCGGACTTGGCGAACCGGCGCAGGCAGACCTCGTCGAGCTCCTGCTGGCGGCGGCCATAGGCGGGCGTCAGGTCTGCGCGGCGAAAGCCGGGCAAGCTCGCCACCACGTCGGTCAGGAACGTCGAGCCCGACTTGGGCATGCAGGCGATCAGGATGTGGGTGGGCGCCGTCTTCCCCAGCGTGCGGGCGCGCGAGGGCGGGCGCGCATGCGCGCCGATCGCCGCATCGGCCTTGACGGGCCAGGAAAGAGCCATGGGGAGCCTGGGAGGACGGACGCTGAGGCTCGCCCCGGGGTGTTGCACCGCTGTTTCCGGTTGTTGCGGCAAGGCTTCCGTATGGTCGCCGAAGCGTATCGCGCGGCTTCGTCCGGCGCGCCGCTCAGGCGCCTACGGCGAGCTGGCGGATGATTTCCGAGACCGTGTCGTCCGGCGAGGCCTCGATTCCCACCGTGATCGGCCGCTCGCCCGGGCCGGGCGGTTCGAGGTCGGCGAACTGACTCGTCAGGAGGCCGACCGGCATGAAGTGTCCCCGGCGCTCCTTCATCCGCTGACGGATCAGGGGATCGTCGCCCTTCAGATAGACGAGCCGCACGCCCGAGCGATCGCCGATGATCACCGCCCGGTAGGCCCGCTTCAGCGCCGAGCAGGCGACGACGCCCCCTTGGCCGGCGGCGCGCCAGGCGTCGATCCGCTCGGCAACCTGGGCCAGCCAGGGCCAGCGGTCCGCGTCCGTCAGCGGATGGCCGTTCCTCATCTTCTCGACGTTGGCCGGCGGGTGGAGGTCGTCGCCTTCGCAGAAGGCGTAGCCCAGCCGTTCTGCGAGCCGCCGGCCCACGGTGGTCTTGCCCGAACCGGAGACGCCCATCACCACCAGCACCAGCGGCGTTTGCGGCCCGGACGCGGGGGCGCCGCTCATGCCGCCGCCGAGGCGAGGACGAAGCGGCGGACCGCCTTGGCGAATCCGTCCTCGGTGTTGCGGTCGGTGACGGCGCTCGCCTCGGCCTTCACCTCATCGGCGGCGTTGCCCATGGCGATGGAAAGGCCGCTGCGGCGGAACATGGCCACATCGCTCGGCATGTCGCCGATGGTGGCGATCTCCTCCGCCGAGAGGCCGAGCCGCGCCGCCAGCGTATCGGCCACCGTCCCCTTGTTGGCCTTCGGATGGGTGACGTCGAGGTAGTAGGGCTGCGAGCGGGCGGCGCTGGCCGCGCCTGCGAGGCGCTGGCGCAACGCCGCCTCGCAGCCGGCGACCTTGTCGAGGTCGTCGGAGACCCCGACGATCTTCACCGCCCGCGTGAGATCGTCGGGCGCGAACGCCGGCCTCACCTCAGGGCCGAACTGCACGGTGGCGGCCTCGCGGGCCACGTGCGGCGCGTTCTCGTCGCGGATCAGCCAGGCCTGCGGCGTGTAGAGCCAGGCGTCCAGGCCCTGGCTCTCGAGGAGCTGCAGCGCCTGCGCCGCCGTCGCGCCGTCGAGCAAATGGGTTTCGATGACGCTGAGGTCGGGATTGACAAGCAGGCCGCCGTTGAAGCCGGCCATGGGCGCGGCGAGCGAGAGCGGCGCGGCCAGCATCCGCATCCCCCGTGGCGGCCGGCCGCTGACGATGGCCAGTGCGACGCCCGCCACGCGAAGGTCGTGGGCCGCGGCGACCGAGGCTTCGGTCAGGATGTGCTCGGGCGTTACCAAGGTGCCGTCGACGTCGGCGATCAGCAGGCGGATATTGCGTTTCATCGCTCCGGTTCCGGACAGGCGCCGGCCACCGGGCGCCAGGCGCGTCCCTCCCGGGCCAGCAGTGCGTCCGTCGCCGGCGGGCCCTGCGAGCCCGAGGCGTAGTTGGGGAAGTCGGGCTGTGAGGCGGCCCAGGCGTCCAGCACCGGCTGGACGATCCGCCAGGCCTGCTCGGCCATGTCGGCGCGGGTGAAGAGGGTCGCGTCGCCGATCATCACGTCGTGGAGCAGCCGTTCGTAGCCGACGCTCACGTCCGGCGGGAACCAGTCGCCATACCGGAAGTCCATCTTGACCGCGGCGAGCTCCACCGGCTGGCCGGGGCGCTTCACCTCGAACTGCAGCGAGATCCCCTCGTGGGGAGCGATGGAGAGCACCAGCCAGTTCGGTCTCAGGGTCTCCACCGGGGTGTCCCGGAAGATCGCGTAGGGCGCCTGCTTGAAGCGGATGGCGATCTCGGTGGCGCGCGCGGCCAGGTGCTTGCCGGTCCGCACGTAGAAGGGAACGCCCGCCCAGCGCCAATTGTCGATCTCGAAGCGCAGGGCGACGTAGGTCTCGACGTTGGAATCCGGAGCGACGTCGGGCTCGTTTCGGTAGGCGCGCGCCGGCTTGCCCAGCACCTCGCCCGCTCCGTACTGGCCACGCACCGCCGCCCCGGCATCGAGCGCCGGCATGGCTGCGAAGAGCTCGGTCTTCTTGTCGCGGACGGGACCCGCGCCGAAGCCCACCGGCGGCTCCATGGCCACCATGGAGAGGAGCGTCAGCATGTGGTTGGGGACCATGTCGCGCAGCGCGCCGGTCGCCTCGTAGAAGCGGCCGCGGCTCTCGACCCCCACGGTCTCGGCGGCGGTGATCTGGACGTGGTCGATCCGGTCCCGGTTCCAGATCGGCTCGAAGAGGCCGTTGGCGAACCGAAAGGCCATGATGTTCTGGACCGTCTCCTTGCCGAGGAAGTGGTCGATCCGGAAGATCTGGTCCTCGGAGAGCACCGCCAGGATCCGCCGGTTGAGCTCGCGCGCCGAATCCAGGCTGTGCCCGAACGGCTTTTCGATCACCACGCGGCGCCAGAACCGGCGCCGTCCCTGGTCGTCGCGGGGCTCCTCGACCAGGCCGGCGCGTCCGAGGGCCTCCACAGTCGGCGCGAAGAGGCGGTCGGCCAGCGCCAGGTAGAAGATCGCGTTGCCGCGCGTCCCGCGCTCCTTGTCGGCGGCGGCGAGCGCCGCCCGCACCCCCGCGTAGACGCCCGGCTTGGCGAGATCCCCCTGGACGTAGGACATCTTCGCAGCCAGCCGCTTCCAGACGGCCGGATCGATCCGGTCGGGAGAGAACTCTGCGGCCGGATCGCCCACGAAGCCTTGGAGCCTCTCCAGCAAGTGGGCCCGCCAGCTTTCGGCCGTCCCCGCCGCCCGGTCCACGCCGATCAGGGCGAAGGCGCCCGGCAAGAGGCCCGTCCGCTCGAGATTGTAGAGCGCCGGGACCACCAGCCGGCTGGCGAGATCGCCGCCCGCCCCGAAGATCACCATGGCGCAGGGCGGCGCCGGCGGGGGCTTGCGCGCCGGGTCGGCGTCCGGCTTGGCCCGCGCCCGGGATGCTGCTCCGGTCGGTCGGTCGTCGGGCAAGGCCGCCTAGTCCCCCGCGCGCCGGGTCGCGACGTCGGCGGCCTCGGCGCCTTGGGCTGGCGCGCCCTCGTCCACCGGGCCCTTCTCCTCCTGGTGGCCGCCGAACCCGAACCGCATGGCCGAGAGCAGCTTCTCCCCAAAGGTGTGGCGCAGGCGCGAGCGGAACCGCGCGTAGAGCGCGGTGGTCAGCACGTCGGCCGGAACCGCCTCCTCGATGGCCGCCTGCACCGTCCAGCGGCCCTCGCCGGAATCCTGGACGAAGCCGGAGTAGGCCTCGAGGTCCGGATCCTTGGCGAGCGCCGCCGCCCCCAGGTCGAGCAGCCAGGAGCTGATGACGCTGCCCCGGCGCCAGACTTCGGCCACGTCGGCCACATTGATGTCGAAGCGCTCGCCTGGCGGCAGCCCCTCGGCGGCCCGGTTGCGGATGATGTCGAAGCCCTCGGCGTAGGCCTGCATCAGGCCGTATTCGACGCCGTTATGGACCATCTTCACGAAGTGGCCGGCGCCCGAGGGGCCGGCGTGGATGTAGCCGCGCTCGGCCCGGGGATCGGCGTGCTCGCGGCCAGGCGTGCGGGGAATGTCGCCGAGTCCGGGGGCGAGGGCCGCGAAGATCGGATCGAGGTGGTCGACCGCGGGCTTCGGGCCCCCGATCATCAGGCAGTAGCCGCGCTCCAGGCCCCAGACCCCGCCCGAGGTGCCGCAGTCGACGTAGCGGACTCCGGTCTCGGCGAGGGCCTTCGCGCGGCGCACGTCGTCCTTGTAGTAGGAGTTGCCGCCGTCGATGACGATGTCGCCTGCGCCGAGCAGCCGCGCGAGCTCGGCGACCGTCTCTTCGGTGGGCGCGCCCGCGGGAAGCATCACCCACGCCGTCCGCGGCTTTTCCCCGAGCTTCGAAACCAGGTCGGCGAGCGAGGCGGCGGCGCTCGCCCCCTCCTTGGCCAGCGCCTCGCGCGCCCCGGCCTGAGCGTCATAGACGACGCAGGCGTGACCGGCCTTCATCAGCCGCCGGGAAATGTTCGCCCCCATACGGCCGAGGCCGATCACCCCGATCTGCATCGCAGCTATCCTTTCATCGCGACGGCAGCGCCTCGTCCAGGGCGCGCGCCAGATCCTTCAGCCCCTGTTCGACATCGTGCAGGTGGACCCTGAGCGCCCGGCGGCCCCGCTCGGCCAGCACCTCGAAGTCGCCGCGCGCCTGGGCGGCCTTGACCACGCCGAAGCTGTAGCCGCGGCCGGGGATCGCGAGGTCGGCGGGGTCGTCGCAGGTGATCTGCAGGAAGACCCCGGTGTCCGGGCCGCCCTTGTAGGCCTGGCCGGTGGAGTGCTGGAACCTCGGGCCAAAGCCGACGCAGGTGGCGACGCCGAACGCCTCGCCCACCCGCGAACGCATCGCCGTCAAGACCTCGGCGTGGGCGCCGCTGCGCTGGATGTAGGCGAGGAAGGCCGCGTAGTCGCCGCCCTGCAGGCGCCCGAAATGGCTCTTCAACCAGGCCGGGAGGGTGTTCTCCCGACCGAGCTCGGCGGCGTTGCGCGGGTCGGCGTAGAGCGCCAGGCCGTTCTCGCGGAAGACGGGCGTCTCCACGGGCAGCGCGCGCGATCTCTCATAGGCGTCGGTGAGCGCCCGGGTCTTCTCCTTGCTCGCCTCCACGTCCGGCTGGTCGAAGGGATCGAGCCTCAGCACCGCGCCGGCCACAGCCACGGCGATTTCCCAGCGGAAGAACTCCGCCCCGATCGACCAGATGTCCTTGAGGACGATCCGCGCGACCGGATGACCGGCCCGCTCCAGCGCGTCCACCGCCGACCGTTGGGCCTCTTCGACCGCGTCCTCCAGCTCGAGATAGACGAAGAAGCGGTCCGTCCCGTAGCGGTCCGGAGGGAAAAGGGGTTCGCCGTCCACCGGGATGAGGCCGCGCCCCTGCTTGCCGGTGCTCTCGGCCAGAAGCTGCTCCAGCCAGGCGCCCAGGCTGGCGATGCCTGGGGAGGCGACGATCGTCACCTTGTCGCGGCCGAACTTGGCGGCCGCGGTCCCGAGCGCGATCCCGAGGGCGACCCCGGGGTTCTCGGCCGGCTGGACGTCGGCGGCGCAGGCGCGTTGCATTCCGCGCACGCCGGTCAGCAGCCGGCCGATATCCAGCCCCATGGCCGCCGCCGGGACCAGGCCGAACTTCGAGAGCACCGAATAGCGTCCGCCGATGGCCGGATCGCCCAGGAACACCCGCTGAAAACCGAGCTCGCCGGCCCGCTGCTCCAGGGAGGATCCAGGATCGGTGACCGCGACGAACCGCCGTCCGGCCGCTTCGCCCACCACGCTTCGAGCCCGATCCAGGAAATAGTCCAGGAAGACGTTGGGCTCGAGCGTGCCGCCCGACTTGGACGAGACGATGAAGAGGCTCTTGCCGAGGTCGATCGCCGATTCGAGCGCCGCCACCTGGGCCGGATCGGTGCTGTCCAGCATGTGGAACCTCGGCCAGCCCGGCTGGCGCCCGAAAGTCTCGGCCAGCACCTCGGGTCCGAGGCTGGAGCCGCCCATCCCGAGCAGCACCACGTCGCTCAAGCCGCTTCGCCGCGCCTCGGCGGCGAAATCGTTCAGCGCGTCGATGCCGGCGAGCTCGCGCTCGGCGATGGAGAGCCAGCCCAGCCAGCGGCTCTCGTCCGCCCCGGTCCACAACGACGCATCGCCTGCCCAGAGCCGGCGCGCCCGGCCGTCCTTGCGCCAGGCGTCGGTCTCGGCCTCGATCGCCGCCTTCAGGGCCGGCGCGCCCGGGATGATCTCCTGGCGCGGCCTATCCCCCTCGATCAGCGACCGGCGCCGGCGGGCGATGGCGGCGAACAGCCGGTCGAACGCGTCCGCGAACTGGGCGACGCCGTCCTCCACCAGGTGCTCGGTGACCGCTTTCAGGGAAACGCCCGCCGCTTCGAGGTCGGCGAGGCTCCGGCGCGCGTCGGCCAGGTCGTGCTCCACCGCGTCCGCCGTCACCCGGCCGTGGTCGCGGAAGGCGTCCATGGTGGCGGGCGGCAGGGTGTCGACGGTGTCGCGGCCAACCAGGGCCTCGACGTAGAGGGTGTCCGGCAGCGTGGGGTCCTTGGTGCTGGTGGAGGCCCAGAGCACCCGCTGGGTCTGGGCGCCGGCGCGCGCCAGCCTCTCCCAGCGCTCGCCGGAGAACAGGGCCTGGTAGCGGGAATAGGCGATCTTGGCGTTGGCGATCGCCACCTTGCCCTTCAGCCGCTCGGCGGCCGCCCGGTCGCCCAGCTTTTCGAGCCGCTTCTCCACCGCCGAGTCGATGCGGCTGACGAAGAAGCTCGCCACGCTGGCGACCTGCGAGATCTCGCCGCCGGCCTCGAGCCGCTCCTCGAGGCCGGAGATGAAGGCCTCGGCCACCTGCTCATAGACCTCCACCGAGAACAGCAGGGTGATGTTGACGTTCACCCCCTGGGCGGTGAGGGCGCGGATGGCCGGCAGGCCGGCCGGCGTGGCGGGAACCTTCACCATGAGGTTCGGCCGGTCCACGGTGGCGCGCAGCCTGAGCGCCTCGGCGATCGTGGCCTCGGTGTCGTTGGCCAGATAGGGCGAGCATTCCAGGCTCACGTAGCCGTCGCGCCCGCCGGTGGCGCCGTAGACCGGACGCAGCAGGTCGGCGGCGGACCGGATGTCCGCCACCGCCAGGTGCTCGTAGATCTCCGTCACGCCGTGGTCGGCGTCCGACTGGAACGCTTCGAAGGCGGGGGCGTAGTAGTCGCCTTCGGCGATCGCCTTCTCGAAGATCGCGGGATTGGAGGTCATCCCCTTCAGGCCGTCGTCGTCGATCAGCCGTTTCAGCTCGCCGTTCTCGAAGATCCGGCGGTGCAGGAAATCCAGCCAGATCGACTGGCCGGCGTCCTCCAGCTTTCTCAGCCGGTTAGTCATTCCGATCGCCTCCGCCCCTCGAGCTGCGCCATCGCCGCCGCCCGCACGTGGTCGGCGGTGAATCCGAACTTCGCCATCACCGCGGCGATCGGCCCCGAGGCGCCGAAGCTGCGCATGGCGATGATCTCACCGGTCGGACCCGCGTAGCGGTCCCAGCCGATGGGCGAGGCCGCCTCCACCGCCACCCGTGCGCTCACCGTCGGGGGCAGGACGGCCTCGCGATAGGGGCGGTCCTGCGCCTCGAAGAGCTCCCACGACGGCATCGAGACCACCCGCGCCTTGATCCCTTCCGTGGTCAGTTTCTCATAAGCGGCCACGCACAGCGACACCTCGCTGCCGGTCGCCATCAAAATCACCTCCGGCGCGCCCCCATTGGCGTCCGCGAGCACATAGGCGCCGCGCGCCAGGCCCGCCGCGGAGGCGTAGCGGCTTCGGTCCAGGGTGGGGAGCGCCTGGCGCGAAAGGGCCAGGCAGGCGGGGCGGCGCCGCTGCCCAAGGATGACCCGCCAGGCCTCGGTCGTCTCGTTGGCGTCGCAGGGGCGCACCACCAGCATGTTCGGGATGGCCCGCAGGCCCGCCAGCTGCTCGACGGCCTGGTGGGTCGGCCCGTCCTGCCCGAGGCCGATGGAGTCGTGGGTGAACACGTAGGTCACCGGCAGATCCATCATCGCGGCGAGCCGCATGGGCGGGCGCATGTAGTCGCTGAAGATCAGGAAGGTGCCCGTGTACGGGCGAAGGCCCGCCAGCGCGAGACCGTTGGCCGAGGCGCCCATGACGTGCTCGCGGACGCCGAAGTGCAGATTGCGCCCGCCGTAGCGGCCGGCCTCGAAGTCGCCGCCCCCATCCGCCTTCACCAGGGTCTTGGTGGAGGGAGCAAGGTCGGCCGAGCCGCCGAACAACCAAGGGACCTTTTCGGCCAGCGCCTCCAGCGCCTTGCCGGAGGCCTCGCGGGTCGCGATCCCCTTCGGATCGGCGGGGAAACTGGGCAGGTCGCGGTCCCAGCCCGGCGGGAGCTCGCCCGCCCACATCAGCCGAAGCTGCTCGGCGAGGTCCGCGTGGGCGCCGTCATAGCGGCGCTTGAGGCTCTCCCACTCGGTGCGCAGCTCCCGCCCCCGGACGCCCAGGGTCTGCTCGTAGCGCTCGCGCACGCCGCCCGGGACTAGGAACTGGGCGTCCTCGGGCCAGCCGTAGGCGGCCTTGGTGAGCTTCACCTCGTCCGCACCGATCGGATCGCTGTGGATCTTCGACGTGCCCTGCTTGTGGGGGGAGCCGTAGCCGATGACGCTCCTCACGCGGATGAGGGTCGGCCGATCGTCGCGCTCCAGGAACCGCTCGACGGCGCCGGCGAAGGCCTCGCAATCGTTGGCGTCGGCGACGGTCTCGGTCGCCCAGCCGTAGCCCTCGAGCCGCCGGTTCACGTCCTCGTCGAAGGCGAGCGCCGTGCCCCCCTCGATGGTCACCTGGTTGTCGTCGTAGATCCAGCAGAGGTTCGAAAGCTTCAGATGGCCCGCCAGCGAGGCCGCTTCCCCCGAGAGGCCCTCCATGAGGTCGCCGTCGCTACAGATGGCGTAGACGTTGTAGTCGAAGAGCGTGAGGCCCGGCCGGTTGTAGCGGGCGGCGAGCCAGCGCTCGGCGATGGCCATGCCGACGCTGTCGCCGACCCCCTGCCCGAGCGGGCCGGTGGTGGTCTCCACCCCGGTCGTCAGCCCGTGTTCGGGATGGCCGGCGGTGACGCTGTCGATCTGGCGAAATTGCTCGATGTCCTCGAGGCTGACGGCGGGCTCCCCGGTGGGGCGCCCGTCGGCGCCCAGGCGCCGGACGCCGGCCAGGTGCAACAGGCCGTAGAGCAGGATCGAGGCGTGGCCGTTGGAGAGCACGAACCGGTCGCGGCCCGGCCAGTCGGGCCGCGTCGGGTCGTAGCGGAGAAACCGGGTCCAGAGCGTATGCGCCACGGGGGCCAGCCCCATGGGCGCGCCGGCGTGGCCGGACTGGGCCTTCTCCACCGCGTCGATGGCGAAGGTTCTGAGCGTATTGATCGCCCGGGTGTCGATATCCCCGCGCGGCGTGTCGGCCCTCGGGACGGACCGGGTGGATGCAGATTCGAGCGTCACCGGAGGCTCCAGTGGGCGCGTGACCGCCGGCGTCGGCGCCGCCGGTCCTCCAGCGCCCCATCGGGCAACGGGCCAGCCTGCGGCCGGTTCCCCGATTTCCCCTCAGGCCGAGGACGCGGGCGGGGCTGGCTGCGGGAGCGCCGCCCAGACCATGTGGGGGCGCTGCGGGTGACGCCGCGGCAGGGCGGGATGATCGAAGTCCAGATCCGCGCGGCGGGTCAGGCCCAGCCGGCCCATCACCGCCTGGGAGCGGAGATTGGGGACGCTGGTGAAGGCCCAGACCTGCTGGAGGCCGCCGCGTTCGAAAGCCTCGGCGAGAGCGGCTCGGGCGGCCTCCGTGGCGTAGCCGAAGCCCCAGGCGTTGCGGGCGAGGCGCCAGGCGATCTCGAAGCCGCCGAGAGGAACGTCCTTCCCGACCGGGGCGAGCCCCACGACGCCGATGAACGCGCCGTCCTCGCGCCGCTCCACAGCCCAGCGCCCGAAGCCGCGCCGGGCGATCTGCGCCTCAGCGCTCTCGATGAAGGCTCGGGACTGGGCCTGCGTGAGCAGCGCGCCGCCGAGCGTCTCCATCACCGCCGGGTCGGCGCTCATGGCCGCGAAGGGCGCAAGATCCGCCGCGCGCCAATCCCTGAGGATCAGCCGCGGCGTCTCGATCACGTCGGCCGTCCGCGCACCAGGGGGCCATAGAGGTCGGGCCGCCGATCCCGGAAGAAGCCCCAGGCGGCCCGGTGCGCGGCCAGGAAATCGAGATCGAAGCGCGCCATGGCCAGCCCCTCCTCATCCCGCCCGAGCTCGGCGACGAGATCGCCGCGGTGATCGGAGAGGAAGCTTGATCCGTAGAACCGCTGGCCGCCGCCAGGATAGCCGGGCCAGGGCTCGAAGCCGGTGCGGTTGGCGCCCGCCACCGGGATCACGTTGGAGACGGCGTGTCCCTGCATCGCCCGGCGCCAGGGCGCGGCGGTGTCGAGGCTGGGATCGTGCGGTTCGGAGCCTATGGCGGTGGGATAGAGGAGGGCCTCGGCGCCCATGAGCGCCATGGCCCGGGCGGCTTCCGGGAACCACTGGTCCCAGCAGATGCCGACGCCCAGGCGCCCGAAGCGGGTGTCCCAGACCCGAAAGCCCGTGTCGCCGGGACGGAAGTAGTACTTCTCCTGGTAGCCGGGCCCGTCCGGGATGTGGCTCTTGCGGTAGACGCCGAGCGGCGCGCCGTCGGCGTCCACCATCACCAGGCTGTTGAAGTAGTGGGGCCCCTCACGCTCGAAGATCGAGATCGGCAGCACGACGCCTAGCTCGGCGGCGAGCGGCGCGAGGGCGGTGACGCAAGGGTGCTCGCGCCAGGGATGGGCCTTCGCGAACCAGCGCTCCTCCTGGGCGACGCAGAAGTAGGGTCCCTGGAAAAGCTCGGAGGGCAGGACCACGTTGGCCCCACGCCCGGCGGCTTCGCGGACGAATTCGGCGGTCTTGGCGATGTTGGCGCCCTGGTCGTCGCCATAGGCCGCCTGGATGACGGCGAGGGAAAGGGTCCGCGCCATCAGGCCGGCTCCTGGCAGCTGATGCAGTGGAAGGCGCCGCCGCCGGTGAGCAGGGCGCGCGCGGAGAGGCCGATCACCCGCCGATCGGGGAAGATCGCCTCGAGCGCCTCGATGGCCAGGGCGCCGGCCCGCTCGTTGTAGATCGGGACCAGAACCGCCCGGTTGGCGATGATGAAGTTCATGTGCGAGGCGGGCGCCCAGACGCCGTCATCGCCGCGCACCCGCCCCGGGGCCGGGATCCGCACGATGCGCAGGCGCCTTCCGGCCGCGTCGGCGGCCCGCGCCAGGCTCTCGGCGGCGTCGTCGTAGATGCGCGCGTGCGGGTCGTCGACGCCGAACGCCACCGGGGCGGCCACCACGCCCGGCGCCACGAAGCGGGCGAGGTTGTCGACGTGGCCGTCGGTGTGGTCGTTGAGGAGGCCGTCGCCCAGCCAGATCACCTTGCGTGCGCCCAGGGCCTCGCGAAGCGCTTGCTCGGCGACCGCCTCGGTCCAGCCGCGGTTGCGGTTAGGGTTGAGGAGGCACTGGCGGGTGGTGAGGACCGTCCCCTCGCCGTCGTGGTCCAGGGCCCCGCCTTCCAGCACGAAATCGTGGCGCGCCAGGGCGGCGCCGGCGTCCGCCGCCACCTGCTCGCCCACCGTCTCGTCGCCGGCGAGCACGTACTTGCCGCCCCAGCCGTTGAAGCGGAAGGCCGCCGCCTGCGCGGGCCCGAGGAAGATCGGGGCGGTGTCGCGAAGCCAGACGTCGCCGAACGTCCCATCCACGATCTCGACGCCGGCCGCCCCGTCCAGCAGCCGCTCGGCGGCCTGCCGCGCGCCGCAGACCAGCAGCCGCACCCGCTCGCCGCCGCTCCCAGCCAACGCCAGCGCCAGGGCGGCGACCTCCTGCTGGGCGGCCGCCAGGTCGTCCTCCCAGAGCGCCGCATGGCTCGGAAAGCCAAGCCACGTCGCCCGGTGCGAAGACCATTCGGAGGGGACGGGACCGGTCATGGCCGGCTTAGATAGGAAGCCTGCGGAAAAGAAAAGAGCGCCCGCGGGCGGTCAGCCCCGGTCGCGCCAGACCGCGGCGAGGGCGGCTTCCCGGCCGCCCGCAAAGCCCATGCAGCCCCTGGCGTAGGCGCCGTACTGGGCCGGGTTCTTGCGGGCGTAGTCCTGATGGTAGCCCTCGGCGGGCCAGAAGGCCTGGGCCGGGAGGATGGCGGTGGCGATCGGGCGCTTGAGCTCGGCGCCGACCTTGGCCCTCACCTGTTCGGCCGCCGCCCGCTGGGCCGGGTTCGCGACAAAGATGGCCGGCCGGTACGACGGACCCTGGTCGCACAACTGGCCGCGCCCGTCGGTGGGGTCGGTCCGGCGGAAGTAGCGGCCGACGAGGTCGGCATAGCCGATCCTGGCCGCATCGAAGGTGACCAGAACCGATTCGTAGTGGCCGGTGGTCTCGGTGGTGACGTCCGCGTAGGTTGGCCGCGATACATGCCCGCCGGTGTAGCCGGCGACCACCTTCACGACGCCGGGGACCTCCTCCATGGCGTGCTGCATCGACCAGAAGCAGCCGCCGGCGAAGATCGCGGTCTGCAGGGCGCCGGCGCTGGCCTGGCTCGCGCCGAGGAGGCCGGCCAGGGCGATCGCGGCGAAGGCGCGCGCATTTCTCATGCGGTCGAGATTGGGTCCGCCGGGCCGCGATTCAAGCGCCGACGCGGCGCCGACCACGCATTCGGGCCACGAGAATTCGTCATGTCGCACAACGACAGACTTGTCATACAGTGGCATGAACGGCGTCATGCAGCGGCGCCCCCAACGCCAGCGGTACGCCCGATGAGCACCGAAACCATCGATCTCGACCTCGCCGTCCTGGACGCCTGGATCGGCGACCAGCTCCCGGGACGCGGCGAGCGCCTCACCGCCGAGCGCATCGGCATCGGCATCGGCATCGGCAACGCCCTGTTCATCATCCGGCGCGGCGCCCATCAGTGGGTGTTGCGGCGGCCGCCGGCGGTGAAGAACCATCCCTCGGCGGCCAACACCGAGCGGGAATGGCGGATCCTGCAAGCGCTGGAGGGCACGTCGACTCCGCATCCCACCCCGCGGCTCTTCTGCGCCGACCCGGCGGTGCTGGGCGCCACCTTCATGGTCATGGACCTGGTCGACGGCTTCTGCCCCGGCGCCGGCATCCCGGCGGACATCGCCTCGGACCCGAAGGCCATGTTCGATCTGGGCATGGCCTACGTGGATGGACTGGTGGAGCTCGCCAAGGTCGACTGGCGCGCCAAGGGCCTCCAGACCCTGGGCAAGCCCGACGGCTTTCTGGAACGCCAGGTGCCGCGCTGGCTTGGCCAGCTGGACGGCTATCGGGTGCGCAAGATCGCCGAGGAGGACTTTCTGGCCGCATGGCTGGAGGCCAACCGCCCGCCCATGAGCCCGGCGGCGATCATGCACGGCGACTACAGCCCCTTCAACGTCATGGTCGGCCACGGCAAGCCGGTGCGGCTGGCCGCGATCATCGACTGGAACACCGGCACCATCGGCGACCCGCTGCTGGACTTCGGCCACCTTCTGGCCCGCTGGGTCGAGCCGGGCGAACAGGGCCCGATCCGCGACGAGGAAGCCTTGGCCGGCTATCCGACCCGGGCCCAGATGGCGGCCCGCTACGCCGAGGCTTCCGGCCGGGATCTCTCGGCCCTCGCCTATTACGAGGCGCTGTCCCTGTTCAAGCTGGGCGTCATTCTCGAGGGCGGCTACGCCCGCGGCAAGAAGGCCGAGATTCCCGACAGCGAGAACACCGTGGGCGCCACGGTGGACCGCCTGTTCGCGACCGCCGCCCAGTTCGCGAGGGGCGAACGCAGGTGAAGGAGGGGCTGCGCGACAAGCAGCGGCGGCTGGTGGAGCGCGAGATCGCCGCCGCCGCGATGCGGCTCTTCGACAGCGAGGGGTTCGACGCGGTCACCGTCGAGCAGATCGCCGACGCCGCCGGCATCTCCTCGCGCACCTTCTTCCGTTACTTCGCCAACAAGGAAGAGCTGCTGGTGCGCTACCAGCGGCAGATCCACGCGCGCCTCGTGACCGCCCTGGCGGCGCGGCCCGCGGACGAGGGCCCGGTCACCGCGCTCCGGGAAGCCTACATCGCCACCTCCCACGTGGCGCCGGAAGACCGCGACCAGGTCCTGCGGTCGAACCGCTTCCTGGCCTCTTCGCGGGCCCTGCGCGTGCGGCTGAACGGCGAGTCGACGGTCGACCGGGGCCCGGTGATCGCGCTCCTGGCCGAGCGCATGGGCCTTGATGCTTCCGATCCGCGCCTGGAGACCGTCGCCGTGGCCGTCGGCGCGGTGGCCGGCGCCTCGTTCAACCGCTGGCTCTCCAGCGGCGGCCAGGGCGATCCGGCCGAACACATCTCCAGGGCGCTTCGCCTCCTGGAGGACGGACTGGCGGGCCTGGACCTGCCCGCCAAGCGAAGGAGATCCGCATGAGCCTCACGTTCAATCTCACCGGCAAGGTGGCCGTCGTCACCGGCGGCAGCCGGGGCGTCGGCCGCGCCATCATCCAGGGGTTCGCCGTGGCCGGCGCCGACGTGGTCATCGCCAGCCGCAAGCTGGACAACTGCGAGGAGGTCGCCCGCGAAGTCGAGGCCTCCACAGGCCGCCGCGCCCTGGCGGTGCGCTGCCACGTGGGAGAGTGGAGCGACTGCGACGCCCTGGTCGAGGCGACTTACGCCGCCTTCGGGCGCTGCCACGTGCTGGTCAACGACGCCGGCATGTCGCCGCTCTACGACAAGGTCGAGGACATCACCGAGGCCTACTACGACAAGGTGCAGGGGGTGAACCTGAAAGGTCCCTTCCGCCTCGCGGTGGCGTTCGGCTCGCGCATGGCGGCCGGCGATGGCGGCTCGATCATCAACATCGGCTCCATCGGCTCGCTGCGCCCGGGTTCGCGCGAGATCGTCTACGCCTGCGCAAAGGCTGGCCTGAACGCCCTCACCATCGCCATCGCCGAGGCCTACGGCCCCAAGGTCCGCTCCAACTGCCTGTTGCCCGGCGCGGTGATGACCGACATCGCCAAGGCCTGGTCGGAGGAGCGCCAGCGCGAGGCGGGGCGCGGCTATCCGCTGGGGCGGCCGGGCTACCCCGAAGACTACGTCGGGCCGGCGCTCTGGCTGGCCACCGAGGCCTCCGCCTTCGTCACCGGCGAGGTGATCCGGGTGGACGGCGGCGCCTACCGGCAGATGCCGTAGACCGACCTCATTTCCGGGTGGTGGGAGGAACAGCATGGCCGCCATGACCGAGCTTGCTGGGCGCGTGGCGCTCGTCACCGGGGGCGCGAGCGGCATCGGCCTGGGCGCGGCGCAGGCGCTGGCGTCGCGGGGCGTGCGGATCGTGCTCGCCGACATCGACGCGAGGCAGCTGGCGCTGGCGCAGCCGACGGTGGCGGCGGAGAGCCTGGCCGTACAGCTCGACGTGTCCGATCGCAGCGCCTGGGCGCGCGCGCGTGCGGAGGCGGAGGCGCGCTTCGGCCAGGTCGACATCCTGGTCCAGAGCGCCGGCATCGGTCCGGACGGCCGCTCGCTGGCCGCCATGCAGCCGGAAAGCTTCGACCGGCTGATCCGCATAAACCTAACCGGCGTCTACAACGGCGTGTCGGCCTTCGCGCCGGGCATGGCGGAGCGGGGGCTCGGCCACATCGTCAACATCGCCTCGGTCGCCGGCCTCATGCCGATCCCGACGATCGGAGCCTACGTCGCTGCAAAGTTCGGGGTCGTCGGTCTGAGCGAGACGCTCAGGATCGAGCTCGGGCCGTCGGGAGTCGGGGTGAGCGTGGTCTGTCCGGGAGGGGTCAGGACTCGGCTGGCCGAGACCACCCGCGCGGCGGGAAGCGACCGCTCCGAAGATTTGCCGGGCGGATCCGCCGCCCGCCCGACAGGCCGCATTCTGGAACCGATTGAGGTCGGCGCCATGATCGTCCGGGCGATCGAGGAGAATATCGGCCTGGTGATCACCCACCCAGAATCGGACGCCGGAGTGCGCCAACACGCGGCGGCGATCGAAGCCGCCTACGATTGGGCGCGGACGAACTTCCCGCCGCCCTGAGGATCAGAGCGCCGTCTCGAACGCCGCCTCGGTCTTGGCGGCCACCTCGTCGCGGGTGACGCCGGGGGCGAGCTCGACGAGGCGCACGGCGCGCGCGCCGCGGGCTACGTCGAACACTCCGAGCTCGGTGATCAGCAGGTCCACCACCCCGGCGCCGGTGAGCGGCAGGGAGCAGCGCTTCACCAGCTTCGGCGCCCCGGACTTCTCGGTGTGCTCCATCACCACGACCACCCGGGGCACGCCGGCCACCAGGTCCATGGCCCCGCCCATGCCCTTGACCATCTTGCCGGGCACCATCCAGTTGGCGAGGTCGCCGTTTTCGGCCACCTGCATCGCGCCGAGGATCGAAAGCTTGATGTGGCCGCCGCGGATCATGGCGAAGCTGTCGGCCGAGGAGACATAGGAGGTCGAAGGCAACTCGGTGACGGTCTGCTTGCCGGCGTTGATGACGTCCGGGTCGGCCTCGCCCTCGTAGGGGAAGGGGCCCATGCCCAGCATGCCGTTCTCGCTCTGCAGCGTCACCGTGATCCCGGGCGGGATGTAGTTGGCCACCAGGGTCGGGATGCCGATGCCGAGGTTGACGTAGTAGCCGTCCTTGAGCTCCCGGGCCGCGCGCGCGGCCATCTCCTCGCGGGTCCAGGCCATCAGACTTCCTCTCCGGCGCCCGCGCCGGCCTTCGCCCGCGGCCGGGTGGTTAGCCGCTCGATCCGTTTTTCGTAGCCGTGGCCCTCGAGAATCCGGTCGACGAAGATCCCCGGCGTGTGGATGTGGTCCGGATCGAGATCTCCGACCGCGAACAGATGCTCGACCTCGGCGATGGTGACCTGGCCGGCGCTGGCGATCATCGGATTGAAGTTCCGCGCCGTCTTCCGATAGACGAGATTGCCCTCGGCGTCGCCCTTCCAGGCCTTGACGATGGAAAGGTCCGCCACCAGCCCCCGCTCCATCACGTAGAGCGCGCCGTCGAACTCGCGCACCTCCTTGCCCTCGGCCACCTGGGTGCCGACGCCGGTCCTGGTGTAGAAGGCCGGGATGCCGGCGCCGCCGGCCCGGATGCGCTCGGCCAGCGTGCCCTGGGGATTGAACTCCACCTCCACCCCGCCCGAAAGATAGAGCTGCTCGAACAGCTTGTTCTCCCCGACGTAGGAGGAGATCATCTTGCGGATCTGGCCGCTGGCCAGCAGGACGCCGAGGCCGAAGTCGTCGACCCCGCAGTTGTTGGAGATGACCGTCAGGTTCCTCACGCCCGAATCCCGCAAGGCCGCGATCAGCATCTCGGGGATGCCGCAGAGGCCGAATCCGCCGGCCATGATCGTCATGCCGTCGAACAGGACCCCTTCCAGGGCCTGGCCGGCGGCGTCACGCAGCTTGTTGACCATGAAATCTCCCGCACTGCACAACGCCAGCTGTGGCGCCGATGGAAGGCGACTTCAACCGCCGCCCGTCCGCGCACGCGGGCCTATCGCGCAAACGCGGCAGAACCGCGCCGGGGCCGGGTGTAGATGAGTGAAATCGCAGCGACAAGCGCCGTGGCGCCGGTCTCGTTCTGTCTCTATAGCGCGGATTTCGACGCCTTCGCGGCTGCGCTCGGCGCCTCCTTCGAACGCTGGGGCTTCGCGGTGGTGAGCGACCACGGCCTGGACGATGCCAGGATCACCACGGCCCTCGAGGCCGCCAAGCGTTTCTTCGCCCTTCCCGAGGCGGTGAAGCTTCGCTACCGGATCCGCGGCGCGGCCGGTCAGCGGGGCTACACGCCTTTCGGGGTAGAGACGGCCAAGGGCGCGGCGGATTTCGATCTCAAAGAGTTCTGGCACGTCGGCCGCGAGAGCTGCGCGGAGGCCGGCGGCCTGGCGAACGTCTGGCCGGCGGAGGTCTCCGGGTTCCGGGAGGCGACGCTGTGGCTCTACGAGGCCCTGGAGGGGCTTGGCGACGCCCTTCTGGAAGCCATCGCCCGGCGCCTCGGGCTGGAGCGGCGGTTCTTCGCCCCGACCACGCATCTGGGCGACAGCGTCCTACGCCTGCTGCATTACCCGCCCGCCGGCTTCGAAGGGCCGAACCTCCGCGCCGCCCCGCACGAGGACATCAACACCATCACCCTGCTGCTGGGGGCCGAGGAGGGGGGCCTTCAGATCCGCGGGCGCGACGGCGCCTGGACCCCGATCAACCCGCCGCCGGGGGCGGTGGTCTGCAACATCGGCGACATGCTGCAGCGCCTGACCAACCACGTGCTGCCCTCGACCACCCACCGCGTGGTCAATCCGACCCCGAAGCGGCGCGGCGCGGCGCGCTACTCCACGCCCTTCTTCCTGCATTTCGCGCCGGACTATGTGATCGAGACCCTGCCCTCCTGCGTGGGTCCGGGGCGGCCGAACCGCTACCCCACCCCGATCACCGCCCGTGGATACCTGCAAGAGCGCCTGCGGGAGATCCGCCTGCTGTAGCGGCCCTGGGCCCGCTACGGGGCCTGGGCGCGGGGGCCCCATAGAAGTCGCGGCAGAACGGGCCCCACCAGAAGGTCTTGCCGAGGCCCCGGACGGCCCGGTCGAGCGCCAGCGCCCGGTCGGGGGCGCGCGTCAGCCACTTGCCGGCGGCGATCGGGCCGAAGACGAGCGCCTGGCCGAGGCCGACGCTCATCCAGTAGGCGACGCCGGCCACATCGCGCCGGCCGGTGACGCAGGCGCGGGTCGGTCCCTGGCCATAGGCGAAGGCGCGGGCGAGGGCGTAGCCGAGTGTCAGCCGCTCGGGCGTCGGATCCTCGTACACCAGGGCGTCCGGGGCCCAGGCGAACCGGGCGCCCGCCCGCTTCATGGCGGCGAACAGCAGGTCGTCCTCGCCCCCGGTGCGGTTGCGGCCCTCGGCGAACGGCCGGCCAGGATGCGGCAGGGCCGCCCGGCGCAGCAGGCTGTCGCCGCAGCCGTAGTAGTGCGCGATCAGCCCCTCTTCCGACGGCCCCTCCCGCGAGAAGAACCGCTCCAGGTAGAGGCGGTGATCGCCCACCCGTTCGGGGGCCCGGCCGCGCACCGGCCCGAACACCACGTCGGCCTCGAACCGGGCCTGGGTCCGGAGCAGGGCCGCGAGCCAGCCGGGGAAGGCTTCCTCGTCGTCGTCGAGGAAGGCGATCAGTCCGCCGGTCGCCACCGCCAGGGCCGCGTTGCGGGCGTTCGAGACCCCAGGGGCCGGCTCGTGGACGTAGACGAGGTGGAAAGGCGCCTCGGCCGCCAGGGCCCGGGCCAAGGGCTCGGCCGAGGGTGTCTCGTCGTTGTCGACGATCACCAGCTCGAGCTCGGCCAAGCGGACGCCGGATTGGCGGAAGGCCGAGCGGACGGCGCGCGCTAGGCCGGAGGGCCGTCTCTGGGTGGGGATCACGATGCTGACCCGAGCGGCGGCCCCCTGTCCGGTTCCGGAACAGGGCCGGGCGCGCAGGGCGATGTCCGTCCGGGCCGGCTGCATGGGAGGGGTGGTGAGCAAGCCGCGTGCCGGCTGCGCGCGGCGTGACGCCGGGCCCGGGCCGGGCTAGAGGGGCGTCCGCGATTTGCGAAGGATCCCATGCGTCTGCCGCAGGCCAGGCTCGATCAGGTGCTGGACCGCTTCCACGAGGTGGAGGCGCGGATGGCGGCCGCCTCGGACGGGGCGGAGATCGTCCGGCTCGCCAAGGAACACGCCGAGCTGAAGCCGGTGGCCGATGCGGCCGCCGAGCTCGCCAAGGTCCGCGCCGACCGGGCCGAGGCCGAGGAGATGGCCGGGTCCGAAGACGCCCCGCTGGCCGGCTACGCCCGCGAGGAGCTGGCGGCGCTGGACGCCTCCCTGCCGGAGCTGGAGCGGGCCCTGGCCCTGAAGCTCGCCCCCCGCGACGCCGACGAGAACGCCTCGGCCATCCTGGAGGTGCGGGCCGGGACGGGGGGCGACGAGGCGGCCCTGTTCGCCGGCGACCTCTTCCGGATGTACCAGCGCTATGCGGCGGGGCATGGGTGGAAGGTCGAGGTGGAAAGCGCCTCGGAGGGGGAGGCGGGGGGCTACAAGGAGATCATCGCCTCCATCTCCGGCGAGGGTGTGTTCGGGCGCCTCAAGTTCGAGAGCGGCGTCCACCGGGTGCAGCGGGTGCCCGAGACCGAGGCGCAGGGCCGCATCCACACCTCGGCCGCCACCGTCGCGGTGCTGCCCGAGCCCGAGGACGTGGACATCGAGATCAACGACGCCGACCTGCGGATCGACACCTACCGCTCGTCGGGGGCCGGCGGCCAGCACGTGAACAAGACCGACTCGGCGGTCCGCATCACCCACCTGCCCACCGGCATCGTGGTGACCTCGTCCGAGAAGTCGCAGCACCAGAACCGAGCCCGGGCCATGAAGGTGCTCAAGGCCAAGCTCTACGAGCAGAAGCGCGAGGCGCTGGCTGCCGAGCGCTCGGAGGCGCGGCGCAGCCAGGTGGGCTCCGGCGACCGCTCCGAGCGGATCCGCACCTACAACTTCCCGCAAGGGCGGGTCACCGACCACCGGATCGGGCTCACCCTCTACAACCTGCCCAAGATCGTCGAGGGCGAGGCGCTGGACGAGGTGATCGGCCCCCTGATCGCCGAGGACCAGGCCGCCCGGCTGGCGAGCCTGGAGGACGGCGGCTGACGGGGCTTGTCGTGCAGCGGGGCGAACGACTGCCCTGTTAGCGGGCCCGGGGGACAAAATGCAGACTGGTGGCGAATCCTTCAGGGGATCTGGTTCGCACGAGCTCGCCGCGCACCTGCGCCGCCAGCGCCTTGACCAGCTTCGACCCCGATCCGTCGCTCTCACCACGCTCGCCATGGCCCTTGCCGGTGTCAGCTACGGTGAGGGTGGCCATCCGGCGCGGACCTGCCGCATGCAACTCCACGCGGATGGCGCCGCCGTCGGGGCCGAAGGCGTGCTTGAGGCTGTTGGTGACCAGTTCGTTGACGATCAGGCCGACGGCGACAGCCTGTTCAATGGAGACGTTCGCCTCATCGCATTTCACCTCGATGGTGACCTTGTCGCTGATGGGCACGAAGGCGCTGGAGAGCACCCGCAGATAGGCCGCCAGGCCCACGACCTCGCCTGTGCGGCCCGGTGAGAGCTGATCGTGGGCCAGCGACATCGCCATGATCCCGTTGGCGATCTTGTTCAGCAGGTCGCGCCCCACTTCCGTAGACGCAGCCGGCATGCGCAGAGCGATCATGCCAAGGATGGTCTGGAAGTTGTTCTTCACGCGATGCTGCATCTCGCGCAGCAGCAATTCACGTTTCTCGATCTCCTGAACCATGGAGATCGCAGCGCGCTCCCGTCCGGCCTCCTCGTCCGCTCGCCGGATCGTCAGGCCGACCAGGGCGGCGACTGCGGCCATGAAGGTGACCTCGTCGTCGTCGAAGTCCCGCGGGATGGCGCTGTCGACTTCGATGACACCCCAGGCGGCCCCGCCGACGAGGATCGGCACATTCATCAGCGACACGATGCCGTGGGTCTGCAAGACTTCGGATTGGCGGAACTCGGCGCCGTGGCGCATGTCCGAGACCACCACCGGCTGGCCAGTCTGGAATGCCCGTCCCACCGACGAGGCGAGGTCGGTCGCGAACGCCGCGCTATTGACGATCCCTGGATCCCATCCGACCCCGGCTTCCATCAGGAGGTCGTTGTGCTCCCGCCGGTAGCGCAGCAGCTTGGCGCGCTCGATCTCGAGGGTCGCGGCGACCCGTAGGATCGCCTCATCCAGAAAGGATTGCAGATCGAGGCTCGCGGCGGCGGATTGCGCGAGGCCGGTCAGAACGCGCCGGTGGTCGCGCAGCCTGGCGATTTCGTCCCGACGACGGGCGCTGTTGCTCCGGCGGGGCATCCAATTCGAACGTCGATGTTGGCGAAACGTTCGATAATCACTCGCGAACCGTTTTCCTGGCCGTGAAGCTCGGAACGCCGTGCGCGAGACGATGTTTTGAATCTGCTGGCGGGGTCCTTGGCAAATCGAACAGTGAGCAGAGCACCACCATGGCGGACCAATCGAACGCGCCGGAAGGAAAAGCCCCGGGCGCGCAGACCAGGAGCGAGGGCCGGGGCGATATGCGGGGGCGCGAGCCGGACAGGCTCGACTTCTCCGCCGAGCAAGGCGTCCAGGCGGCCCGCACGGCCGCCCGAGTCAACGCGCAACTCATAGAGCGCAACGTCGAATCCGCACAGCAGGCCATGAAGATCGGCCTGCAGACGACTACCCGCGCTTTCGAGAGCCTCGCGAAGGTTATGACCGAAACCTTCAGCCTGGACGGCGCGCAGGGCGAGCCGGAGGAGATGGCCCAGAACATCCAGGCCGCGTCGCAGGCCGGGGCGGGACTGACTATCGCCGCCCAGGAGGCCTCGCGTGAGTGGCTCGATCTGGCGCGTCGAGGCATGGAGGCGAACCTGGAAGCCTTCCGCGAGTTGACCAGCTGTCGCTCCGTGCACGACGTCGCGTCGGTGCAGAGCAAGCTTGTCCGTCGAGCGTTTGAGGAGGCGGTGCATGCGGGACAGACCATCGTCAGCCGGTCCCAGCGCAGCTTGGAGGAAGCCAGTCGCAGCCTGAGGTGAGCACGGACCGTCAGGGCGGCCTTGTCGCTCTGATCCCCACGGAGCGAAGGAGAGCTCCCGGACTGAGCGCCGGGGGCTCTTCTCGATCCGACAGTCGCCGTTCCCGCCTCTCGATGATCCCTACGACCACCGGAGCCCGCGGCTGCGGGTGCTGACGGGCCGGCGCTCCGCAAATCTGCGGATATTCCGACAGCCTCGCGTCCACTAGCCGACTGGGGTCCAAACGGCCTAGCCCCAGCCCCCTCCCAGGCGCAAGAGAGCCCCCGGAACCACCGGTGGTCGGCCTCGATCCGCCGTCGGGCCGACGCCGAATGGCGCTCCCGTCACAGCATCATCGTCGCGGGTTCCCTCTTCGTGGCTGGAACTAAGGTCTTTCCCGCCTCGTTTGTTGCCGTACGGACAACCGGCGGGCCTGCGGCCATCGCCAGGAGAGGTGATACTATGAAAACTCTTACTTCTGCATTCGCACTGAGTTCGTTTCTCGCTACTATGGGCTTAAGCTCAATGATGCCGATGGTGGTGAACGCCGATTCGGTCGAAAAGACCTATGTCGCCTGTAATCAGTACGGCGACTGCTGGCGGGTGCACAAAAGGTATGCTTATGGGCCCGACGCGCCGATCACCTACTACAATTCCGATTGGTACGACGCCCACCAAAACGACGAGCATGTGCACTGGCGCCCCGACCCGGACAACGACCGTGGGTACTACGAGCAGGGCGGGCGTTGGCGCCCGGATCCGGGCGCGCGCGCCCTGGCGGGCGGAGCGACGGGCGCCGGCGTGGGCGCGGCGATCGGGTGTATCGTGACGCTTCCGATCGGATGCGCCCCTGGCGCGGCGGTTGGCGCCGCCGTGGGTGGCGGCACGGGCGCCGTCGCCGGCGCAGCCTCGACGCCGCACGACTAGCCGAACCCTCGCGCCGATCGGAGCGGCCGCTTCGGCGGCCATCCGCGTCGACGCCCCAGAGGAGGTCCGGACAGGTCCAGACCTCCTCTGGGGCGTTGGCGTGGGGGAGACCGGAACACGCGCATGGGAAGGCTTTCCGGTGGTCCGCTCTTCGGCCTCGACAAGGGTGAGCCGAACATGACGGTGGGGCGCGAGGAACTGTCAAAGGCGAGAAAGATGCGTCCGCGATCCGGTGTGACGGCATCAGCAGTTCACGACCCCACTCGGCCCTTCCCAAGGCCGATCCCGCGTCCCCGCGTGTGTCGGCGCCCTCTGACGGAGTAAGCTTCGGGTTCCCGATTCGGAGCCGGTCGCCGCATGATCGCCGAGCCTGCGTCCCAGCCATGACGGCGGTCGCCCGTGTCGAACGCAGGGCCCCCGCCGCCGTGCGCTGGACGCGCGGCCGCGGCGAGGCGGCGCTGGTCTTCTGGGCCTCGGTGGCCCTCGCCCTGGTGTTCAGCCAGTTCTGGGTGATGCTGATCACCGGCCCCGTCCAGATGGTGCCGCTGAGCGTCTCGGCCAGCCTCAGGAACTACTACTTCCCCGCCTACGCCGTCGGCCTCGTCCTCGCCCTCGGCCGACCGGAAGCGCTGGGCGCGGCGGCCCTTCGCTCGCCGTTCTGCGCCGTCCTGGTCGCGCTGGCCTTCGCCTCGGCGAGCTGGAGCATCGACCCGGCGGTCACCGAGCGGCGGGCCGTCGCCATCCTCTTCACCACCCTCTGCGGCATGGCGATCGCCGCGCGCCATGCCTGGCCGCGCCTGCTGGAGGTGTTCGGCGCCGTCTTGGCCGTGACGCTCGTGCTCAGCGTGCTGACCGTGTGGCTGGCGCCGCGCTACGGGCTGATGAGCGTCGACTTCCCGGGCGCCTGGCGCGGCGTCTGGAGCCACAAGAACACCCTCGGCTACAACATGTCGGTGGCCTTCGTGGTCTTCGTGGCGGCGGCCATCCTCTCGAAGCCGCGGCGCTGGCTGTGGGCGGCCATGGCGGCGGGCGCCGTGGCCCTGGTGATCGCCTCGACGTCCAAGACCTCGCTCGCCTGCTGCGCGGCGGCGGCCGTCTGCGTGCTGCTGGTGGCGCTCGGCCGGCGCGGCCCGGTGAGCGCGGTGGCGGCGGCCTATCTGGCGGCCACGGGACTCGTCGCCGCCATTCTCGTTTCGATCCTCGATCCGGGGCTCGTCTTCCGCCTGGTCGGCAAGGACGAGAGCCTCACCGGCCGCACCCGGATCTGGACCGCGGTGCTCCACCAGATCGCCAAGCGTCCGGCTGCCGGCTACGGCTACGGCGCGGTCTGGACCGAGACCTCGCCCTGGGGGCCGTTGCCGTGGATCTCCCGCGAGCAAGGCTTCGCCGTCAGCGAGGCGCACAACAGCTGGCTCGCGGTCTGGATCGAGCTCGGATACTTGGGGCTGGGCGCCGCCGCCGTCACCCTCGCGGACGCCTGGGTGCGGACGCTGGCCGGCGTCTTCAAGCGCCCCTCCAGCTACTTCACCCTGCCGTTCCTGGCGATCTTCAGCCTGCACACGGTCACCGAGTCGGCGATCCTGGTGCAGAACGACCTCGTCTGGCTGATGTTCGCGGCCGTGGCGTTGAAGCTGGCCTCGCCCGAGCCAGAGTAAAAAGTCCTCGCGTCAGGAGGGCGAGGCGAACCCGATGATCCTTCTTAAGAACCCGCGCACATAGCCTACCTGGCGGCCGAGGAAGGCGATGCAGTAGTGGGCCGCCTCGTGGGGGGAGACGGTGAAGGCCCTGCCCACCGTGTCGGCCATCACCGCGCCGCGCTCGCCGATGGGCCGGGGAAGCCCCTTCGTGGTGTCCACCGCCGTCTGGTGCTCGATCTCCGAGTTCAGCTCGGCGCCCGTCAGCACCACCATGGCCGATACCCAGACCCAGAGCATGTAGGCGATGATCGCCCCCAGCGAGCCGTAGGTGACCCCGAAGTGGGCGACGTTGTTGACGTACCAGGAGAAGGCCAGCGAGACGGCCATCCAGCCCAGCGCCGCGATCAGGCCGCCGAAGGCCACCCATCGCCACCGGGCGCGCCGGCGGCTGGGGCCGTAGCGGTAGAGCAGGGTGAAGGTGGCGGCGGCGACCACGAAGACGGTGAGCCAGCGCACGATCCCCCACCAGAGGCTGAGGCGCCGGAAGCCGAGCTCCCTCAGGAACACCGGCGCGCCCACCAGAACGCTGATCACCACGGCCAGGAAGATGAGCGCGCCCAGGGTCACGAGGTAGGTGAAAAAGCTCCGCCGCACGTAGTCGCGCTTCTCGACCTCGTCGAAGGTGATGTTGAGGGCGTCCACCATCGCCTTCATCCCGGCGTTGGCGCTCCACACCGAGAGCAGGGTGGAGACCAGGAAGGCGAAGCTCAGGGTGTCGTGCCGTTGGCTGGTGAGGCGCACCATCTGGTCGCCGATCAGCCGCACCGCGTCGGTGGGCAGGATGCCCGACAGGTGCGCCAGCTGATGCTCCACGGTCTTCAGGTCGGAGAAGATGCCGTAGAGCGAGACGAAGGCGGCGATGGCCGGAAAGGTCGCCAGCAGGATGTAGTAGGTGATGCCTCCGGCCAGGGCCGCAAGCCGGTCGCGGCCCATTTCCCGGTAGGTGCGCCAGAGGATGTCCTTCCAGCCGAGCGGCGGGATCGCGACGGGCCAGTAGGCCGCCCGGCCGCGCCCGGGCTCGGCGGCGTCCAGCGTCTCGGCGGTGAGCGGGCGGGGGGCCGGAGCGCCCGGCGCCACGGGCGACTTCCTGGCGCGCCGCCACACGGCGGCCGCGGCCATCGCCGCCATCGCGACCCAGGGAGCGAGGCGGTAGGGCAGTTTGGCGCGTCCGCCCTTCGGGCCGGACGTCGGATCGCTCATGCTTAAGCTCACCTTAAGCGCACGCTTCCTGTCGTTCTCCGGCCGGCCGTCGCCTTAAGGGCCGCTCCTCTTGCGGCGCAATCAGGGGGTTGGCCGGCTCAAAGGTCAAGCTTGCTCGTCGCCGCAGCCTCCGGCCGCAGGGCGGACTCGATGAGGCCGAGGGTGTTGTCGAGCCCGAAGATGGCCGCGAAGGAGCCGAATCGGGGGCCCTGGCTCTGGCCCAGCAGCACCTCGTAGAGCGCCTGGAACCAGGTCCGGAGCGGCTCGAAGCCGGCGGCCTTGCCGGCCTCGTAGACCTCGTTCTGGACCAGCTCCGCGTCCTGGCGCCCGGCCGGCAGGCGCCGCAGCCGCGCCGCCAGGTCGGCGAAGGCGGCGCGCTCCTTGTCGCTGGGAGGGCGGAACTGCTTCGCCGGCAGCACGAAGTCCTCGTAGTAGTTGAGGGCGTACCCGGCCAGCCGGTCGAGCAGCGGCTCGCTTTTTGGGGTCGCGCCCGGCAGGTAGCGGCTGAGGAACCCCCAGAGGATGGTCTTGTCCGAGGCGTTGGCGGCCGAGACGAGGTTGAGCAGCAGCGAGAAGGAGACGGGCGAGCTCTTGCCTGGCGGCTCGCCCGCGTGGACGCTCCAGACGGGGTTGTCCAGCCGGTTGGCCGCGCCCGCGCCACGGTTGTACCCGTCGAGGTGCTGCAGATACTCGTCAGTCGCCTTGGGGATCACGTCGAAGTAGAGCCGCTTGGCCGACTTCGGCGAGACGAACATGTAGTAGGCCAGGCTCTCCGGCGCGCCGTAGCGCAGCCATTCCTCCATGGTCAGGCCGTTGCCCTTCGACTTGGAGATCTTCTGGTTGTGCTCGTCCATGAAGAGCTCGTAGTGGAAGCCCTCCGGCGGCTCGCCCCCCAGCACCTTGCAGACCCGGCTGGAGATCCGCGAGGAGTCCACCAGGTCCTTGCCGGACATCTCGTAGTCGACTTCCAGGGCCGTCCAGCGGGCGGCCCAGTCCGGGCGCCATTGCAACTTCACCGCCCCGCCGGTGACCGGGACCTCGGTGAGCGTCCCATCCTCGTCGGGAAACACGATGGTCCCCGCGTCCAGCCGCCGCTCGAGCGTCGGCGCCTGCAGCACCCGCCCGCTCTTCGGGCTGATGGGCAGGAAGGGCGAATAGGTGGCGCGCCGCTCTTCGCCGAGCGTCGGGAGCATGATCGCCTGCACCTGGTCGAACCGCTCCAGCACCCGGAGCAGGACCTCGTCGAAGCGGCCGGACCGGTAGCACTGGGTGGCCGAGACGAACTCGTAGTCGAACCCGAAGCCGTCCAGGAAGGCGCGCAGTCGCGCGTTGTTATGATCGCCGAAGCTCGGGTGCTCGCCGAAGGGGTCGCGCACACTGGTGACCGGCTTGTCGCGGTCCTCTTCCAGGATCTGCCGGTTCGGCACGTTGTCCGGGATCTTCCGAAGCCCGTCCATGTCGTCGGAGACCACGATCAGCCGGGTGGGGATGGCGTCGTCGGTGAGCGCCCGGAAGGCGGCGCGGACCATGGTCGGGCGGGCGACCTCGCCGAAGGTGCCGAGGTGCGGCAGGCCCGAGGCGCCGTAGCCGCACTGGAAGACCACCGGCCGGCGCAGGGCCGGGAGGGCGTCCAGCGCCTCGCCGATCTTGCCGGCCTCGATCAGGGTGGCGGCGAGGTCTCGCTCGGCGTCGCTGTCCAGCCGCAGCTTGAGATGCCGCGCCAGCAGGATCCGCGCCTGCTCGAACGGCCACGAGCGGGCCTCGCGGGCGAGATGGGAAAGACCGGTCAGCATGGGCGAGGCGGTAATGCCGGGCCCCCGCGCGGTCAATCGGCCTGGAGCGGCAGACTGAGCAGGAAGTGGCCCCGCAGGAACGCCACCGGCGAGGCCCGCGCCTCCTGCCAGGCCTCCACATGCACGTTGGCGATGCGCCGGCCGAGCTTGCGCACGTCGGCGCGCGCGTAGGTGGTGACCTCGCGCGCCGGACGCAGATATTCGATGGTGACGTCGATGGTCTTCGGCTGGCGCCTCGCGGGCTCCACGATCGAGAGCTGGGCCAGCGCCGTCATCTCCATGAAGGCCCCCACCGCTCCGCCGTGCAGGGCCGGAACCATCGGATTGCCGACCAGGCTCGGCTTAAAGGGCAGGATGGCGGTCATTTCGTCGCCGGCGAGCTCGGCGCCCATGCCGAGGAACCGCACATAGGGGATGGCGTCCAGCACCGCCTGCAACCGCCCGGCCGCCCCCTCGCTCATGCGGATCCGCCTGCAGGCGGCGCCCCGCTGAGCACGAAGACGCCCTGCGCCGTCGCCACCGGATCGTCCGGGTCGACTTCGTAGGCCACGGCCCGCAGAAAGGCGATGGTGTGGGTGAGCTTGTAGCAGTGGGCGCGGGCCAGGATGTCGCGCCGGGGCTGGGCTGGGCGCATGTAGTCGATGCGAAGGTCGAGGGTGGCGCTCGCGGCGTAGGCCGAATCGGCGGCCTTGATGGCGAGGCCGCAGGTGTGGTCCAGCAATGTCGTCACCACCCCGCCGGCGATGACGCCGGTGGCCGGATCGCCGACCAGGTCGGCGCGGTATGGGGCCTTCACCTTGGCCACCGATGGCTCGAGGCCGAGGAACTCGAACCCCAGGGCCACGACCTGGGGGGTTCGCATCATCCTCTCGGCCAGCGCCGTAGCCGCCTTCAGGTCGAACACCATGGCCTCTTATAGGGACAAGGAAGCGCCCGCGCCTATATGCGCAAGGCGATGATCCGTCCGCAGGACCTTCTCTGCCAGAAGCCCGACGGCCTCTATTGCCCGCCCGGCGACTTCTACGTCGATCCGGTGCGCCCGGTGGACCGGGCGGTGATCACTCACGGCCACGGAGACCACGCCCGGGCCGGCCACCGGACGGTGGCGGCGACGCCGGAGACGCTGGCGATCATGGCCGCCCGCTATGGCGAGGCCTACGCACAGACTACTCGTTCGTTGGCCTACGGCGAAACTCTGGACCGCGACGGGGTCGAGGTGACCCTGGTCCCGGCCGGTCACATCCTTGGGTCGGCCCAGGCCGTGGTGCGCTGGAAGGGCCTGACCATCGTCGTCTCCGGGGACTACAAGCGCCGCCGCGATCCCACCTGCGCGCCTTTTGAGCCGTTTCCCTGCGACGTCTTCGTCACCGAGGCCACCTTCGGCCTGCCGGTCTTCCGCCATCCCGACGACGCCGGCGAGATCGCCAAGCTGCTTCGATCCACCGAGCAGTTCGGCGGGCGCTGCCATCTCGTGGGCGCGTACGCCCTCGGCAAGGCTCAGCGCCTGATACGGCTGCTGCGCGAGGCGGGCTGGCGGCGCCCCATCTACGTGCACGGCGCCTTCGAGCGGCTGAACGCGGTCTACGCGTCCTTCGGCGTCGACCTCGGCCCGCTCGCCCCCGCCACCGGCGAGGGCAAGCAGGATCTGGCCGGCGAGATCGTGCTCGCTCCACCGTCGGCGCTCGCCGACCGCTGGACCCGCCGGTTCGCCGATCCGGTCGCGGCCTTCGCCTCCGGCTGGATGCGGGTGCGCGCCCGCGCTCGCCAGCGGGGCGTGGAGCTGCCGCTGGTGATCTCCGACCACGCCGACTGGGACGAGCTCTGCGCCACTCTCGCCGAGCTCGCGCCCGGCGAGGTCTGGGTGACCCACGGCCGCGAAGAGGCGCTGGTGCGTTGGGCCAGGACCCACGGCCTGGAGGCCAAGGCCCTGGCGCTGGCCGGCTACGAGGACGAGGAGGACTGACGGGCCGTGCGCGCCTTCGCCCGCCTGCTCGACAGGCTCTCGCTGACCCACGGGCGCAACGCCAAGCTGACCCTGGCGCGCGATTTCCTGCGCGAGACGCCGGACCCGGACCGCGGCTGGGCCCTTGCCGCCCTCACCGGGGCGCTCGTCTTCCAGGAGGCCAAGCCCGCGGCGATCCGCAAAGCCGTGGAGGCGCGGATGGACCCGGTGCTCTTCGCCTGGTCCTACGACTTCGTGGGCGACCTCGCCGAGACGGTGGCGCTGGCCTGGCCCGCCCGGCCGGGCGCGAACCGCGAGCCGGAGCTCTCGGAGGTGGTGGACGCCCTGCGCTCGGCTTCGCGCCGGGAGGTGCAGCCGCTGATCGAGGGCTGGCTCGACGCCCTGGACGCCGACGGCCGCTGGGCGCTGCTGAAGCTGCTCACCGGGGGGCTGAGGGTGGGGCTCTCGGCCAGGCTCGCCAAGCAGGCGGCGGCGGACCTCGGCGACGTGGAGGTGGCCGAGATCGAGGAGCTCTGGCACGCGCTCAGGCCCCCCTACGAGGATCTGTTCGCCTGGCTGGAGGGGCGCTCGGAGCGGCCGTCGGCCGAGGCCCCGGCGCGGTTCCGGCCGGCGATGCTCGCCCAGGCCATCGACGAGGCCTCCGACTTCGCCAAGCTCGATCCGGCCGACTACGCCGCCGAATGGAAGTGGGACGGGATCCGGGTCCAGGCGGTGAGCGAGCGCGGGGTCCGCCGGCTCTGGAGCCGCACCGGCGAGGACATCTCCGCCGCCTTTCCGGACGTAGCGCAGAGCCTTACCTTCGAGGGCGTGATCGACGGCGAACTGCTGGTCATCCGCGACGGGCGCGTGGCGCCGTTCGGCGACCTGCAGCAGCGGCTGAACCGCAAGTCCGCCGACGCCAAGCTGATGGCCGCCTTTCCCGCCGGCGTGCGGGCCTACGACCTGCTGATGGACGGCGAGACCGACCTGCGGGCCTTGCCGTTCCGCGAGCGCCGCGCGCGGCTGGAGGCCTTCGTCGCATCCGCCGCGTCGCCGCGCATCGATCTTTCGCCGCTGCAGCCCTTCGCCGACTGGCAGGCGCTGGCGGCCCTGCGCGCCGACCCGCCGCCGGGCGATGCGCGTTGCGCCGAGGGGCTGATGCTGAAGCGGTGGGACTCCATCTACGAGCCCGGGCGGCCCAGGGGCCCGTGGTTCAAGTGGAAGCGCGACCCACACCTGGTGGACGCGGTGCTGATGTACGCCCAGCGCGGCCACGGCAAGCGCTCCAGCTTCTACTCCGACTACACCTTCGGGGTCTGGCGCGAGGAGGAGGACGGGCGCCGGGCGCTCACCCCGGTGGGCAAGGCCTACTTCGGCTTCACCGACGAGGAGCTGAAGGAGCTCGACAAGTTCGTGCGGGACAACACCGTAGAGCGGTTCGGGCCCGTCCGTTCCGTGCGCGCCGACCAGGATTTCGGCCTGGTGCTGGAGGTGGCCTTCGAGGGCCTGCAGCGCTCGACCCGCCACCGCTCGGGGCTGGCCATGCGCTTCCCGCGCATCAGCCGCATCCGCTGGGACAAGCCGGCGCGGGAGGCGGACGAACTTGCGACCCTGGAGCGGATGCTGGAGCAGCTGGGTGCGTAACCGCGGGCGCCGACTCAAGCCGTCTGGGTGAGCGCCTTAGCGAAGGACATCCAGGCCGGGCTGCCGAAGGCCCAGAAGACGCCGACGTTGACCACCGCAAAGACGCCGGCGGCCGCGTAGTAGGCGGGGTGGACGCGCTTGTTCTTCGTGAAGTCGTAGGCGATGGCGATGGCGAGCAGCAGGTCGGCGACGCCGAGGCTGATGGCGGTTCCCTGTTCGGCGAGGCCCATGGGGATCGCGAGGCGCCCGCTGCCGGGGCCGGTCATTATGAAGAACGAAGCCAGCATCAGCCGCTTGTGCCAGGCCGGCCGGCGGCGGTTCCAGAGCGCCGCGCCCACCAGCGCCGTCGCCGCGGCCATGGCCAGCACCGGCAGGGCCATGAACGCCAGGGGCGTCGGCGCGCCGGGCGGCGCATGGCCGAGGCGCGCGGCGGTGATCGCGGTCGAGTAGCCCAGCGAGATCATCGCCCCGAAGAGGAGGGCGCCCAGGATGCCCAGCTGCTTGTGTGGCGCGCTGCGGCCGGCGGCGATCAGCCCGGACTGGACCACGAAGAGGGCCATCCAGGCGGTGAAGACCAGGCCATGGGTGATGGTCAGCAACGACAGCGGCGGCGGGGCGTGGATCAGGGACTTCAGGTAGAACGAAGGCGCAAAGCCCAGCAGGATGATGACGCTCGAGACGAGGATCATCACGAAGTAGAAGCCGGCGCCCGCGTTCCATGGCTCGCGCGAGGCCGACGGCGCGCCTGGCGCCGGCGCGACGGCGTTTCCGATTTCCGCGATCTCAGCCATTTTGTGTCTCCCCCGAAACGTGGCCGACTATGGCGCCGAGCGGGCCGCTTGTGAACGGAGGTCGAGCCCAGGGGAGCGGCAAGCCTTGGGGGCATCCCGCGGTCTAGTTCCAGCGGATGGCGGCGCGTCCCTTGACGTTCGTCAACGTCAGCCGGCCGTTCGCCAGCCGGTAGCCCGAACCGCTCGCGCCCGCGCCGCCGGCCTTAGGCAGCAGGATCGTGACCTGGTCCAGGGCCTCCGGGGCATCGACCGCGAGCCGCCAGCCGTGGCCGTCCTCCACGAGGTCGAGGTCGGCGAGGTCCCGGGCGCGCCACCAGGCGCCGAAGTCGGCGAGGTCGCCCATCCAGGCCCGGTCCTTCCAGCGCGCGATCAGCGCCCGCTCGAAGGCGAGCTTGTGGTCCAGCACGTCGGGATGGATGAGCACCACCGCAACGCCGTGGTGGGCGGCGATCTTCTCGATCAGGGCGCTGGCGGCCTCGAAGCGGTCGCCGAGCTTCGGCGCCTCCTCGTCCTCGATGGTCACCGGGAATTCGTAGACCGGCAGCAGGCTGGTTCCGGCCCGCGAAAAGGTGGTCTGGTGCGGCAGGTGGCTGAGACAGGCGTTGGCGGTCACCGAGGAGGAGAAGGCGTAGCCCGTCGCCGCCAGCGCCTCGGGAAGCTGGAAGGGATAGGAGAGGTGGCCGGGCCGGAACGAGCGGACCTGGATGCCGGCCAGGCGCTCCAGCAGGAACTTCGACACCCGCGTCTCGCCCAGCACCGTGCCGCCGCGCGCCGTGGTGGCGGTCATGACGAAGGGCCGGTAGTCCGGATAGCGCTCGGTTCCGTCCCCCAGCGGAAAGGCCTTGAAGGCGCGCGCGTGCGCCACCGTGTGGCTCGCCACCTCCATTCCCTCGGCCTGCAGCGCCCGCACCAGGGGAACGGTCTCGCGGGTGAGGAAGACGTCGTCGTTGTAGTCGCGGATGTACTTGGTCTGCATGAAGTAGGTGGCCTTGATCCCGGCCGACCGCTCCAGGTCCGCGTAGGCCGCCGCGTTCACCACCGAGCGGGTGTAGTCGATGTCGTGGGTGAGCACGATGCTCACCTCCCGGCCGGCCGGCGCGGTGTCGATCAGGAAGGGCATGGAGTCCCCGGCCACGTAGAGGGCCTCGACCCAGCGGACCAGCACGTCGAGGCTGGGCTCGTAGTGGTTGACGTAGGTGCGCCCGTCCTCCTCGGCGCGCGCGTCGATGGCGCGGGTCGCCAGCGCCCCGAGGTCGACGCCCATGAGGCAAGCCTCCCCGCCGGTCTGGTGGCAGGTCACCGCCGCGCCGCCGTCCTCGTAGCGGCCGATCACCTGGGCGCCGGCGGGCGCGTAGGCGACCGAGCCGAGGGCCGCCTCCCAGCCGGCCCGGCTGAAGCGGACGACCTGCTCCTTCGGGGGCCCGGATGCGGCCTCCCAGCGGATCGTCTCGCGGGTCCGGGAGGGCGTCGGGCCCGCGACCCCGAAGACCGGCTCCAGCCCGCCGCCCTCGAGGTCGAAGCCCAACACCGTCCCGCCCGCGTGCACATGCGCGACCAGCGCTCGCAGGGCGTCGGCGGAGAGCGCCTTGCCGGAGATGATCGGATAGGCCAGCACCACCTGGTGGGTCAGGGCCCGCCGGACGTCCTGCGTCACCGTGATCGGAACGCCTTCGGCCTTCAGGGCCCGCACCAGTCCCAGCCAGTCCGAGGCCGGATCGGTCACCAGGATCGCCAGCCGGTGCGCGCCGCCGCGGTCGAAGTCGGCGATCTTGGCCAGCGCGGCGGGCTCCACGACCGTGCGGCCCGGCGGTCCTTCGACGCCTTCGAAGCGATAGAAACCTTCGGCCGCCCAGAGCGGGGCGGCGGCGAGGAGCGCCAGCGCCCCCGCCAGCAGCCATGCGCTAGCCCTGCCGATCGCCTGGCTCATCGGCTCTTGAACCCCTTGCGGGTCATCTCGCCCCAGCCTTTCGCGCCGCGGACCCACTGCAGGGTGCCGTGCAGACGCCAGAGCTGGTTCAGCTGCCGATAGCCGAGGTTCTCCAGGACCGCCGCGCCGGTGAGCACCATGAGGTCGCGCGTCCGCGGGAAGCGGTGCAGCTCCGATTCCTCGAGGGCGAGCGCCCCCACCGACAGCGCCACCCCGAAGGCGAAGGTGAGCCCCAGGAACGCCAGCACGTAGTCGAATGAAAGCGCGCCCATCCACCACCAGAGCGGCAGCAGCACATAGCCCAGCATCTCGGTGGGCGGGCCGATCACGTCGGAGATGACGATCCAGCCGAACCCGACGACGCCTACCGCCCCGTAGCGGGGATTGAAGGCCATCCGCCGGTGCCGCTCGAAGGTCTCCAGGGCGCCCCGGTGCCAGCGGGCGCGCTGGCGCGAGAGCACCGTCAGCGTCTCCGGCGCCTCGGTCCAGCACACCGGCTCGGGGACGAAGGCGATCTTGTAGGGCTTGCACGTCTCGCGGAAATGGCGGTGCAGGCGCACCACCAGCTCCATGTCCTCGCCCACCGTGCCGTGGGCGTAGCCGCCCACCTCCAGCACCGCCGCCCGCCGGAAGAGGCCGAACGCGCCGGAGATGATAGTGAGCGCCCCGATCTGGCTCCAGGCCAGGCGCGCCATCAGGAAGGCGCGCAGGTATTCCACCGTCTGCATGAGGGCGAGCAGGTTCTTCGGCGCCCCCACCCGGACGATCCGCCCGTCGGCGATGTGGCAGCCGTTGGCGACCCGGATGGTGCCGCCCACCGCGATGACCCGCTGCGGATCCTCCAGGAACGGCTGCACCGCCCGCAGAAGCGCGTCGGGCTCCAGCAGCGAGTCGGCGTCCATGGAACAGATGATCGGGGCAGTGGCGATGTTGAGGCCGGCGTTCAGGGCGTCGGCCTTGCCGCCGTTCTGCTTGTCGATCACCAGCAGGCGCGGGTGCAGGCTGGAGGCGTAGAGGCCTCGGATCGTCCGGTGCTCCACGACGAGGTCGTAGTCGCGCCCCTCGGTCCGCTCGAGCGAGAAGTTCTCGACGAGGATGTTGAGCGTCTCGTCGGTCGAGCCGTCGTTGATGACGATGATCTCGAAGTCCGGATAGCGCATCGAGAGCAGGGACCGGACGCTCTCCACGATGGTGAGCGCCTCGTTGTAGGCCGGCGCGAGCAGGGCGATCGGCGGCGCGGCCTTCGAGTAGCGCTGCCAGAACGAGCCGGAGTCCGCCTCGGGCGGCTGGCGCGCCAGGGCCGCCCCCGCCAGGCCCAGCTGGGCGAGGTGGACGAGGTTCTGCGCCAGGGTGACAGCGATGACGAAGAGCGCGAAGGCCGAGGCCCCCTGCGCCGCCAGATGGACGAACCAGACCCAGCTCATGGGCCGGCCCCCGGCGATGTGGCGCCCGGCTGGGCCGCAGCCGGCGCGGTCGGCTGGCGGCGCTGCTTGACGACGTTAGTGGCGAACGCCTTCAGCTTGGCGACGTCGTCGTCGGCCAGCGACATCAGGGTCTGGCCCGCCCGGTGGCGCACCCACCAGACCTCGTCGTCGGCGAGCGCCATCACCTCGGCGAAGAAGTCCTGCAGGCCGAGCCGCCGCACGCATTCGAGCGCCTTCAGGCGCACGCGCCAGTCGGCGTCGGCGAGCCCATCGGCCACCACCGCGCGCGCGCCGGGATGACCCAGCAGGCTGAGGGCCGCGAAGGCCCCGGCCCGGATCTCCGGGTCGCGCGCCGCCGCGCCCAGCCGCAACGCCGCCAGCGCCCGTCCGTCGCCCGAGGCGCCAAGCGCCTGCATCACCATGACCCGCACCGCGCGCGGCAGGTCCGGCCGGGCCAGAGCCCGGATCGCCTCGTCGATCTGGGTCCGCGTGGCCCGCTGCAGCAGGTCGGAGAACAGCAGCGAGGCGCGCTCGGCGCCGTCGACGACGCTGTCCAGCATCTCGGCGATGGGCGGCGCCTCCCCGAGCTCGATCGCCGACTGGAGGGCGGCGAGCCGCACCCGGGGACCGTCGCTTCGGGCGGCCTGCAGGAGGGCGGTGCGGGTCTCTTCGCCGGGGAAGAAGGCCAGCGCCTCGGCCGCCAGGACGCGATGGTTCGCCCGGCCCCTGCGCAGCATCCGGCGCATCGCGCCGTCCACTCCCACCGACCGCAGCGCCTCCATCAGCCGGGTGCGCTCGCGGCCGCTCACGAGGCCGGCGAGGTCGCGCACCACCTCGGCCATCAGGACCGCATCCGACTCCAGCCCTTTGAGGTCCAGCGGACCCGAGGTGAGCCCGCCCACCCGGTGCACCAGCTCGGGGAGGACGACGGCCCGCCGCGCCGCCCGCCGCGCCCGCAGCTGCTTGTGGAGCACCCGCGCGCCGATCAGGGCCGTCATGGTCACCAGCGAGAACGCCATGAGACCGACCGCCACCAGCCAGATGAGCGCCAGCAAGGACATCAGAGGCGACGGGGCGCGGCCATCAGAACTTCGCCGTCGCGCCGATGGCGAACTCCACCCGCTCGTAGCTGTTTTCCAGCGCCTCGTGGGTGACGCTGGCGTGCAGGATGGTGCGATCGTCGATGCTGAAGTTCCCCGCGATCGCCTCGGCCCGCACCCGCATCGTCCGGCCGGTGTCGGTCTCGGCCGAGTCGACGTAGGAGGCGCTGGCGTCGAACCGCGAGGTGAAGCGCCAGGAGGCGCCGGCCGAGAACCCCAGCAGGGTCTGGTTGATCTCGTCGCGGGTGCCGATGAACCGGGCGCTGAGCTTGCCGCGGTCGCCGAAGATCAGCCGGTCCGGCCCGACCGTCAGCGTCTCCACTCCGCCGGCCACGTAGAGGGAATAGTTGGCGGCCAGGCCCAGCGACCAGGGCGACTTGGTCCAGGGATTGAGCTCGGCCTCGCCGTGCACCGCGACCCGCGGCCGGAAGGTGGGGTTGAGCGAGCCGCCCACCGCCAACGACCACTCCCCGCCCCGCCAGCCATGGTCGAACGCGCCCTCGAGATAGGTCTCGCCGAGCCGGAACCGCTCGATCCGCTGGAAGCTCACCGTGGCCGCCGAATCGGGGCCGACCTTGTGCGACAGGGCCAGGTCCCCTTCCCACCACCCGGGCAGGTCGCGGGTGAGGGTGCTGTAGGCGACGTTGGCGTCCAGCCGCCAGGGCGGGGCGGGCGCCGAGGCCGCCGCCGGCCTTTGGGTCCGCAGGCGCGCCACGAGGTCGGCGGTGTCCGCATCGCCCGGCGTGGCCATCAGGTCCGGCCCCAGAATCGCCCGGGCGCCGGCCGCATCGCCCCGGGCCGCGAGGATCTGGGCCATCGCCACCTTGGCGTCCTTGTAGTCGGGGGCCTGTCGCAACACCTCGCGCAGCGCCGACTCCGCCTCGGCGTCGCGGCCGGCGGCCCGGAGCGCCAGCCCCAGCTGCAGACGCGCGTCCACGTCGTCCGGCCGAGCCGAGAGCAGCGCCTCCAGGTCCGCGATCGCCTGCGCCGTCTGGCCGGCCAGCCGTTCCTTCACCGCCCGTGCGTAGGCGTCCGCGCCCGCCGCGCCCGCCGCCGCGGGCGCGTCGCAGAAGATCGCCGGCGGTTCGGCGAGGATCACGCCGCGCTGCGCCGCGCTTCCAGGAGGCGCGCGACCCTGGCCAGGAATTCCGTCGGCGAGAAGGGCTTCACCAGGTAGTCGGCGGCCCCGAGCTTCATCGCCTCCAGGATGTCGGAGTCCTCCTCGCGCGAGGTCACCATGATCACCGGGATGTCGCGCAGCCGCTCGTCCGCCTTGGCTCGGCGCACCACCTCCAGGCCGTCCATCACCGGCATCATCACGTCGAGGATGACGAATTCGGGCGACACGGCCGCCATCAGCTCCAGCGCCTGCCGCCCGTCCGTGGCGGGCAGCACGCGAAATCCGGCGCTGCTGAGGCAATGCTGCAGCAAGTGCATCGAGACCGGGTGGTCGTCGGCGATGATCACGGCTGGAGGTTGCATCACGTACCCATGCGTCGTCGCGCCGGCAGGCGGCGTTTTCGCCGCAGGGGTAGCAGCGAGTCCTCAAATCAAGGTTAGCGAAACCGGACCGGTGTCATCGAAACCGGACCGCCGACGGGTGGGGATTTTGGCCGCAAGGGCGGCCGGCGGCTCAGCCGTTGTAGCCCCGCACCCCCTCGATGATCCGGTCCTGGACGTCGGCGGCGAGATAGGGGTGCATTGGAAGGGCCAGCACCGTCGCGGACTTGGCCTCGGAGACCGGCAGGCCGCCGGGCCCGGTCGGAAAGCCGGCGTAGGGCGCCTGGCGGTGCATCGGGACCGGGTAGTAGACCGCCGTCGGGACCCCGCCGGCCTTCAAGTGCTCGGCCAGGCCGTCGCGGTCGCGGTGCTCGATCACGTACTGGGCCCAGGTGGAGAGGCCGCCCTCGATCACCTGCGGGACCTGCAGCACGTGGCCCGCCAGGCCCTCCGAGTACCGCCTCGCCACCCGCTGCCGCTGCTCGATCTCTTCGCCGAAGATCGCCAGCTTTTCGATCAGGATCGCGGCCTGGAGAGTGTCGAGCCGCGAGTTCATGCCGATCCGCGTGTTCAGGTACTTGGGATCGTGAGCGAGGGGGCGCCCGTTCACGTCGGAAGCGGTCGCCTTGCCGTGGACGCGCAGCGAGTCGATCCGCTCGGCGAGCGCCGCATCGTCGGTGAGCACCGCGCCGCCGTCGCCGTAGCAGCCCAGGGGCTTGGCCGGGAAGAAGCTGGTGGCGGCGGCGTCGGCCCAGCTCAGCGGTTGCTCGCCCCCGAGCGTGCAGCCGAACCCCTGGGCGGAATCGGCCAGCAGCTTCAGGCCGTGACGGCGGCAGATCTTGGCGATCGCCGGATAGTCCGCCGGCTGGCCGAAGAGGTCCACGGCGATCACCGCCGCGGGCCGCAGCCTGCCTTGCGCCTTGACCGCCTCGATGCTGGCCTCGAGGTGGCCGGGATCGAGGTTGCAGGTGTCCGGCAGAATGTCCACGAAGACCGGCGTCGCCCCGGTCCAGGGGACCACCTCGGGCGTCGCGGCGAAGGTGAACGAGGGGCAGAAGACCGCATCGCCCGCGCCGATCTCCCAGGCCAGCAGCGGCAGCGCCAGGGCGTCGGTGCCGTTGGCGCAGGAAAGCGCGAAGCGGGCGCGGCCGAAGGCGGCGAGCTGCTCCTCGAAAAGGCGGACTTCGGGGCCCATCACATAGGCGCCGTGCGCCAGCACCTTCTGGATCGCCGCATCGATGCGCGGTTTCAGACGGGCCTGCTGGGCGGCGAGGTCTATGAATGGGATCATGCGGACCCTGAGGTGAACTTCCGGGCGCGGCAGATAGGTTGCTTCGCGCTGCAGCGCGACACAAACCTCGTAACCGACTATTTCGCGGGCGCTTTGAACCTTTCGGCGACGCACATTAGATTGGCGCCGTCGCTTGGAGGCCGCCCGCTTGGCTGGAGAGACCGTCCGCAAGACCGCCAAGGCCGGGGTCGACCACTCGCCCTCGGCCGTGCGCACGGTGCTGGCCGAGATCGAGGGCCTGAACGCCCTGGTCGCGGCCCTGCAGACCAGCCTGCGGGCCGCCTTCGATCAGGCGGTGGAGCAGATCCTCAAGATCGAGGGCCGGGTGGTGGTCACCGGCATGGGCAAGAGCGGCCACGTGGCGCGCAAGGTGGCCGCGACCCTGGCCTCCACCGGCACCCCCGCCTTCTTCCTGCATCCGGCCGAGGCCAGCCACGGCGACCTGGGCATGATCACGAGCGGCGACGTGGTGCTGGCCTTCTCCTGGTCGGGCGAGACGCCCGAGCTCGGCGACGTGATCCACTACTGCAAGCGCTTCGGGGTGACGTTGATGGCTGTCGCCTCGGGACCGGACAGCGCCCTCGTCACCGCCGCCAGCCTCGCCTTCGTGCTGCCGCCGGCCGAAGAGGCCTGCCCCAACCGGCTGGCGCCCACCACCTCCACGACCATGCAGCTCGCGTTCGGCGACGCGCTCGCCATGGCGTTGCTGGAGGCGCGCGGTTTCTCGGCGCGGGATTTCCATGCCTTCCACCCGGGAGGCCGGCTGGGGGCCCGGCTGGTGACGGTGGGCGATCTGATGGGGGCCGGCGAGGCCATCCCCCGGGTCCTCGAGACGGCGACGATCGGCGAGGCGCTGGCCGAGATCGGCGCCAAGGCCTGGTATGGCGGCGCGGCGGTGGTGGACCTAGCGGGCCGCCTCGTGGGAGCGCTCACCGACGGCGACCTGCGCCGCGCCTGGGGCAAGGCCGGGCTGGCCTCGCCGGTGGCGGGACACATGACCCGCAAGCCCGTGTCGGTCCCGCCCGGCATGCTGGCCACCGAGGCGATCCGGCTGATGAACGAGCGCGAACGCCCCTTCCTGCTGCTGTTCGTCTGCGAGGAGGGGCGGCTGGTGGGCGCGGCCCACATGCACGACTTCCTGCGGGCCGGCATCGGTTGAGCGGTGGGCTGAAGCTGGACGCTTGGCGGCCGCGCGCCTAAATCCGGGCCATGTCCGGCAAGACTCTCTACGACAAGATCTGGGACGCGCACGTCGTCGCCGCCGACGAGAACGGCGAATCGATCCTCTACGTCGACCTCCACCTGATCCATGAGGTGACCAGTCCCCAGGCGTTCGCCGGCCTGAAGGCGGCGCACCGGAATGTCCGGCGCCCGGACCGGACGCTGGCGGTGGCCGACCACAACGTGCCCACCGAGGGCCAGGCGCTGGGGGTCGCGGCGGTGGCCGACGACGAGGCGCGGCTGCAGCTCCAGACCCTGGCGCGCAATGTCGCCGACCAGAAGATCGAGTTCTTTCCCATGGGCGACATCCGCAACGGGATCGTCCACGTGGTGGGGCCCGAGCAGGGCCGCACCCAGCCCGGCATGACCATCGTCTGCGGCGACTCCCACACCTCCACCCACGGCGCCTTCGGGGCGCTCGCCCAGGGGATCGGCACCTCCGAGGTGGAGCACGTGCTGGCGACCCAGACCCTTCGGCAGATGAAGTCGAGGAATATGCGGGTCAGCTTCACCGGCAAGCCGATCCCGGGGGTCGGGCCCAAGGATTTCGCCCTGGCCTTGATCGGCAGGATCGGGACCAGCGGCGGCACGGGGCACGTGATCGAATACGCCGGCGAGGCGGTGCGGGCGCTCTCCATGGAAGAGCGGATGACGCTCTGCAACCTCACCATCGAGGGCGGGGCGCGCGCCGGGCTAGTCGCCCCCGACGAGACCACCTTCGCCTATCTGAGCGGCCGTCCGGCGGCCCCCAAGGGGGGCGCCTGGGAGATGGCGCTGGCGCACTGGAAGACCTTCTTCTCCGACGCCGACGCCAAGTTTGATCGAGAGGTGGAGATCGACGTCTCGGCCCTCGTCCCCACCGTCACCTGGGGCACCAGCCCCGAGGACGTGGTCCGGATCGATGGCCGCACGCCCGACCCGGCCGACCTCGACGAACAGCATGGCGCCCAGGTGCGCCGGGCGCTGGAGTACATGGGCCTCGCCCCCGGCCAGCCGATCACCGAGGCCAGGATCGACCGTGTCTTCATCGGCTCGTGCACCAACAGCCGCATCGAGGACCTGCGCTCGGCCGCCGGCATCGTCCAAAAGGCGCTCGATCGGGGCCAGAAGGTTGCGCCACACGTGCGGGCGATGGTGGTCCCCGGCTCGGGGCTGGTGAAGGAAGAGGCGGAGGCCGAAGGCCTGGACGAGATCTTCCGCGCCGCTGGGTTCGACTGGCGCGAGCCCGGCTGCTCCATGTGCCTGGGCATGAACCCCGACCGGCTGGCGCCCGGCGAGCGCTGCGCCTCCACCTCCAACCGAAACTTCGAAGGCCGCCAGGGCCGCGGCGGGCGCACCCACCTCATGAGCCCGGCCATGGCCGCCGCCGCCGCCATCGCCGGCCACATCGCCGACGTGCGCGATTTCCTTTAGCTTGACCAACTTGGTCAAGCGTCGCATTTTCCGGCCATGAAGCAGGTCAATCTCTACGAGGCCAAGACCGGGCTTTCGGCCCTGGTCGAGGAGGCCGCCGCCGGCGAGGAGATCATCATCGCCAAGAACGGCAAGCCCATGGCCAAGCTTGTCGCCGTTACGGCTAAGGAACAGGCGTCTCGCCAGCGCGAGTTCGGCTTCTGGAACCACTACGGCTGGAAACTGCCCGAGAATTTCGACGATCCCGATCCCGAGATCGAGGCGCTGTTCTACGGCGACGACGAGCGTTGAAAGCCTACCTGCTCGACACGAACGCCCTGCTCTGGCTTGGGCTCGACGACACCATGCTTCGTCCAGCGACGCGACAGCTGCTGCTCGAAGCGGCGCTGTTTGCGAGTGTCATCAGCGCCGCTGAAATCTCGATCAAGCATTCGATCGGCAAACTGGAACTGCCGCCGCCGTTTCGCACCGACTTTACGGGAAGCTTTCAGACGCTGCTGAACCGCCTGGCTGTCGATCTGCTTCCCCTCGAACTCGGTTCGATCAACCACATGGCCCAACTACCGCTTCATCACCGCGACCCTTTCGACCGGATCATCATCGCGCAGGCGCTGGAGCGTGGGTTTGCGGTCGCCACCCGGGACCGCGCCTTCCTTGCCTACGATGGCCTCGACGTGCTGGAAGTCTGATCCATGCAACCCTTCACCGATCTCCACGCCAAGGCCGCGCCGCTGGATGTGCCGAACCTCGACACCGACCGGATCATCCCCAAGCAGTTCCTGAAGACCGTGGAGCGCGAGGGCCTCGGCAAGGGCCTTTTCTACGACCTCCGGTTCGATCCCGAGGGGCGGCCGAAGCCGGGCTTCGTGCTCGACGATCCCAAGTACGCCGGGGCGGCGGTGCTCATCGCCGGCGACAATTTCGGCTGCGGCTCGAGCCGCGAGCACGCGCCCTGGGCGCTGCTGGATTTCGGCATCCGCTGCGTGATCGCGCCCAGTTTCGCCGACATCTTCTACAGCAACTGCTTCGAGAACGGTCTCTTGCCCGTCGCACTCCCGCAGGCGGACGTGCGCGCCCTGATGGCCGAGGCCAAGGGCGGCAACCACGTCTTCTCGGTGGATCTCGCCGCCCAGACGATCACCGCCCCGTCCGGCCAGACGTTCCGCTTCGAGATCGATCCGGCCCGCAAGCAGAAGCTGCTCGCCGGCCTGGACGCCATCGGCGAGACGTTGCGCCACGGCCAGGCCATCGACGTCTACGAGATGCGCCAGGCCCTCGGCCGGCCGTGGCTGGAACCGACGTGACGGTGATCGTCGCCGGGACGGTGAGGATCCCTCCTGAAAAGCTCGACAGCCTGCGGCCGCACATGAGCGAGATGCTGGCCGCCAGCCGGGCGGAGGAAGGCTGCCAGGTCTACGCCTACGCAGAAGACGTGGCCGAGCCGGGCCTTATCCGCGTGTTCGAAGGCTGGCGCGACCAGGCGGCGCTCGAGGCTCACTTCAAGACGCCGCACATGGCCCGCTGGCGCGCCGCCTGGCCGAGCTTCGGGGTTTCCGATCGCCGCCTGGTCGCCTACGAGGTCGCGGTCCAGCGCCCGCTTTAGGGACCCTGGTTCAGCCCAACGCCCGCTGATCCCCCGGCGAAAGCCGGGACCCAGAGGGCAATCCCGGGCGGCGGGTCGTCTTGACCGCCCTCGGTTCGGGTTCGTAGCTAGTGTCCCGATTCCGAAGTTCGCTAGCGTGAGCGGCCCCTCCGGTCGAACTTCGGAATCGATGAGGACACAGCCAGGTATATGTTTCTAGTGTGGTTTACGGATCAGAAGTTCGCCACAGCGCCCGCCGCGACAATGGGGCGAACTGCTGATCCACCACACTAGACGTCGTTTCACGCGCGTCTCGAACGCCCCTGCTGGGTCCCGGCTTTCGCCGGGATGAGCGGATGGAGGGGTGGCGGTCGAACGCCCACTCTAGGAATCCCACGGCCATGACCAAGCTCCTGCTCCTGCCCGGCGACGGGATCGGCCCGGAGGTGATCGCCGAGGTGAAGCGCGTCGCCGAGCGCCTGGGCGGCGACGTCGAGCTCGAGGAGCGGCGGTTCGGCGGGGCGAGCTACGAAGCCGAGGGCGTCCCCTTGACCGAGGCCACCCTGGCGCTCGCCAAGGCTTGCGACGCGGTGCTGATGGGCGCGGTCGGCGGGCCGAAGTGGGCCGACGTTCCGCGCCAGCTGCGGCCGGAGGCGGGGCTTCTGGCGCTGCGGGCCGGCATGGAGGTGTTCGCCAACCTACGCCCGGCGGTCTGCTTCGCTTCCCTCGCCGAGGCCTCGACGCTCAAGCGCGAGGTGGTGGAGGGGCTCGACATCATGATCGTGCGCGAGCTCACCGGCGGGGTCTATTTCGGCCAGCCGCGGGGGATCGAGACCCTGCCGGACGGCCAGAAGCGGGGCGTGGACACCCAGGTCTACACCACCCATGAGATCGAGCGGGTGAGCCGGGTCGCCTTCGAGCTGGCCCGCGGGCGGCGCGGCAAGGTGACCTCGGCCGAGAAGTCCAACGTCATGGAGACCGGCCACCTGTGGCGCGAAGTGGTGACCGCGCTCCACGCCCGCGAATACGCCGACGTCAGCCTGGAGCACATGCTGGCCGACAACGCGGCCATGCAGCTGGTCAAGAACCCCCGCCAGTTCGACGTGATCGTCACCGACAACCTGTTCGGCGACATCCTCTCGGACGAGGCGGCCCAGCTCACCGGCTCGCTGGGCATGCTGCCCTCGGCGGCGCTGGGCGCGCCGGGCAGGCCCGGCCTCTACGAGCCCATCCACGGCTCGGCCCCTGACATCGCCGGTAAAGGCCTCGCCAATCCGCTGGCCGCGATCCTCTCGTTCGGGATGGCGCTGCGTTGGTCGCTGGGCCGGCCAGACCTCGACGAGCGTCTGACGGCGGCGGTAGAGGCCGCGCTCGGCGCCGGCGCGCGCACCCGCGACCTCGGCGGATCGCTCGGGACGCGCGAGATGGGGGACGAGGTTCTGGCGCGGCTATAGGCTTTCACCGCCTGCTTACCGGCCCCATGTGATCCTCCTCGCCTTGCCTCTGCGCCCGCGAGGGCGTAGGGACCGCTCCCTTTTGTCGCCAGGAGAATTCCGATGGGTTACCGGGTCGCCGTCGTCGGCGCCACGGGCAACGTGGGCCGCGAGATGCTGAACATCCTCGAGGAAGTGAACTTCCCCGTGGACGAGATGCACGCCATCGCGTCGCGCAAATCCATCGGCGTCGACGTCGGCTGGAAGGACGGGATCATCAGTTGCGAGGACGTCGAGCAGTTCGATTTCTCGCGCGTGGACCTGGTGCTCATGAGCGTCTCGGGAACCTTCTCCAAGGAATGGTCGCCCAAGATCGGCCGCGCCGGCCCGCTGGTGATCGACAACTCCTCGGCCTGGCGGATGGACCCGGACGTGCCGCTGATCGTGCCGGAGGTGAACCCCGACGCCATCGCGCTGGCGCGGCGCAAGAACATCGTCGCCAATCCCAACTGCTCCACGGCTCAGCTGGTGGTGGCCCTGAAGCCACTGCACGATGCGGCCAAGATCAGGCGGGTGGTGGTGGCGACCTACCAGTCGGTGTCGGGGGCCGGCAAGCAGGGCATGGACGAGCTCTGGACCCAGACCAAGGAGGTGTTCGTCCTCGGGCCCTCGGAGCCGAAGTTCTTCCCAAAGCAGATCGCCTTCAACGTCATCCCCTTCATCGGAACGTTCCGCGACGACGGCTACACCGACGAGGAAGCCAAGATGTGGAACGAGGTCCACAAGATCATAGACCCGGCGATCCGGCTCACTGTCACCTGCGTGCGCGCGCCGGTGATGGTCGGCCACGCCGAGGCGGTGCACGTGGAGTTCGAGAACCCGCTGGGCGAGGACGAGGCGCGCGAGATCCTGCGCGACGCTCCGGGGCTCATGGTGGTCGATAAGCGCGAGCCCACCGGCTACGTGACGCCGAAGGAGATCCAGGGCGAATTCCCTGTCTACGTCAGCCGGATCCGCAAGGACCCGACGGTCGAGCACGGCCTCGCCATGTGGGTCGTCGCCGACAACCTGCGCAAGGGGGCGGCGCTCAACGCGGTCCAGATCGCCGAGCTGGCCGACGAGCGCGGGGTGCTGGGACGCAAGCAGCTGGCCTGACGGCCGCGTTGGCTAAAGCCCGGCGTAGGCCGCGTCGATCAGCCGGCGCGAGCGGGGGTCGCCGATGAGGTCGGCGGACTGGCGGTTCATCACGTAGGCGCCGGAGAGGCGGCGCTCCGGGTCGGCGAAGACGCAGCTGCCGCCCCAGCCGGAGTGGCCGAACGTCGCCGCGCCCGGCCCGTAGATCCAGAGCCCCTCGTTGCGCAGCAGGCCGGCGCCCCAGCCGAGGTCGTATGGCAGCACCAGGTCCGGCCCGGAGATTCGCGCCCGCGCGGCTTCTGCCGCCACCCCGGGCGCCAGCAGCCGGCGCCCGCCCAGCCGGCCGTCGCAGGCCAGAATCCCCATCGCCTGCGCGAGCGCCGTCGCGGTGGCGAAGCCGGTGACCGACGGGATCTCGGCGCGGCGCAGCTCGGCGAGGCTGGCCGCGCCTGGCGAGGCCCATTTGGTGAGGAAGGCGAGCCGCCGCACCTCGGTGATCGGGCCGAGCTTCGGAAGGCTGGAGGGCCGTCGCACCTCGGTGACCCGATGGTGCTCGGCGTCCGGCAGCCCGATCCACAGGTCGAGCCCCAAGGGGGCCGCGATGTCCTCCCGCAGCGCGGTCCCGATCGTGCGTCCGTCGATCCGCCGGAAGATCTCGCCGGCCAGGTAGCCGAAGGTCACCGGGTGGTATCCGCTGGCGCTGCCGGGCGGCCAGAGCGGCGCCATCGCTTCCAGCCGTCGGCATATCCCCTCCCAGTCCAGCCAGTCGCGCGCCTCCATGGGGCCCGGGAGGCCGCAGAGGCCGCCCTGGTGCGAGAGCGCCTGCTCCACCGTGATCGCTCCCTTGCCGGCGGCGGCGAATTCGGGCCAGGCCTCGGCCACCGGTTGGCCGTAGCGCAGCCGGTCCTCGCCCACGAGCCGGGCGACCATCAGGCTCGCCAGCGCCTTGGTGCTGGAGAAGATTGGGGCAAGCGTGGTCTCGGCGAAGGGCTTGGCCTGGTCCCGGTCGGCCCAGCCGCCGATCAGGTCCACGACGATCTCCCCCTCGATCGCCAGGGCGAACCGCGCCCCGAGCTCCAGGCCCTCGGCGAAATTGGCGGCGAAGGCGTCCCGCACGGCGGCGAAGCTCGCGGGACAGAAGCCGCGGATCTGCGGGTCAGCCATCCAGCCGCTCCAGGCGGACCGCGCCCGAGGCGGCGAGCTCGACGGGGAAGGCCGCGACCGCGAGCTCGTCCGCCCCACCGGCCGTCGCGACCGCCCGCGCGACGCCCGCCACCGACGCCGCCAGCGCTTCCGGCGGCGGCAGTCCCTGGACGAGGCCGGCGGCGAAGAGGGCGGTCAACAGGTCTCCGGTTCCCTTGGGCGCCGCCGGCGCCGCCGCATGGCTGGCGATCCAGGCGGTTTCGGCGTCCGCATAGACGACCGCGAGGCCGGCCCCGGTCTCCACCGAGGAGACGAGGGTGGGGGCGCCCAGCGCGCGGGCCGCCCTCACCGCGCCGGCGGGACCGCCCGCGGCGACGCCGGTGAGGCGCTCGAGCTCCCAGGCGTTCGGCGCGACGATGTCGGCCCGCGGGACGAGGTCCGCCGCCAGCGCCTCGGCGACGGTCGGGAGCACGTAGAGCCCCTTGCCCCCATCGCCCATGACCGGATCCACCACGATCTTGGCCGTAGGCCGAAGAGCGCGCACCGCCTTGATTGTCCTCGCGGCCAGCGCGACCTGTTCGGGGGCGGAGAAGTGGCCGGTGATCACCGCGTCGAGCCGCCCGAAAACGCCTTGCGCCTCGATCGCCTCCAGCATCGCGGCCATGGTGCGCGCCGCGACCGGCCCGCCGCCGGGCGGCCCGTGCCCGGGGTGGCGGCCGAAGAGGGAGGTGGGGACCAGGATCGGCTCGATCCCGAGGCGCGCCAGCGCCAGCGCCTGGGCGGCGCCGCCGACCCGGCTGGCGGCCACATAGCTGGAGAGGACGAGGACGCGGGCCATGGGCGGCGACAAACTACAGGATCATGCTCCAGTCGAGCGGCTCGCCGAATTTCAGCGCCCGCGCGGCGCGCCGCCCCAGCACTTCGCGCAGATGCTTCGGCGCCAGGCCAAATCCCGGGCGGACGGAGCGGACGTTGGCGGGCGTAAGCGCCGCGCCGGCGGCGACGTCGGCGGCCACGTAGAGCGATCGGCGGTGGTCCGCGGCGGCGCGTTCGGAGCCGAGCGCGTCGTAAGTCGCCGCGCCCAGGGCCCGCCAGGCGGCCTTGCAGTCGGCGGTCATGGCGGCGAATTCGGGCGGCTCGAGGCTGAAGGCGGCGTCCGGCCCGCCGTCGCTCCGGGAGAGGGTGAAGTGCTTCTCGACGATCGCCGCGCCAAGCGCCACGGCCGCCACCGCCGCCGCCGCTCCCGGCGTATGGTCCGAAAGCCCGGTCACCACCCCGAACCGGCGGGCGAGGTCCGGCACGGTGCGCACGTTCGCCTCCTCGATGGGGGCCGGATAGGCCGACACGCAATGGAGCAGGGCGACCCCGGCCGCGCCGCCTTCGCGCGCGACGGTCAGCGCTTCCTCCATCTCTGCGAGGCTCGCCAGGCCCGTGGAGATGATCATCGGCTTGCCGCAGCGGGCGACGCGGGCGATCAACGGCAGGTCGATCGCCTCGAAGGAGGCGATCTTGTAGGCCGGCGCCCCGAGGCTCTCGAGCAGCTCCACGGCGGTCTCGTCGAAGGGGGTGGAGAAGAGGGTGACGCCGCGCGCGCGCGCCCGGGCGAAGAGGGCGTCATGCCAGGCGTAGGGCGTGCCGGCTTCGGCGTAGAGGTCGTGCAAGGTGCGGCCCGCCCAGGGCCCGGTCTCGATGCGGAAGCCTGGGCCGTCGCAATCCAGCGTCAGGGTGTCGGCGGTGTAGGTCTGCAGCTTGATGGCGTCGCAGCCCGTGGCCGCCGCCGCGTCGATCATGGCCAGAGCCCTGGCCAGCTGGCCATTGTGATTGCCGGAAAGCTCGCAGATCACATAGGGCTCGTGGTCCGCCCCGATCCTGCGCCCGGCGATCTCGATCTCGGGGTTCATGGCGCGAGAGCCTCGGCCAGTGCGCCTGCCACCCGATCGGGATCGGCGTCTTCCATCGCTGGATAGAGCGGGAGGGAGAGGCAGCGGGCGTACCAGGCCTCCGCCCCCGGAAGCGTGAGGTCGCCGTACCGCGCCCGGTAATAGGGCTGGCGATGGACCGGGATGTAGTGGACCTGAGTCCCGACGCCCCGCCGCCCTAAGGCGTCCATCGCCTGGCGCCGCGTCCGACCCGCGGCGGCGAAGTCGATCAGCACGGTCATGAGGTGCAAGGTGGGATCGGACCAGGGCGGCCGGGCGGCCGGACGGACCAGCGGCGCAAGCGGCGCGAGCGCTGCTTCGTAGCGGCGCGCCAGCGTCCGCCGGCGCTCGGCGAGCCGCGGCAATTTGGCGAGCTGGGAGAGGCCGAGGGCGCAAAGGATGTCGGGGAGGCGGTAGTTGAACCCCGGCTGGGCCATCTCGTACCACCAGGGATCGGCGCCGGCCGGCTTTTCCATGCCGTGGCTTCGGAACCGCCGCAGCCGCTCCGCCAGCCTCGGATCGGCGGCCGTGACCATGCCGCCCTCCCCGGTGGTCAACGTCTTCACCGGGTGGAAGGAGAAGGTCGCCAGCGCGCCGTAGCGGTTGTCGCCGGCGCATGCGGCCGCCCCGTCGAATCGCATGGCCGAGCCGAGGGCGTGGCAAGCGTCCTCCACCAGCACCGCGCCCGCCCGGTCGGCCAGGGCCCGCAGCGCCGGCAGCTCGGCGATGTCGCCGCGCAGGTGGACCGGCAGCACGGCGGCGATCCTGCGTCCCTCCGCACGGCGGATCGCCGCCTCCAGGGTTTCGGGCGTCATCAGCCCGCTCTCGGGGTCGACATCGGCGAACACCACCTCGGCGCCGACGTAGCGGGCGGCGTTGGCGGTGGCGAGGAAGGTGATCGAAGGGACGATGCAGACCTCGCCTTCGGCCACGCCCAGCGCCAGCATGGCCAGGTGCAGCGCCGCGGTGCCGTTCGAGCAGGCCACGGCGTGGGCGGCGCCCACCGCCCCGGCGAAGGCAGCCTCGAAAGCCTCGACCTTCGGCCCGGTGGTCAGGAAGTCATCGCTGAGGGCTGCGGCGACCGCGGCGATGTCGTCGTCTTCGATGGTCTGGCGCCCGTAGGCCAGAAAGGGCTCAGCGGCGGCCATCGACCATGGCCATCAGCGCCTTGGCCGTGAGCCAGTCGCTGTTGGTGTTGCTCGCGTAGACGAAGTCCTCGGGCACCGCGGCCGGGCCTCCGTTCACGCGGAAGGGCTCCCGGGGGTATTCGACGAAGGCCGGCTCGATGGCGTAGCGGTCGCCGAGCTCGGCGGTGGAGCGGGCGTCGTCGGCCGAGATCATCATCTCGTGCAGCTTCTCGCCGGGCCGGATGCCGACCACCTCGACATCGGCCTTGGGGGCCATGGCCTTCACCAGGTCGGTGATCCGCATCGAGGGAATCTTGGGCACGAAGATCTCGCCGCCCCGCATCAGGGTGAGGGTGGAGAGCACGAAATCCACCCCCTCGCCGAGGGTGATCCAGAACCGCGTCATGCGCGGATCGGTCACCGGCAGGCTGGCGGCGCCCGCCGCCATCAGCCGCTGGTAGAGCGGCACGACGCTGCCGCGCGAGCCCACCACGTTGCCGTAGCGCACCACCGAGAAGCGGGCGCCGATGTCGCCGGAGAGGTTGTTGGCGGCGACGAAGGTCTTGTCCGAAGCGAGCTTGGTGGCGCCGTAGAGATTGATCGGGTTGCAGGCCTTGTCGGTGGAGAGCGCGATCGCCTGGCGCACGCGGTTGGTCAGGCAGGCCCAGACCACGTTCTCCGCCCCCATCACGTTAGTGGCGATGCATTCGGAGGGATTGTACTCGGCGGCCGGCACCTGCTTGAGGGCCGCCGCATGGATCACGATGTCGACGCCCCGCAGGGCGAGCGTCAGGCGCGCGCGGTCGCGCACGTCGCCGAGGAAGAAGCGCATCCGCGCCACCGATTCGGTGGGGAACCGTTCGCGCAGGTCCTGCTGCATCTCGCTCTGCTTCAGCTCGTCGCGCGAATAGACGATCAGCTTGCGGGGCGCGTGACGGCTCAGCACCGTCTCCACGAACCGGCGGCCGAACGAGCCGGTCCCGCCGGTGACGAGGATCACCTTTCCGTCGAGATCGAGCCCCTGGGGCGCGAAGCGGCCCAACGCGGCCTCCCTGGTCAGCGGGACCATTCCCCGCCCCCGATGGTTAACGGAGCGGTCGTAAAGAGACCGTCAACCGGGCCCCGGCACCCTTGCCGCCATGAATCGCCGCCGACTGTTGGCCCTGGCCGCCGCGCCCCTGGTTCTCGCCCCGCTCGCCGCCCGCGCCGAACAGAACGAGAAGCGCAAGAAGGGCGGCGGCGCCTCCTACATCCAGATCGACACCTTGACCGCCACCATCCTGCGCACCGACGGACGTCGCGGGGTGATGACGGTGGAGGCGGGGATCGACGTGCCGGACTCCGGCTTGCGCGCCCGCGCCCAGGCGCTGGCGCCGCGGCTGCGGGCCGCGTACGACGAGGTGGTGCGCACCTATGCCTCGGGCCTGCCGACCGGCGCCGTCCCCAACGCCGACTACCTCGGGCGGGAGCTGCAGCGGCAGACCGACATGGTGCTCGGCCGCCCGGGCGGCCGGCTCCTGCTCGGCACGATCCTGGTGAACTGAGCCGCCCGGCTCGTCACATGGCCGAGACGCCGCCGTCGAGCTTCAGTTCCGCCCCGGTCATGAACCGGCTCTCGTCGCTGGCGAGATAGAGGACCGCGGCGGCCACGTCGTCAGGCTCGCCGATGTGGCCTAGGGGGAGCTGACGGCCGAGCTTGGCGTCCGTCTCGGCCTTGCCGAACCGTTGGCGGAAGGCTTCCAGCATCGGGGTGTCGATGAAGGCCGGATGGATGGAGTTCGAGCGGATGTCGAGCCCCTGCTTGGCGCAGTGCAGGGCGATGCTCTTGGACAGCAGCCAGACCGCCGACTTGGAGGCGTTGTAGGCCGGCGTGTTGTGGGCGGCGATCAGCCCGGCGATGGACGAGAGATTGACGATCGAGCCGGGTTGGTTCTGGCGAAGGTATTTGAGCGCGTGCTTGGTCCCCAGGAAGACCGAGTCGACGTTGACGCTCATCACCCGCTTCCATTCCTCGAAGGCGAACTGCTCGATGTCGCCGACCCCGAAGACGCCGGCGTTGTTGACCAGCACCGAGATCCCGCCCATGGCCGCGTCGGCCTCCTCGAGGGCGTAGATCCACTGGTCTTCCTTGGTGACGTCGAGGGGGAAGGCGAAGGCGGTCCCGGCCCCTTCGACGGCGTCGATGGCCGCGGCCGCCGCCTTGGCGCCGTCGTAGTCGAGGTCGGCCAGCGACACCTTGGCGCCCTCCCGGGCCAGCATCTGCGCCATGGCTGAGCCAAGCCCGCCGGCGCCGCCGCTGATGAAGACTTTCTTTCCGGCGACGCGGCCGTTCGGGGTCATGGCTTGGCTCCCGCCTCGCCGGCGGCCTTGTCCATGAGCGCGGCCAAGGTGACGTCGAGCTCGGTGACCCCGCCGGCGTCGTGGGTCGCGAGCGTCACTTCCACCCTGGAATAGACGTTGAACCATTCCGGATGGTGGTCGAGCTTCTCCGCGGCCAGGGCGACGCGGGTCATCCAGCCGAAGGCGGCGTTGAAGTCCGCGAAGCTGTAGGTCTTGACGATGGCGTCGCGCCCGTCGGCCGCGGACCAGCCGGAAAGGCGCCCCAGCGCCGCCGGGGCGCCGATCTTGGCCGGCCTTGTCATGACGCCGCCTCCGTCGCCGCCAGGTCGAGACCTACGACGCGCCCCAGATCGGCCAGGGCCTGGGCCTCGCTCACCACCTTGATGGCGGTCATGCCCAGCTCGGCGGCCGGCTTGCAGTTCACGCCGAGGTCGTCGAGGTAGACGCAAACGGCCGGCTTCACCGCCAGCAGCTCGCACATCATCAGGTAGATCTTCGGGTCGGGCTTGCGAAGCCCGGTCTTGGAGCTCTCGATCACCGCGTCGAAGAGGCTCATGACCTCGCCCACCTCGGCCGCGCGTTCGTGGTCCATGGCCATCGAGGGACCCTTGCCGTGGTTCATGTTGTTGGTGATGCAGCCGACCTTGAAGCGCGTCTTGCAGCGGGTGAGCGCCTCCACCATCCGCGGTCGCACCTCGCCCGAAAGCGCCGGCAGGATGTCCGCTCCCCGCACCGGATGGCCGAGCGCGGTCGACTCCTCCAGGAACAGGCGGTCGAAGATCTCGCGGCCGATCTCGCCGCGCTCGAACCGCGCCCAGGCGTTGGCGTGGGGATTGGCGGCGTTGATCCCGCGGATCAGATCCTTGGGCAGGCCCCGCGCCGCCTCGAAGCGGTTGAACGCCTCGAAGGGCGAGGTGGTGAGCACCCCGCCGAAGTCCCAGATCACCGCTTCGATCGCCACGCCGGCCTCCGTGAGGGCCAGAGGCTTACCGCCCTTCCGGCGCGAGTGGAATTGCGGAATTGGCGGCCGGCCCCTCGGGCTGCGGCCCGAGGCGCGCCTGCCGCAGTTCGCCGCGGCGGACCTTGCCGGCGTCGTCGCGGATGTTCTCGGCCACGAACTCGTAGGACCTCGGCAGCTTGTAGGGCGCGAGGCGGGCGCGCAGGTGCTGGGCGAGGGCCGCCTCGGTGAGGCCGGGCCGCGGCTGTACGATGGCGTGCACCCGCGCGCCGAGATCCTCGTCGGGCAGGCCGATCGCCGCGCTGGACTGCACTAGGGGATGCTCGTCCAGGGCCGCCTCGATCTCCGCCGGATAGACGTTGACGCCGCCCACGAGGATCATGTCGGCCCGGCGGTCGGCGAGGTAGAGGTAGCCTTCCTCGTCGAAGAAGCCGACGTCGCCGAGCGATTCCCAGCCGCCGGGCAGGGTCCTGGCCTCGGCGCCGCGGTAACGGTAGGTGGGCGGCGCGCCGCCCGGGCGGCGCATGAAGATCTCGCCGGTCTTGCGCGCCGGCAGCGGCCGCCCGTCCGGATCGAAGGCCTGCATCTCGCCGGTGAACACCTTGCCCACCGAGCCGCGATGGGTGAGCCATTCGGTCCCGCGAATGACGCACACCGCCTGCGCCTCGGTTCCGGCGTAGAGCTCCCAGAGGGTCTCGGGCCCCACCCAGCCGATCCAGGCCTCCTTCAGCCACGGCGGGCAGGGCGCGCCCAGATGCCAGACGGTCTTCAGGCTCGAGAGGTCGTACGTCGCCTTGGTCTCCTCGGGGAGGCGCCAGATGCGGCTCATCATGGTGGGCACCAGGTAGAGCCAGGTGGCGCGGTGGCGCGCCACCGGCTTCAGCGTCTCCTCGGCGTCGAAGCGCGGCAAGAGCACCAGGTGGGCGCCCTGGTTCACGCCGCCGAAGGCGGAGGTGAAAGGGCCGTTGTGGCAAAGCGGCCCCGGCATCACCATCACGTCCTCGCCGCTGGTCCGGTAGGTGGTGGGGGCGTCGGGCGGCATGGCGCCGGGGCGGCCTGAAAGGATCAGCTTCGGCCTTCCCGTGGAGCCGCCGGAGGTGGGGGCCTTGTAGACCGGCGGGATGCGGTCCTCCACCGGGCTGTCGTCGGCGCAAGACGCCAGCAGGTCCTCCACGTCGCGCCTCGGGCGGCCGGGCGCGAAGCCTTCGGCGGCGATGACGAGCGGGGTCTGGGCCAGATCCATGACCGCCTCGGCCTCGGAGGGCGGCAGGCGGTGGGAGATGGGCTGCGGCGTCGCGCCCGCCTTCCAGATCCCGTAGCAGGCCTCCACGAACTCGACGCTGTTGGGCAGGCCGACGCTCACCAGCTCGCCCTGCTTCACGCCCAGGCCCTCGAGCGAGCGGCAGAGGCGGTTGGACCTCCGGTCGAGCTCGGCCCAGGTGACCGTGCGCCGATGATCGGAGATCGCCGGCCGGTCCTGCCGCAGCTTTGCCAGCTGGCCGAGCCGGGCGCCCAGCGACACGCTTTTCTCCATGGCTCCTCCTAGCCTGCACGCCCGCGGGCGCAAGGGCGCCGGCGATCCGACATTGGCGGCGTCGCAGCGGCCCTTTCTTAGCCGATGATTAACCAGGCCGGCGCAGCCTCTTTGGTCAGCGTGGACCGGAAAGCGCTTGTTTGGCGGTCTTGCGACAACAGGACCCCGGCTCACCGTTCGCGCGCTCTCGACGAATCGTCCGTGGGGCGGTTTCTGAAGGGCAGGGCAAGGGCTGGTCGGTTCGGATGGGCAAGGTGGCGTTGGCGATCCCGGCGGAGAAGCCGGAGGATCTCGCATCGAGCGAGCGAACTTACCTTCGGCTGCGCGAGCGGGTGGCGGCGCTGAAGCCGCCGTGCTTTTGGCCGACGCGGCCAGCGCAGCCGCCGCTGAACGCCGCCGAGCGCGCCGGCCTCTTCCGCCTGGTCGAAGCGATCCCCGGACCTTGCGGCGAAGTCGAGATGGTGGCGTTCATGCAGGCGATGCGCCACGCGCCGGCCGGCGACGTGGTCGAGGTGGGCGCCGGTTGGGGCCGCTCGGCGTCGCTCCTCGTCTGGCTGGCCGGCCGCTACCGGATCGGCGCCGTGCTCTGCGTCGACGCGTGGAGTGATCCGCCGGGCGGCGCCGAAGCCGCGCCGGAGCCGGACTCCAGCCTCAGGATCTTCGAGATGAACCTCGCGCCTCTGGCGCAGGGGCGGCTGAATTACATCCGCGCCGCCCCGGCCGAGGCGGCGGCGCGCTACCGACCCGGCCTTACCGTCGCCACCGACGCGTTCGGCGCGACCACCTACGAGGGCGCGATCGCCTTCCTCCACATCGCCGGCGAAGGCGGCCTCGACGCCGAGCCTTGGACCTCGAAGGTGGCCCCCGGCGGCTGGATCGTGTTCGAGGACGGCCTCAGGCCTCAGGCCGACGCCTTCGCCGAGGCGGCGGGCGACACGATCGGGGCGCGCTTCCAGGCTGGCGGCGCGCTCTTCTTCCAGCTTCGCTGACCGCCTACCCGAGCGCCCAGCGCGCCTCGAACCGCGGCTGGCGGCTCCGAAACACCGCCTCGGTGACCCGCATGGCGATGAAGTCGGACGCAAGGGTCGAATCCTCGGACGGCGCCGGCTCGAAGCCACAGGCGGCGTAGCCACGAAGGGCGAGCTCGTCGTCTCGTCGCACGGCGAGCCGCGCCCGCCAGAGACCCATTTCCTCGAAGGCGTAGCCGAGCATGGCGCGGGCGGCAGCCTCGCCGTAGCCGGCGCCGAGCTCGGCGACGAAGATGTGGACGTCGGCCTCGCCGGAGGCGGCGTCGATCGGGGCCAGGGCGGCCAGGCCGATCAAGGCCCCGTCCTCGGCGCGATGGATCGACAGCGCCAAGCCGCCGGACGGCGAAGGCGGCGCCGGCGCTTCGGCCGCGAGCTCGGCCAGCACTGCGTCCCTGAAGGCCGCCATCCGCCGCCACCGCCTGAGGACGGGCAGATCCTCGGCGGTCAACGGGCGCAGCACAATGGGCTCGGGCATCGCGGCGGGCTCCCTCTCGACGAGGTAAAGCCTATCCGGCCGCGGGGTTGCAACCTGGAAACGGAGTCAGGACAGCAGGGTGAAGTGGACCATGCTGCGATGCAGGTCGGGGGTGTAGACGTCCGGGGCGCGGCTCACGCCGATGAGGGCGCTCGCCTCCATGGCGTTCCAGGAGACGAGGCCGGTGATCAGGGAAAAGAGCAGCCGCTCGTCGAGCCGATAGGTCAGCCGGTCGCGCTCGCTCTCGCCTTCGCGCAAACCGGCCTCCTGGGCGTCGAGCGCGAAGCCGAACAGGAAGCGCCGGCGGCGGTCCTCGCCTGTCACGTCCAGGAAGACGTCCATCGCCGGGCGAAACCCGAACCGCTCGCGCCGCGCGGCGTAGTTGGCGGCGCATTTCTTCAAGGCCCGGCCCCAGTCGAACGAAAGCGCGCCGGGCAGCCGCAGCTCCGTGAAGCTCGGGGCGCGGTCGCGAAGGCCGAGGGCGTATGCGGCGCGGTCCGCATCGGTGAAGCCGCGATAGAGCGCCTCCGGGTCGCGGGCGACGGCGAGGCTTTCGCTGTCCAGAACGTCGCCGGGATAGAGCTTGGCGAGCGCTTCGGCCAGGCCCGCCGAGGCGAGCTCTGCGGCCAGCTCCGTCTCCAGCGGCTGCGGCAGGAAGCGCGAAAGCGGCGCGGCCGGACCGCCCAGCACATATTCCCCGCCGGCCGGGATCACCCGCTTCGCCCCCAGGGCCAGGGCGCAGCCGCGGAAGTTGGCGGCGGTGCGCGCCCGGATCCGCCGCATGGCCTCCAGCTTGTGGGCCTCGTCGTAGTCGGCCATCGCCATCGGGAAGAGCGAGGCGGAGGCGTAAGGAAGCTGGGCGATGTCGGGCGACCCCCAGGTCTCGGCGATCCGCGCCGCGTCGGCCGGCAGGATGGTGTTGTCCACCGCCAGCAAGAGCCGCGTCCCGTCGGCGTCGAAGAGGTAGAGGGAGGTGTCGAGGTCGTAGGCCACCAGGGTGTCGTCGCCGAGCGTGTCGCCATGGAAGTCCTTGAAGAGCACGAATTCGGCGCCGTCGCCGCCCAGCGGCGTACGCGTCTCGAAAGGGGCTTCGATCAGGCGTCCGAAGCCCAGTCCCGCCAGGGCCGACCTGAGGTTCGGCGTGTTCATCGCCCCGATGATCACCGGCGTGGCGCGGTCGAAGGCGGCCAGGGTCTCAGGGTGCAGATGGTCGTGATGCAGGTGGCTCACGTAGAGAAAATCCGGCCGGCTCTCGCGGATCTCCTGCGCCAGCCGCGCGTGCGGCGGCGGGAAGTTCCACCAGGTTTGCTGGCAGGGACCCTGGAACCAGGGGTCCGTGAGGATCCGCCGGCCCGAGGCGAGGGTGATCAGGAAGCAGGCGTTGGCGACGTAGCGGATCTTCATGTCCGCGGGGTCGCGATCACCGTGAGGCTGCGGCCGGCGCCGCAGGCGAAGAGCGCCTCGCCGAGCCGCAGGAAGGGCTCCATGCCCTGGGCGGCCAGCAGCAGGTCGATCGCCATCCGGGCCTGGTGCGCGGCCTTACCCTGCGAGGGGTCGGCGACGTAGTTCGATCCGGGATGGAACAGGAACCAGTCGATGGGGAAGCTCGCGTAGGCGACCTTGGTCTCGAAGCCTAGGCGGTCCAGCAGCCGGACCAGGGCGTGGCCGTTGAAGTAGTTCAGATGCTGGGGCGCGGCGACCCAGAAGTCGCGATCGACCGCGGCGCTCTGACGCAGCGCCTGCTGGAGCGGGCTGAAATCGTTGGGCACGGTGAGGGCCGCCACGCCCCCCGGCGCCAGCAGCCGGGGCAGCCGGGAAAGCAGGCCCTCGGCGTCGGCGACGTGCTCCAGCACATGTTCCAGCGCCACCGCCTCGAAGACGGCGCCGGCCTCGATCAGGGATTCGAGCTTCTCGAAGGCGTCGCCGATGGTCACCCGGGCGAGCAGCTCGGGATGGAACCGCTTCAGGCCCGCTTCCGAGAAGTCCAGACCCTGGACGGTCCAGCCCGCCGTCTGCGCCGCCGCCAGCAGCCACCCCTCACCGCAACCCACCTCGAGCCAGCGCCCACCGGCGCCGCCGGCCCGGGTCACGGCGTGCAGCAGCTGCTCGGCCAACAGCCGGCGGTGGGCCCGTTCGGTCTCGGTGTAGTCCTGGGCGTAGGTGCCGTGCGAAGCCTGGAAGTACTCCCCGGCGTAGAAGGCCTTCAGCGCCGCCGCGCTCGGCTTCGGCTCGACGGTCCGCCAGCCGTCGGGATGGGTTGCGAGGGCGTAGGGCTTCGCCATGACCTCAGCATCGCCGATTCGCCGGCCTGACGCTCGGCGGCCGCGGCGCCGATCACGAAGGGGTGTCGGGCCATGAGGTCCGGGCCATACCGCCGCGCCTCGGCCGCGAAGCCCGGCCGCCGCAGCGCCTCGAGCTTCTCTTCGACGCCGCCGACGCCAAGGCCTAGGCGAGTCGGTTCGCCTTCCGAAGCTCCGGAAACAGCTTCGCCCATATCCCCGTGACGACGAGCGCGCCCAGGCCCCCGTAGACGACGGCGCTCACCGGACCCAGGAAGCGCGCGACCAGGCCGCCCCGGAACTCGCCGAGCTCGTTCGACGCCGAGATGAAGAGGGAGGAAACCGCCGCCACCCGGCCCCGCATTCGGTCGGGGGTCACCAGTTGCACGAGCGTCTGGCGCACGAAGACCGACAGGTTGTCGGCCGCCCCCAGTATAGCCAGGGCGGCCACCGAGAGCCACACCGACCGCGAGGCGCCGAAGAGGATGGTCGCCAGGGCGTAGACGGCCACGCAGACGAACATCTTGGCGCCGGCGCGGGTGCGCAAGGGATGCGCCGACAGATAGAACGCCACCAGCACTGCGCCCGCCGCCGGCGCCGCCCGCAGCAGGCCGAACCCCTGGGGCCCCACCTTCAGCACGTCCCGGGCGAAGGCGGGCAGCAACGCGGTCGCGCCGCCCAGGATCACCGCGGCCAGATCGAGCGAGATGGCGCCGAAGACGATCTTTTTCGTCCAGATGTAGGCGAGCCCTTCCCTGACGAGGCGCAGGCGCGATCCGCTTTGCGGCGCCGGCCGGGTGTCGCGGCGGATGCGCCAGAGCATCGTCCAGGCGCCGAGGTAGAGGCAGAGCGCCCCGACATAGGCCGCGCCCGGTCCGATCGCCACCAGCGCGCCGGCCAGCGCGGGCCCCAGAATCGCGGCGGCCTGGAAAGACAGGGAGTTCCAGGCGATCGCCTTGGGCAGGAGCTCGCGCGGCACCAGCATGGGCCCGAGCGCCGTGCTGGCCGGCGAGAAGAACGAGCGCGAGGTCCCGAACACCAGCGCGATGGCGAGCAGCAGGGGCACGCTGGCGAATTTCATGACCCCCGCCGCCGCCAGCACCGCCGCGGGGATCATCTCGCCCAGGTAGCAGATCAGCAGCAGGCGCCGGCGGTCGTAGCGGTCCGCCGTCTCTCCGGCCGGCAGGGCCAGGAAGAACAGCGGCGCGAAGGTGATGAGGCCGATCAGGCTGACGTTGAACGACGAGGCGCCGACGCCCAGGGTCCGGCGGGAAAGCTCGTACACCTGCCAGCCCATGGCGACGCTCTGGGTCTGGATGCCCAGGGCGCCCATGGAGCGCGAGGCGAGGAAGCGGAGATAGTCGCGCTCGCGCAAAAGGGCGGGCGCGGAGCCCGAGTCGCCGTCAGGCATGGGCGGCAATAGCCCGATCGGGCCGCCGATCGCAACGTCGCCGTTGACGGCCAGGTCTCCGGCCCCTTATGCGCGCCGGTTCGATGAGCCTCGCTCCCGACCCCGCCCTGCCGCCGATCGAGCCGGAGCGGCCCGCTGACGGGCCGGCGGTGGAGCGGCTTGTTCTTGAGGCTTTCGGACCGGGCCGCTACGCCAAGACGGCCGAACGGCTTCGGGAGGGAGCCGCCCCGGTCACGGACCTTTCCTTCGTCGCGTGGGAGGGCGGCCAGGCGGTGGGTTGCGTGCGGCTATGGCCCTTGCAGATCGGCGACCGGGCCGGCCTGCTGCTCGGCCCTTTCGCGGTGGACCCGCGGTTCCGCAGCCGCGGCCTCGGCGCGGCCTTGATCGCCCGGGCCTGCTCGGCGGCGGCCGCGGCGGGGTGGGAGCTGGTCCTGCTGGTGGGGGACGAGCCCTACTACCGTCCTCTGGGATTCGCCGCCGCGCCGGCGGCGAGGCTGGTCCTGCCGGGGCCGGTGGATCGCCGGCGGGTGCTGGTGCGGGCGCTGAAGGAGGGGGCCGACCAGGGACTGGAGGGCCCGGTCCTCGCCGCTTGAGCCCCTCGGCGCCAGGGCTTACCTACTGGTCCCATGGCGAAGACGACCGGCGGCAAGCTCGAACGGGTGGCTGAGGCGGCCCAGGGTCAGGCGCGCGCCCGCGGGCTGCCCCCCGTCCACCTCTGGAACCCCACGCACGCCGGCGAAATCGACATCGTCATCAAGCCGAACGGCCAATGGTTTCACGAGGGGGCGCCGATCGGGCGCGAGGCCCTGGTGCGGCTCTTCTCCACGATCCTGCGCAAGGACCCGGACGGGTTCTGCCTGGTGACCCCGGTGGAGAAGATGAAGATCACCGTCGAGGACGCCCCCTTCGTGGCCGTGCGCGTCGACCGGGACGGCGCGGCGCTGAGCTTCGTCACCAACGTGGGCGACGAGGTCCAGGCGGGCGCGGACAACCCGATCCGGGTCGAGACGGATCCCGAGACGGGCGAGCCCCGGCCCTATGTGCACGTGCGCCGCGGGCTGGAGGCGCTCATCGCCCGCCCGGTGTTCTACGAGCTCGTCGAGATCGCCCAGGAGCGGCCATCGCCGGATGGACCACGGCTGGAGGTGGAATCGAACGGCGTCTGGTTCCCGATCGGCCCCGCCGTGGCTGACGCGCCGTGAGCCTCAAGGCGCCGCCCGGCGAGGTGCGTCGCTGGATCGCCAGCCATCTCGACCCGCTCGACGCCGCCAACGGCGGGGCCGAGTTCAGGTCCGACTATGACCTTGGCGCGCCGCCGACGGCCGATCAACAGACGGCCGCGGCGACGCCGGCCGCGGTGCTGGTGGGGCTGGTGGAGCGCCCCGAGGGGCTTTCGGTGCTGCTCACGCGTCGATCCGACAGTCTGCGCAGCCACACGGGCCAGATCGCCCTGCCCGGAGGGCGCTGCGACCCGGACGAGACGCCCTGGGCGGCGGCGCTGCGCGAAGCCTGGGAGGAGATCGGTCTGGAGCCGGCCCAGGTGGCGCTCGCCGGTCTCTCGACGCCCTACCGGACGATCAGCGGCTTCCACATCACCCCGGTGGTGGGCTTCGTCTCGCTCCCGCTCGACCTGCGGCCCAATCCCGACGAGGTGGCCGACGTTTTCGAGACGCCGTTCGGGTTCCTGATGGACCCCGCCAACCACGAGGAGCACAACCTGGAGACTCCCCAGGGGCGCCGCCGGTTCTACGCCATGACCTGGGAAGACCGCTTCATCTGGGGCGCTACGGCCGGGATGTTGAGGGCGCTCTACGGGCGGCTTTACGGAGCGGCGCTTTCGTGATCGAAAGCCTGGGCGTCCTGCCTTGGATGAAGGAGCCCGGGGCCGTGGCGGTGGTCTCCGCCCTGCAGGCGGTGGGGGGACCCGCCTGCGTCCGCTTCGTCGGGGGCTGCGTCCGCAACGCCATCCTCGGCCGGCCGGTGGACGACATCGACCTCGCCACCACCTTGACCCCGCCCGAAGTCACGCAGGCGCTCCGGGCCGCCGGGCTCAAGGCTGTTCCCACCGGTATCGATCACGGCACCATCACCGCCGTCGCCAAGCGGAGGCCGTTCGAGATCACCACCTTGAGGCGCGACGTGGAGACCGACGGGCGCCGGGCGGTGGTCGCCTTCACCACCGACTGGGCCGAGGACGCCCAGCGGCGCGATTTCCGGCTCAACGCCCTCTACGCCGACCCGACCGGGCGGCTCTATGACCCCACCGCCGGAGGCCTGGCGGACGCGCGGGCCGGACGCATCGTCTTCGTCGGCGATCCGGCGGAGCGTATCCGCGAGGACGCTTTGAGGATCCTGCGTTTCTTCCGCTTCCAGGCCTGGTACGGGCGGGCGGCGCCGGACGCCGCCGGCCTCGCCGCCTGCGCCGCGTTGCGAGAGCTGATCGACAACCTCTCGGGCGAACGGGTCGGGGCGGAGATGCTGAAGCTGCTGGCCGCCGAGGACCCTCGGGCGGCGGTGCGGCTGATGGCCGAGGCGCAGGTGCTGGCCGTGGCGTTGCCGCAGAGCCGCGATCTCGCCCGCTTCGAGGGCCTGGTGGCGATCGAGACCGAGATCCTGTTCGGCGCCGACCCGTTGCTGCGGCTGGCCGCCCTGCTGCCGGACGAGCCGGCGGCGGCGCTGGCGGTCGCGGCGCGGCTGCGGCTCGCCAACGCCCAGCGCGAGCGGCTGGCGGGCGCCCTCGCGACAGAGCCGCGGCTGGCGTCCTGGATGAGCCCCAAGGAGGTGCGCCAGCGGGTCTACCGGCTGGGGACGCAGGCGGTCTGCGACCGGGCCATGCTGGCCTGGGCGGCCGACCGGCGCGCGGCGGCCGCCGGGCAGTGGCGGGCGATCCTGCCGATGGCGCAGGCGTGGACCGCGCCGAAGTTCCCTCTGAGCGGCGACGAGGTGATGGCCGCCGGCGTTCCCAGGGGTCCGTTGGTAGGCGAGGTGATGCGCCGGGTGGAGGACTGGTGGGTGGA
>JAFBAO010000064.1 GCA_019247715.1 Caulobacteraceae bacterium
GCGAAGACCCTCACGACCCGGCGCCCCTGGGCGGCATCATCTCGGAATGCTGCGCGGGGACTGATCGGAACGGTGGGCGGGATCAGATTGGAATGGTGGGCGGCATCAAATCGGAATGACGGGCGCGATCACGTCGGAATCCGCAGCGGCGCCGGCGCGCGAGCGGCTGACGCTGATGCGGCTCTACGAGGCCCTGCGGGAGCGGGGCTACGGAGGCGGCTACGACGCGATCCGGCGGTATGCGCGCGGCTGGGCGAAGGGACGCTCGTCGCTAGGGGCGGACGCCTATGTGCCGCTGACGTTTGCGCCGGGCGAGGCCTACCGGTTCGACTGGAGCCACGAGATGGTTGTGATCGGCGGGGTGGTGGTCGGCGACCAGAAGGGTGTTTTCAGCCAGAGATGGACGCTGTGGGGCGTAAGCCCAGCGCGTGCTCCGGGGTATGGCGGGCCTTTGGCGGATATTGAAGCTCACGAGCCGGCGCTAGCCCCGAAGCGGTACTTGAGGCCGAAGCCGAACATCCTGGGTGGCCCATAGATCTCGGCCCTGGTGCCGAGCGAAGAGTTCTGGCTGAGATCGTTGCTTCCGATACGGTAGAGCTTGTTGGTTACGTTGGTGATGAAGAAGCTCAGGTCGACCGGCGCGCCCATCGGATTGCGCCACAGGGCGTTGAGGTCGAGAAGCCCGTACCCCTTCTCGACCGCATTCGGGTTGAGGGCGCTGGTGGAGTTGAAGGCCTGCTTCGACTGATAATAGAACCGCCCGCCGACCGACACCTCCCCGATGCTCGGATCGAGCGGCAGCACCCAGTCGGCGCTGAGGCTTGTCTGAAACCGCGGCGTGTAGGCGAAGAGGTTTGACGAGCAGAAGCCGATGTTCTGCAACAAGGTCGGGTTGCAGGGGTCGCCAGGCTGTCCGGCGGTGGGGACGGATTTATAATGTGCGTCGGTGTAGGCGAAGGTGGTTCCGATGGTGAGCCCCGCCACGGGAATGACCGCGCCCTCGAACTCGACGCCCTGAATCGTAGCGGCGGTGAAGTTCCGGATCGTCGAGCTCGCGACGCCGCCCGGCCCAACTAGCACGACGTTCTTCTGTATGTTCGTGTAGTCGTCGTGGTAGGCGGCGAGGTTGGTGCGGACGCTAACGCCGCCGATCCGCCAGTCGCCCTTGAGGCCGATCTCGACCGAAAAGTCGTACTCAGGAGCGTATTTGGGGTCGGCCCCGAGCGGGGCTTCCGCGTTCACGCCGCCCGGGCGATAACCGCGGCTGACCTTTCCATAAACCATCTGGCCTGACGGCAGTTGATAGGAGAGACCGCCACTATACGTCAGCGCGTGGAAGTAGCTCGCGAACCGTTCGCAATCGCTGCCGGTAGGCGTGGTGAACAGACTGCCGGGCGCATAGTTGACGCACTGGCCGTATGGGATGGGCGCGGTCGTCGCCGCGGCCACGGCGGCTGCGGTGGCCGGTGGGAAACCGAAGGATTCCGCCACCGTGGTCAGGGTTGGAACCAAGGAAGGCGCCGGGATCAACGCCAGGTAAGTCTGGTTGTACGAAATGACGCTGTCGTGGGTGTAGCGGACACCCCCGTTGACCTTCAGGCCCGGGAGGACGGATGGCGCATATTCCGCGAACGCGTAGCCCGCGGCGCTCTTCGTCACGGCGTATTGCACGCTGACCCGGTGCAGGATGCCCAGGGTGATGTCGTCGTTCTGGAACTGCTCGGCCGGCGCCTGATAGTCCCAGTACGTGCCGACCGACCAGGACAGCTGCTTGCCCAGCGATTTGCCCGCGATCCGCAGCTCCCAGCTGTATTGCCGCTGCGAGTTGTAGGGCAGGGTGCTTCCGTCGCCGCAGGTGGAATGGCAGGTGAGGAAGGCGGCGCCGTTGCCGCCGCCATAGTTGGACGCCTGGTCGTCTCTGACGTTGACGTAGCCCAGTATGTTCTTGAGTTGGATGTCCGGCGTCAGGTCGACGCTCGTGGTGTTGACCGCGAAAAGGTTGCGGCGCTTGTCGAAATTGGCGCTGGTGTAGTCGACCTGGCGCGGTCCGAGCCCGCTCTGCACGGCGAGCCGCTGTTGCTGGGCGGCGATGTAGCTCGCCGTCGTAAGCGGCGTGAGGCCTGCCCGAAAGGGAACCACGTTGCCGACGGCGTCGACGCCGTAGACTCCTGGCGCCAGGGGGAACAGCCCCCCTCCGGAGTTCGCTAGGGCGACGGGGTTGATCCCGCTGAGGACGACGCTGGTGCCGTTGTCGTGCGTCCGCTGATAGGAGACCACCGTGTAGTTTTCGATCGCGTCCGTGGGCCGGACGGTGAGGCCCACGCGGAAGGACTCATAGGCCACATTGTCCAGGTCCTGGCCGGTGGCGAGATTTTTCGTGAAGCCGTCGCGCCGATTGACGTCGAACGCAGCGCGAAGAAGCAGCTTGCGGTCGATCAGCGGAAAGTTGATGGCGCCGGTGAAGTCGTGAAGGCCGTAGTCTCCGAGCTTCGTCTCGATATAACCCTCGAAACGGTTAGTCGGGTGTTGCGGCGTAACCATGATGTTGCCGCCGTCGGTGACCCGCCCGAATAGCACCCCTTGCGGGCCGCGCAGAACCTGGATGTTGCCAATGTCGAAGAATTGGCCGGAGCCGAATTGCGTGATCGGCACCTCGTTGAAGTAGGTGATCACGGCCGGAAACAGAGTCCCGAATTCTTGGCCCTCGCCGCGAATGTTGTAGGTCAAGTTGTTGCGGTCGGAGATCGAGGCCGCCACCGACAAGCCGGGCGTCGAGTAGGTGAGGTCCACGGGCGTAAAGACGCCCTTCGTGTCGAGTTGCCGCTGCTGAAGGACGGTCACGGCCACCGGGACGGATTGCAGATTCTCGGCGCTTCTGCGGGCGGTGACCACGACCTCCTCCAGCTTGGTGCCGTTTGCAGAAGGTCCCGGCGTGGTCTGGGCCATGCTCGCAGGCGCGGCGAACAGGAGCGCCAACGCCGCGCCCGACATCAGCTCTAGGGCAAATCTGTTCATGCATTCCCTCCCGTTAGTTCTTAATTCTGATCAGATGCCGATGTCTTGGATAGAGTGTACTTTCTCAGGGCCGGCCTATGTTCAGCGTGTGCTGTATACGAAGGATTTTTTGGCTTATTCCAAGAATGTAGGTGTGCGCCGCGAAGCGTGGGCGGCCCGAGGGGCCTGTCCCTTCATCGCGTGGCTCTGGCTTCGCAATGACTGATGTGTTTTACGGGCGAGTAAACACGCTTGTCAATGTCGCGGCTGCAAGTGTCGAGGGAGCATCGATAAACTGTGATGTATATGGCGCCTTCGGGGTCGCCATTCGTCGCGCGCGGCGGCGCGGGCGGCCTCGCCAGAAACGCCTCAAATGGGCCCGCGTGGACGGTTCCCTAATTCGCTCGGAGGGGCTTCAGCTACGGAGGTGACGTCATTGAAGTAAGGTCGGACGTCCATCAAGAAGTCCAACATCCGTCGACGCGCCAACGGGGCGTCACCCACGACCATCGCCTCGGCGATCGCTTCGTGGCGCGCGGCGGTGAAGGCGACAATCTGCTGCCGGGGGACCGGCCACGGATAGCGGGCTAGAAATTCGGCGCAGGCGTCAACCAGCAGCGAAAGCATGCGGTTCGGGGCGACGGAGGCGATCGCGCGATAGTACGAGTTGGTGGCCTGCAGAATTTGATACCCTGCGGCCGCATGCTCGGCCTGCAGCGCATTGCGCAGCGCGATGCCGATGTCGCGAGCAGGCCCCCGAACCGCCTTGTCGACGGCCGCGACAAGGAGATCGCGCCAGATGTCGAACATTTCACACGGATGGATGTCCGTATGCAGGAGGAACTCCGCCATGGTCTGCGCCGTGTAGCCCGAGCAGGGAGCGCCGACCACCACCCCCCCGCCTCGGCCCGGCTTGGAAGAGGCGATGTGGTGGAGTTCCAACAAGCCGATGGCCTCACGCATCGCCGGAACGCCGACGCGGAACCGCAGAAGGAGGTCCGACATCTGTCCTAGCCTGTCGCCCGGTTGCAGGCCGCGGCGTACGATGTCGCTCCTGACCGCCAGGGCCGTCGCCTCCCCGAGTTTCCGGTCTTCCTGCGGCCGAGGCGGCAGGACGGCGAAGGAAGGCGATCGCTCCTCGATGACCTTCCCCAGGAACCCATTGCGATGGGGGTGACACGAAGCCGCGAGGCCAGCATCGCCGGCGACGAGCGCCTCGACCACCTCGGCCATGCCACGGGCGATCCGCTCCCCTTCCGCGCCGTGAAGGTCCGCGAAAAGCTTGTCCCATCCTCGGCGATACCAATAAGGCTCGAACACTCGCGCCAAGAAGCTGGTCGCCCGGTTTTGCGCGGCGTCCACGATGGCGAGCTCCAGGCCGCTCAGCTTGTTGTAAAACTCACCGCCATCCGACACATCCTTAAGTTCCTGCGCCAGCTCGCGCAGGCGGCGGGCGTCGGGTTCCCTGAGCCGCTGGGCCGCAAGGATGAGTGAGTGCCCCTGGATGACCGTCCAGGTCTCCACTTGCTCGGCCAAGGAAACGTCAACCAGTTCGAAATAGGTGGCGACGGTCCATGCGACCGCATCCTGAGGCGACCGCAACACCACCAAACCGCCGTTCACGCCCCGCCGGACCTCGGCCACGCCGATGCGCTCCAGTTGACGACTGGCCTCCGCAACGGTCGCCTGACCGGCGCCGTAGCGAGACGTCAGTTCCGCCATTGTGGCGACCACCTTGCCGACGGGCCAGCCTTGCAACGCAATATCCTCGAGGACAGCGGCGGCGACCTTTTCCGCCAGCTTTGCGCCGCGTGTCTGCTCCTTCACCGGCAACTTGGCCCCTGCACGGTCTTTCGCCTTCCGAGCCTGAAGCGGCAACTCGGACGCACCTTAACGCGTGGAATGACGTTCGCACACCTGGACAGGTCCTTGCGCAGCCGGCTCCGCTCCGATGCCAATCAGTGGCGATCGGCGGCGGTGACCGACGCGGCCTTGTGGGCGACCTGATCCGACGTGACCTGGTCCGCGCGGTGTGGCTCTACCTCAAGCTCACGCTCAGCCTGCGCGCCGTCGAGGAGCTGATGGCAGCCCGGGGGTTGTGAGTGGGGGTAGGTGCATTGCGGCGATACGAAGTGAAGCTGACAGTTCCGGCGATAGAAGTTCTGCGCGCCGGCGTCGAGAAAGCGTTTGATCAAGCGGACTCGCCAGCGCATGCAAGAGCGCAAGCGCACCGTGGGAGGATTTGGTGTCCGAAGCTTTCAGCGAGACTCAATTCGATTTCGTGATCGTCGGCAGCGGCGCCGGGGCCCTTGTCGCTGGCGTCACCGCCAAGGCCGCCGGGCTGCGCCCGCTGGTGGTCGAGAAGACCGAGCTCGTCGGCGGTTCGACGGCCCTGTCCGGCGGTATCCTGTGGATGCCGAACAATCCGCTCATGCGCCAAGAAGGGGTGGCGGACTCGCGCGAGGCGAGCTTGACCTATCTCGCCAACTTCACCCGCGACGACGACCTCGTCTCCACGCCTGCCCGCCGGGAAGCCTTCGTGGACACCGTCCCGAAGATGATCGAGGCGATGCAGGCCCTGGGAATGGAGTACCGCCGCTGTCCGGGCTATTGCGACTATTACGACCACCTGCCCGGCGGGAACGCCGAGGGCCGGTCCATTCAGGCCGAGCTCTTCGACCTGACGGAACTCGGGCCCTGGAAGGCGCGGTTTCGCCGTTCCCCCAACGCCATGCCGGTTCGCACGTCGGAAGCCCAGCAGCTGATGCTGATGGCGCGGACGGCCAAAGGCGCCGCCATGGCCGCGAAGCTCGCCTCCCGGCTGGCTGCTCAGAAGCTCAACGGCAAGGACGTCGTCGGCTCCGGGGGGGCTCTGCAGGGGCGGATGCTGCAGATCGCGTTGCGGCTAGGCGTCGACATCTGGACCGAGACGGCCCTCCAGGACCTGATCATGAAGGACGGGGCGGTGGTCGGCGTGGAGCTGCGGAGGGGCGCGGAGACGCTGCGGGTCGCTGCGCCTCGGGGCGTCCTGATCGCCGCCGGCGGCTTCGCGCGGAACCTGGCCATGCGCGAGAAATACCAGCCGCATCCAGCCTCCGACGTCTGGACCAAGGCCAACCCGGGCGACACGGGCGAGGCGATCCAAATCATGGAGCGCGCGGGCGCCGGCCTCGGCCTGATGGAGGAGGCGTGGTGGATTCTCACGTCCATCGCGCCCGGCGAAGACCCGCACCACGCGGTGCTCGAAATGTGCAAGCCGTTCAGCATCGTGGTCGACGCCGCCGGCCAGCGGTTCGCCAACGAATCGGCCTCCTACATGGAGATCGGCCAGAAGGCCTATGAGCGGAACAAGACGGTGAGCGCGGTTCCGGCCTGGTGCGTGATGGACGCGCGCGCCCGCAAATACTACCCGTGGCGCAACGCGCCGCCCGCAATGACGCCGGCCGCCTGGACGAGTTCCGGCTGGATGAAGTCCGCGAACAGCCTCGGCGACCTGGCCAAGGCGTGCGGGATCGATCCGCAGGGCCTCCAGGCGACCGTTTCACGGTTCAACGAGTTTTGCCGGACGGGAAAAGACCTGGACTTCCAGCGCGGCGACAACGCCTACAACCGCTACTACGCCGACCCCACGGTCAAGCCGAACCCCACCTTGGGACCCATAGAGCAGGGGCCTTTCTTGGCGATTCCCCTCTATCCCGGCGATGCGGGAACCTGCGGGGGCGCGTTCATCAACGAGCGGGCCCAGGTGCTTAGGAACGATGGGAGCGCCATCCCGGGGCTCTACGCAGCAGGCAATTCGACCGCATCCTTGAGCGGTCCCTACTATGTCGGGGCGGGTCTCAGCATCGGCGCGTCGAGCGTGTTCGGCTACATCGCCGCAACCCAGATTGCTCGGTGAAAAGGGGGACGGCGAGCCGCTCCTCGACGGCCGCTGGGGTCTTCGAGAGCCCCACGCCGGGGGGCCAGCATCCTGGGACTCGGACAAGGTCTTCTGGGCTTGGACGGCCCGCAAGGAACGCGAGCGCCAGCGGCGGCGCGGTGGAGGAGGCGTAGAGGTCAGTCGCTCTGCAGGAATTCGTGCAGCGCCCGGTGGAAGTTCGACACCGGGATTTCCTGGACCGGGTTGGGGCGGGCTCCACGGAAGCCGCGTGACTTCAGACCCTTCTGCACCTCCGCCATGTTCTGGTAGTCCTGGCAGAGGATGAGACCCCAGAAGGCTTCGTCGGCGGCGTCCTCGCTCCACTGCACCTCGACTTTCGCGGTCGGTTCGCCGCCCGGATAGCGGACCAGCGAGTAGCAGTCGAAAATGCAGCTGTCGGGATCGTGGCCGTTGGGACGCGAGCGGTAGCCGAGCACGCCTGTGGCGTTGGCCAGCAGGATCTGATTGGGAAAGAAGTGCCAATCGGAGCCCAGAGCGTAGGCTTCTTCGGCGGTGACGGACGGCGCCGCGGAGCCTTCCCGCTCGAGCTGCTCGTAGAGAAACTCCATATACTTGCCCAACGCCACGTCGGGGCCGGCGCCGGGCGCCACCTCCTGCATGACCCGGTTGGCGGCGACCACCATTTCGTCGGCTGCGCCGAAGTCGAGGGTATCCTTCAACTCCTGCATATAGGCGGCGATCCCCGGTCGAACGTCGTCGTGGAGCGGTCCCCCGAGCCGTCGGGAGCGGTACCCCAAGGGCAGGGCGGGCCAAAGCGCGCACATCCCGTGCCGCCCGTGGGCGGCGCTGGCGGATATGTCGTCCTGCCACTCCAGCAGCTGCCGGTGGGTCTCCTGGACGTGGTAGATCTCGTCGAACGCCTCGAGCGCCACCTTCCAGTTGCAGGCGAAGACGATCGATTTGCGCCATTTGTAGCGCATGCTGCCCATGTCGAGGGGATCGTGAACCTTGTTGGCCGGGTAGAGCGCCCGGTCCAGCGGCTCGCAGTCGGGGTCCATGTTGATGTAGACGAAGCCGCCCCAGCGGCCGACCTTGACCGTGGCCAGGGCGATATCCTCGTCCTTGAGGCAGGCCCCCCAATCGTCGCGGTCGATGGCGGTGATGTTCTTGCCGTCCAGGTTCCCACTGCCAGCCGTGGAACTTGCAGTGCAGCTTCACCGTGTGGCCGCAGCCCTTGGTCAGCCGGCGGCCCCGGTGCATGCACACGTTGTGGTACGCCTTGATCTCGTCAGGCGCGGTGCGGACCACGATGATTGAGTCGTCGACGATGTCGTAGGTGTAGTAGTCGCCGACCTTCGGGATCTCCTCCTCCCGGCAGGCCATCTGCCACACCCGCGGCCAAAGCCGCTCTTCCTCGCGGCGCGCGAACTCCTTGGAAATGAAATCGGAGGCGGGGATGTAGTCGGCGCGGACGGGCGTGCCTGAATAGTCGGGCAAATCTTTCCTGGCGTCGACTTTGACTGGATGGACGTTCACGTTGGTCTCCTCCGCTGGCGTCAGCTGATAGGGCGTGGGTGTTGGGTCTTGCGCTGGCCTCTGGCCCAGCCGCCCTGCGCAAGTTGGGAAGCCTCCACTTCGCTCGCCAAGGGTTGTCTTTTCAAGAAACGCGCTAGGTTCTCAAGGAAGATTTCGTCGTTGCGAGTCCCATCGCCGATGCTGAAGGAGGAGGCGTGCGCGCTGATCGCCACGCGTGGGTGGTCCCAAAAGCGACTGTTGGGCGACAAGGGCTCCTGCTCGAATACGTCCAGCACCGCGTAGGCGGGCGCCCCGGCGTCTAGCGCCTCCAAGAGTGCGCGCTCGTCCACAAGGCCGCCACGGCTAACGTTAATCAACACCGAGCCGGCTTTCATGGCCCTAAAGAAGGCGCTGTCGGCCAAATGCGCGGTCGCCGCCGTCAGGGGGGCCGAAAGCAGCACAACATCAGCCAGCGGCAGACGCTCAGCCGCCGCCGAGATCGGGTACACGCCGTCGGCCAGGGGGTGCGGGGTCGTATTGCGGCGAAGGGCCTCTACGCGCGCGCCGAAAGCCCGCACACGCTGGGCCACGGCTTGGCCGATGGCGCCGAAGCCGACGATCAGCCAGTGCGTCCGGCGAAGTTCACGGAAGCAAAGACGCTCCCACGCGTGGTCGGCCTGGGCGCGGCGCCGCTCAGCGATGCCCTGATAGTGGGCCAGGACCTCCCCCAGCACATATTCCGCGATAGCGATGGCTTGACCATGGCTATTAGTGAGCCTGGCGCCCTTCGCCGCAATGCGGGTGAACATCGGGTGGTCTACCCCGGCGGACACCGTCTGCACCCAATCCAGGCGCGGCGAGGATATAACCACCCGCATGAACGTCGGAAGCGCCGGGTTTAGGAACAGATCTTCGCTCAGCCAGGCTGCGTCCGGGTGCGCCGACGCCTCCTGAATCGGCTCGTTGCCAAGCGCCAGGACGCCATTTTCATCCATGGCGATCACTTCCAGCGCCTCGCGGTGGTCATCAAGGTCGCGCTGAAGGCGCTGGTGGGCCATCTGAGTGAGCAGCAGGCGCCTCATGTGGTGGCGGTCCACCTTCGGCTCGGCGCCGCTATTCTTCATCTGACCGGGAGGGCGTCGGTCGGAAACCGCGCACCAGCAGCGTTGCTGTAAACGCGGCAAGGCAGGCCAGCCCCATGGCGATAAACGTCATGTGGACGCCGATGAGCTGCTGGATGCCGGTCGCGACGAAGGGATTTAGGAACATGCCGAGGAAGACCGCAGTGTTCATGAGACCCAGGGCGACGTCTCGAATTGCGACTGACGCCTGCTGCATCATCGACTGCCAGACAAAAGGCGAGGTCACACCCCCGGCCAAGCCGCCTAGAAGCGCGCCAATCGCTGTGGTGATGGCCGATCGGCTCACGCCGATCAGCAGTAGGGCGCTGCCCAGGATTGCGAGGGCGAACGACATTATATTCCTGCCACCGAGAACCGCCTCGATCCGACCGAATGCAGCCGAAGCGGCTGTTCCGCTGACCATGACCATGCCAACGATCACTGCAGTGGTGACTGGCGCGCCAAGACCGTCCTCGCGAAGTAGGAACGGAAGTTGGATAGTGAGGAGCCCGAGGATGACGTACATCATAGGCGTCACCGTCAAGATCCACCCCACGCGCGCGAAACTCCTGAGGTTTCGGTACACGCCCTCGTTGCCGTTGGCGCGCGCGGCGCGTCTTGACGAGCGCGGCGCCGTCGTGGCCATCGCGAGGCCCGCCGCGGCGAAGCCGGCATAGATGAGGAAGCTTGCCCGCCAGCCGCTTTGCTGGACGATGAAACCCGCAAGATAGATCACGAGAATTCCGAACACGTGACCGAGCGCTGACTGGTAGCCGATCACGGTAACCCGCTTACGCCCTTCCAGAGTTTCCACCAGCAGTGTTGCGCAGGCGGTCGTCAGGCAGGCCGCCACGATCCCCAAAGCCAGCCGGCTCGCGAGAAAGCCGATCAGATCGTCGACTAGGACTGGCGCCGCGCCGAACACGCCGAACAGGAACAGGGCTATGAGGAGCACGGGGCGCGGGCCCGCGCGCACGATTATCCAGCCGCTGAGAAGACCGCCTCCCATGAGCCCGAAGGCAGGCAGCGACATCATCATCTGAGCGGCGAACTGACCCGAAACGCCGCCGCCAAAATGCTCGGAAATGGCTGGCAGCACCGGTGGGGCCGAGCCGAAGATGACCCCCTGCCCAACCAACCCCGTCATCAATACGCCGATCTGGAGGAATCGTAGCACGCCGAACGGCTCTTGAGCGCGCGGCCAAGCCAAGGTCGACCGAGTCGGAAGATCCTTCATCCCCATCAGTGTCGCGCGGAGACGCCCCGGGCCGCTCTGTGGAAAGCGCGGAAGGAACGCGTTCGGGGCCACGCCGGGGTCGGGACAGTCAGTGTCATATTTGACCGGTCAAGGAGCAGCGGCTGCGCGTCCGGCGCTTATATACCACCCAGTAGGCTTTTTTGCTTCAGTCTTTTTTGGTAGGGGCGGTGGCGTTCGCGCGCTCATCCGAACACTTTGCCTCGCCCGCAGATGGGCTAAGCAACTAGGCCAGGGCAAGGCGGCGTCGTTGAAGGAGCGGCGCTCCGCTCTTGAATGGCCGTTCCCGCGGCGCGGGAGTGGGCGCTTGCCAAGCGAACTATTGTTCGGCCAGCACCTCGACGCCTTCCGGCAGCTGCATCCAGGGCTGCCGGCTGCGCGTCCAGGCGTGGATGGTGGGCGCAAGATCGGATGGGTCGTCGAGCGTGCCGGCCTTCAAGAAGATCAGCCCGCGCTCGCGCGCCTGGGGCGTATCGGTGATCACCGGCGAGCCGCAGCGGCCGCAGAAATTGCGCCAGACCGGGGCGCCACTCGTCCCGCGGTCCTCGAAGACGGTAAGCTCGCCCTTCAGCTTAAGGGCCTCACGCGGCAGGACCGCCACCACGGAGAAGGCCGATCCGGCCTGCTTCTGGCAGTTCGCGCAATGGCAGACGATGGTGGAGAGGAACTGCGCCGGGGCAATGTAGCGGACCTGTCCGCACAGACATCCGCCCGCCCGTCCTTCGGGTATTTCATCGCTCATCGGCAAGGCTCCGGTCGGGCGCGGACCTTAAAGGCGCGGGCTGTGGATTGCCACCCGCCGCAAAACGCGAAGGCCGCCAGGAACAGCAGATACTCGCGGTTCCTTAGCGACAGCGGGTAGCGGACGTACATCATCACCACTAGCCGTCAGACTTGGCCATGGCCGACCCCTAGGGGAGGGCCGTTAGCGGTCGGTTGATTTGCGCCCAGAATCCCGGCTCGGGCGTTTCGGGCCGTGACCGGATTCCTCTGGGTCCTTTCCAAGGCCGCAGCGGCGCACATGGACATCCATGGATATCGCCACACACCAACACTCGCGCTCGCTGCGCTCATATGCCGATCTTCGCAGTTTCCGCGATCGTCCTTGAAAGCAGGTGACCACGTCGTAGGATGACTACCCTTCGGTTGCTAAGAGGGGCGGGCGCAGACCCCGTCCGGCGGCGCAGCGCGAAACGCAGCAAACGGGAGGAGCCTATGTTCGACACCATTATCAAGGGTGGCTCGGTCGTCGACGGTCAGGGCGGCCGCCCCTTTACCGCGGACATCGGTGTCAAGGACGGACGGATCGCTGAGATCGGCCGGCTGTCGACGCCTGCCGCCGAGGTGATCGACGCCGACGGGCTGACGGTCACGCCGGGCTTCGTCGATCTGCACACCCACTACGACGGCCAGATCATGTGGGACGACGTCTTGGAGCCGTCATTTTCGCACGGTGTGACCACCGCGATCATGGGCAGTTGCGGCGTCGGTTTTGCTCCGGTCCGCAAGGGCGAGGAAAGCGTTCTGATCGAGATCATGCAGGGGACAGAGGACGTGCCCGGCGACGTGCTCCGCGCCGGCGTCGATTTCCGCTGGCAGACCTTCCCCGAATACATGGACGTTCTCGCTGAACGCCGCCTCGGCATGGATGTGGGCGCCGTTCTCCCGCATGCCGCGTTGCGGCCGTACGTGATGGGCGAGCGGGGCGTCCATAACGAGAAGGCCACGACCGCCGACCTGGAGGCGCTCTCGCGCCTCGTCGAGGAAGGTCTCAAAGCCGGCGCGCTCGGGGTGTCGACCTCACGGATCCACCAGCATCAGGCGACGTGGGGCGAGTGCATTCCCGGCACCTTCGCGGAACTCGAGGAACTTCTCGCCCTGGCCAGGGGTCTGCGGGGCGCGGGGCGCGGCGTCTACCAGGTGGTGCCGATGGGATTTGTCGGCAGCATCGGGGGTGACACTTCCGGGGAGGAGGTCCGCACGCGCGAGCTTGACTTCGCCATCGAGGTCCAGAAGGCGTCGGGGCGGCCGGTGATCTTCACGGTCCTGGAGTTTCCCGAAGATCTCGAAAGCTGGCGCCGGCAGGTTTCCCGCATCAAGTCCGAGGCCGACCGTGGAGTGGACATCTACGCGCAGGTGTCCACCGGGGCCGGACAATACATACACGGCTTGCAAGGCTACCATCTCTTCGAGCGGCGCCCCAGTTATCGCAAGCTGGCGGACCTGCCGCTGGCCGAGCGCGCGGCGGAAATGCGCAGGCCCGAAGTCCGCGCCGCCATCCTTTCCGAAGCGGATCTGCCGCCCGACGGTCCACATCTGATGGACAATCAGATCGACCTGATCCGCAGCTTCTTCGATCTCACCTATCCGCTGCGCGAGCCGATCGTCTTCGAACCCGATCCGGATCAATCCCTGCTGCGACTCGCCCGCAGCCGTGGGGCGGCAGTGGAGGAAATCCTCTACGATATCTATACCGAGCGCGACGGGACGTCGTTCGCCGTGGCCGCCACGGACAACTACGCGAGGGGTAATCTCGATGTCGCCTACGAAATGCTGCGTCACCCGCGCACTCGGATTGGTCTAGGCGACGGCGGCGCGCACGTGCGCGTGATTTGCGCGGCGTCGTACCCGACCTTCAATCTGCAGGGCTGGACGCGCGACCGCGTGCGCGGTCCGAAGATTCCCATCGAGTTCATTGTCAAAAAACAGAGCGCCGACAACGCTCGGCTGTTCGGACTGGATGATCGCGGAACCCTAGAGATCGGCAAGCGCGCGGATATCAACGTCATCGATATGAACCGGCTGCGGGTCGGCTTGCCCCGAATGGTTCAGGATTTTCCAGCGGGCGGCCGGCGCCTGATCCAGGGCGCCACAGGCTATGCTGCGACTCTGGTCAACGGAGTGGCGACCCGCCGCGACGACGAAGACACCGGCGCTCGACCAGGCCGCGTGGTGCGGCGTCCGAGCTGAGTCGCACGGCGCCGCGGAGTCGCCGGCGGCCATCGCCGCGGTCAAAGAGCCCCGCCGACGGCATTGGATTCCAGTCGACACCCCGAAGTTCGTCACCCTATGCTAGCCAGTTCAACTCTGAGACAGGAGAGTTCGCTCGATGTGCTCGTCCTTGAGACAGAAGCTGAATAATATTAAGACTAATCCTGAAGCGCGAGGGCGCGTCAGATCACGCTCCGCAGCGTAAAAACAAACATTGATATCGATCTGTATATGGTACCAGCCAGAGATGAACGCCTTCTTGAAACTTCCTGATCTCGACAATCATGGCTTCGATCCGTTCGAGGTCGAACGGTTGCTGCACGGCGCCCACGAGGATCCCTATCCGCTCATCCATGAGCCGGCGGCCAAGGGGCCGATCCACAAGCTTAGCTATCGGATGCTCTACACGGAGCTGCCGGACGTGCTGAGCGACAAGGAGAACTACCTCGTGCTCGGTTACGACGCCTGCCAGGAGGTGCTCGCCAACCCCCACCTGTTCGCCAATGGCGGCGCCTTCCAGTACACGATCGGCCGATCGTTCGGGCATACCTTGAGCGTCATGGATGCGCCCGAACATCCGAAATATCGAAAGATCTTCCAGAAGGCTTTCCTGCCGCAGGTGGTGAGCAAGTGGGGGGAAAGCGTTGTTGAGCCCGTGATCAACGATCTCATCGGCGCGTTCAGCGGGCGTGGCGAGGCCGACCTCATCGAGGAGTTCACTCACCACTATCCGTTTCAGGTCATCTACCGCCAGCTTCGCCTCCAGCCCGAGCAGGCGCCGATCTTCCATCGGCTGGCGATCGCGCAGCTGCTGGGCAGCATCGGCGCGCCCGAGGGGCCGGAGGCCTCCAAGAAGTTAGGGGCATTTTTTGAGGCGTTGATCGAGGCGCGGCGGGCCGACCCGGAAGACGATCTCGTAAGCCACCTCGCCACCGTGGAGGCGGACGGCGGGCGGTTGCCGAACGACGTCCTGATTTCATTCCTGCGCCAGCTGATGAACGCCGGCGGCGACACGACCTACCGCGGCACAAGCGTGCTTCTCACCGGTCTGCTGACGCATCCGGACCAGTTCGCGGCGGTGGCCGCGGACCGCAGCCTGGCGCCCCAGGCGATAGACGAGGCGCTGCGCTGGGAGGGCCCGGTGACCTCGACTTGGCGCTACGTGTCCGAGGACGCAGAGGTGGCGGGGACGCGGATAGCCAAGGGCGCCATCCTCAACGTGGTCTTGGGCTCGGCCAACCGCGACCCCGCCAAGTTCGAGAACCCCGACGCCTTCAACATCTTCCGCGAGCGGTCAATCCGTCACCTGGCCTTCGCCAGCGGACCGCACGTGTGCATCGGCCAGCATCTGGCGCGCGTGGAGATGACGCGGGCGCTGAACGGCCTGATCGACCGGTTGCCCAATCTGCGATTGCATGGGTCAAAACCCGGCCCCGACATCCGGGGGCACCAGCTGCGGGTTCCCAAGCACCTGTTCGTAGAGTTCGACGCCGCCGGGTCGCCGTAGCGGAGATGGCCGACGCGGGAGTCCAACGATGAGCGTCCATCGCCCGCTTCTCGGATCTTGCAAGCTGGCGCCGAGTGACTTTCACAGAAAACTACTGGAGGAGCGCGATGCGCACGTCCTTTTTCTTGCCGCACGAGGGTGAGTTCTGGTCGGGCGAGGCCGTCAAGGCAATCGCCGTCCAGGCCGAAGCGCTGGGCTTTGACGGCCTGGCGGTCTCCGAACATCCGGTCCCCGGGACAGACACCTTCGCCTTCGGCGGTCACAATCAGGCCGATCCGTTTGTGACGCTGGCGATTGCCGCCGCCGTGACCCAGCGTCTCAAGCTGCAAACGCACGTAATCGTGCTGCCCTATCGCAACCCCTTTCTAACCGCCAAGTCTATCGCGACCCTCGACTGCATGTCGGGCGGGCGCGTCAACATGGGGGTCGGAGCTGGTTATGGGCAGGCGGAGTTCAAGGCCCTGGGTGTCGACTTCGAGGAACGAAACGAACTGACCGACGAAGCCATCGCCGCGATGAAGCAGGTCTGGACCGGAGAGGAGATCGCGTTCAAGGGGCGCCATTTCGAGGCCGAGGGCGTGATGGCGGCGCCTCGTCCGGCGCAGCGGCCGCATCCTCCGATCTGGGTCGGCGGCAACAGCAAGCGCGCCATCCGGCGGGCGATCGAGTTGGGCGATGGCTGGCTGCCTTTCGGCAATCCGCCCGACGTGGCGGCCGATCGGCGGTCCAGTATGATCTGGTCTCCCGAGGACCTGAAGCGTGGTGTGGATTTTCTGCAGTCAGCCGCCGACGCGGCCGGTCGTACGGCCCCCATCGAGGTGATTTTCGCGCCGTACACCACGGCGACGAGTTCGCGTTGCCCTGATCCTGCCGAGACCATCGACGTCACGAGTAAGCTGAAGGAAGCGGGCATGACCTACTGCAGTTGCGCCATCGTCGGTCCGCGCACCGAAGACAACCTCGCCGCGTTTCTGGCGAACATGGAATGGATGGCGAAGACGATCCTGCCGGGCTTCGAGGCGTTGTAATAAGGGTGCTGTTGGTCTGACCTCAGGGTGTTGTCAGACCAAAATGCATGAGGGGCGCGCCCTGTCTGTTTTTGGGCAGAGGGCCTGACCTAGAGTCATCGCCAGGCCTTGCTGAGCGTCCTGCTCGCCTCGGATCAGCTCAAAGAAGTCGACGTCACGCACGAGGTCTGCAGGTCTGCAGGAACGTGAGAGGCTTTAAGCTCAGGGGGAAAGGCCATGATCGGGACTGGAGCTTGCGTTGGGGCAGGGCTGGCGGGCCGAAGGAGTAGTGGCGTCTACTTAGCAGCCGCGGCGGCTTTCAGGGCCTTGAAGTCCGCCGCCTGCTGGTTAGCGCCGCGCATGGTTAGTCCGCCGTCGATGACGACGGTCTGGCCCGTGACCATCGCGCCACCGGGGCTGGCCAGCCATACGCAGGCGGCGGCCATGTCATCGGGCTCCGCCCATCGGCCCATGGGGATGGCTGCCCCGAACGCGGCCTTGGTGTCGGGGTTCTGCCAGAACGCGCGCGTGTCCTCTGAGATGGTGAGGCCGGGCGCCACCGCGTTGACGCGGATCTTCTGCGGCCCCCATTCCACAGCGAAGTTGTCCACGAGCTGGAACAAAGCGCGCTTGCAGACCGAGTAGGCGGATGTGCTGACCGAGGAGCCGGTTCCGGAGATGGAGGCGATAAAGATCAACGCGCCGCCGCCGCGGTCGAGGAAATGAGGGTGCGCCGCCAGCGCCAGTTCGGTGTTGTTGACGATGTTAGCGTTAAGCATCGCTTGGAAGTCTGCCGGCGTCGTGTCGTTGGCGAAGCCCAGGATGTCAGTCTTTGCGGCGTTGAGCACCACCACATCGAGACCGCCAAAGCGGCGCACCGTGACCTCGACAAGACGCTTGACGCTGTCCAGGTCATGCAGATCGAACGCCTGGCCGACAGCGGCGTCGCGGCCGCATTCGCGGCTAATGTCGGCGGCCACTGCATCGCAATCGGCCTGACTGCGGCTGCTGACCATGACGTTCGCGCCGTGTTCGGCCAGTCGCCGGGCGATACCTTGACCGATCCCTTTGGTGGAGCCGGTCACGATGGCGACCTTGCCCGTCAGATCGAAGAGGCTCGACACTGTGCGCTCCTTCCCTTGTCTTTTTCCGGAGACGGGATAGCGGCGGTCGCTCGTGCAGGTCAACATCGGCGAAGTCGGCGGCCGAGCTTTAAGCTAGTTCTCCCGTAACCGGCGCTCACATCTAACGGGCTCGACAGCATGAGACTGTTAGATGGGACAAAGGGACGAGGTAAACTGTGCCCTCAGCGTGTGATTGGACCGTGGCCGCCCAGGGCCTCTACGAGCGCCAGTGCTGGCGCGCCATGAGCGGCTGACGTCCGGCGCGCTCATTCCGGCACATGATCTGCCCCCGGCGGTAGTGTCGAGCACCCCACCGACCCGGCCAAGGTCGGCAAAGGTTGTCCCCGCGCCGCGACCGCCAAACTAGGATAGACGTTTGACGTAACGGCTGTTTGGGCTGACTGTCGAACTCCCCACTTACCCCTAGGTAGACCTAATGGGCTTTGTGAAGTTAGCTCCAGCCGCGGCGGGGCGGCCGCGCGGCTGCGAAATCGAGATGCGCCATACGCGCCTTCTGGACGCAGCGGAGACCGAATTTCGGGCATACGGCCTGGCTCGCGCCAGTATCGACCGGATGGCGGCGACGGCCTGTGTGAGCAAGGCCACCTTCTATCGCCACTACCGGGACAAGGCCGATTTGTTCCAGGCGGTTGCGTTCAGGCACATGCAAAACCTGGTCGACCGGCTGCCGCAACTTCTGGACGTGACTGAAGATCCACGCGAGGTCCTCACCGCCTTCGCGCGCCTGTTGCTCGACGTGACCCTCGGGGCGCCCGACGAGACCTGCTTTGGGGTTACCCAACTGCGCATCATGGCGGCGGAGCTCCCGTCCTTGCCTGACGTGGTGACGTCCCTTCAGAGGCGATGGCGCCAACTCCGCCAACGGCGTCTTGCCGATTACTTCCAGGAGATGAAGGAGGCGGGGCGGCTGCGCATAGACGACGTCGAATGGGCGGAGCAGGCGTTCATGCGCGTCGCAGTTCCACATATCCAGATGCTGACCACCTCGGATTTCAGGATGAGCCCTGAAGAACGCGACGTATTCGCTCGAATGACCGCCGGCATCTTTTTGGATGGCATCCTGGCCTGAGCCGTCGAATAGAGAACGAGTTCGTTTCGTTTTTCAGCTTTCCGGTCCGACTCCTCTACCCCTAAGCTAGAGAATAGCTGCCTGGCCGTGCCGGTGAGCCGGCCAGAGCTATAAAGGGGCGGGATGGACCTTACTAGATGCGCTGCGTCGGGTGGTTTGCTGCTTGCTGGCGTTTCAGCCGGTAAGGCCGCTGCGTCCGGACGCGCCTCCAAGATCGAGCGCATCGTCGGCCCGGGCGAGCCCTTCATGGGCGCGGCGCGGGGCGAAATGGAGGCGCTTGGCTACGTGGAGGAGGAGTTCCTTCTGCGCGGACGCGCGTCCGCGTACCACTGGGCGGGCGTCGACAAGGTCGGGCCCGTGGCCGGACCCACAGCCTATTGCACCCGCATCCTGGTGCGTCGTCCGGCCGATCCGATGCGGTTTAGCGGCCGTGTGGTGCTCGAAATACTGAACGCCAGCTATGGCTACGACGTCTCGGGCGTGATCCGGGGCCTACAACCCGTGATGACGGCCAACGGCGACGCCTTCGTGGGCGTCACCAGCAAGTCGATCTGCGTCCGGGCCCTGAAGAAGGCCGATCCGATCCGGTACGCCAGCCTGCAGTGGGGTCGGCCGGCAGGCCGAGCCGTATGCGAGGGCTCGATGTTCTATGGGGCCTACCGCAGAGACGCGCCCTCCATGATCTCCAGCCCCGAATCCGAGGACGGGCTGTTCTGGGACATGTACACGCAAACCGGCCACCTGCTTCGAAGCAAGGACGGGGGCGGCCTGTTGCCCGGCATGAGGTGTTCCCGGCTCTATGGCGCCGGGGCCTCGCAGTCCTCCTACTACCTCAACGCCTATATCGAGGCCTTCGGCCGCGAGGGCGGGCCTCCATTCGACGGCTACCTTCCATTCCTGGGCAGCAGGGTCGTGAAACTGAGCCAGTGCGCAGGGGATCTGCCCGAGGGCGACCCTCGACTGCACAACCGGTCAGGGCCGACGCCGGTCGTGCTGGTCAACACCCAAGGCGACGTCTCATCCAACCCGATCGGGCGTCGGGACGATTCCGACGCGCCAAACAACCGTTTCAGGCTCTACGAAATTCCCGGCCCGGCCCACGCCTCCGGCATGGGGCCAGGCGGCGCGCCTTCGCCGGCCCACCTGCAGGCCCTGGGCATCCCGGACGGCGGCCCGGCGGCCTCGAGCTTGCCGCCGGGCATGACCGACAACGACTTCCCGAACCGCCTGTTCGTGGCCGGAGCGTATCTGCGCCTGATCAAGTGGGTGGAGCAGGGCGTCCCGCCGCCGAGCGCTGCGCGTCTGGACCTGGATACGCACGGCAAGCTGATCCTGGATGAATTCGGCAACGCCAAGGGAGGGGTCCGCAATCCCTACGTGGACGTGCCGGCCTTCCGTTATCGGACCTCCATCGAGGGCTCCGGGTTCGCGGCCAACCGGGGAACCAAGGAGATACTTGCGGCGGACATCCTTCGCAAACTCTACGGCGCGCCGGAGGCGTATTTGGCCAAGGTCGCCGCGGCGACCGATCGACTGATCCAGGAGGGCTGGATCCCCGAATATGGCCGTGACGTCATCATGGCCGACGCGCGGTCAGTGCGCTTCTCCTGATGCGGTGTGATCGACACTCAGGGCGGGAGGCCGATGCGGACTTCCGCGCCCACCGCCGCGCCGGTGGGGACCAGTCTTCGTTCCAGTGAACAAAAGGGGGGCGGCATGGGCCCGAAAATTCGCTTCTTTGCAACCTGCGCCAGCGCGGTTCTGGTCGTGGGAGCGTTCGCCGGCGCAGCCGCCACGGCGCGGGCCGCGGATGCGACGGCGTCGAGCCAAACGGCGGCCACCAACCTCGGGGAGGTGCTGGTGGTGGCGCGAAAGCGCACGGAGAACCTGCAGCACGTGCCGGTCGCCGTCACCAGCCTCTCCGGAACACAGCTTACGCACCAGGGCATCCGGGAAACCGCGGACCTGCAAAAGGTGGTGCCCAGCCTTAGTATCGTGGGAGGCGCTGGTTCGGAGGCGAACGCTGCGACGTTCAGCCTGCGCGGCCAGACCGCCGGAGACTTGCTGCTCACGCTGAGCCAGCCGGTGGGAATCTACGAGGACAGCGTCAACGTTCCCCATCCCGACGGCCTCAACGGGGCGATGTTCGACCTCGACCATGTCGAGGTGCTGAAGGGACCGCAAGGCACGCTCTACGGGCGAAACACCACCGGCGGCGCTGTCAACATCATCACGCGCGGCGCCGACTACCGAGGCCTGCATGGCTTCGTCAGCGGCGAATACGGCAACTACAACAACTGGAAGATCGACGGTGCGGTCAATGTCCCGCTCATCCAGGACAAGCTTGCCGCCCGGATCGCCTACCAGCATTGGAACAGGCGCGGCGTGGGCACGGACATCGTCACCGGTCAGCATCCCGGCTTCGATCACAACGACGACCTTGTGCGTCTTTCCGTCCGCTTTGATCCGACCAGCAGCTTCACCTCTTCCACCAAGTTCGAGTTCGCGAACATGGACGACGTTGGCTATCTGCAACACGTGGTGGCGCTTTCGCCCCACTCCAACGCCCCGCTGGAAGCTGGCCTCGAGACCCATTGCGGCAGTCTGGCCAACCCGGTGGGTCTCTTCACCTGCGGGCTGGCGGCGCTCAGTCCTTACGTCGGCGGCGATCCTTTTCAGAACGGCGATGAACAGCACCTCATGGCCAAGGTGCGGACATGGCACTTCGCCGAAGACTGGACCTGGTCTCTCCCCTACGACATGAAGCTAAGGTCGATCACCGGTTTCCACGCGGTCACCGACTATCCGACGCTGGACGACGGCACGCCGTTTCAGATCATCGAGGTCTTCGCCGGAGCGAACGGAGATCAGCCGCTCGTAAACGGTCCCTACACGCACCCGCTCGTTCCCGAAGATTCCTATCACGCCGTGACGCAGGAGGTGAACCTCTCGGGTCACGCGCTCGGTCGTATCGACTGGCTCGTGGGCGGTTTCGGCAGCTGGGAGCATGGCCGTGGCGGCGAACCTTTCATCGCCTATGGTCTGCTCACCCAGGGGTTGGTGAGCACGACAAGCATCTCCAACGGCGAGGACACCAAGACCTGGGCGCTATACACGCAGGAAGACATTCACCTGCTCCACAACCTGTCGCTCACCCTGGGCGGGCGTTACACGCATGAACAACAGTTCGACGCTTCGCAGCAGTATTTTTGGACCACGGGCAGGTATTTCTGCAATTTCACTTCTCTGACAAATCCGCTTTCTCCGGCGGCCCCCGGAAACGATCCTTCCACCTGCTTCACCATCTCCAATTCGGAGCGCTCCAACGGTCTGTCTTATCTGCTCAGCCTGAACTATCAGATCACCCCCGACATACTGGCCTATGCGAAGACCTCCCGCGGATTTCGGGGCGGCGCTCTGCAGTTCCGCGCGCCGGCGTTCCCATCCGTGAAACCGGAAGTAGCGGTCGACTACGAGATCGGATTCAAGGGCGATTTCATCGACCATCGCCTGCGCACCAACCTCGCCTACTACCACACGAACTACACCAACAAGCAGGAGTCGGTGCTCACCAGCGTCTGCGGCTTCCAACTGGCGACGCCCGGCACCTTGACCTGCCCGGGCAGCGTGCTGACGCCAAGCAGCACCACGATCCTTCAGAACGCGGCGAGCGCGAAAATCGACGGCTTCGAAGCCGAGGCGACGGCCTTGCCGATGGCGGGCTGGTCCGTCTTCGGGACACTGACTTACCTTAACGGGCGGTACGCGAGCTTCCCGGCGGCGGTCAATCCGGACGGCGCCACGGTGAACGGGTCGGGGGCGAAGTTATCGGATCCCTCGTGGCGCTACAGCATCGGCTCCCGCTACGAGCACGAGGTGGGGCCTGGCGTGCTCGGCGCCTCGATCAACTGGTCATGGCGGGCGCACAATAATCTGACAGTCATCAACACGACGAGCCAGTTCAGTCTGGCGCTTCAGCAACGTCTAACCGCTTCGGTCGGCTTGATGGATGCGCGCATTGACTACACATTCCCAGAACAAGGGGTGACCATCGCCCTTTGGGCCACCAACCTGCTGAACAAGATCTACGAGCGGGAATTTCTGTTGAGCTCTACGCTCGGCATCGGCACGGCCTCTACTCAAGCGCCGCGATTCTTCGGCGTCACCATCACCAAGACCTTCGGCCCGGGCTAGGCGCCCCGGAACCAGAAATCAGCATCGTTCGGGAGAGAGTCCAATGAACCGACGCCACACCCTTCTCGCCGGCATCGGCGCAGCCATGGCGGTCGGCAGCCGCATCGACGCCGCGCCCGACGAGGGGGGCGGAGGCGCTCCGGCTACGGCGCCGCGTATGCCCACCGGCCCTGCCGACGGCTATCCGGAAGGGCGGTATCCCGATGTCCGCCGAATGGGCCAGTTCAACTGGCTGCAGATTTCCAGCTTCACCGTCGTTCCCGAAGATCTTCTGGTGAGCCGCAGATATTGCGGGTTCCGCCACGTCGACACCTGGCTCGATGCTTTCCTGGTGGGGGAGTCGGGGACCTACTACAACTTCGCCTACGACGTCCGCTCGCAGCCGGACAACTCCATCAGCGTGGGTGTGGATTTCGGGCCGCAGAAGTCCTCGCCCTCAGGGCTCGTGTCGGACACGCGCTCGCAGCGTTGGAGGGGCAAGATCACCCAGACGCTCACCCCCGACGGTCGGATCGTCTACGCCGCGCCGGAGTCGCCGACGCCCGAGGAGATCAGTTTCGACAGTTCGTCGGTGACTTGGACGCGCGCCAACGGAGACCTGAAGCTGCAGGGCTCGCTCGCCGGGCGGGGCAGCCAGTGGCACAACGTCTGGCGAAAGCCGGACGGGAACATGGGGGGCATGTACATGTGCCATCAATGGTTCCTCGCCGAGGGCCGATATTTCGGCGAGGTGGTGAAGGGCTATGTCCTACTCGAGACGTTCTGGTCCGACGAGCACTACCAGGACACCTGGTGGGTGCGTAACCGGGTCGGCCTCTGGGGTGCTTTCGCGATCAACTACGAGGACGGCTCATCGGAGATCGGGCAGATCCATTGCGGCGAGTTCGGCGCGCGCGGCGCCGTCATCGTCGACAATGAGGGGCGCGAGGTGGTGTCCACCACGAACGTCAATGCGTTCGACGACTCCGAACTCAACGCGCACGTCGAGTTCGGCGACGGACAGCGGCTGGATTTCGAGGGCGACCGCGTTCGCTCCATGATCTTCCCCCAGGGCAGGCTGCTGTTCGGCAAGTACAAGCGCGTCGGGGAGAAACGCAAAGTCCGGAACGCCTGCGGCGCCTACCTTGTCGCCCACCACGTGGCGGCGCCGAGGCCCTTTCGATAGCCGTCGCCGCACGGGACCGTGACCATGCCAGATCTGAACCGTCGTAACGCGGTGCTCAGCGCCGCAGCCGCAACGATGCTTTGCGGACCGCCGCGCGCAGTCGCCCACACCGCTCCAAGAAGAGGCAAGCCCATGTCGGCCGGACGTCTACCCCAACGCACGAGTCCTATCACCGGGGGCCACGGCCATCCGTTCGGCGCTCCGTTGGATCTCGAGCGCTACGGCTACGTGGCGGAGGAATTCCTCTTCGAGGGATCGGCGCAGTCCTACAGATCGTCCCCGGGGACGAGCCCGGGGCGCGACGGCGATTGGTCGACCGTGGCCGATGCGACGGCCCCCTACGTGAGCCGCATGTTCGTCCTGCGCCCGGCGGACGCGAAGCGGTTCAGCGGCGCCGTCATCGCCAACTGGCAGAACGTCACCGTGGCCATCGACGTGGGCTCCCCTTGCGCGCCGGAAACCTATGACGCCGGCCACGTGTGGGTGGGGGTCACCACACAGAAGCTTGGCATCGGCGGCCTTCCGGGGCAGACCCCCGGCCTGATCGGCTGGGATGCCGAGCGCTACGGGCGGCTCAGCCATCCGGGCGACGCCTTCTCCTACGACATCTTCGCCCAAGCGGGCCGGGCGCTCATGGATCGGACCTTGGGCCAAAGCCTGCTTCATGGCTTGAAGCCGGAGATGCTGCTGGGCTCAGGAAGCTCGCAATCTGCCATGCGCCTGTGCTCCTACGTCAACATAGCGCACCGGCATGACCGGCTTTTCGATGGGTATCTGCCGATCGTCGGTTTCGGGGTGCTGCCGCCTGTCGAGGAGGCGCCGTTGCCGCAGATGCTCGCCCCCGCCTCCGGCGGCGGCTTCCTCTGGACTTCGCGCACCATGGACGTCGGCGACGCGAAAATCATGGCGGTGTCCACCGAGACCGAGGCGCCGACGATGTTTTTTTCACGCCAGCCGGATACGGCGAGCTACCGGTACTGGGAAGTGGCGGGCGCCACTCACGCCGATATCGCCATGCTGAACGAACAGAACGTCATCCTGGAACATGAGCAAGTGGCCTCGCCCTACGCGGTGCCGGCCGGCCGAAACCAGGTCGATTGGTCGAACGTCCGTTCCGCGGCGGTGCGCTCGCTGGTGCGTTGGGTTCGTGAGGGGGCCGAGCCCGTGAGGTTTGCGCCGATCGAGATCGCGCTGGACGCCGCGGGCCACCCCCAGATCAAGCGCGACGAACTGGGAAACGCTCTGGGCGGCCTCAGGCTGCCCGACGTCACCGTCCCTGCGGCGGTCAACCTGGGGTCAAACGGCGCGGCCGAGCGGATGGCCGCCATGGGGGGTGTGACCCAGCCGTTCAGCCGGGACAAGATGATCAGTCTCTATGGTTCGCGCGAAGGGTTCCTGACGAAGTGGGACGCAGCGGTGGACGCGCTCGCCGCGCAGGGCCTGGCGACGACACGCGAGGCGGAAGCCATCCGCGCGGTCGGCCGCAGCCGCTGGGATACGACCGCCTGATCGAGGCGTGATCAGGCTGCGGTCTGTCTGTGCTGTCAGTCTAACGCTAACTTGTCGCCGTCCTGAGGCGGGAAGCGCAATGTCCCGGTAGTTAGGCGCCAACTGGGCGTTGGCCGAGAAGGACATGCAGCCAAATTCCTGCAAGAGTCACCGTTTCCCGGCGGACGTGATCCGCCAGACGGTGTGGCTTGACGATGGAGCCAGACGCCGAGACCGGTGACGCGGCTATTTGCATCCTTCGGGAAGGTCGGACGGATGGTGGCGAGCGAACCAGCCTGCGCCTCAGCCACCGCCGCTCTGGGCGCCGCGCGAACTTCGGACTCGATAGTGTCTCCGAGGCGATGTCGCTTAATATGGCGGTGGTGGGCGGTCGCAACGACACCTGTGGGGAAACGGAATGAGTCTGCGTCGCCTCCAGCACCGCAAATCGGCCTGGGCCGTTCGTCCCAACGGGTCCACCTGGGGGGATTACGGTCCCGACGACCAACTCGGGCGGCTCAATCTCATCACCCCCGAGCGCCGGCGCGCCGCGCTGGCCGAGGCGCGGGAAGGTGTGGCCTTCTGCCTGAGTCTCCCGTTGGACCTGCCAGGCGGGAACGCGCTCGCGGTCAGCCGGCATCCGCCGCAACTCAGCCCGACCTCGCGTCCTAACCGCGCCCGGCCCGAGGCGGAGCCGCACATGGAGATCTACAACCACCGTTACGATTCGGAGCGGCCAGGATGCACCGATGTGGTGAGCGATGACCGCGTCGACCTGCATCTGCAGTATTCGACACAATGGGACAGCTTCGCCCACTTTGGCCAACTGTTCGACGCCGACGGCGACGGTGTCGAAGAGCTTCGTTACTACAATGGGTTCCAGGCCGGGCTGGAGATCGTTCATCACAAGGAAGAGGGCGCTGGGAGTTCCAGCTTCGCCTACAGGCTGGGGATCGACAGTTTCGCCGAGAGCTGTGTCCAGGGCCGCGGCGTTCTCGTCGACCTAGGGGCTCGCTATGGCAGAGAGCGCGTCTTTGTGGGTTACGAGGAGCTGATGGCGCTGCTCGCGGCCGATGATGTGGTGGTGGACGCGGGGGATATTCTCTGTCTGAGCACTGGCTTCGACGATCTGCTCCTGTCGATGAACGGCGCCCCGGATGCAGAGAAGCTGCGCTCGAGCTGCGCAGTGCTCGACGGCCATGATCACAGGCTGCTCGACTGGATTACCGCGTCCGGAATCGCGGCCATCGTATCTGACACCAATGCTGTCGAGGGCGTCCGGCCGGACGTCGACGAATCGGCCGGGACGAGCCTTCCCTTGCATGAGCACTGCCTTTTCCGCCTCGGTGTCCCGCTCGGCGAGTTTTGGAGGTTGAGCGAACTGGCCGCATGGCTGCGCAGTCGCCGCCGCTCTCGCTTCCTTCTCACCGCTCCGCCGCTCCGCCTGCCAGGCGCGGTGGGCTCCCCCGTCACGCCGGTGGCGACGGTGTAGGACGTCAGGCGTCGTCGTCGCCGTTGCGTCGGGAGCTCGATCCACACTGGAGCGCGCCCCTCGGCAGAGTCTCTACGCGCAACAATGGCCTCCGTCTCGCCGCTGAGGAGGGCGTTGGCGGAGCTGACTTGGGCTGACAACGCCCCTGGAGGTCATCCATACATGACATCGCTCGGCGCCTGCCTACCGAGGCTGTTCAGGTAGCGGGGCGTCCGCACCATCACGTCAAACGCAATTCGGAGCCCGACATGGCTGAAGTTACCTCCCCGACCTTAGAGGCGAGTCTGGGACAGGTTCGGGTTATCAGCTCGGAGGCCGGTCGCTGCACCATCGAATATGAAGTCGCCATGGCGATGTGCCATTCCGGAGGCGTCGCCCAGGGCGGCTTCGTCGGCGGTTGGATCGACCAGGCGATGGCTTACGCCTCAATGTCGCTGGCGCCCGACATGGCGCCGATGTCACTCGAACTCAAGGTCAGTTATTTCGCCGCCGCCCGTCCCGGCCGCGTCGTCGCCGAAGGCTGGATTGAGCGCAAAGGCGCCACCATTTGCTTCGCCGAAGGCCGGCTGACGGACCCGCAAGGCCTGGTGCTCGCAAAGGCGAGCTCGACAATTCGCCTGGTGCCGCACGAGTCGGTTCGACTGGCTTCGCGAGCAATAACAGGCTGACTGCACAGTCGGCCGCGCGCCCATCCATGCCAAACGGTTGGGTTCCCGGATCGCGCCCCAGTCTGATCTCCGCGCCGCGGCGGCGTTTCCGGTAGACTCCGGGCCTCCAAGCCTCGCCGTGCCAACCGCGTTAGTGGTAGACGCTTTGTTGCTCCTCAAACCCTGTCGGATGGGCCGTCTCGACTGTCGGAGGCGCCGGAAAGGAGCCCGTCGGCGTCGTCTACTGGTAGACACTCCAGGATTGTCTACCAGCAGACTCGGAGGTTCGGATCGCCGCCCGGTCCGGCGGTCTGGAGTCTACCGGAAACGGACGCAAATTCTTGGCGGCGGCGGCGCCAATTCGAGTGCCATCCACCTCCTCCAAACCGACACTTGGCACACAAAACTCCCGGAAAATCTCGGAGCTCTGACACCGAGACGACGCCTGGGTGGCGCCCGTTCCGTGGGGATGGCACTGCTCGGGCGCGCGACTTCAGAGAATCTGGCACACGCTCGCCGCACTTCAGGATCCCAACGCGGATCCTAAAATCAGCTGCTCAGTATCCTATTAGCCAAAAGCCTAAGGGAATCTGCGTCATATATGGTGGGTGCAGCAGGGCTCGAACCTGCGACCCGCTGATTAAGAGTCAGCTGCTCTACCGACTGAGCTATGCACCCGCTGCGTCGGAGGCGGCCGCTGGCGCGGCGACCCCGGCGAGGGCGCGGAACATAGTCAAATCTGGACCGGTGGCAAGGCGCGCTTTCGCGCCGCTGCCGGGGGTTCTCGCCTCGCGCCGGCGGCTCGGCTAAGCAGGGCGCCGTCAGGATTCGGAGCGAGGACTCTTTGGCCAGGCGCGACATCAGGGGCTTCGTCGACTTCGCCTATCTGGAGGGGTTCGCCGCCGGGGACGAAGCGCTTGTGGACGAGGTGTTGGCGCTGTTCCGCGAGCAGTCGGGCATCTGGGCCCCGATGCTGGCGCCCGATCACGAGGGCTGGCGTGACGCGGTCCATACCCTCAAGGGGGCGGCGCGCGGCGTCGGCGCCTTCGCGCTCGGCGACGTCTGCGCGGCCTGCGAGGCGGAAGGCCCGGGCGGCCTCGTCGGCGTCCGCGACGCCCTGAACGAGGCGCTGGCGGACATCGCCGCCTACGCACACGAGCGGGCGCTGCGCTCGCTCAAGACCCCGAGAGCCGGAGGCTGATGCGGCTCCTGCTGATAAAGACCTCGGCGCTCGGGGACGTCGTCAACGCGCTGCCGGCGGTGAGCGACATGGCGCGCGCGGTTCCGGATCTGGAGCTCCACTGGATGGTCGAGGCGGCGTTCGCGGAGATTCCCCGACTGCACCCGGCGACCGCCCAGGTGGTTCCGGTCAGCACCCGGCGCTGGCGACGGCGGCCGTTGGCGCGCGAGACCCGCGAGGAGTTCGCGGTCATGGCGAAGGCCTTGAGGGCAGGGCGCTACGACCTGGTCGTTGACGCCCAGGGCCTGATCCGAAGCGCGGTCCTGGCGCGCCTCGCCGCCGGCGTCCGCTGCGGCTTCGATGCGCAGAGCGTGCGCGAGCCGCCGGCCAGCTTCTTCTACGACCGCCGGTTCCGGGTGGGCGTCGAGTTGCACGCCATCGAGCGGGTGCGCCGCCTGGCGGGCCAGGCGCTGGGCTATGCGCCGCCGGCCGAGCTCGACTACGGCGTCGCGGCCGAGCCGGCGCGTCCGTCGTGGCTGCCGGCGAGGCCTTATCTCGTCGCGCTGCACGGCACCGCCCGCGCCGACAAGCTGTGGGACGAGTCGAACTGGATCGGCCTTGGTCAGAGAGCTGCGGCGGAGGGGCTGTCGGTGGTGCTCCTCTGGGGCTCGAAGGCGGAGCGCGAACGCTCCGAGCGTCTGGCCGCGGCGATCCCGGCCGCCGTCCTGCCGCCGGCGATGACCCTCACCGAGATCGCGGGGATGATGGCCGGGGCCGCCGCGGTGGCGGGGGTCGACACCGGCCTCGCCCATCTGGCCGCCGCGGTGGGCGCGCCGGTGGTGGCGTTGTTCCTCGCCACCTGGCCGGGCCTGAACGGGGTGATGGGGCCGGGCTTTACGGCCAATCTCGGCGGACCGGACGAGGCGCCGAGCGTGGAGGAGGCGTGGGCCGCGACGGCGCAGGCCTTGCGCTCGCCTCGCGTCACCGGCCCCTGGCTGCCTGCGGCGACGGCGCCGGGAGGGGCGGGACGGCGGCGGTTTCGGCCCTCAAATGCCCGCGCCAAAGTCCATGGCCGCTAGCGCCGCTTCGTGCGCGGCCGCCTCGCCGGTGATCCAGGCGACGAAGGCCTTCACCTGCGGGAGCCGGCCCTTGGCCTTCGGGTGGACCACGTAGTAGGCGAAGTCCACCGCCGTGGCGATCTCGATTGGCGCGACGAGCCGGCCGGCGTCGAGGTCGTCCTGGGCGAGGGTCCGCTTGGCGAGCGCTACGCCGCGCCCGCCCACCGCCGCCTCGATCACCAGGCTGGACTGGTTGAACCGGGGCCCACGCGAGCCGTCGACGCCCTTGACCCCTCGAGCGGCCAGCCACATGGACCAGTCTGGACAGGATTCGTCGGCGTCCGGCGACCCGTCGTGGAGGAGGGTGTGGCGGGCGAGGTCCGCGGGCTCCCTCAGCGGGGTGGCGGCCAGGAGGGCCGGGCTCGCCACCGGGATCACCGTCTCCTTGAGGAGCCGCAGGATCTCCAGGCCAGGATAGCGGCCGGCGCCGTAGCGCACCGCCACGTCCACCTCGCCGGAAGCGAAGTCCACGATGTCCATGTCGGCCGAGAGCCAGACGTCGATCTGGGGATAGGCCTGCTCGAACCGCTTCAGGCGCGGCACCAGCCATTTGGCGGCGAAGGAGGGCGGGGCGGTCAAGGTCAGGCGCCGGCCGTCCACGGCGGCGGTGAGCAGCGAGGAGGCCTCGGCCAGGCGGTCGAAGGCTTCGCGCAGGGCTGGCAGGGCGGTCTGGGCCGCGTCGGTCAGCAGCAGCCCCTTAGGCGTGCGCTTGAAGAGGGCCGCGCCCACATAGTCCTCGAGGTTCTGGATCTGCTGGGAGACGGCGCCCGGGGTCACCGACAGCTCGTCGGCGGCGCGGCTGAAGTTGAGGTGCCGGGCTGCAGCCTCGAAGGCGCGCAGCGCGTTCAAGGGAGGAAGACGCCGGCGCGTTTCCATGAGAATAGCTGAATCCCCCGGCAGAAGTCCTCGGCTTGCGAAATGGGACCTGAGCCGCCAATTTGCAATTGCTCTGAGGCGTATCGGCCCTTTCGCCGAGGAGCGCGGGGCGGGGCGGACCGAAGGGTTCGCCCCGCCGTGTTTACGAGACGCTGTTAGCACAGCTAAAAGAGTGGCGATGTCAATGACGCCTGGATCACCTGCGAAGCGGCGCAAGCGGCTGGTGCTGCTGAGGGGGGCCGAGTCGCGCCGCCCGGGCGAGGTCTGGCTGGTGGGCGCCGGCCCCGGCGATCCGGAGCTCTTGACCCTCAAGGCGCTGAAGGCGATCCAGGCGGCGGACGTGATCGTCCACGACGGCCTGGTCAGCGAGGCGATCCTGGAGCTCGCGCCCGCTTCGGCGCGGCGGCTGTCGGTGGCCAAGCGCCGTTCGCGCCACTCCTACGCCCAGGACGAGATCAACCGCATGCTGGTCGCCTTCGCCCGCGACGGGCTCCGGGTGGTGCGCCTGAAAGGGGGCGACCCGTTCATCTTCGGGCGCGGCGGCGAGGAGCTGGAAGCCTGCCGGGCGGCCGGCGTCGCCTGCCACGTGGTTCCGGGGGTCACCGCGGCCCTGGCGGCGGGCGCGGGGGCCGGCGCGCCGCTCACCCATCGCGGGGCGGCCCAGGCGGTCACCTTCGTCACCGGCCACGCCTCGGAGGGCGGGGAGCCGAAGCTCGACTGGCCGAGCCTCGCCAAGCCCAACCAGACGGTGGTCTTCTACATGGGCGTCGCCACCGCCCCGGTTGTCGCCGCCCGCCTGATGGAGGCCGGACGCGCCGGCTCGACCCCAGCCCTGGTGGTGGAGAGCGTGAGCCTGCCGGAGCAGCAGACGCGCGCCACGACGCTTGGCGAGCTGCCCACGGCCGCCGAAGGCCTTTCCGGCCCGGCCCTGCTGATCGTGGGCGAGGCGATGGCCCTGGCGGCCCACGCCGCGCCTACCGCTGCGCGAAGCCAGGACGCGTCGGGACGCGCGGTTGGGCGCAAACGGACCCGGGAGCGTTCGCGATGAAGGCCCTTACCGCCAACCGGCTGCTGGACGGGGAAGCCGTGTTCCTGAGCGAGGGCCGCTGGGTGGAACGTTTCGCCGACGCGGACCTTTTCGAGGACGACGCCGCGGCGCTGGAGGCCGAGGCCCACGCCAAGACCCAGCTGACGGTGGTCGTCGATCCCTATCTGATCGACGTCATCCCGAGCGACGCCGGCTACGCCCCGCTCAGCTTCCGTGAGCGGGTGCGGGCGCTCGGGCCCACCAACAAGCCGGAGCACGGCAAGAAGACCGAAGGCGGCGAGGGCATCGAGGCCCTGCTGCACGCCACCGGCGCGGCCCGGTCCAAGGGCCGGGTCGAGCTCATCAGACGCAAATAGAGGAGGCGCCGGGATGTACCGCTACGACGCCATCGACAGGGAGATGCTGGCCGACCGCACCGCGGAGTTCCGCGAGCAGTGCGGCCGGCGGCTGGCCGGCGAGCTGACCGAGGACCAGTTCAAGCGCATCCGGCTGATGAACGGCCTCTATCTGCAGCTGCACGCCTACATGCTGAGGATCGCCATCCCCTACGGGGCCCTGACGGGGGTCCAGCTGCGCAAGCTCGCCTTCATCGCGCGCACCTACGACAAGGGCTACGGCCACTTCACCACCCGGACCAACCTGCAGCTTCACTGGATCAAGCTGAAGGACGCCCCCGACATCCTCGACCATCTGGCCGAGGTGGGGATGCACGCCATCCAGACGAGCGGCAACGACATCCGCAACATCACCGCCGATCCGCACGCCGGCGCCACCGCCGACGAGGCCGACGATCCCCGGATATGGGCCGAGGCGCTGCGGCAGTGGTCGACCTTCCACCCCGAGTTCTCGTTCCTGCCGCGCAAGTTCAAGATCGCGGTGACCGCCTCGCCGGCCGACCGGGCCGCCACCAAGGTCTACGACATCGGCCTGCGGCTGCACCGCAACCCGGACGGCGAGCTGGGCTTCGAAGTCCTGGTGGGCGGGGGGCTAGGGCGGACGCCCTACCTGGGCCCGACGATCCGGGCGCACCTGCCGGCCCGCCACCTGCTCTCGTACCTGCAGGCGATCATGCGGGTCTACAACCGCCACGGCCGGCGCGACAATCTCTGGAAGGCCAGGATCAAGGTGCTGGTGGCGAGCCTTCAAGCCGAGGGCTTCGCGCGCGAGGTCGAGGAGGAGTGGGAGAAGACCGACAAGGCCGCGGTCGATCTGCCGGACACCGAGCTCGCCCGCATCCGGGCGGCCTTCGCCCCGCGCGGGTTCGAGACCCTGCCGGCGACCTCGGCGGCCTTCGAGGCCGCCAAGGCCGATCCCGCCTTCGCCCGCTTCGCCCGCCACAACGTCAAGCCGCACAAGATCCCCGGCTACGCCATCGTGGACATCTCGCTGAAGAAGCCTGGCGAGACCCCGGGCGACTGCTCTGCCGAACAGATGGAGCTGATCGCCGAGCTCGGCGAGCGCTACTCGATGGACGAAGTCAGGGTCTCCTACGAGCAGAACCTGATCCTGCCGCACGTGAAGCTGGATGACGTCGCGGCGGTGTGGAAGGCTCTGCACGGGGCGGAGCTGGCCACGCCCAACCGCGGCCTCATCACCGACATCATCGCCTGCCCGGGGCTCGACTACTGCTCCTTGGCCAACGCCCGGGCGATCCCCATCGCCCAGGCCATCGCCCGCAAGTTCGAGGATCCGGCGCTTGCCGAGCAGATCGGCGAGCTCGGCATCAAGATCAGCGGCTGCATCAACGCCTGCGGCCACCACCACGTCGGCGCCATCGGCATCCTCGGCGTCGATAAGAAGGGCGAGGAGTTCTACCAGGTGACGCTCGGCGGCTCGGCCGAGGCCGAAGCTTCGCTCGGCCAGATCCTCGGCCCCGCCCTGCCGGCGGCCCGGGTGCCGACGGCGGTGGACCAGCTGGTGGAGGTCTATCTGCGCGAACGGCTGGGGGGCGAGCGGTTCCTCGACACCTTCCGCCGGGTTGGATTGGCGCCCTTCAAGGAGGCCGTCTATGCCGGTGCTCATTAGATGGAAGGATGACCGCGCCGAGGCGGCCGAGGACCCGTTCACGGCCGTCGCCGACGAGGATCCGATTCCGCGCGGGGACGTGATCATCTCGCTGCAGCGCTTCCAGGCCGAGGGTCAGCGGCTGCTGGCCGAGGGACGCAAGGTGGGGGTCCGCATCGAGCCCAACGAGGCGGTGGAGGATCTCGCCCGTGATCTGCCGCGGCTTTCGGTCGTGGCCCTGGCGTTTCCGAAATATCAGCAAGGCCAGGGCTACTCTTCGGCCCGAATCCTCCGGGAGCGGTTCGGCTTCGGCGGCGAGGTGAGGGCGGTGGGCGACGTGCTCCGGGAGCAGGCGAGGTTCATGGTCCGCTGCGGCGTCGACGCCTTCGAACCTGCCGACGGCTCCTCGCCGGAGGACTGGACCCACGTCGTCAACCGCTACCGTCACGTCTACCAGAGGGCTGCCGACGACCTCGCGCCCGCCTACGAAGAGCGTCAGGCGTCATGACCCTGGAAGCCGAGCCCATCGAGCATCCGGCGGACCTCGCGCGGCGGCTGAACGGGCGGCTGCGAGCCGCCGATCCGCAGACGATCCTCGAGGTCGCCATCGACACCTTCGGCGACCAGCTGGCGGTGGTGTCCTCGTTCGGGGCCGAGTCGGCGGTGCTGCTGCACATGGCCGCCGAGCTGAAGCCGGACATTCCGGTCCTGTTTCTCGACACCGGCATGCTGTTCGGCCAAACCCTCGACTACCGCCAGCAGCTCGCTCACCGGCTGGGCCTCACCGGGGTGCGCGACCTGCGGCCCCGCTTCGACGACCTGGCGATGGGCGACCCAGGCGCCGAGCTCTGGAAGAGCGACGTCGAGGCCTGCTGCCACATCCGCAAGGTGCTGCCGCTCGACCGGGCGCTGGAGGACTTCTCCGCCTGGGTCACCGGCCGCAAGCGCTTCCACGGCGGCGACCGGCTGCGGCTGGCGGTGGTGGAGGAGGCCGACGGCAAGCTGAAGTTCAATCCGCTCGCCAACTGGTCCAAGTCCGACCTGGACGGCTACGCCGTCCGCCATGGCCTGCCCCAGCACCCCCTGGTGCCGTTCGGCTATCCGTCCATCGGTTGCTGGCCTTGCACCAGTCCGGTGGAGGCTGGAGGCGACCTGCGCGATGGCCGCTGGGCCGGATCGCAGAAGAGCGAGTGCGGCATCCACACGGCGCGGCCCGCGGGCGTGCCCACCAATGTCGGCGGCGATATCTGACGGAGCGCCCGGCTCAGCGCGCCGAGGTCGCCAGCTCCTTCGAGCGGCTGCGCCGGCGCGCTGAAGGGGCCTCGGCGGCGCGCCGGCGCGCGGCGGCGGCGGCGGCGGTGAGGACCGCGTCGATGATGGGCTTCGGCAGCTCGGCGTCGTAGAGCGGCGCGTCCTTCGGGTCAGGGCGGCCGGTGGTCCAGCGGGCGACGAACGCCTTCGCGGAAGCGCCCTTCGCCCGGATCCGCCGCACGGTCTCGTCGCCGCTAAGCCCGGGCATGTTCTGGTCCATGACGATGAAGGCGAAGGCGGTGCGGGCGGCCTTGCGCGCCGCCGCCTCGCCGCTCTCGGCCTCGACGACGACGAACCCGGAGTCCTCGATGATCATCCGGAGCAACATCCGGTTGAGGACCTGGTCGTCGACCACCAGCGCTTTGAGTGGGGCTGCGATGTTCGAACGCTCGCCAGTTGATTCGTTGGCCAAGCCCGGTCTCCCCAGCGCGTCAGCCCCCGACGATCAGAACGTGTACGGATCGCCGCTTAAGGTCAGGTTAAGGCTTAGGAGGCTGGACCGAGTCGGCCTGGGGCGGCGCCCTCATTCGCCTGGGTCCGGCAGATTGGCGCCCACGCGCACCAGGGTCGGGCGGATGGGGGCGAAGTCGCGGCTGGCGACGTCGGCCATGTCGTCGCCGGTTCGGTACTTGCCGGAAACGACGTAGTCTTCGCCGTGTTTGTCGGCCAGCTTGTCGCTCCAGTCCTGGTAGGCGGTCAGCACAGGCTCGTCATTCACCGGGACGGAGGCCAGCAGATCGTTGAAGTTATCGGCGTGACTGCCCTGATAATACAGTGAAACCACCGGATCGGCGGCGTTGCCGCAAAGCCTCAGGCAATCGGCGCTGAAATGGCCGCCCAGTCCCTGCTGCAGGTCGCCGAAGCTGGGCGCCTCGGGGATCGGGTGATCGTAGCCTTGGGCGAAATATTGCCCGATCGGGAAACGGCAGCGCGCGCCGTAGTCGGCGAGGCCCAGATTGTCGATCTTGCCCTTGGTGGCGCCGATGATGACCGTGCAGCCGTCGACCTTGTAGAGGTTGTCCGCGCCCTCGGTCTTGAAGGCCGGCCCGGTGACGGTCTCGAGGTAGGCGAGGTTGGCCCCCAGCATGTCGGGGGTGAAGATCCGGGCGAGCCTGCCGCTTAGAGCCGCCGGCGCGCCGGCCCGCGACGTGGGCGGCTTGGCCGGCGCGGGCGCAGAGCCGCCGCCGTTTCTCGAACAGGCGGCCAGCAGCCCCAGAGCCAGCAAGACGGCGCGCGTCATGACCAGGGTCTCCCGGGCGGAAGTCCTAAACCCCGGCTCAGCTGGCGGGTGGACAGCCCTTGAAGACGCCGGCCTTGGCCACCGTCAGGGTGGCGAGGTTCAGGGCCATGAGCGGGGTCATGGAGGCGGCGTTGCGGCCGGTGAAGAGGTCGATGCGGCCTGCGTGGATCGCCGGGCCGACGTCGGAGGCGTACCAGTAGCCGTCGTGGAGCGTGCCGTCGGGCAGGGGCAGGCCTACGGTTTCCTTGATGAAGAGCACGGTGTGGCGGGGCAGCTTGATCCCGTCCACGGCCGCCGTGCGCATGGCCACCACCTTGCAGCCCAGGGAGTCCAGCGCCTTCATGCCGCGCTCGCCAGCGTGATAGAGCGTCGCCTTGAGCTGGATGTTGGCCTGAGTCGCCAGGGCCCCGGCGATCGTCGAGCCGATCAACTCGCCGATCGGATCGGTCTTGACGGCGTCCTGAGCGTGGACGGCGGCAGGCGCAAAGATCAGCGTGAGGGCGGCAAGGCGCCCGAGAAGGCGAGGGCTCAATGAGCTGGTCTTTCCCGTGGACCTTGGCTGTATTCGTATAGGCGTCGTCATGATGAGGCAACCCTGCAAAGCTTGTGCCCGGGGGTTCACGATTGGCGGCGCGAAGCGATCTGCCCCCGTGTCACACCCGTGAGACCTGTCATTTCGTCGCAGGCCGGGGGCATAAGCTCTTAGAACGATGGAGAAATTTTATGAGGGGTTGGCTCGTCTCCGCCCTGGGCCTTGTGATCGCGGCCCACGCCGCAGGCGCCTACGCCTGGGGCGCCAGCGGCCACCGGATGATCGGGGAAGCGGCAATCGAGAGCCTCCCGGACGAGATCCCCGCCTTCCTGCGCACGCCTGCCGCGGCGGCCGAGGTTGGGGAGCTGTCGCGTGAGCCGGACCGTTCCCGCGGCGCCGGGAAGGCCCACGACGCCGACCGTGATCCGGGTCACTTCGTCGATGCGGGCGACGACGGCCGGATCGGCGGGGCGGTTTCGCTCTCGAACCTGCCGCCCACACGGGAGGCCTATGAGACGGCGCTTCGGGCTTCGGGCGGAACCAGTTGGAAGCTCGGCTATTTGCCCTACTCGATCGTGGAGGACTGGCAGCAGTTGGCCGAGGATTTCGCCTATTGGCGCGCCGACGCGGCGGCCGCCCGCCACGCGGCCGACCCCGCCCGCAAGGCCTGGCTGGAGGCCGACCGCGCCCGCCGCGAAGGCCTCATTCTGGCCGACCTCGGCGCGCTCTCCCATTTCGTGGGAGACGGGAGCATGCCGCTGCACGCGTCAGTGCATTTCAACGGCTGGGGCGATTTCCCGAATCCCCAGGGCTACACCCAGGACAGGGTGCACACCCCCTTCGAGGGGGCGTTCGTGCGCCAGTTCGTCGCGCTCGCCGACGTGCGGACGCGGATGCGGCCCTTCCGCGACTGCGGCTGCCCGATGGAGGCGCGCGTGGGCGCTTACCTGGCCGACGACCTGGCGTCGGTGATCCCGTTCTACGAGCTGCAGAAGGCGGGGGGGCTCGCCGGCCGCGATCCCAAGGGGCGGGACTTCGCCGCGGCGCAGCTGGCCGCCGGCGCTTCGGAACTGCGCGACGAAACCGTCCTCGCCTGGCGCGCGAGCGAGGCCATGACGGTGGGGTGGCCGGCCGTCGAGGTCAGGGCGATCGAGGCGGGCGGGATCGACCCCTACGACAGCCTGGCCGGGCAAGACTGATGCGCGTTCCCCAATTCGGCGAGCCGCAGCCCGGGCGTCTCTACCGGCCGCGCCCGGCCGTCTTCGGCGTTCTGGAGCGGGACGGCACGATCGCGGTCGTGAGGGTGAGCAAGCCCGGGCACGCGCCCTGGATCGACCTGCCGGGCGGGGCGCTCGATCCGGGGGAGGACGGGCCGCAGGCCCTGATTCGCGAGTTCGGGGAGGAAACCGGCCTTCAGGTCCGCGCCGGCGCCCTCGTTTGCCGTGCGGACCAACTCTTCCTCAACACCGACGGCGAGGCGTTCGACAATCAGGCTGCCTTTTTCGAGACTATCTTGATAGGCAAAGCGCCTCATCTGAAGATCGAGGAAGATCACGTGCTGACATGGGTGAAAACAGTTGCGGCGCTTTGCAACCTTCGGCACGAGTCCCATGCATGGGCTGTGGCGGCGTGGCTACGTAAACGTGCATGAGACCTTCGCCGTCGGCCCCGCGAGCTTTTGTCTGAGCCGCTCGGGTTGACGGCGCCACCCAAGCCTTTCAAATTTCGCAAGACTCGCGCCCGAGGGAGTAGGCTTCGGGCTTGCGGGGGGGAGCGCATGGAAGACACGGCCGTTTTTCTTCAGAGCATCGAAGTCCTGCGCTTGCATGTAGACCGCCGCCTGGGCGAGCTCATTCCGCCGGCCGAGAGCGAGCCCGGACGGTTGGGGGAGGCGGCCCACTATGCGCTGCTCGCGCCCGGCAAACGCTTCAGACCGCTCCTTACCCTGCTGGCCGCGGAGGCCTTCGGCGCGCCGATCGGGCAGGCGCTGGACGTCGCCTGCGCCATGGAGATGGTCCACGCCGCTTCCCTGGTCCTCGACGACCTGCCCTCGATGGACGATGCGCGGCTGCGGCGGGGCCGGCCCACCACCCATCGGGTCTACGGCGAGGCCGAGGCGATCCTGGCCTCGGTCGGCCTGCTCACCCGCGCCTTCGGGGTCATCGCCGCGGCCGAGGGCCTGAGCGCCGCCGACCGGAGCGCGCTGGTCGTCGGCCTCGCCGAGGCGGTCGGCTTCCATGGTCTGGTGACCGGCCAGGCCCTCGACCTCGCCGAGCGCAAGCGGCCCCGGACCGCCGCCGAGCTCGACGCCCTCAATCACCGCAAGACGGGCGTGCTGATGATGGCCGCCGCCGAGGCCGGGGCGCGAATCGGGGGCGCCTCGCCTAAGGCGCGCCGGGAGCTGGGCGAATTCGCCCGCCGCATCGGCCTGGCCTTCCAGATCCGCGACGACCTGATCGACGTGGAGGACTGCGGCGAGCACGTGGGCAAGGACGTGGGCAAGGATGCGGGCATGACCACCCTCGTCTCGGCGCTAGGGCCCCGCGCGGCCGCCGCCGCCATGGAAGCGCATCTGGCGGCCGCAGAGGCGGCGCTGCGGCGGGCCGGCTGCGAGGGACGCATTGGACGGTTCGCCCGCGACCTCTTTTCGGGGCGCAAGGCGGCGGCGTGAGCCCGCCGGGGCCGGACCCGATCCTCACCGTCAGGAACGTGCGCCACGCCTACGGCGAGCGGACGGTGCTGCGGGGCGTCGACCTCACGGTCCGGCGCGGAGAGATCTACGCGCTCCTCGGTCCCAACGGGGCTGGCAAGACCACGCTCATCCGCGCCGCCTGCGGCCGCCTGAAGCCGGACGAGGGCGAGGTGCGGCTGGCCGGCCGCGACCCGTTCGCCGATCCCGCCGCCCGGGCGCTGCTCGGGCTCGTGCCCCAGACCATCGCCCTCTATGGCCACCTCACCGTGGCGGAGAACCTCGAGGTGTTCGGCCGGCTCTCCGGCGTGAAGGGCGCGTCCTTGAGGGACGCCTCGGCGCACGCCATGGCGGTGACCGAGGTGGCCGAGCGGGCGCACAGCCAGGTGCGTCAGCTATCGGGGGGGCTGCAGCGGCGGGTGAACATCGCGGCGGCCATCCTTCACCATCCGAGCCTGCTGGTTCTCGACGAGCCCACGGTGGGCGTCGATCCGCCCGCCCAGCAAGCGATCGCCCAGGTCCTGCGGGCCCTGCGTTCGGAGGGGGTCGCCATCGTCATGATCACCCACGATCTCGACCAGGCCGGCGAGCTCGCCGACCGCGCGGGGTTTCTGCGCGAGGGCCTGATGGCGCTGGAGGGCGAGCCGCAGCGCCTTGTCGTCCAGGCGTTCGATGATCAGCTGGAGGTGCGCGTGGAGTTGGAGCGCGAGCCCGACGCCTGCGGCGCCCGGCGCCTGGCCGCCGAGGGTCTCTCCCGGGACCGCGATTCTCGCGTCTGGACCTGCTTCGCCAAGGACGGCTACGCCCTGGCCGCGCAGCTCGACCGGCGGCTGCGGGAGGCCGGCCTCGGCGCCCGCGAGGTCCGCGTGCGGAGGCCCTCGCTCGAGAACCTGTTCGCGCTCGTCAACAAGTCGAAGCCCGTCGCATGAATCTCGCGATGTTCAAGGTGATGGCGCTGGATCTTTGGCGCGATCGCGCGGCCCTGATCATGGCCTTCCTACTGCCGCCCCTGGTGTTCGTCATTTTTGCGGGCGTGTTCACCGGCGCGACCGCCATCGACGTGAAGCTGAAGGTGGCGGTGGCCGACCTCGCCCACACTCCCAATTCGGGGCGGCTGGTGGCGGCGCTGCTGGCCGACAAGGACCTCAGGGCCCAGGCGGTGAAGCCCCCCGCCTTGGCGGCGGTGGGGGCGATGGTGCGCTCGGGCGAGGCGGACGCGGGCGTCGTCGTCCGGGGTGACCCGGCCGGCCCGGGCTCTCCCCTGCTGATCCTGGCCGATCCCAGCCGGGCGGTGGCCGAGCCCCTGACCGAGGCCAGGATCCAGGACGTGCTCTCCCGGGTGCTGCCGGACATCCTGCTGGCGCGCACCATCGGCGATGTCGCCAAGGCCACGGGGCCCCTCAGCGCCGAGCAGCGGCAGAATGTCGCCATGGCCGAGCGCGAGCTGGTGGAAGATCCCGGCGTGGCCGCTCAGTCGGAACCGTTGTTCGCGTCCCTCGAGGTGACGGGCGCCCGTCGGGGCGGCGGCACGACCGCCTACTACGCCGGGGCGGTGACCATCCTCTTCGCGCTTTTCACGGCCATGCACGGTGCGCTGACCCTGATCGAGGAGCGCCGCTCGGGAATCGCCGACCGGATTCTGGCGGGCCAGGCCGGGCTATGGCCGGTGGTGACCGGCAAGCTGCTCTTCCTCATCGCCCAGGCGGCGGTCCAGGCGGCGGCGATCTTCGCCACCGCCCAGCTCGTCTACGACGTGCCGGTGGTCCAGCACCTCGCGCTGTGGCTGGCCACCACCTTCGCGCTCGGCCTTTGCGCAGGCGGTTTGGCGCTGGCCATGGTGTCGGTGTGCCGGACCCGCGAGCAGGCTCAGATGCTCTCCACCTTCGTGATCCTGATCCTGGCGGCGATCGGGGGGAGCATGGTGCCGAGGTTCCTGATGCCGCCGTGGCTGCAGACCGTCGGATGGCTCACGCCGCATGCGTGGGTGATCGACGCCTACCAGGGGCTGTTGTGGCGCGACGAGGGGCCCGAAACCCTCTATAGATCCTGGCTGGTCATGACGGCGATCGGGCTTTTCGGCTTCCTGTTCGCCCAGGCGGTCGTGCGCCGCGTCCGCATTTAGGTCTGCAGGATGGTCCCGCTCGCTCTCGACATCGTCCTCTTCGGGGCGGCCTTCGCCTTCATGGAAGGCTTCGCCTGGTTCACCCACAAGTACGTGATGCACGGCTTCATGTGGGTCTGGCACCGTTCGCACCACGAGCCGCGGCGCGGCGCTTTCGAGCTCAACGACCTCTTCGCCGTGGTGTTCGCGGCCCCGGCGATCGCGGCCATCTACGCCGGCGCCCACGGGACGCCGCTGCTGCTGCCGGTAGGGGTGGGGATCACCGCCTACGGGGTGGTCTACTTCATGTTCCACGACGGGCTCGTGCATCGCCGGTACCGAACGCCGCTCGATGCGAAGTCGCCGTTCTGGAAGCGGCTGATCCAGGCCCACCGGATCCACCACGCGGTGTCGACGCGCGCCGGCTGCGTCTCGTTCGGCTTCCTGGCCGCTCCGCCGGCGCGCCAGCTGAAAGCCGAGCTCGCGGCCATGCAGCGGGCTGGCGCGCCGGACCTAAATCCTGGTCCATAGCGGCGGCCGCTCGGTCTCGCGCCGGCCGCGGCTGGCGAGCGCGGTGGCCCCGCCCTGGAGCGCCAGCCAGACCTTGGCGCGGCCGCTCACCGAGACGCGCCGGTCCCAGGCCGCGGGGCCGCGCCGGAGCACCTCCACGCCGATCTGCCGGTAGACACCCCGGGCCGCGGCGATCGCCCAGGCCGAGCGCAGGGGAAGGCGCGCGAGGCCGGAGACGGCCGAGGCGTAATAGGGCTCAGCCGCGGCCAACAGGCGCTCGGCGACCGTGAACAAAGCCGGCCGCCGTTCCGGCGCGCCCACCTCGGCCTCCGGAATCCCCGCCTCGGCGAGCCACTCCGCCGGCAGATAGACCCGCCCGTTGGCGGCGTCCTCGGCCACGTCCCGGGCGATGTTGGTGAGCTGGAAGGCGAGGCCGAGGTCCTGGGCCCGGCGCAGGGTAGGCGCGTCGTCCGGGGCCACGCCCATCACCAGGGCCATCATCACGCCTACCACCCCGGCCACTCCCCAGCAGTACTCGAGGGTGTCCCCGAGGGTGTGGTAGCGGCGTGCGGTGACGTCCATGGCGAACCCCTCGAGCAGCTCGAGCGCGCACCACTCGGGAATCCGCCGCCGCTCGGCGACGCGCTGGAAGGCGGCGAAGCTGGGGTCCTTTGCGGGGACGCCGGCGAAGAGGGAGCGCGTCGCCGCCCGCAGCGCCTCCAGCCGCTCCCGGGCCGCCTCGGGGTCCGGCGCCGCCATGCCGTGGCCGAGCTGCTGGCCGTCGATCACGTCGTCGCAATGCCGGCACCAGGCGTAGAGCATCTCGGCGTCGGTCCGGGTCTCGGCGTCGAAAAGGGCGGCGGCGGCGGCGAAGCTCTTAGAGCCCTTGCGGATCGTCTCGCGGCTGGCCTTCTGAAGGTCGAGGCTCACGACGCCAGATCCTTCAGCATCAGACCGGCGGTCGCCTTGGCCGATCCGACTACGCCGGGCACCCCGGCCCCCGGATGGGTTCCGGCGCCGACGAAATAGAGATTGCCGATCACATCGTCGCGGTTGTGGGTGCGGAACCAGGCGCTCTGGGTCAGCACCGGCTCGAGGGAGAAAGCCGAGCCCTGCCAAGCGTTCAGCTGGCGCTCGAAGTCCTTGGGGGTGAAGATTCGGCTGGTGACGAGGTTGGCCCTGAGGCCCGGGATGTAGCGGGCGTCCAGGTAGTCCAGGATCCGGTCACGGTAGCGGGGGCCTTCGGCGTCCCAATCGATGTCGGCGACGCCCAGATGGGGGACGGGCGAGAGGGCGTAATAGGCCGAGCAACCGGGCGGGGCGACGGTGGGGTCGTCGACGCTGGGCGCGTGGAGATAGAGGGAGAAATCCTCAGCCAAGGCGCCGCCGCGATAGATCTCGTCGATCAGGCCCCGATAGCGCGGCCCGAAGCAGATGGTGTGGTGCGCTAGCTGCGGGTGCTCGCGGCGAAGGCCGAAATAGACCAGGAAGAGCGAGGGGCTGAACCGCCGGCGCTTCAGGCGGCGCGCGACCCGCCGCCCGCGCGGATGGCCCTCGAGCAAAGCGCCGTAGGTGTGGACGATATCCGCGTTGGAGGCGACCGCGTCGAAGGCCTCGAAGGCGCCATCGGCATGGACGACGCCAGTTACGCGCTCGCCCTCGGCGACGATCCGCCGGACGGGATCGGCAAGCCGCAGCCGCCCGCCCAGGTCCTGGAACAGCTGCGCCAGGGCCCGCACCAGGGCGTGGGTGCCGCCCCTCGGAAACCAGACGCCGCCGTCGCGCTCCAGCGCGTGGATCAGGGCGTAGATCGAGGAGGCGGCGAAGGGGCTGCCCCCCACCAGCAGCGTATGGAACGAGAGTGCCTGGCGCAGGTGGTCCTCGCGCACGCAAGCGGCCACCTTGTCGTAGACGCTGCGCCAGGCCTGGAGCCTGATCAGCTCCGGGCCGGCGGCCAGCATGTCGGTCAGCTTCTGGAACGGGACGTGGCCGAGCCGCCGGTAGCCCTCGGCGTAGACCGCCTCGGAGAACGTCAGGAAGCGGCGATAACCCTCGACGTCGGCGGGGTTCAAGGCGGCGATCTGTCGGTCGAGCTCGGCCTGGTCGTTGACGTAGTCGAAGCTGACGCCGTCCTCCCACAGCAGCCGGTAGAAGGGGCTCACCGGCGCCAGGGTGGCGTAGTCGGCGAGCCGCCGGCCGCTGAGCGCGAAGAGCTCCTCGAGGCAGGCCGGGTCGGTGATAACGGTGGGCCCGGCGTCGAAGGTGAAGCCCTGGTCTTCCCAGACGTAGGCCCGTCCGCCGGGCTTGTCGCGGGCCTCGAGGATCGTCGTCTCGATTCCGGCGCTCTGCAGCCGGATCCCGAGCGCCAGGCCGCCGAAGCCTGCGCCGATGACGGCGGCGCGGCGGCTCACGCGGCCGCGGCCCGTTCGGCGAGCAGTGGGGCCTCGGAGAGGCAAGCGAGCGCCGCGGCGATCGGCACCGGCGGCTTGCCCATCAAGATCCTGGCCTTGTCGGCGAAGGTGAGGCGAGCGGCGTAGAACCGCTCCACCAGCGGGTGGGGCAGGCGGTAGAAACGCTCCAGCACCCGGTAGCGCTGGTCAGGCGGGGCGGCCCGGAACAGCATCCGGTTCAGCAGACGGTAGTAGCCGCGCCGGCGCCACTCGGCCTTGGAGAGCGCGACCAGCGCCGCGCGCGCCGCGGCGGTCGTGAGCTCGGGCAGGGCGGCGACGAGCTCAGCCTGGCGGGCGGCGTCGGGAAGCGAATAGCCAGTGGTGGGGTGGAAGAGGGCGGCCCGCAGACCGGCGTCCGCCGCCGCCCCCGGGGTCTGCTCGTCCCAGTAGGCGTCGATGTCGCCGGCCAGGGCGATGGGCAGCACGCCGTCCTCCTCGCGCTCGACAGCGGCGATCGACCAGCCCTGTCGGGCCGCGTAGGCGTCGATCGCGGCGCTCAGCGCCGGGCGGTCGAGGGCCGGGCCGTCGCTGTAGCGGGTGTCCTCGATCAGCAGCCGGTCGGGGGCGATCGGCAGGACGTAGAGGAACCGGTAGCCGTCGAGCTGGGCGACGGTGGCGTCCATGACGATCGGCCGCTCCAGACCATGGGGGGCTGCGAGCCGCACTTCGCGGCCCAGAAACTTCTGCCAGCCGAGCGCCAGCCGCAGCGAGCGGCGGGGCCCTCGGGCGTCGATGATCAGGGGCGCGGCGAGGCGGCGCCCGTCGGCCAGCCGCACGCGCTCGGCCTTCACCTCCGCCGCCTCGACGCCCAGCCAGGCGTCAGGCCCGAGCAGAGCGCCGACCACCGAGTCCAGCCGCGCCGAGGTGATCGCCCGGTAGGACGTGGGAAGCGTGCGCGCATGGCCGGGGAAGCGCACCTCGTACCCGGCCCAGGCGGTGACGATCAGCGGCGCAAGCCAGTCGGCGATCTCAGCGGAGACGTCGGTGGCGAAATGGCACCAGGTGTGCTCCCCGCCGATCCGCTGCTCGCGCTCCAAGAGGATGATCCTCAGGGTGGGGCGAGCGCGCCTGAGCCGAAGCGCGATCAAGCTGGACGTCAGGCCTCCACCGACGAGGAGGACGTCGGCGTAGGTCACGTCGGCGGAGGGCTGAGGCGGAGGCTGGCGCGCCATTGGCCGGACCTCTAAACAGTTTCGCCGTCGGCGGCGAGGGCGCCTGAAGCGCTCCGGCTTTTTGCGTTTCGTCAGCCAGCCGGGTAGGGCGGGCTCAAGGCTTTCGCGCAGGGAAGGGATAGGCGATGTCCGCCACGATCATCGACGGCAAGGTCTATTCCGGGGCCCTGACAGCCAAGGTGGCCGAGGAGGTGGCCGCCCTCGTGCGCGACCACGCGATCAAGCCGGGTCTGGCGGTCATCCTCGTGGGTGAGGATCCGGCCAGCCAGATCTACGTCCGCAGCAAGAACGAACAGAGCCTGGCGGCGGGCATGCACTCGGTGACCTACCGGCTCCCGGCCGAGACCACCGAGGCTGAGGTGATCGACCTGGTGCGGCAGCTGAATTTCGACCGCGCCATCCACGGCGTCCTCGTCCAGCTGCCGCTCCCGGCGCAAATCAGCGAGAAGCGGGTGCTGGAGGCGCTGGATCCAGACAAGGATGTCGACGGCCTCACCGTCACCAACGCCGGGCGGTTGGCGAGCGGGCTGCCGGCCCTCACTCCCTGCACGCCACTGGGCTGCATGATCATGCTGCGCGAGGCGGTGGGCGCGCTGGCCGGCAAGCGGGCGGTGGTGGTGGGTCGCTCGGTGCTGGTGGGCCGGCCCATGGCCCAGCTGCTGATCGGGGCGGATTGCACCGTCACCGTGGCCCATTCGAAGACCCGCGACCTTCCAGGACTTTGCCGCGAGGCGGAGATCCTAGTGGCCGCCATCGGCCGCCCGCAGATGATCCGCGGCGACTGGGTGCGGCCCGGCGCGGCGGTGATCGACGTGGGCATCAACCGCGTCCCGTTCAGCGACCCGGTCAAGGCCGCCGCAGGCAAGACCAAGGTGGTGGGAGACGTCGCCTTCAAGGAGGCGAGCGAGGTCGCCGGTTGGATCACGCCGGTTCCCGGCGGCGTGGGGCTGATGACGGTCGCTTGCCTGCTGCAGAACACCGTCACCGCCGCGCGTCGGATCCACGGGCTGGAGTAGGGCGGACCATCGGGCGTCGCCGCAAGATGATTGAGGAATTCAGCGTAGAAAGTATTGAGTTGGATAAGACGAAGAACTTTATCCTCGAAATGGAGAAATGTCTGGAGTTACACCGGGCGCGCCTGTTGAATTTGCTCTCTGCGAGCCATGGCCGAGGAACGAACGAATAGTTTCCGCGGCAGATAAGCTTGGCTGTAACCGTTTGATAACCGCCCGAAGGCACACCATTGAGCGTGGTCACCAGTGGATGGCTCCTCAGGGATCACGAGGCCCGGCGCTCCTCCAGCAAAGACCGCCGGGCCTCAACCTTCTGCTTGGTGGTCCTGTGGACCGCGCTCTTCGCACTGGCCTCCCCAGCGTCTGGTGAGCCAGAATGCGGCTTGGACGTTATCGGCGCATGTCCAATGCAGAGACCTCGGCTGGTCCCATCTTGCCGGCTCATATCGAGGAAACCGTAAAGGCCATTGCGCGGCTGCATGCTCAACACCGCAAAGGCGCCACCGGCCTGCAGCGCGGCGTGGAAACACTGACGCGGCTCTTCAGCCGGCCGCTAGCCGCCGCGCTTCTCGCGGCGGCGGCGGTCGGGTGGATTCTGGTCAACGCCACTTTCATCCAACTCGGCCGGCCGGCCCTCGATCCCCCGCCTTACGCATTTCTGGGCCTGGCGACAGCGTTGGCCGCCCTTCTGATGACGGTGTTCATCCTCATCACCCAACGCCGGGAGGACGAGCTCAGTGAGCTGAGGGAACAATTGACGTTGGAGTTGGCGATCTTGTCGGAGCAGAAGGCAGCGAAGCTGATCGAACTGCTCGAGGAGCTTCGCCACGATCTGCCGACGGTCAAGGACCGACTCGACCTCGAAGCGCGCTCGCTGGCGAAGCCTGCCGACCCGGAAACGGTGCTCGAGGCCCTGAAGGAGAGCCAAGGCGCCGAGGTTCAGGACATGCCGGCCGAGTTAGGACAATCGCGCCTATAGGGCGACAGCCCTTGCCGGATCACCTATCACCTCGGATGAGGGGGCGAACCACCGTGACCGCCAGCAGCCTCGTCTACCGAGCCCCGCTGAGGCGAGATCGAACGGCGCATGCTCGACCAAGTCGGGAACGTCGCGGTTGCGGCGGGATAGTCGTCTGCCGCAGGGGGATCCCCACAGCCACCGCCTGCATGACCTAGGCCCTTTCTAAGCGTCTGGAATCGTTAGGACATACCGTCGGCATTGACTCTGTGCCCATCAGGCGGTCCCAGACCCGGAAATAGAGGCCATAGTTCTTCGTAAAGTCCAGGTGGTGGACGTTGTGGTGGGTGGCCGAGATCAGCCACTTGCCGACCGGACCGCGGACCAGCCGGTCCGGCAGCAGCTCCCAGCCGCAGTGGTTCAGCACCGCGCTCACGGTCATGACCGTGAGCAGCCCCGCCAGCACGATCGGGTGGATCGGGATCACGAACATCAGCGCCGGCGTGAGCCAGGCGTTCAGCGCCGCTTCGGGCCAGGCGAAGGCGAAGGAGGCGAAGGGCGTCGGCTGGCGCGAGCGGTGGTGAGCCGCGTGAGTCCACTTGAAGAGGGCGCGGTGGTGCATAAGCCGGTGCAGCCAGTAGTAGTAGGCGTCCTGGATCGCCAGGTAGACGAAGCCGCTGGCGATGAACCACGGCCAGCCGTACTGGCCCACGTCCAGGTAGATCTTGGTCCCCCCGAACAGCCACCAGACCTCGAAGACGAAGACCGCCGGCAGGGCGTAGATCCACGACGACAGCAAGGAGAGGCGGATCTCCTGGGCGACCAGCTTCGGCCTCGGAGGATCGCGGTTGAGGCGGCGTCCGCTGACCTTTTCCGGCGGCCGCATCCAGATCCAGGCGTAGACCGCGCCCGCCGCCGCCAGGTAGCGCACGGCGATGATCACCGTGAGGATCAGGGTGAAGAGCAGGATCGGCTTCAGCGGCATCGCGCAGGAAAGTCGGCCGTGTCGGGCGTCCGGGTCAAGCAGGCGGGTCTAATGCGGTGAATTCGAAGGTCGCCAACCCATCAATCGAGCGAACTTCAAATCCACCACACTAGGTGATCTTCTCCACCCCCGGGGGCGGGATGAAGAGGGATGTCGGCATGGTGCGCAGCATCGGCACGATCTCCTCCACCCGCTCCACCGCCCCCCAGGTCTCACGGAACGGGGGCGGCACCAGGTTCTGGGCGAGGATATGGTCGAAGAGCTCGAAGAGCGGCTCCCAAAAGCCCTTGGCGTTCAGGAATACGATGGGCTTGGCGTGCAGGCCGAGGCGCCGCCACGAGAGGAGCTCGATCACTTCCTCCAGGGTGCCGATGCCGCCCGGCAGCACGGCGAAAGCGTCGGCCTCCTCGAACATCCGCATCTTGCGCTCGTGCATCGACTTGACCACCACGGTCGGGATCGACTTCAGGGGCCGCTCGTGGGAGGTGAGGAACTGGGGGATGACCCCGAGCACCTGGCCGCCGGCCTCGTGGGCCGCAGCCGCGCAGGCGCCCATCAGCCCGACGCCGCCGCCGCCGTAGACGAGTCGGATCCCGTCCCCGGCCAGGCGCGCGCCCAGGGCCTTGGCCGCCGCGAGAAAATCCGGATCGGCGGCGTCCGACGAGGCGCAATAGACGCAGACCGAGTCCAGCCGCCTGGACTTGCTAGACATTCAGCCACGCTCCGGCAATTGAGGCGCGCCGGCGGGAAATCCGCCCGGCGCAAAGGCGACCAGGGAGCGGCCGCCGGGGGCGCCCCCACTGCGCCGTCGCGCGCTTCGGCGCCACGATGAGAGGGAGATAGTCGAGGTGGGCGAGCCGATGCAAGCGGCCAGGACAGCGCTTCGCCTTGCCGGTGCGGCGGCGCTGCTGTCGCTCGCCCAGGCGTGCGAGCCTTCGGCGCCCGGCCCGGCGCCGGTCCAAAAAGGCGTGGGCGCCGAGGCCAGCCTCGAACAGGGCTACGTGAGCCCCCCGGAACTCCTCCAGGTCGCCCGCCAACCGGATCATCGCCTCGAAATCGCCGGGCGCGCCCGGCCGCGCGCCCGGGTCCGGCTGGCGACCCCAGGGGGCGGCGCCGAGTTCGCCCAGGCGGACGGGCAGGGAATCTGGCGCCTCGTCTCGCCGGTCCCGTCCTCGCCGCAGCTCCTGGGGCTTTCGATGTCGGACAGGGGGCGGGTGCTGCAGGCGCCCGGCTACATTCTGCTGACTCCCGATGGGACGGCGGCGCGCCTGCGGGCGGGGGGCGGCAGCCAGGCGGCAGGTCGGCCGCAAGGCGCGCTCGCGATCACCGTCCTCGACTACGACGCCATGTTCGCGGCCACCCTCTCGGGCCAGGGGGGCGAGGGCCAACCGGTGTCGCTGCGGATCGACGGGCTGGAGCGCGGCCGGGCGTCCGGGGGACGCGAAGGCCGGTTCGTGCTTTCCGTCAACCAGCCGCTGACGCCGGGCGCGCACGCCTTCGAGTTGGTCTCCGGGGGGGCTCAGACGCGGACGACGGCGGTCGTCACCGCGCCGGCCCCCCTGGCGGGGGCGCCCTTCCGCGCCTGGCGGACCGCGGAAGGCTGGCGCATCGACTGGCTGACGCCGGGAGGGGGCGAGCAGACCACCCTGCTGTTCGCGCCTAGGCCCCCGGCGGCGGCCCAGGCTCCGCCGCCTTGACGCGGAAGCCGATCGGGCGTCGCATTGCAGCGCAAGCAAGCCAGAGAGATCCGGATGACGATGAGATATCTCCACACCATGGTGCGGGTGCGGGACCTGGAACAGGCGCTGGATTTCTACTGCGGCAAGCTCGGCCTCAGCGAGGTGCGCCGGTTCGACAGCCCCGCTGGCCGCTTCACCCTGGTGTTCCTCTGCGCCCCCGATGATGTCGAGGCCGCCAAGGCCGGCGCCGCGCCGACGGTGGAGCTCACCTACAACTACGATCCCGAGGACTACCAGGGCGGCCGGAACTTCGGACACCTCGCCTACGAGGTCGACGACATCTACGCCGCCTGCCGACGCCTGATGGAGGGCGGGGTCGCCATCAACCGGCCGCCGCGGGACGGGCGGATGGCGTTCGTCCGCTCGCCGGACGGCATTTCCATCGAGCTCCTGCAGAAGGGCGCCTCCCTCGAGGCGGCGGAGCCCTGGGCCTCGATGCCCAACGTCGGAAGCTGGTGAGACTGGGAGGGTGGAATTTGACTGAGACCGACATCGCCGGCGCGGTCGGCGCCTGGCGGCGCGAACTGCACGAGACCGAGGAGAAGCTGCTCGAGCACCTGAGGGAGCTGAGGCGCGGCAAACGCGCCGCCGGAGCTGGGCCTCAGGCCGACCATTTGACCCTCGGCCAGAAGATCGCCGACGCGGTGGCGGCCACCATGGGCTCGTGGAACTTCATCATTGTCCAGTCGACCATCCTGGCCGCCTGGATCATCCTCAACATCACCGCCTATGTTCGTAAGTGGGACCCCTATCCCTTCATCCTGCTGAACCTGGCGCTGTCGTTCCAGGCCGCCTATGCCGCGCCCTTCATCATGATGAGCCAGAACCGGCAGCAGGACATCGACCGCAAGGAGGCCGAGAACGATCACCAGATCAACATCAAGGCCGAACTCGAGATCGAGCTGCTGCATCAGAAGATCGACCAGCTTCGCGAAAAAGAGGTTCTGTTCCTGACCCAGGCGATCAACGAGCTGACGGAACTGCTGCGGCGGGAGAGGGCCGCCTCGGACGCGGCCAAGAGCTGACCGCGCTCAGCGAGGGTCGAAGACGTCCGCGAAGTGCTCGGGACGCACCAGGGCTTCGCCGGCCCGCTGGCCGATGCGGAAGAGTTCGGGAACCTGGCGGTCGTCGTCGAGGCGGGCCAGCTTCGCGAGCGTCGCCGGCGAGAAGGTCTCGCCCAGGTGTTCCTTCAGCCAGGCCGCCTCCAGCGGGGCGTCGTAGCGCACGAAGGTCCAGAGGGGGGCGCAGCCCGGCAGGGAATGCTCCAGCCCCCCGACGTCGCGGTTGATCGGCCAACGCCGCGGCGAGTCGCCCAGCCACTGGAGGACGGCGATGCTAAGCTGGCTGGTGTCGTAGGCCATGGCGGTGAGGGCGTGGATCGCCTTCCAGATCGCCAGCATCGCCGGACGCCGGACCCACTCCGGCTTCACCGGATGCGGCGCGCCGGTTCCCACCGAGACGATCATCAGCCTTTCGGCCCCGGCCTCCCAGCCGATCCCGTAGCCCGGCGCCAGGGCGGCCATGGCGAGCTGCAGCGCGGGGTTGCCGTGGGGCGTCATGGCGCCGTCGAAGAAGACCCCAGCCTCGCCCTCGGCGACCTCGATCTTGACCATGTCGAAATAGAACGGCGCGGCGGCGCTGGCCTGGACCACTTTAGCGAGCGGGTAGTCCTTGTTGGCTCTCGTGCGCGAATGCGCCACCCCCGGCGTGGGACTGCCGGCCCAGTAGCGCGCCCGCGGGCAGTTGGTCAGCAGCCAGCTGGAGCCGGTGTCGACCCGCTTGGCGACCGCGGCGAACCCGGTCCTCCAGGGGGCGGTCTCCAAGGTGGCGTCGCCAAGCTCCTCGTGGATGACCTCTTCCAGGCGCCTGGGATCGAACCGAGCCTGGACTAACGGCAGGCGCGGCGCCCCGCGTCGGAAGACCCGCGGCCCGAGCGTCCGGTAAAGATTGCGCAGGTAGGCGGCGTCGCGGCCGAGCGCGAGGCCGGCGGCGATGATCGCCCCGGTCGAGGTTCCCCCGATCAGGTCGAAATAGTCCGCCAGGACCAGATCCGGGCGGCCGAGCTTGGTCCTGAGAGTCGCCTCGATCCGTTCGATGACGCCGACGGCCAGGGCGCCGCGGATGCCGCCGCCGTCGATGGCCAGAATGCGCCTGGGTCCCGGCGGCCGGTCGAAGACCGAGGTCATTGGCGAAGACTAGCTTCGCCGCGGCCTTGCGCAACCATCTGGCCGCGCCGCGCCGGTTGACCTCGCCGCACGGCGGCGCTCATCCTGCGTCGGGGGCTTGGGGGATGGCGATGGTTCGAAAGGCGATGCGCGTCGCGGCGGCGGCCGCCGCTCTGCTGTTGCTCGGAGGCTGCCTGACGTTCGGCTCGATCGAGACCCGCGGCACCAACATCAACGAAGGCATCGGCGTGATGCAGAACCGCGCCATCCTGCTCAACCTGGTTCGGGCCAGCCGCAACGAGCCGCTCTACTTCACCTCGATCAACCAGGTGCAGGCCCAGGGGGCGGCGGACCTGAAGCTCTCGGCCCCGTTGGTCCTCACCGGCGGCGGGTTGAGCCTGGCCCAGCGGGCCTTCACTTGGAACAGCGGCGGCTCGACCTTCCTCGACAACAGCACCAACACCAATTTCCAGGTGGGGGTCTACAGCACTCAGGCCTTCTATTCGGGCATGTTGGCCCCGCTCGGTCTCACCGAGGTCGATCTGTTGCTCCACCAGGGTTTCCCGCGCGAGCTGGTGTTCTATCTGGTGATCGACAAGGCGAAGCTGACCAACGTCAAGACCGGGCAGACGATCATTGTCTACAACGATCCTACCAACCGAGCTTCCTACGCGCAGTTCGTCGCCGCCATCCAGAGCGCCATGGTGCATGGCCTGGTCACCGAAGTGCCGCAGAGCCACGAGACCGGCGAGGCGCCTCGCGCCGCAAGCGGCGGTCCGGGGCCGCCGGCGCCGATCGCGGTGAAGCCGCCGCCGCCGCCCGCGCCGCAACTCTGCTTCGAGCCGGCGCTGGCGACCACCGACGCCAAGACGGAGTTCGCCGAGCTCGCCCAGGAAGGCAAGCCGCCCAACTTCTGCGGCGGCGGGCCCCGGGCGCGCGCCAATTCGCGCCTGACCGTCCGCCTCTTCGGCCAGGATATCGAGGTCGAGGTGACGACGCGCTCGATCTACGGGATCTTCCGCTATCTCGGCCAGGTTCTGGCCCATCCGGATTCCGTCCCGCAGTTGGTCGACTACGGCGTGCCCTCGGAGACCACCCCCGCTGGTCCGCTTCTCAGCGTGAACCCCGACTCCGCCTTGCCCGGCGGGTGCTTCTCGGAGGTGCGCTACGAGGGCGGGTCCTACTGCGTGCCCCAGGACGGAGCGCAGAACACCAAGACGATCTTCAACGTCCTCTCCGTGCTGGTGGCGCTCAAACAATCTCCCGGCGACCTGCCGGCGACCGCGACGGTGCTGGTGGCTCCCTGAGGCGGCGGCCTGTCGATCGGCGGCGCGCAAGGAACGGCGGGCGCGCCTGCGGGTTTGCCGCAGATGGAGACGAAGATCGCCGGCCCTAGCCGCCGCGACATGCTGGCCGCCGGTGCAGGCGCGGCGGCGCTGTCGGCCGGCCCCTCCGCCCGCTCGGTGGCCGCTGACCCCGGCCTGGAGGGAGTCACCAAGATGATGCTGAGAGTGAACGGCCAGGAGCGGCGCTTGGAGGCCGACGTGCGCACGACGCTGCTCGACGCCCTGCGCGAGCACCTGGGCCTCACGGGCGCCAAGAAGGGATGCGACCACGGCCAGTGCGGCGCTTGCACCGTCCATGTGCAGGGACGGCCGGTGCTTTCGTGCCTGAGCTTGGCGGCGGCGGTGCAAGGACTTGAAATCACCACCATAGAAGGTTTCGCCGTGGGCGGTCTTGCGCCGATGCAGGCGGCCTTTGTCGAGGCGGACGCATTCCAGTGCGGCTACTGCACTCCCGGCCAGATCATGTCGGCGCTGGCCTGTGTCCGTGATGGCCATGCCGGGAGCGACGACGAGATCCGCGAATTCATGAGCGGCAACCTCTGTCGCTGTGCGGCCTATCCTCACATCGTGGCGGCGGTGCGCAAGGCGGCGGGCCGCGTCCGATGCGTCCTTTCGGCCTCCGGCAAGCAACCGACCCGGCGAGCGCCGCGACGACTGCCGCCCAGACGCCGGAGGCGGCGTACCTCGCAGGAGGCGTCACGCTCATCGATCTCATGAAACTCGACGTGATGCGGCCGGCGACGATCATCGATATCGGCCCGCTGGCGGGCGCCCATGGCGCCATCGAGGTCCTTCCCGGTCGGCTTCGGCTGGGGGCGCTGGCGCGCATGGCCGATGCGGAAGCCCATCCGGCCATCCGGCGCGATTTTCCGGTGATCGCGCAGTCGCTGCGTCTGGCCGCCAGCCAGCAGTTGCGCAACATGGCGACCCTTGGCGGCAATGTCCTGCAGCGGACCCGCTGCCCATATTTCCGCGACGTGGGCTGGGAGGCCTGCAACAAGCGGAGGCCCGGCTCGGGGTGCGCGGCCCTTCAGGGCGTCAACCGACGCCATGCGGTGCTGGGCGTCAGCGACGCCTGTATCGCCGCCTACCCGGGCGATTTCGCCCAGGCGCTGGCGGCGCTGGACGCCTCGGTCGAGCTGGCCGGACCGGGCGGATCTCGGCGCATGCCTTTCGAGGCCCTGCACCGGCCGCCCGGGTCCACGCCGCACCTGGAGACCACGCTCCAGCCGGGCGAACTGATCACCGGCTTCGACATCGCCACCGAGCCTTGGATGCGACGCTCGCTTTATCTGAAGGTGCGCGACCGCGCCTCTTACGACTTCGCCCTCGCCTCGGCGGCGGTGGCGCTGGATTTGAGCGCCGGGCGGGTGCGCGAGGCGCGCATCGCGCTCGGGGGCGTCGCCGCCCGGCCGTGGCGCGCCCGGCGCGCCGAGGCCGCGCTCGCCGGCCGCTTGCTCGACGAGGCCGCCGCGGTCGAAGCGGCGAGGGCGGCGTTCGAGGGAGCGGTCACTCACGGCGATAACGCCTTCAAGGCCGAGCTTGGCCGTCGAACCCTCGTCGAGGCGCTGCTCACGGCGGCGCAGTTGGAGGCTTGAGATGATCGGCGCCTCGGGCCCGGCAGCGCGGATCGGCGAGCCCGCCCTTCGAATCGACGGGCCAGCCAAGGTGTCGGGCGCCGCTCGCTATCCTGCTGACGAACCCTTCGCCCACGCCGCCTACGCCGTGCTGGTCACGAGCGCCATCGCGCGAGGGCGGATCCTCTCCATCGACCTCGCGCAGGCGAGGGGGCTGGAAGGCGTCCTCGACATCCTCACCCACGAGAACGTCGGAGGAGAAGCCAAGCCGCCGCCTCCGCCGGGCGGCCATGGGGAGGCGACCACCACCCTCGAGTCCGACCGCATTTGGCACGACGGCCAGATCATCGCCGTCGTGGTGGCCGAAAGTCTCGAGGCCGCCGAGGAAGCGGCGCGGCGGGTGCGGGTCGCCTACGCCTCCGAGGCGCCCTCGGCCGGCTTCGACTCGCCCGGCGCCCAGATCCAGCTGGTGAAGGAGGCCGAGCCCAGCCACGAAGACGTTCGGGTGGGCGATCCGGAAGGCGCCTTCCAGACGGCCCCGGTCAAGGTGGAGGCCCGCTACTCGACCCCAATCCAGCACCACAATCCCATGGAGCTTTTCGCCACCACCTGTGCGTGGGAGGACGCGCGGTTGACGGTGCTCGAGCCTACCCAGTACGTCCACGGGCTCAGAGCCGCGCTCGCCATGCAGCTCGGCCTCGATCCGGCGAAGATCCGCGTCGTTTCCAAATTCGTCGGGGGCGCTTTCGGCTCCAAGGGCGCGCCCAGCTCCCGCACCGCCTGGATCGCCATCGCCGCCCGCCGCCTGCGACGGCCGGTGAAACTGGTGGCCAGGCGCGACCAGGGATTCACCATCGCGACGCACCGCGCGGAGACACGCCACCACGTCAAGCTGGCGGCGAGCCGCGACGGGCGTCTGCTCGCGGTCGTTCACGAGGGCCAGGAGGTGACCTCGCGGCCGACGCCCTACAACGTGTCCGGCAACAAGACGACGGCGATGCTCTACGGATCGCCCAACATCGCCACCAAGGTCGAGATCGTCCGGGCCGACCGCAATACGCCGGGTTTCATGCGCGCCCCGCCGGAAACCCCGTACATGTTCGCCCTGGAGAGCGCGATGGACGAGCTCGCCCTGGCGCTGGCGATCGACCCGGTCCAGCTTCGCAAGCTCAACGATGCGGCGATAGAGCCCGTGAAGCGCCGCCCCTACACCAGCCGCAACCTGGTCGCCTGCCTTGAAAGGGCGGCCGAGACCTTCGGCTGGGCGCGGCGCGACCCTGCGCCAGGCTCCATGCGCGATGGCGATTGGCTGATCGGCTGGGGCTGCGCGGCGGCAGCCTATCCGGCCAACATCGGGGCGGCCACGGCGCGTCTGAGGCTCAGCGCCGATGGCGCGGCCCGCATCGAACTGGCGGCCATCGACATCGGCACCGGCTCCTACACCATTTTGGCCCAGGTGGCGGCCGACCGCCTCGGCCTGCCGATCGACAAGATCCAGGTCGACATCGGCGACAGCGACCTGCCGGCCGCCGGGCTCGCCGCAGGCTCCAATCACGCTGCGGCGATCAGCAATGTGGTGGCCCGGGCCTGCGAGACGGCGAGGATGCGGATCGCCGCGGCGGCCACCGCGCCTGGGACGCCCTTCAGCGGGACAGACCCGGCCAAGCTCGCTTTACGCGATGGGACCCTGGTGGGTCCGGATGGACGGCGCGAGCCGCTCGGCGAGGCGCTTTCCCGTGTCTCGGGCGGCGTTCTCGAGATCTTCCAGGAGAACAATCCGGCGGGCGCCCCGTCTGACGGGGTCCGGAAGGTCGAGCACGGTCAGATGGCCATGGCGCGCGGCTCCGATCTCGAGGACAGGGCCGCCTACGGTTTCGGGGCCCAGTTCGTCGAGGTGCGCGTCCATCGCCGGACGGCTGAAATCCGGGTCCCTCGCGCGGTGGGCGCGTTCGCCGCCGGCGCGATCCTCAATCCCCTCACGGCCAGGAGCCAGCTCATGGGCGGAATGATCTGGGGAATCAGCGCCGCGCTCTTCGAAGCCACCGAGATCGACCGGCGGACGGCCCGTTATGTGAACACCAACCTGGCCGACTATCTGACCCCGGTGAACGCCGACGTCGGCGCGGTGGAGGTGATCCTGGTTCCCGAAACCGACCGCCTTTGCAACCCTCTGGGAGTCAAGGGCGTGGGCGAACTCGGCATCGTGGGGATGAACGCCGCCGTGGCCAATGCCGTCGCCCACGCCACCGGCCGCCGGATCCGCGATCTGCCGATCCGGATCGAGCAGCTGCTCTAACGAGTTTGGAGCGCTCTCTTATCGCGAAAGCCACTTCGCCCTTGCGCCACGCGCTCCAGGAAGGCGTCCGCCGCCGTCAGCGCACTGCGGGAGCGCGCCTCTGTGCATCGATGACGCGAGACGAGCGTTTAAGATTCGAGAGGACGTTTCGAAGGGCGAAGCGATGTTGAAGCGTATTTTCCTTGCTGGCGCGCTTGCGGCGGCCATCGCTCCCGCGATGTCCGTCGCCCAGACCAGCAACGGCTACAACGGTGACAACAGCTATAACGACAACGGGCGCAGCGATAATGATCGGAGCGATCCGAGCGACGACGCTTACCGAGATAACGACCGAAGCGATCAGAACGACAACGCATACGATAATCGTCGGGACGATCAATACAATCGCGGGTCGGCCGACGAAGGAAGATATAGCAGCGACAACAATAGAGGGTACTACGGAAATTCCGATCGAGACGGCAATCCGAATCGGTATTCAGACCAGGACCGCGGACGCAACCCCGATTACGGCCGGGGCTACGCCTATCACCGGACGTTCACGGGACGGGTGGGCGCCTCCTGGTGGGACCAAGGCCGCCGCTGTCAGTGGCGTGAAGTGACCTGGAGCGATCGCGACGGCGACCCGGCCTACAAGTGGGTGACCGTCTGCGGGGACTAGGCGCCCAAGGACGAGCGTTTCCCATGGCCAACATTCTTGACAGGCGGGCGGGGGCTCGGCGCGTCGAGCTTGGCGCGCGCAGAAGCCTGGGGGTGCGCCTCAGGTGGTCTGCAAAAACGATCTGGACCGCCGCGGTCTCGACGGTGGCGCTGGCGATCGTGCTTTTCTTCCTCTTCGCCTTCCAATGGAACTGGCTGCGCGGGCCGCTTGCCCACGAGATCGGCGCGCGGCTTCATCGGCAGGTGAGGATCACCGGCGACCTCAGCGTGCGCCTGTGGTCCTGGTCGCCAAGCGCCACTGTCGCCGGACTGACGATCGGCGAGCCCTCCTGGGCGGGAAAGGCGCCGATGGCCGAGATCCCGAGGCTCACGGTGAGCCTCCGCATCCCCGAGCTCTTCAAGGGACGCACCCTGCTCCCGGTGGTCTCGGTGACCCGTCCCGAGGTCCGCCTCATGCGGCTGCAGGACGGACGCGCGAACTGGAACTTCGGAGTGGGCGGGGCCGCCCGTCCCCTCAAGCTTCCCGAGATCCAGCATCTGGTGATCGACAAAGGGCATGTGGTGGTGGACGACCGGGGCAGGGGGCTGCGCTTCGACGGGGTGATCTCGTCCAACGAGACCTTCCGGGGGCAGGAGCGCGGAGCGCTGGAGCTTTCCGGCCAAGGCGCGCTGCGCGGCTTCCCGTTCGGGGCGAGGATCAGCGGCGGCCCGATGCTGAACCTCAGCTCCGCCCGACCATACCCTTTCGACGCCCACCTGCGCGCGGGCGCCACCCAGGTCGACGCGGCGGGGGTCATCCCGCATCCCTTCGATCTCGACCGCTTCACCGCCCAACTCCACCTGAGGGGCGAAGATCTCTCCCAGCTCTACCATCTCACCGGCGTCGCCTTGCCCGCCACGCCGCCCTATGACCTTCGCGCCGCGTTCGCCAGAAACGGTCGGAGCGTCGTCCTGCGGCGCCTTCAGGGGCGTTTCGGGGAGAGCGACCTTTCCGGCTCGGTCAAGGTCGACGATCGTGGCGGCCGTCCCCTGCTCGTCGCCGACGTCGTTTCGCGGCGGCTGAAATTCGGGGATCTTGCGCCGGTGATCGGCGGCGCGCCCCGCAACCTCGGCAGCCGCACGCTGTCGCCGGCCCAGGCGGCGATGGCGGCGAAATTGCACGCCGAGCAACGGCTCTTGCCCGACACCCGGTTGCCTCTGGGGCGGGTGCGCTCCACCGACGCGCGGATCACCTACCGCGCCCAGACGGTCGAGTCCGCGAGCCTTCCGGTCCAGCGCCTGCTGATCAAGGCGCGGCTGGACCATGGGCTCCTGACGGTGGATCCGCTCTCCATGAGCTTGCCGCAGGGCGACCTCAGCGGGGAGGTGCGGCTCGACGCCCGGTCGTCGGTTCCAAGAGAGACGGTCGATCTGAGGCTGGCGAACGCCCGGCTCCAGGATCTGCTCGCGCGTGGCAAGGCGAATCCGCCGATGGAGGGAGTCCTGCAGGCGCGAGCCCGGCTGGCCGGCGCGGGCGACTCGGTGCGCACGGCGGCGGCCAATTCCGACGGCCAGGTGACGCTTGTGGTTCCGAGCGGCGCCATCCGCCAGAGCCTCGCCGAGCTCATGGGCATCGACGTCGGCAAAGGCCTCTTCATGCTGCTCGGCAAGAGCCAGAAGGAGACGCCCTTGCGCTGCGGCGTCATCGACTTCCGCGACCAGGGTGGGGTGCTGTCGACCCAGCAAATGGTCCTCGACACGGGGGTGGTGCTCGCCACGGGCTCGGGGAGCATCAGCCTCAAGGACGAGACCGTGAACCTGCGCCTGGCCGGCAAGCCGAAGAAATTCCGGCTGATCCGGATCGCCGCGCCGATCACCATGACCGGACGCCTCGCCAAGCCCAAGTTCGGCGTCGACGTGGCCGCGGCGGCGCCGCAGGTCGGGGTCGCGGCCCTGCTGGGCGCCCTGGTCTCGCCGCTCGCCGTGATCCTGCCGTTCGTAGCCCCCGGGCTGGCGCACGACGCCAACTGCGCGGCGCTGCTGCACGACGCCTCCGCGAAGGGCGCCCCCGTCCGCGCCCGCGGTTAGGAGGGCCATCGCCAGGTTGATCACGCCGCCGAAATTGTGTGCGGCGTCTCGCCAGGAGCCCACGGAGTTGGCGATCACCCTGTAGGCGGCCTCCGGCGATCACGTTGGCGGTGTTCAGGGCGACGCCGATGGCGAACGCCCCTAGGCGGCGAAGAGCAAGAGCGGCGAAGCCTCTTGCCTCGAAGCGCGCCTTGACCTAACCGGCCCTGGTCACGGCAAAGCAAGTTAGCCTTGCCGTGTGATTTCGCGCCCGCGCCCGCGAGGGCTTTACGGGAACGCGGTGAGGCGCCTTGGCGCCGAACCCGCGGCTGTCCCTGCAACTGTGAGCGGCGAGCGCGGCCTGCAACGTGATCCGGAGCGCTTTTCGGGTCGCAGCCACTGGGGTCCGCCCTGGGAAGGCGCACGCCGCGCAGTGACCCGCAAGCCAGGAGACCGGCCGGCGCGGGTCGCTCTTGCCCTGGTCCAGGGATTGGCCAAGGCGCGGGACCTCCGTCTGAGCGACGTACAGGCGGTGGGAGCCGTACCGGCGTGTTCGTCGGGCGCCTGGCGTCCGCCGGCGGACCGCGCCGGCCGCAGCGCGCGGAGGCTCCCGCCGGCAGCGCTCACGACGCCGGAGGCACCCAAGATGAACAAGCTTATCGCATCGGTTTCCTTTTTGGCGCTCGCTATGGCCGCGCCGGTGCTGGCCGCGCCGGCGCCGGGCGTCCCGGATGAGGGCGCCGCCGCCGTCGATCCGGTGGTGGTCACTCCGACCCGGCTTCCGACGCCCAAGCTCGACGTCGCCAGCAGCGTGACCGTCATCACTGGCGAGGACATCGCCATCAAGCAGGAGCAGACGCTTCCCGACGTGTTGAAGGATGCGCCCGGGCTGAACGTGGTCCAGACCGGCGGCGCCGGCGGCCAAGCCTCGGTGTTCATGCGCGGGACCAATTCGAACCACGTCAAGGTGCTCGTCGACGGGATCGACGTGAGCGATCCCAGCCAACCCGGCGCCCAGTTCGACTTCGGACAGCTGCCGGCCTCGGATGTCGCCCGGGTTGAGATCCTGCGCGGGCCTCAGAGCGGGCTCTACGGCTCGGACGCCATCGGCGGAGTGATCAACGTCATCACCGAAGGCGGGGAAGGGCGGCCGCGTCTCACGGCCGACGTGGAGGGCGGCTCCTTCGGAACCGTCAACGAGAGGGGCGGGCTGCTGGGTTCGAGCGGGCCCTTCCACTACGCGCTCAGCATCGTCCACCTGCAGTCGCGGGCGACCCCGGTTACCCCCCTGGACCTGCTGGCGCCGGGAGAGCAGCGGCTCGACGACTACTATGACAACGACACTGCCTCGACCAAGCTGGGGCTCAAGGTCGCGCCGAACTTCGACCTCGGCTTCGTCGGCCGCTACACCCAGACGCACGCGCTCTTCACCGGCGAGGACGAAAGCAACTTCCCGGTCGACTTTCCTGCGGCGACCCAGACCAGCCGCTACACGCGCCAGTACTACGGGCGTGGCACGGCCCACCTTTCGCTGCTGGACGGTCGCTTCGACCAGACCCTGGGCGTGGGGTACAGCAACATCGCCTCGATCCAGAACGACCCCAGCTTCGGTCTCACCCTGAACGCCGGGGATCGGCTGAAAGTCGACTGGCAGGGGAATGTCAAGCTCATTCCCGGCGAGACGCTGGTGCTGGGGGCCGAGCACCAGCGCGACGCCGTCCGCCGCCCGCTCGTCGCCAGCACCGCCATCGACGCTGGCTACGCGGAGCTGCAGTCCCAGCTCTTCGACCATCTCAACAGCACGCTGGCCGTGCGCTACGACGCCAACAGCCGTTTCGGCGGCAAGGCTACCTGGCGTTTCGCCCCGACCTACTTCTTCGAGCAGACCGGCACCAAGCTGAAGGCGAGCATCGGAACAGGATTCAAGGCGCCGACCTTGAGCCAGCTGTTCCAGAGCTTTCCGCCGTTCTTCTTCTCGAACCCCAACCTCAGGCCGGAGAGCAGCACCGGCTGGGACGCGGGCTTCGACGAGTTCCTGCTCGGCCGCCGGCTCCAGTTCGGGGCCACCTACTTCCACAACAACATCCGAAACCTGATCGACACCGACCCCACCGGCACGACCCTTGCCAACGTCGGTCGCGCGCACACGGACGGGGTCGAGAGCTATGTCGCTCTGCAGCCCATCGAGAACCTGACGCTGCGGCTAGACTACACCTATACGGAGGCGGTGGACGACATCGCGCACGAGGCGCTCCTGCGCCGGCCGAAGAACAAGTGGAACGTCGAGGCGCGCTGGCGCCCCATCGCCCGCCTGACGCTGGACGCCAACCTCGTCCAGGTGGGGTCCTGGATCGACGGCAACCGGGACTTCTCGATCCCCCGGCTGAAGGCGCCGGGCTACACCACCCTCGACCTTGCCGCCGACTACGACCTGACCGATCAGGTGACGCTCTATGGCCGCATCACCAACCTCGCCGACGCCCGCTACGAAGACCCGGTGGGTTTCCTGCGGCCGAGCCGCGGCTTCTTCATCGGCGCGAGGCTGAAGCTTTGACGCATCCGCGCCTGGCCGTCCTTCTCGGCGCCCTTTTCGCCCTCGTGGCCGAAGCGTCGGGCGGGGCGGGCAGGCCGCTTCGCGTCATGTCGATCGAGGCCTGCGCCGACCAGCTGGTGCTGGCCCTCTTGCCGCCGGAACAGATCACCTCGGTCACCTGGCTGTCGCGCGATCCAGGGCTGTCGCTCATGGCGCGCCAGGCCCGCGGGGTGGGCGTCAACCACGGCGAGGCGGAGGAGGTGCTGCGCGACCATCCCGACCTCGTCGTCGCCGGCGGCTACACCTCCAGCGCGACCCGGGCGGCGCTCAGGAAGCTGGGCTACCCGTTGCTGGAGCTGCCGCCCATCGACAATTTCGACGACGTACGCCGATCGACCCTGACGGTGGCGCGTGCGGTGGGGGCCGAGGCGAAGGGTGCGGCGCTGGTGGCGCAGATGGACGCGGTGTTGCGCCAGCTCGCCTCCAGTCCCGCGCCCCGCGTGCGGGTCGCCGCCTGGGACAGCGCCCAAGTCTCGGTCCAGCCGAGCTCGATGTTCGATGCGGAGCTGAAGGCGGCGGGGGTGCGCAACGTCCTGGGCGCCAGGGCGCCGGCTGCGGAGGCCCTACTCGCGGCGGCCCCCGATCTCATCGTGCGAGGCGCGCCGCCGGACGCCCCCCCGGGGCGGCGGACCGACATCGCCGACAATCCGGTGGTCCGCCGGCTCTGGGGCGATCGGATCGTGGTCTTCGCGCAGGTCTATTACCTTTGCGGCACGCCGTTCTCGGCGGAGGGCGCGGCCCGGCTGCGCCAAGCGCTACGGGAAGCGGAGCGCCGCGCCAGAAGCGCGCCGCCGCGCGCGGCGGCGGCTCGATGAGCGGCCGGATCCTGGGGCCGGCGCTGGCGGCGGTGCTGGCCGCGAGCGCCTTGGCCTCGCTGCTGGCCGGGGAGATCTGGCTGCGTCCCGCGGAGGTGCTGAAGGCCTTCGCTGCAGGCAACCCCAGCCTCGCCACCCTGATCGTCCTCGACATCCGACTGCCGCGGCTGCTGCTGGGGATGCTGATCGGGGCGGCGCTCGGCCTTTCCGGCGCGGCCCTGCAGGGCCTGCTCAGAAACCCGCTGGCCGAGCCCGGGCTGCTCGGGGTCTCGGCCGGCGCGTCGCTGGGGGCGGTGATCGCGATCTACTACGGCCTGGCGCGGCTCGCCCCCCTGGCCTCGCCGGCGCTCGGCCTGCTGGGGGGACTGGTCACCGCCGGGCTCGCCCTGGGGCTGGGGCGGCGCGGCGGCACGCTGGCGCTGATCCTCGCCGGCGCGGCGGTCTCGGCGATCGCCGGCGCCTGTGTGAGCCTGGCGCTCAACCTCGCCCCGAACCCCTACGCCGCCTACGAGATCACCACCTGGCTGATGGGCTCGCTGGCCGACCGCAGCTGGGACCACGTGGCGCTGGCCGCGCCCTTCATCGTGGTCGGCGGCGCGCTGCTGCTGGCCGCCGGCCGGGCGCTGGACGGCCTGGCGCTGGGCGAGGCTCAGGCCGAGAGCCTCGGGATCGACGTGCGCGGCGCGCGCCTGCTCATCCTCGTTGGAACCGCCATGAGCGTCGGCGCGGGCGCCGCGGTGGCCGGCGCGATCGGCTTCGTCGGGCTGGTCGCCCCGCACCTCGTGCGTCCCTTCGTGGGCCACTCGCCGCGCCGGGCGCTCATCCCCGCCGCGGCGGCCGGCGCGGCCATCGTCACCCTGGCCGACATCGCCACCCGGCTCATCCGCGTAGGGCCCGAGATCAAGCTCGGCGCCGTCACCAGCCTTGTGGGCGCGCCGTTCTTCTTGTGGCTGGTGCTGCACCTGCGGCGGACCGCGCCGTGAGCGACCTCGTGCTCGCGGACCTGAGCGTGGCGCGCGGCGGCCGCGTGGTCCTCGAGGGGGTGAGCGCCCGCTTCGCAGCCGGCCGCCTCGCGGTGGTGATCGGCCCCAACGGCGCCGGAAAGAGCACGCTGCTGTCGGCGGCCGCCGGCCTCCTCGCGCCCGCCAAAGGTGAGGTGCGGCTGGGCGACGTCCCGCTTTCCAGGATCGGCCGCCGGCGCCTGGCCCAACGGCGCGCCTACCTACCGCAAAATCCGCAGGTGGACTGGCCTATCAGCGTCGAGCGGCTGGTGGCGCTCGGGCTCACGCCGGTGTTGCCGGCTTTCGGCGGCCTCCCGGCGAGCCTCCGGCCGCGTATCGAGGGGGCGCTGGCGGCGCACGATCTCCTGGCGCTTCGCGATCGGCCGGCCGACGCTCTTTCGGGCGGGGAGCTCAGCCGGGCGATGCTGGCCAGGGCCACGGTGGGCGAGCCGGAGATCCTCATCGTCGACGAGCCGACGGCCGGGCTCGATCCGCGCCATGCGCTGGATGCGGTCCGTCGGCTGCGCAGCCATGCCGACCAGGGCCGCACGGTGGTGATGGCGATTCACGATCTGGATCTGGCGATCCGGGTGGCCGACGACGTGCTGGCGCTCAAGGAGGGCCGGGCCATCGCGTCCGGGCCTGCGGCTGCGACGTTCACCGAGCCTGCGCTTACCCGCCTCTACGATGTGCCCGCCCGGCTGGTCCGCGACCCCGACGGCGTGAGCGTCCGGTTCCTCGACCCCTGAGCGACGGGCGCCCCGGAGCGGCCGGCGTCCGTCAGTGGACGAGAACCACGCCCTTCAGCACGGCGAAGTAGTGGACGATCGCCGCGCCGATGACGTGCCCGTGCCAGATGGCCCGGCGGTACTGCAGTCTCTCCATCAGGTAGAAGGCGACGCCGAGCGAGTAGACCAGTCCCCCGGCCACCAGCAGGAAGATCGCGCCGCGCGACAGCGCTGCGGCGAGCGGGCCGGCGGCCACCACCCCCAACCAGCCGAGCGCGAGGTATACGACAACCCAGAAGAGCTTGGCGATGCCCGGGAGGAACAACCGCGCCAGCGCGCCGCCCGCAGCCAGGCCCCAGACCGTCGAGGTCATGGAAACCGCCCAGGTCCCCGAGAGGGCGTGGACGGTGAAGGGGGTGTAGGTGCCGGCGATCATCAGGAAGATGCCCGCGTGGTCGAGCCGGCGCAGCAGCGCCCGCCGCCGCTCGCTCGAGAAGTTGTAGGCGGCCGAACAGACCAGCATCGCCAACAGGCCGACGACATAGACCGCGATGGCGATCGACTTGTCCAGCGAGCGCTGGCCGGCCGACAGGGCGAACAGGAACGCCCCGCCCACCGCGGCGAAGATCAGCCCTCCGACGTGGATTCCTAGATCGACCCCTCGCGCGGAGGGGGATGGATAGTGGGGCGCACAGGGCGCCGGCTGTAGCGTCATCGTTCGCTTCCCAACTCGAGCGGAGGACGCTGCGGCGGCCCGATCTCGGCCGTCGCCGCAATCGCCCCCCTGCGCGCCCAGGGGCTAAACCGCCGTGATGGCGATATCGGGGCCGTGGGCAGCCGCCGGCGCCAGGATCGCCGTATCAGGTCAGCTCCAGCCGGTAGGCGTCATTGGCGACCTTGAAGAAGAGATCGTCAGCCTCGCCCTCGCTGAGGCCGCTCGAGAGCCGCTTGAAGGCGTTCCAGAGGACCGTGTACGAAACACAGGGCTTTTCGATCGGGAAATTGCTTTCGAACATGCAGCGGCCCGGACCCGCGGCATTGAGCACATGGTCGAAATAGGGCTTGGCGCGGGCGGCCACCTGTTCGGACGTCGGCTGCTCCGCCCGGAGCTGGAAGTCCGCGCCGGTCATGCTCAGGGCGAAGCCTCCCAGCTTGAACAAGACGTTGGGGTGCGCCGCGAGGAGATCGATCCCCTGCGCCCACACCCCGAAGATCTCCTGCTCGCGGTTCGCGTAGGCGCCGGCGCCCAAAGGGGTCCCGTAGTGATCCACGACGAAGGTGACCTCGGGACAGGCGCGGACTAGCGCGGCGAAGGCCTCGCCCTGGCTGTGGTAGTGCCAGACGTCCACCACCATGCCCTCGGCGGCGGCGGCCCGCGCGCCGGCGCGAAAGCCGGGATCGGCGTAGAGGTCTCCCTTGACCGGCGAGATGTTGATGGGCGCGTCCGGATCATAGCCGGCCATCTGGCGCACCCCCCGCAACAGGCCGCCGCCGGCCTCGCGGTGGGCCGCCAGGCGGCGGCGCACGTCTTCGCCGCTGCGCAAATCGACGTGGGCGACGATCCCCGCGGCCCGGAAGCTGGGATCGATCTCGGCGAGGCGTCGGGCTTCTTTCGCGAAGAAGGCGGTCTCGCCCACCGAAGCCAGGTCCGGGCCGAGCTCGTGCCGATAGGCGGCGCCGCACTCGATGGCCACCGTGGCCACCACGTTGTGGCCGCCGCGAAGGTCGTCGCGCAGGTCCCCGGCCAGATACGCGCCGGCCGGGGCCATGGCGCTGGCCGCGCGCCAAGTCCAGAAGTGGTGGTGCGGATCGACGATGCGCCGTTCCGGATCGAGGGCCGCTTCCCGAACCGGAACGCCCCAATCCTCGCGCCATTGCGCCTGCGGGCTGTCGCTGGCCGTCATGAGGTCCTCCCTGGTCAAGACCCGAGCGCCTTAGGTACAGCTCATCGGGCGCGCTGTCCTATGGTCCGTACTTGCCGTCGCGGGCCAAATCGGCTGGATGGCGACCGCGTGGCGGAATTTGGAGGAACGAGCTTGGCGACCACAGTGCGGCGGCTGCCGGACGCGCTCAAGGTGCGCGCGGAGCACCAGGGCGACGAGGTGGCCCATGACGATACGCGCCGCGTGCTTACCTTCGCCCAGTGGGACCAGGAAGCCGACGAAGTGGCGGGCGGCCTCGCCGCGGCGGGCCTGAAGCCCGGCGATCGTCTCTTCCTGCCGATCAGCAACGCCAACGCCGTAGAGATGATGATCGCCGTGATCGCCGGCCTGCGCGCCGGCGCCATCGTCTGCCCGGTGAACCCGCGGCTGACGCCTGGCGAGATGAAGGAGTACGCCCAGCTCGTCGAGCCCACGCTTTGCCTCACCAACGTAGCCGAGCGGCTGGAGGGGGCGGCGGTGGGCCGGGTGATGGACGTGATGGCCATGCCGCGAGACCTCAGCGCCCTTCCGGACCAGGCGCAGCTCGATCCTTCGGCCGACGCCTACATCCTGCAGACCTCGGGGACGACCGGCGGCAAGCTCAAGGGCGTGGTGATCTCGCATCCGGACCTGCTCGGCCAGACCGACGGTATCAGCCGCGACGCCTCTCGCTCCATGGGCCACGCCCTGCCGATGACGGGCAGCGGCGGCGCCATCGCGGCGGGCCTCTTGCCCATCCGCACCGGGGCGACGACCTATACCTTGCCGAGGTTCGATCCGGCCGCCTTCATGGCGCTGACCCAGGCGAAGAAGCCCGACACGATCTTCCTCGTCCCGGCGATGCTGCGGCTGATCCTCGATCTGCCGAACGTGGCCGACTACGACATCAGCGGCGCCACCTGGATGATCACCGGCTCGGCGCCGCTTCCGCACGACAGCGTGACGCGGGCGGTGGAGCTGTGGCCCCACATCCGCATCCGCAACAGCTACGCCATGAGCGAGGGGGGGGCCCAGCTCACCACCCGCCACAAGGCGGCGGTGCTGAAGCCCGGCTGCGTCGGGCAGATGGCCCCGCACCTCGAGTTGCGGGACGAGAACGGGGCCCCGACGCCGCAAGGGGTGATCGGCGAGGTGTGGGGCAGGCAGCGCAACCCACGGCGCTACTGGCGCGACGAGGCGGCGACAAAGGCGGCGTTCGTCGACGGATGGACCCGCTCTGGCGACCTCGGCTACGTCGACAAGGACGGCGACCTCATCCTCTGCGGACGCTCCAAGGAGCTGATCATCCGCGGCGGCTACAACATCATCCCGCTGGAGATCGAGACGGCGCTCTACGAGCATCCGGCGGTGAAGGACGCCGCCGTGCTGGGCGTCGACCACCCCGTGCTCGGCGAGGACGTGGCCGCGGCGGTCACCCTGCAGCACGGCCAGCAGGCCACGGCCGAGGCGCTGCAGGCCTGGTGCAAGGAGCGCCTTGCGGACAACAAGGTCCCGCGCGCCATCGTCATCCTGGACGAGCTGCCGATCAATCCGAACGGCAAGATCCTGAAGCGGGAGCTGAAGCCGGTGTTGCAAGCCGCCGCCGACGAGCGGCGGGCGCGGAGCGCGACCTAGAGCGGACCGCGATTAGACGGAACCATAGCCAGCGTTGACGAGGTAGTTGGCGCATTCTTGGGGGCTGAAGAGGTCGAGGAGCTGGCCGGCTCTGCGCCAGGTGGCCTCGAGTTCCCTGGGCTGGGTTTTTCGCATGAGGTGC